>NZ_JBHULZ010000040.1:1020-129384 GCF_042684705.1 Mesonia sediminis
GCCGAATTTTCAACTTTATTTTTGTGAATTAAAATGCTGAAACTTTCAATCTCTATGGGTTGTTTTAATTCGAAACTCACTATATCGCCACGAGAATTTTGCGTGTTTATGCCTTTAATATTTTTATTAAATGTACCTATTGTCTTAGTTTCTTTTTTTACCACTACCACTTCCTCCAAATACAATTGCTTATTTATATAAATTAGATTTTTATCAAATTTTCTTTTAGGAATTTTTTCTTGATACCAATAATCAAAATACAAAACAATGGAGTCGGCTTTTTCAATCTTTTCTAGGCTCAGGTCAAGCGCATTATTTTTTCCAGGAAGATATATTATCGGGTCGGTTTGGTTGTATACTTTAAGTTTGTAATTGGAGATGGTATCAAAATCATTATTGGAAACAAAATAATAGTGCTTTTGCGCGCTTACCAAGTTGAACATTAATAAAAGAAACAGAAAAACCAACAAAAAATATTTGTTCATAATTAAAAAATTTTTAACCTCTCCGACAATATATCCGAGAGGTTATGTTCATTCAAAATATTTATCCTTCTGCGACCCATTCTTGCCAAGTGCAAGGAACTTCAACTGAACCTCCTCCCATAGCAATGCCAAAACGATATTTTTTGACCGTGGCATTTCTTGCCAGGTAATAACCGCCTTGAGGCCTTTCTTTTATTTCACAAGGTCCTGGATCCACAATTTCATTGCACCAAAAGCACGCATTGGGTTCGACACCTAATGACGGGGTGTCGAGGTAATATATTAAGTCGATTACTTGATTAGGCTCGAACACCGCAAGGATGTGTTTATTCAATACATTAAATTCATATTCATTGTAGTTTTGATTAAGATGGGCGTCGTGAACAAAGCTAGATAAAATGTTCAAATACTGCATTTGTTCATCGGAAAGTTCGGAATTTTCTTCAAATATATTGTATTTGATAACCCAAAAATTCGCCTTTTCTTCATTTGACAATGCATTAAATTCAGCAGTAGCATTGTTTGAATTGATAATATCAAAATACCAACCTTCTGTTGAATTGGTTTGCATTTCGTATTCCTCAGAAGTTTTAGACCTATTAACATCTTTTAATTGCCCGTTTTTTTCTAAACTCTTTACTTCGTTGTTCAAAACTTCATCTCTTGAACAGCCGAAAAATAATACAATGCCTAATAGTATTAGGCTCAAATTTAATTTTTGATTCTTCATCTTAAAATTTTTATGCTCTCATTTTATTTAGAAAGCTAGATTATTATATTTTAATTAAAATATTGTGATGGATTTTTTGAAACGACATCACTCACATAAGAATGGATGGTCAGTCCTTTTTGACCGTAATGCTGATTTTAATGTGGCATAACGGTTTTGTATATCGATCCAAGTTGCGGTCGAGTTGGGACTAAGATAGCTAAAAAACGCAAACATTTCGAACACGTGAGGATTTATCCGTGAGGATAAATCCGTAGCAATTTGCGATATACGCTGTTAGCAATAGGTTTTTTGTTTTATAATTTTGTCTCTGTTACGTGTAGTTGTATTGCAGGAGTTATAAGAATACTTTTATGTGGGGTTTTAAATAGGTAATTAGCAAAATCATATTTAACCATAAGATTTGAATTACGTAATTCAAGAGATACTTTACCTGAATTTGCGTCTACAGTCTTAGCATAATAGTTGTTTTCATTAGATAGTTGAAACTTCAATTTAGTCCTATCACTATTTTCTGGTATAAATTGATTATAATCTTCATCTAAATAATATAAGGCTTCAATACAAACAAATACTGTTTTGTTTTCTTCAAATACAATATTCTCTTTGTGTTCAATCTCAATTCTATTTTTATCTTTTGGGTTTAAGTAAAGTGTATCGGTTGAATATATTTTTTTATTAAATTGAAGCGTTTGTAGATTGCCAAAGGGCAAACTTTCTTCGACTTCAAAAAAGTGAATTTTATATGCAGTTTTATATTTAACTTTGTCTACATAAAAAGTAGTTTGATTAATATATAAATTCTTTATATAGTTTCTGAAAATTATACCAGAATCTTTATTTGATACTAAAAATCTACTTTGAGAATTTATAATTCTATTTGATTCCCCCAAAATAATAGAGCCCTCTTTTTTTGAAGAAATTACCAGATCATCTAATTGTATGTATTCTTTAGATAGGTAAACGGCTTCATTCAAATTTTCTGTTTCTATAGTGTGCTTTTTATAATCTGTTTTAGTAAATTCTATTTTATTGTATTGTAGACCTTCCGGAATTGGAGTTGCTTTATTATTTTTAGTTATACCTTGGTAAACAACCTTTTTATCATTATAAATTGTAAAGGAAACAGATTCGACTAAATCGTAAGTGTCATTGTCTACAACGATAAATTTTTGACTAAAACTATTTAAAGTTAATAGCAGTAAAATATAAATAATTGCATTTTTCATTTGCTTTTATTAAAAAACGGTACTGCTAAATGTAACAGTACCGTTATTGATTAATTTATGGTTGGTACTCTTCATTACATCCGACAGTTTCTTGCTTGTTAGGGTTGTTCTTATCCATAACACGCTCTTCTTTAGTAATTTTAAAACCAAGAATATAGTATGCTCTATACACACCTCTTACACCATTTACACAAGAGCCATAAGAATAACGCCAACCTAGTGTAACTGGTTGAGGCTCTCCAGTAATGGGGTCTGGAAAGGTAGGGTTTATTATGATTCTAATAATATCAAACTGGTCTGTTGGTCCATATTCATAAAATTGATTTATTTCATTATAAACAACTTGCTCAGCGGTTTCTATGTCTGTTACAGTTAAGGTAAAGTTTTCTCTGTCTACATCTACATAAGTTCCGGTTTCTTCTACTTGGGTACTTTCAAAGATGTACCTGCTAGCTATTTCTTCATCCCCAACAAAAACTTCTCTGACAAGGTAGCCATCAATTTCAGCTGTTCTATTCTCTGATTCGGTGTAATTTTGATAAGAAGTTAAACTTTCATTTAAAGACTTTTCATCAATTGCTACTTCCTCTTCAATTTGTTCATTGTCTACTGAACAACCTGTAAATATAACCGCACTAACAAAAAGTGCAATTAAAAAATGTAATGATAATTTTAAATTTTTCATAATTATTTAAATTTAGTTTGTGCCTACTATTGTTTTATGGTTCCTGTTCGGCTAATTTCCCCATTTTTATTTTAACTTATTGCTAACTCGTTATATCAACCCAAATATACACTTTTAAAACAATTTCTTTATTGGATAAAGTGCAACTAAGTTATTGAGGAGTGAATGTGTTAGAGTCAGATTTAACCAGTCGAGTTGACTCGGTTTAAAAGGCAAGAAGAACGCGATGCAACCGCGCACTAGCGGGGATAGCAATAAACCATTCAATACGCAAAGAGGTGCAATTTATAAGCTTTTTGGGTATCCTAAGTCTACTGCTAAGAAAAGAAATGTTGCTAATCATCTCGAAAAGAGCAGCACAGCAATAGATTAATCCCCATAGTACCAACCGACAAACAGCCGGGTTAGTCAACACGGCGTTCATGTTAGGCTCCCGAAAAAAGAAGCCGGGACAAGCTGTACCGGCCACACAGCTTGCCCCGATTTTTCATTGGGGAACGCTTAGTTATTGTGGGTAGTGTTTTATTCATCCTTTTTTTCTTCTTCTTCCTTAATTGTGTATTTGTCGAGCAATAATTGTTTTTCTTTCTCGTCCAGCTTTTTCCACCTTTCTCTTACAGTTGCAGTTTCTGTTCTTAATTCAGTTGACATATCTGGTTTATCCTCCTCTTCCGGTTCAGGTGGTGTTAACAGCTTAACCTCATTGCCTTTTACGATATGGTCGGTAATAACTTTCGCTACTTCATCTGCTTTTTTAGTTGCTCCAGTTTTTGTCGGTGGCGAATCAGTTTTTAAATTTTCTTTATGTTGTTCAAGAGCTTTTAATTTTATCGAATCCTTAATATTATCTAACATTAATTTTTCTCTTTCTTTCTCCGTTGCAATTAGTTTTTTATTACCCATATATGAAGCAATAATCTCTTTAGCAGTTTTGGATTTATACAATAAATATGCTCCGTAAACTTTTAATCCAGTTTTGATTAATTCAGTCAAATCTATGGCAACATCAAAGTCTATATTAAAGATTACATCTATTGAACCATTCTGAATTTCAACAAGCGAAATTTCTTTTGGTGATTCAGATTTTAATAGAGTATGGTAAATAAGTAAAGTTCTATTCCATCTATGTAATACTCTTGAAAATTCCTTTAAGCTTCCTGTGGATTTAAGGTCTTTGAATATCAGAGACATAACGGCTTGTTCTCCGTCATCGTCATACTCATCATCTTCTGAAACATATTTGTCAAAAGTTGTTTTGACTGTATTTAGTTCAGATTCGTTTGTTTGTATTGCATTTTGAAGTCTATTTAAAATTTGATTGAACTTTTGAAAATATTGTTGACCATCAATTTCTTTGTCCGTATCCAATTCTTCTAATTCCTCCAATGTATTTAGAGAAGTAAATGGCTCATTCTCTCGTAAAACACTATTTAATTCGTTATCAAGGGAATTGTTTTCAAAGTAAATCAGATTCTCCTTTATACTTTGAGAAAGCCCTTTCATAAAGACTAAATTCTGGTTTTGAGCTTGAGCTATTGATTGTTTATAGTCAATCACATCTCTTTTAAATCCAGAGTCGATAACTAACTCTGTAAATATCTTAATCTTATTAAGTAAACTTTCTACATTCATTTCTTTCTATAAGGTTTGGTTACATTACCCACAACGGTTTTGGCTATGGTTTCGTTACGGAATGGTACGCGAGTATCATTCCGCCGTAACCATAAATTTAGCAAAAAGGCTCGAAATTCCGATTAGGAATTTCAGCCGTAATGAACTATAGCCGTTGTTGTAAGCCGTTTTTTATTTGAAAATACTTGTTGTTCCGTTACAAGTCCAAAGAGTTTCACCATCATCGTAAGCATTAAATGTATTAGTCCCTGTAAAATTCCCATTATTTTCTGAATAGATATAGTTTCCAATAAATTCTCGTGTACTACCTGAGGGTAATGTATAAGTTGTCTCAAGTATTAATTCATTTCCATTTAATTCATAATGAGAACTTGTTAAGTATCCAGGGTCAGTGAAATCAACAGTATTGTCTGTTAAAAACCTAAATTCATATGCGTTTCCTTCACCTAAATCAAATCCATTTGAGCATACTTCTCCGTGCCTTTGGAAATTCCAAGTGCCTTCAAGGATTTTTTCTTCTAGACTCATTGTTTCGGTGTTATCATCGTTTGAAGAACAAGAAATTATCAGAATTCCTAAAATTAATGTCAAAAAGTTCTTTTTCATAAGTATTCTATCTGTTTTTTGGGTTTAAATGGCTTACAACTCGTTATATCAACCCAAATATACACTTTTAAAACAATTTCTTTATTGGATAAAGTGCAACTAAGTTATTTAGGAATGAATAAATTAGAGTCAGATTTAACCAGTCGAGTTGACTTGGTTTAAAAGACAAGAAGAACGCGATGCAATCGCGATGCAGCGGGGATAGCAATAAACCATTCAATACGCAAAGAGGTGCAATTTATAAGCTTTTTGGGTATCCTAAGTCTGCCGCGAAGAAAAGAAATGTTGCTAATCATCTCTAAAAGAGCAGCACAGCAATAGATTAATCCCCATAGTACCAACCGACAAACAGCCGGGTTAGTCAATACGGCGTTCATGTTAGGCTGCCGAAAAAAGAAGTCGGGACAAGCTGTACCGGCCACACAGCTTGCCCCGATTTTTCATTGGGGAACGCTTAGTTATTGTAGCACGTTTTTTATTTTAGTTGTCCGTTTATAATTTTCTCTAAATCAGTTATAGACTTGTCCTTTTGACTATTATATCCGTAATGTACCAGTCCAATTCCAAAACCAATCATTATTAATGGAAAAATCAGCAAAATAGGATTAGTTCCTTGATTTATAACTCCTATAATTCCCATAATGAAGGCAAATCCGACAAAAGTCAGCCAGAATAGCATAAACACAATTACGAAAGTGTGAACTTTTAAATCCGCAACTAATTTGGTTCCATTTATATTCGGTTGAATTTTTCCTTTGATTTGAGGAAGAAAAGAATTCCGACCTGTTATTATTCGTTGAATTTCAAACCTGTCTTGTTCAAAATTTCCTTCAAACAATTCCTTTTTATGAGATTTGTCAAATCCAATTTTCAATCCTTTTTTTGGTCGAATATTTTCCGCTAATATTTTTCTAACTTCTTGATTTGAAAGAGTAGTTATTATTTCAATTTTATCAGACGGAATTATCTTCATTTCGTTTTTTTCAAATGTTTGCCAACTCGTTATATCAACTCAAATATACATTTTTAATACAATTTTGTATTGGGTAAAGCGCTACCAGCTAATTGCGATGTAAATAAGACAGGTGCAGTATTAACTTGTTGAGGCTAGTTTTGGTGATAAGGTAAGAAGAACGCGATGCAACCGTGCACTAGCGGGGATAGCAATAAACCATTCAATACGCAAAGAGGTGCAATTTATAAGCTTTTTGGGTATCCTAAGTCTACCCCTAAGAAAAGAAATGTTGCTAATCATCTCTAAAAGAGCAGCACAGCAATAGATTAATCCCCATAGTACCAACCGAAAAACAGCCGGGTTAGTCAATACGGCGTTCATGTTAGGCTGTACCGGCCACACGAACGCTTAGTTATTAGCACCAGTATTTATTCAGTTCCTATTGTTTTTATTGTTACCGTTTTGCTTCCTTTTAATTTCTTTTCTATTTTATCTTTTTCTTTATTAAGTTTTTCTAATTCAATTTTATTGTTCCAGTTTACAAATAAAGATAATGTGTGTTTGTAAGCTCCACTATTCGACATAGAAATATAAAAAGGTAAATAGTTTTTCACTGAATAAACGAAGGTATTTCCAACAGTATTAAATCCAACTTCTTCTGAAGCAACTCCAGAAACAAAATAAAGAGAGAAACTTTCTAATAGATTGCTGACAGTCATTACTTCATCTATTCCTTTATCAATTAATCTTTCAATAGAATCATTTTCGGTGTAGGGAACAACAGATATCTTCTCTCCGTCAATATTCACTTGTGATTTAGAAAAGAAATCAAGTTCTTTTTTTTCAATCACTTTATTTAATTTATTGATTTCAGGAATAATTTTCTCCAAATAGAAATTACACTGTTCAGCAGCAATTTTGAATGCTTCTCTTTTTGAAGTTATTTTTCTTGTTTCTTTAGATATTTTTAGTTGTTGCAATCCGATTATTGCTACAATAACAAGAATGATAGTTGCAATGTAATTTATTATTTCTAAAACTTGTAAAGTTGTTTCCATTTTCATATTGGTGCTAACTCGTTATATCAACCCAAATATACACTTTTAAAACAATTTCTTTATTGGATAAAATGCAACTAGGTTATTGGGAAGTAAATAAGATAGAGTCATCATTAACCTGTCGAGTTGACTTGGCTTAAAAGGGATAGAAAACGCGATGCAACCGCGCACTAGCGGGGATAGCAATAAACCATTCAATACGCAAAGAGGTGCAATTTATAAGCTTTTTGGGTATACTAAGTCTACCGCTAAGAAAAGAAATGTTGCTAATCATCTCTAAAAGAGCAGCACAGCAATAGATTAATCCCCATAGTACCAACCGACAAACAGCCGGGTTAGTAAACACGGCGTTCATGTTAGGCTCCCGAAAAAAGAAGTTGGGACAAGCTGTACCGGCCACACAGCTTGCCCCGATTTTTCATTGGGGAACGCTTAGTTATTGTGCAACGTTTTTTATTCGTTAAATTCAAAATTCGCTTTTTTCTGTTGATATAACTTTTTAATTTCGCAAAACCAGTCATCATAGAAACTTACTAGTTAGTTACGGTTAACTGCATACTAATACTATATGTTTGTGATTTTTTCCATAAACCATTAATATTATACCAACTATCAGTATAATTATCAACGCTTATTGCGTCAATTGATGGTTCATAATAATACCAGTTATTATTTTTATTAGGAAAACATTTATTTTGATTCAAAAAAATATAATTCAAGGCGATGAAAACACCTTTTTCAGGAAAAGTTATATTTAAATGGCTTAAGTCTAATTCAAATGCGTTGTGCCCTTTTTTTAAATTGCATATTATGTCTTCATTATTAAGGATTCTACCTGGCTTACCATTGTTATCTACGGAATAAATGAATACTGATAATATTCTATTTTTATCCGAGCATAATGTTTTAAACTTAACTTTATCTAGGAATACTATATTTTGAGTTGGTTTTTTAAATAATTTAGAAACTTGTGATATGGTGTTATTTTGAATAGTACAAACAATGCCTACATTTCCATTTTTAGCTTTTCCTAATTTATATTTTTTTGAATTTTTTTTCTGAGTTAAAACAACCTCACTTAATGTAATTGGTTTAATTTCCATTAAAATATTTGATGTGTTTTTAATTGGAACACTATCAAGAGTTTTATAACCAAGTGCTTCTATCTTAATTGTTGAATTTAAGTATTTATCTTTAATTTTAAATATGCCTAAAGAATCACTAGAAGTTAATATATTATTATTTGCATAAATATAAGCATATTTTATAGGTGAATTATCCTCAGATGATTTTAAAGTATATAGATTTTGACTTTGACTAATATTGCAATAAAAAACTATAAATAAAAAGATAAATTTTGCTCTCATCAATAAACTATTTCAAATAATAATCAAACTTCAAAACCAAAATAAAATTCAAATGTCACTAAAAATTTTGATTTATAAATGTTGCACAACTCGTAATATCAACCCAAATATACACTTTTAATAACAGTTCCTTATTGGATAAAATGCATCAAGGATATTGGCTCGTAATTAAAATAGGTTTACCTTAACCTATCGAGTTGACTTGACTTAAAAGGGATAGAAAGCGCGATGCAAGCTGTACCAGGCATTCGAACGCTTAGTTATTGTAAGTAGCGCTTTTTTAGTTCACTTACTTAATTTCAAAATCCGAAATGCTCCTTGAATTACCAATGCAAAAACAATTGTTCCGATAATCAAATCAGGTTTATTAGAACTCAAATAATGCACTAAAATTCCTGCAATAATTACTCCCAAATTGATAATCACGTCATTCGAAGTGAAAATCATACTCGCTTTCATATGTGCTTCTTCTTTGCTCTTTGACTTTTGCAAAATATAAAGACAAATTCCGTTTGCAATAAGTGCAAAAATCGAAACTATAATCATTGTTGAAAAATCGGGAAGTTTCTCGTTTCCGAAAAATCTTCTCAAGACTTCTACAAATCCAATAATCGCAAGTATTATTTGAAAATATCCAGCAAGTTTGGCAATCCGTTTTTTCTTTATTACTGTTCCGCCAACCGCAAACAAACTAATTCCGTAAACAAAACTATCGGCAAGCATATCCAAACTATCGGCAACCAATCCCATTGATTTCGAGATGAGCCCTGTGGTCATTTCGATAATGAAGAAGACAAAATTTATCGCCAGTACAATCCAAAGTAGCTTTTTTTGGTTGGTGTTTTCTACAAAATCTTTTTTGTTGGTTTCTTCGGTCGAGATTTTCTTTCCGCCTAATTTTAATTCGATAATTGACTTTTCAATTTGGTCGTTATGACCATCGTGAAAAACGGTCAATTTTCGGTTGGGAATGTCAAAATCGAGATTTTTGATTTCTTCAATTCCGTCCAGTTTCATTCGGATTAGATTTTCCTCGGAAGGACAATCCATTTTACTGATTTCAAAAATTGTTTTGTTCATTTTAGTCGTCATCTTCGTTTCCAAAAGGTTTGATAATTATTCCAACGCTAAATATAAAACCGTCTGTTGGTGCATAGATTTCGGGAAATTCTGGATTGTCGTGTGGTGGCAAAACCAAAGGCGAGAATTTGCTTTGTCTTCTATCGGTAAAGTTTTCAAAATTCACAAAAGCACTACCAAATTTAAAGTTTCGCATTAACAATAATCCCATCGTTACAAAATCGGTTGTTTCTGTTCCATTAGACAAAAATTGTTTTCCTGTGTAAAACGTTTCATAACCGATTCGCCATTTTTCAGATTCGTACATCAAAACACTTCCTGCGTTATGTTTTGCAGTTAGAGGTTTTTGTGGATTGCCAGCCAAATAATTCAATTTTGTGTCAATGAGTGCATAATTCAAGAACCAACGAAAATCTTTATAGGTAAACTTGATGTTTGTTTCAGCACCTTTGCTCAAAATTTCATCTGTTGCATTCTCAAATTGGAAAAATCCATTATCAGTTGAATTTAACAGTAATGCATCATTAATCGCAGTTATATAAAACAGTTGATTAATAGAAAAACCAATTGTTTCAAATAAACGTGTTTGATAGTTGAAGTCAAGATTTACACCGTAAGAACGTTCCGCATTTAGTGAAGATTTATCAATACCAAGTACATTTTCAAAATTGATAAATTCCGCCTCTTCTGTAAAAATATCAGGAATTTTGTAACCTAAACCACCACCAATTCTGCTGGAAAATCCGCTATCGTTTTTGTATAGCAATGAAACTCGTGGAAGCGGGAAAAAGCCAAAATCGGTATTGTAATCTGCTCGCAATCCTGTTTCCAAAATCCAATTATCCGAAATGTCATAAATGTTATTTACAAATGCTCCATAAGTTATATCCGTTTGGTCGCGTTGCAAAGTTGCATTATCATTTTCATCAAAATCAGAAGCATATAGGTTTGCACCAAAAATCCAATCAGTTTTATTGGCTGACTTTTGATAGTTTATTTCTGTGAATGTATTGGTTTGTTTACCGTCAAATGTAAAATCGGGAATGGTCAGTTCTCTGTCGAAGAACGAGATACTATTTTTGATAGTTAATGAACTGACGGAATCTATTTGAGTTTCGTAAACCGCTTGACTGCTCAATCTTTTCGATACGTTTTCTTCGGTATATTGATGGACGCCATTTTCGCCACTTTCAATTTTTGTGATGTCGCCACCAATTCTGTCGTCATACGTTCCGTTTAAGCCAAACCAAAATGTTGTTTTTTCCGATGGATAATAAAAGAACTTTGGGTTGAATGAAATCGAAGTTGTTTTTGGCAAGTTACTAAAGTCATCATCTTCTGGGTCATACGCTTTTTGATAATGACCTGAACCATAAAGTGAAACACCAAATTTTTCATTTCGTTTGCTATAAAATACATTCGCAGTACTTCCTAACGCTTGTGTTTGTGTCAACATAATATCCAAAGTTGGTTCTTCATCTGGTGTTTTTGATACCATATTTATCAAACCTCCAATTGCTCCACCACCATAAAGTGTTGATGAACTTCCTTTTATTATTTCAAATTGTTTTAAGTCCAATGGCGGAATTTGTAAAATACTCAAACCGCTGGAAAAACCGCCATAAAGTGGAAATCCATCTCTCAAAAGTTGTGTATAGCGTCCATCGAGACCTTGAATTCTAATGTTGGTATTTCCGCTACTTAACGAAGTTTGTTGCATCTGTATGCCTGTACTTTCTCGAAGTACCATTGAAATATTTGTCGGGTTCATTACTGCTTTTTCGCCTAATTCTTCCGCTCCAATAAATTCAATTCGAGTTGGAATTTTTCTAACAGTTCGTGTACTTCTTGAAGATTGTATGACAACTTCGTCAAGTTCATTACCTCCAGATTCGAGCTTGAAAGCGAACTCCTTTTTTGTTCCAACATCAATAGTAGTTTCTATGGTTTTGAAGCCTATGTATGAAATTTTTATAATGTGGTTTCCATTTGGGATTTCTGTAAATGTGGCAATTCCGTAAAAATCTGTTACTGCTCCTTTTGCTAATTCTTCAAAATAGACGGTAGCACCCAATAATGGTTCGTTGGTTCCTGCATCGCTAACAGAAATGGAAATATCGCTCGTCTGTGAGAACGATATGATTGATACGAATAAAAATAATGTGTTTAAAAATATGTTTTTCATCTGCTTATTCTGATTTAAAAGAATAGTACAAATGTAAATTCCTTTTATTGCAACTCGATTGCAAAGATTACTTGTTGCAGTTGTCGCACAAGCCTTTTACAACCATATTAGCTTGTTGTAGTTTGAAGTTTTGAGGAAGTTCAATTTGAGGAATTGGAACATCGAAAAGGCAGAATGTTTTATCGCAGTTTGTACAGTAAAAATGATAGTGCAAATCCTTTGGGTCGCAGTTACAGCCTTTGGCACAAACCGCATATTTGGTCATTCCAGAACCATCTTCAATGCTGTGGATAACTTTGTTTTCCTCAAATGTTTTCAGCGTTCTGAAAATCGAACTTCTGTCAGTATATGCCAATGCGTTTTCAATATCTTTCAACGATTGTGCTTTTTCTTGGCTCAAAAGATGACGTAAAACCACAGTTCTGACTGCGGTGTTTTTTACTTTTTTTATTTTTAGGATTTCTTCTTCGGTTTGCATTTTCCTAATGTATCATTTTTTTCGAGCGTTGGCGAAAAACAGCTCTTTTATTTTTTTAGCGTTGGTATTTCGCGTTGGCAAAAAAATAAATGTGCTGTTTGTGCGGTTGGCTTTTTTAGTTCAAATGTTGAATTTAGCACGATTTTTTGCATTATGCACAACGGCAGTCCGTCTCAAAACTCAAAACAACCTTATGAGAATCAAGTATTCTAAAATTTTCTCAGGTAGCTACCCGAATACTCAATACAAAATTAGAGGTTTTGAGACAGTCTGACGGGATTGTATAACGCCTCGTGTTGTGCGCTTGTGAAGTTACGTATTTTTCAGTTAAAGCTAGTTTTGTTATAAATCTGTAAGAAATCAAATACTGTTAACCAGCCGTGCACAATACGCGTTATACGTTGTTGCCACCAGTTATTTTTTCCATTTATTTCTTTTTTCATTCCATTCTTTCCAGAACTGCAAATATCCTCTTCGGTCAAATTCGTCTTCCGGGATTTCTTTTTCAGGACTATTTTTATAAAACTCCTCAACTTCATCGACAAAACTTAAAACTTCGCTTTTATAATTCTCAAAATCAATTTTTGTTTCAGTTCCGCTTTCTGTTTTCAGCGTTACAATTCCGTTTTCGTGAGTAACTTCCCAATCAATTCCAGTCGGACAACTTCCAATATAAACTTCTTCCATATCATTTTCAAATACCAAAAAGTGTCCACAACAAGGGACTAATTGGTCTCCAACGGGATTTTCCTTTGTGTGATTCCGTTCCAAAGTACGAAGTAAGAGTTGAGCGGTTGCACTAATCGTCCAGCCACTATTTTCGGTTTGGTCAACAACAATTTCATTTCCAATATTCACTCGTATTTGTCCGTGAGCACATAAGTCAGTTTGAGTATCTGTTTCAGATATCCAATTTGTTTTTAGAAGTTCAATTTTGAAGTTTTCCGAGGTCATTTTTTAATTGGTGGCAACTCGTTATATCAACCCAAATATACACTTTTAAAACAATTTTGTACTGGGTAAAGCGCTACCAGCTAATTGCGATGTAAATAAGATAGAGTCATCATTAACCTGTCGAGTTGACTCGGTTTAAAAGGCAAGGTGAACGCGATGCAACCGCGCACTAGCGGGGATAGCAATAAACCATTCAATACGCAAAGAGGTGCAATTTATAAGCTTTTTGGGTATCCTAAGTCTACCGCTAAGAAAAGAAATGTGGCTAATCATCTCTAAAAGAGCAGCACAGCAATAGATTAATCCCCATAGTACCAACCGACAAACAGCCGGGTTAGTCAATACGGCGTTCTTGTTAGGCTGCCGAAAAAAGAAGTCGTGACAAGCTGTACCGGCCACACAGCTTGCCCCGATTTTTCATTGGGGAACGCTTAGTTATTGTGCGTTCGTTTTTTATTTCCATTGTCTGTTTTTTAAGTTGGTTTTCTTTAATGAATATCCATCGTTAAAAAACAATTTTCCATTTTCTAAAGTCATTATTTTATCAGTCAAAAATCTTGGTACAGCATTTAAGTCCAAATCCCTTACAATAATTTCTATTTCGTTAAAATTCGGATTGTCGATTTTTATAGTTTCTTTTTGTCCTAAATAATGATATGTAATCGTCTTAATTTCTTGAGCTTTCAATTCCGCAATTCCATTCACGTCAGCCGCTTTTCCCTCGTTTTGGTCATTAATTACAATAAATGCTGCTGCAAGTGGTAATTCTAAATCTCGGATTGTGATTTTCACGTTGTCAATTCGGTCAGGATTTATTTTTCCGCTATAAGTCGTGCTTGGGTTTTTTGGTTGTTCAAATGTGTTTAATTTTATACTGTCTTTGGATATTTGCTCCCAATTTCCTTTTACAACAGTTCCACCATCAACATCCATAAAAATGAAATATTCAAAAGTTTTGTCCGATTTCAGTTCAATTTGAGTACAAGCTAAATAATTTTTTCCGCACTTTCCATATAAACCAATTACCGATTTATTCGTTGAGCACGAACCAAAAAAAAGTAACATTAAAATCAGTTTAATGTATTTCACGGGTTTTCTTAAATGACGCACAACGGTTTTGTTTATCTTTCAGTTGTGGGAATTTAGGAAATGAAGATAGTAAAAAGAAATGACTTCGACGCGCCAGCGTCTGTGTCCGCAGGACACAAAGCCACGATTGAAGATAAACGTTGTTGTGCAAAGTATTTTAATTCGTTTTAAAAGGACAAGAAGTCCAAGGATAAGCACATTGGTCTTTTCTTTGTAACCATCCAATTTTTTTTTCACCATTAGTAATAAATGATACTTTAGCCCAAAGTCCGTTTATTTCTATTAGTTCTGTTTCCATAAACTTTTCAGATTGATAAACTATATCAGAATTTAAATTAGGGTTTTTAAAGAATTTAATTCCAATCTCTTGTGAAACATTTAGATCCGCAATATTTATTTTTAAGTTTTTTGCGAGAATCCAACTGTCTTTATATTTTTTAAAATCATTTGCATCTTCATTATCACCGCACGAAGGAACTACCAGAATATTTTCAATCTTTAACCAACCATTTTTTGAATCGGAAATTGCGAATTTGTACCAACAATTCTTTTCAGTCAATTGATTCAATTCGCCAATTTTATATCCATTTGGTTTATTGAAAATTAGAATTGATTCATTTGATTTTTTAGAGTAATAACATTCAACAAAATCCTCAAAGAATATTTTTTGAAATTCTTGTGCTGAAATATTTAAAGAAATCAGAATTGTTAATATTAGAGTGAATTTTGTCATATTTTGCACAACTCGTTATATCAACCCAAATATACACTTTTAAAACAATTTCTTTATTGGTTAAAGTGTAACTAAGTTATTGAGGAGTGAATGTGTTAGAGTCAGATTTAACCAGTCGAGTTGACTCGGTTTAAAAGGCAAGAAGAACGCGATGCAATCGCGCAGCAGCGGGGGGAAGGTTTAGTTATTGGCACTAGTTTTTTAATTATTGAAATCAACTATGTAATCCAAAGTTTTTCCTGCATCGATAAATAGCGTATCGTTTTCTCTCGTTGTTATATCGTTAATTTTACGTACAATTTCAATAACCACTGGTTGATTTCCTGCTGTTTCCAATAATTGATTGCTGTCAAACTCGTTTGTCCAACCTCTTATATTGCCATCGATAGATTGAGAAAAACCTGAGGGTCGTGGATATTCAAAATTTGTCCAAAGTCGGTCACTACCTTGGATGTCGTCAAGATTTAATAGAGTTAAATTCACAAAAGCTTTCTTAACAATATTATGGTTCCGAACAACCAAAGTATCCCGAACAGATGGAATTGACGGCATTCCATTCAAATCTGAACGAAGAAATTCATTTTCATTAAGTCTATCAAATCTCATTCTATGAATTCCGCTTTCTAATTCGTCGTCTCGCATAAAGAAACTTATACTAAAGTCGCCATTTGAGTCAGTTCTTGCAGTCGCTTTTGTTCTTACTGTTCCGAATCCTAAGCTTGTATTGTCCCAGACAACAGTAATTTTCTGATTTGTTATTGGTGTAGTTCCATCATCAGTCATCAATTTTCCGACTATTTCAGTACAATCTGCTTCACAGTTTTGACTTATTAAATCATCTTCCTTTTCGCAACTTTGAAACGCAAAAGCAATTATTACCAATATTATTAAACTCTTTTTCATAGACGTTTTTCATAATTGTAGGCAACTCGTTATATCAAATCAAATTTACATTTTTAATACAATTTTGTACTAGATACAGTGCATCAAGGTTATTGGATCGTAATTAAAATAGGTTTACCTTAACCTGTCGAAGCTATCTTGGTTTATAGGGCTATGAGAACGTGACGCAAGCTGTACCAGACATACAAAGGCTTAGTTCTTGTGGTGTAGTTTTTATTCTAATTATTCCTTGCCAAGTTTAATATCATACCAATCAATTTTTCTAGAAAAATACATCACGATACCCAAAATGACAAACATTCCAAGACTTCCAATCAATAGAGCATAATCTTCTAATTGGATAATTGTAAAAATAAAAGTATACATAATAAGTAAAATACTAAAAATGAAGAATCCAATTTGTTTTGATCTTAATATTGCCATTGTATATAGTGAAATTAATGTAAGCGTTAAAACAGTGGCTAAAATATATGAAAGATTGAATTTTATATGTTCACTAAAAGATAATAATAGGGTATAAAAAACAATCAAAGCTATACCTACCAATAGATATTGTATTGGGTGAATAAAAACTTTTTTCATAATTTCTACAAAAAAGAATGTCATATAAGTTAAAACTAAAAGCAAAATCGCATATTTGGCAACGCGATAAGACTTTTTGTAATTATCAACAGGTAATAGCAAGTCAGTCCCAAAAGAACTTTTTTCGATTTGATATTTACTACCTGTCCATTCTTGCGGAAAGTTTCTGTTTAAATGAAGAATGTTCCAATTTGAAGTAAATCCTTGATCAGAAACGGTTCGTTCGTCAGGTAAATAAGTTCCAGTAAAACTAGGAGTGTTCCAATCTGAAGAAATATTAACATCTGTAGTTTTGCCTACAGGTGTGAAGTATAGGTATTGACTACCTTTTAAGTCGATTTCAGTTGTAAATTCATAATTAACAATGCTGTCCTTACGCAATGGTACTAATGCATTTATTCCACTTGAAACAATTTGTTTATTAGATGTACCAGAATTAAAAGAAATATTCTTATTATTCCACTTTAGAGATACTTGCTTCTCTATTCCCTTTAAATCGTTAATTCCAAAGTTCAGTGAAGCCTTATCGAAATGAATATTGGCCTTTTCGATATCAAATTGTTTAAAATTAATATTATTGAAATTTCCATTAATTTTTAATTTAGATTCATATACCACTACTTCATAAATTCCTCTATATCTTTTTTCTGGTTTTATCTCCCCACGTATATCTAAATTTTCTGGTAAAAAATGTGCCCATTCTTTGACTTTTACTATTTCATTAATAGAATCTTTTTTATTGAACCGCTTTACATATCGATCGTAAGGGATTGAAATAAATGGCCCCGTAATTGTTTGACCGCTTCCCCACTTTAAGCTAACTTCATCAATTGCATTAGTTTGAACATCTTCTCTTTCATCAATTAAATCTTTAACCATCGAAGTCGGAATTAACAAGATTAGGATTAAAAAAATAATGACTCCAATTTTAAAAAAAATATTTGATTTGAGTTTTTCCATAGTCTGTATTTATTTTATTCTGTTAAATTTTTTGTGTCTATTGTCCTGTAAAATTAAATTTTAAAGATGAGGAAACGGGTTTGAAAAACCGTCAGTCACGGTTTTAAAGTTAATAATTTTCGGATAAGTACAGACGTCAGCAATTCCGAGTAGATTCGGACGTAGTCTCCCGACGGCTCGGGACGCCGTAATTGCGGTTATACATTTTAAGTACGTGTAATCTAAATTTTATATCTATAGTGTCCGATTATTTTATAGTCAAATAAACAGTCTTCTAAAACTTGTCCGTCACCAATGTTATGAACTATTAAATTCCGCTTTCCGTCTTTTGATTTTTTATCTACCACGATTCCAATATGAGTTTTAGATCCACCTAAACTCCAACAAACAATATCTCCAGGTTTATAATCGATTGCTTCTTTAGATATAGATTTTTCGGCACCTTTTCGTTTAAAAAAAGTCATTAAATTGGGAACTCTCCGATGGTCAATATTTTTGTCGGTTGATTTAAGTCCCCAAATTTTTGGATAAGAACTAAAGTTTACCTTCATATCCTCGTGCACTTCTTTTTGCAAGTCAATTCCAATTTTTCGGTAAGCACGAATTACAACGTCAGTACAAACACCTTTGTCACTCGGAACATCTCCGTTAGGATAATCAATTGAAAAGTAGCTCGGGTCATAAGTTACCTTTTGTTTTGTCAACTCAAGTGCACAGTCGGATAAATCATTTTTCTCAACCGTTGTTTGTGAAAAGCAGAGCTTAAAACTTAAAAATAATGTTATTAAAAATAATTTTTTCATATTGAGGGTAAGATGTTTGGTTATGGTTTCGTTGCGTGGTTTAACACCTAATTTAGCAAATAAAAACCGAAAAGAAAATCCGCGAGGATTTTCGTAAGTAGGCGAGAACCAGCCATTAATTATACACGTTGTTGTAAGTAGTGCTTTTTTAGTTCACTTACTTAATTTCAAAATCCGAAATGCTCCTTGAATTACCAATGCAAAAACAATTGTTCCGATAATTAAATCAGGCTTATTAGAACTCAAATAATGCACTAAAATTCCTGCAATAATTACTCCCAAATTGATAATCACGTCATTCGAAGTGAAAATCATACTCGCTTTCATATGTGCTTCTTCTTTGCTCTTTGACTTTTGCAAAATATAAAGACAAATTCCGTTTGCAATAAGTGCAAAAATCGAAACTATAATCATTGTTGAAAAATCGGGAAGTTTCTCGTTTCCGAAAAATCTTCTCAAGACTTCTACAAAACCAATAATCGCAAGTATTATTTGAAAATATCCAGCAAGTTTGGCAATCCGTTTTTTCTTTATTACTGTTCCGCCAACCGCAAACAAACTAATTCCGTACACAAAACTGTCCGCAAGCATATCTAAACTATCGGCAACAAGTCCCATAGATTTTGAGATAATTCCTGTTGTCATTTCAATAATGAAAAAAGCAAAATTTATGGCAAGTACAGACCAAAGTAGTTTTTTCTGATTTTCGTTTTCTTTAAATTCCGTACGGTCGGTTTGTTCCGTTGAGATTTTTTTTCCACCTAAATTCAATTCGATAACGGACTTTTCGATTTGGTCAATTTCTCCGCTGTGAAAAACGGTCAATTTTCGATTCGGAATATCAAAGTCCAAATTCGCAATGCTTGAAATTCCGTCCAATTTCATTCGGATAAGATTTTCCTCTGAAGGACAATCCATTTTGGTAATTTCAAATATTGTTTTATTCACTTGGTTTCTGGGTTTTTCGGCATTACTTACAACGGTTTGTGTATGGTTTCGTTGCGTGAAAATCCGCAAGGATTTTCAGATTAAGAAACCAAGATAGTACATTTGCGAGGAAATTCCGATTAGGAAATTCATTATCTTTCTTTTATTTGTTATCTACCTATTAATCATTGTTTTATAGGGTTTTTGGTATTCTTTTTTGTTGCCAAACTACCCTTTTTTGCTTATATTTGTTGCCGTATTGTTGCCCATATAACACTCTTAAAACGCATAGTATAACACAGTAAATATAAGGAAAATGAAAGTTACTTTACGCCAACGTAGAAAAGGGAAACGAATTAGTTTATATCTTGATTATTACGAAAACGGTAATCGTAAATACGAGTACTTGAAATTATATTTAACGCCAGAACCCGACAAAGGGTCCTTAACTAAAGCGCAGAAATTAGAAAACAAGAAAATCTTACAACTTGCTGAAAGCATCAGAGCCAAAAGACATTTAGAGGTACAGAATAATATTTATGGTTTTGAAAATAAAGAAAAGAAACAAGGCAATTTTTTCGTGTATTTAGAACAATGGATTGAAAGACGTTCAGAAAGTAAAGGTAATTTAGGTGTATGGAATAGTACTCTAAAACATTTAAAAGATTATCATCCTACGGGAATTTCTTTTGAAAGAATAGATGAAGAGTGGGTAGAAGGTTTTAAAGAGTATTTAGACAAAAAAGCACTTTCCAGAAGTAAAAGACCATTAAGCCAAAACACAAAATCAGCATATTTTAAAAAGCTTTTAGCTGTATTACGACAAGCTGTTAAAGAAAAAGTAATTCAATACAATCCTGCTATTTCAGTTGAAAATTTTAAAGAAGAAGATACACATATGGAATTTTTAACTTTAGAAGAAGTTAGAAAGCTTTTTAATACAGATAGCAGACATCCACAATTAAAAAATGCTTTTCTATTTTCCTGCCTTACAGGTTTACGTTGGTCAGATATTACAAAACTTCAATGGTCTGAAATCCAATATTCAGAAACCTATGGAAATTTTATTAGATTTAAGCAAAAGAAAACTAAAGGAGCTGAAACCTTACCAATTTCCGAACAAGCATTTGAATTGTTAGGAGAAAAAGGCGAATCGACTAAAAAAGTTTTCGAGAATATTAATAACGTTCAGAGAAATTATGACCTACTAAAAGAATGGGTTGGTGATGCAGAAATTAAGAAGAATATCACGTTCCATTGTGCGCGACATTCATTTGCAACATTACAACTGACTTTGGGTACTGATATATATACAGTATCAAAAATGTTAGGTCATAAGAATTTGAAAACAACTCAAATTTACGCTAAAGTAATTGATGACAAAAAGAAACAAGCAGCTTACAGAATAAACCTTAACCCAAATGGCTAAAGACTTATTTATCGACTTACTGTATGTGGAAAAGGTTACTGATGATAAAAGAACCGAAAACCAATTTAAAGAGCTTTTAAAAGGCTTTAAAAAGCAATACCTCAATACAACGCCTAAATATGAAATCGACTTCAAAAAGGCGTATTCTAACAAGCGTAAATACTATTTAAAATTAATAGAAAACGAGTACATCAAAAATTTTAATCAAATTAATGATGCACTTGATGCAAACTCAACAGCTGATCACTTGTCTTTTCTATATGATAATGCTCACCGTAAATTTTTAAATTATTTAACCCAGATTAAAAATTACATTTCAGATAATGTTATTGTTGAAAGTTTGTCTTTAAAGCCAATTCAAAATGATAAATCTGATGAAGCCTATATCATTTCATTTTTAAAAGCAAATGCGATGATGCTTTTTATGGAACTTCAAGAACGATTTTCAGAATTAAGTGATGCTGAAATTTATACAATAGAAGAACTGCACGAAGTATTTTTTAATGAAGAACCACCTCAAGAGTTAATTGTAAAATCCTATTCCGGTGCAGAAATAAAAACGGTCAGGAAACAAGTAAAACAAAGTTCAATTTTCAACGCTATACAAGGTGATTTTAGAAAGGAAAACAATGATGTCTTATCCTATAACGCACTTATTAATAAGATTAAACAAAGAGAATTTGCAAAATTAGAGGAGCTATTAAATGAAAAAGGCATTATAGATGATGAATATAACTTCATAAAGGATAGAGGTAATAAAATATTACTTGCAGCTTTTATGGTTAAGTTAACAGAAACTAAATATTTTAATGAAAGAATATTTTTTGACAGTAAACCATCTAAAAAAATAGAGCCTAAACACATTTATAAATTCTTTGCTTATAGGTATGGGCCAAGTAGTAATGCAGGTAAAGAATACCGTAGATTTTTAGGTACTGAAAAAAGAGCCTATCAAAAATTAGTTGAAGCCAATTTTTGGCTTGACCAAATCAAATAAAACTTCACCTTTTAAAAGTGGTATTTTCTCTACTTAATACCAAATAGATAATACCAAAAACAATATAACTTATTGTTTTACAATGGTTTAATAATACCATTTTTTCTCTTTTCTGTTATACCAAACACCTTTTTCAATATTTGTTATGTCCTTGACAATCAAGGATGACTTTTGCGCAGAAGTCCATTTTTAAATTAAAATTTATAATAAGATGGACGTTAAAATAATTGAACGTTTAGAACGCATCGAAAAGTTGTTAGTAGAACAACAAACGTTGCAAAAGCAAGTATTGAATTTCAATGAAACTTGCCAGTATTTAGAACTATCACAATCGCACTTGTATAAACTTACAAGTACGGGAGCCATTCCACACTATAAACCGAATGGTAAAAAAATCTATTTCCAACGTCAGGAGTTAGACCAATGGTTACTGCGTAACCGTATGGATTCCCAAGATGAAATCGAGCAACAGGCAGCTAATTATTTAATCAAAAAAGGAAGGATTTAGTTATGACTGAAATTATCGATTTACTCTTGGCACTCTCACAAGAGATTAAGGATTTAAAAGCACGTATCGAATTAATAAGAGCTACGAGAGCAGAACGCTTAAAAGATATGTGGATTGATAATCAGGATGTAATGCAAACGCTACATATTAGCCAACGCACATTGCAAACATTCCGTTCAAATGGCACGATTCCATATAGCAAGATACAAGGTAAATTTTATTACAAAGTATCTGATATAGAGGAACTATTACAGAGCAATTATTATAACCCAAATTTTAAATGCGATGGAAATAAGTAAAGAAAGTATCTTAAAGAAAACGCATTACGGGTTAAATATTTATGCTTATGTATTAAGGCAGTATTATCCTAAATCAACAGTCCTTTCCTTAAAAGGAAGGGACTGTGGGATAACCCGCAATCCTTTTAACGGTGGTAAATCAACATTACAAATTAATGTTGTTGAAAATAAAGCAATCCATTACGACACAGAATTAACCGATTTTAAAGGCGATGTATTCGATTTTGCATCCTATCATTTTAAAAGTATTAATGAAGAAGAATTGTTACTTAAAATTAATGAGGAACTGCATCTAAATTTTGAAGTTAAAAAAGAAGATGAATTATCCTGGTTAGATGCACCCGATGATACTTGGTATGCTTACAGCAGTTTTTATAGAGCACCAATTAGAAATGTGTTTCCAACAGAAAAAGTAAGATTACATCAAATATTTGAGCGTATTACAAGCAATAAGTATAAAAGTATCACAGAGCAATTTAGAGCGATTAAAGACCCTAAAGAAGCACGGAAATTTAAAGCAAATCATTTTGATTATGTAACATTTTCAGGCGTGTTTTCTAAACGAAATGATGATAGCTTAATAGAGCATTCATCACTATTAACAATCGATTTTGACCATTTACAAAATCTTGAAGAACTAAAACAACAATTATTAAACGATGAATATTTTGATACCGAATTGTTGTTTACATCACCTTCTGGTGAAGGCTTAAAATGGATAATTAGAATCGATATATCTAAAGTGCCACACAACGAATATTTTATTGCGGTGGCCAATTACATAAAACATACATATAACATAGAGGTTGACCAATCGGGTAAAGACATTTCCAGAGCGTGTTTTTTATCCCACGATCCATTGGCATACCTACATAAAAGACATCAAAAGCTATGACAAAAATATTCAACCCGAAAGATTGGTTAGCTGTTCCAGAGCAAAAAGAAGTACCTAAAAAACCAATCAACAACAAACCGACAACGGTTGTTGCAAATGATATTGAAACATATATCAACGCTTTAGAACAATCAGGTATCGATATTACTGATACTTATGAAAAGTGGCGTGATATTGGTTTTGCTATTTCAGAGGAATACGGTGAAGCTGGACGTGATTACTACCATAGAATTAGCAGAAATTATTCAGGTTACGACCATAAAGAATGCGACGAACAGTATAATAAATGCTTACAAGCAAAAGGACACGGTATAAGCATAGCAACCTTATACCACCATTTGCATCAAGTTGGTATTAAACCAAAACAGCAACAACAAGTTGTTGAAGTATCGCAACATCCAGAGGAAGAAAAACAACCATTGCCAACAATACCTACAACAGTTTACAACAACATCCCAACATTTTTGCAACAAGTAGTAAAACCATCAGACAGTAATGAAGAACGTGATATTTTGTTGTTGGGTGCATTAACAGCATTTAGTGCTTGTTTTCCTAAATTGTTTGGTGTGTACGACCAACGGAAAGTGTTTAGCAACTTGTATTTATTTGTTACTGCACCTGCTTCAGCAGGAAAAGGGAGATTAAACCAAATTAAAAATATGGTAAATCCTGTTCACAAAGAAAAGCGCGAACAATCCAAAACCCTAAAACAACAGCATCAAGTTGAAATGGCTACTTATAATATGAATAAGGGCAAAAGTGAAACTATGGAAAAACCGAGTAAACCACCTGAAAGAATGCTGTTTATTCCGGCTAACAATAGTGTAACAGGTGTTTATCAATTAATATCGGATAATGAAGGTAGAGGGTTAATTTTTGAAACCGAAGGAGATACTTTAGCACAAGCTTTTAAAAGTGATTACGGTAATTATTCCGATGGTTTTCGTAAAGCATTCCACCACGAAACCATTAGTTACTATCGTAGAACGGACAGAGAGTATGTAGATATTGAAAGACCTTGTTTGTCAACGGTGTTGTCTGGTACACCAAAGCAGATTCAGGCATTGGTTCCAAGTGCTGAAAATGGCTTGTTTAGTCGTTTTATGTTTTATTATATGAATATCAAACCTACTTGGAAGAACGTTTTTCAAACTGATACAACCAATGGTTTAGATGAATATTACGACCAATTAGGAAAAGAATTTTTTGGGTTATACAAAACCCTAAAAAACAATCCTGATATTGAAGTAAGGCTAACAACCGAGCAACAACAAAAGTTTAATGTGTTTTTTGAGAAGCTTCAAACCAAATACCTCAATCTTCAACCCGATGACTATATAGCAACTGTTAGACGTTTGGGGTTAATAGCATTTAGAATTATAATGTTGTTTTCTGTATTTCGCATTATGGAAGATGGTGATGTAAACCAAGTAAGATATTGTGAGGATATAGATTTTGAAAATACATTGGAAATGATAAGCGTATTAGTAAAGCACAGTAGTAAGGTGTTTAACGATTTACCTATCGAACAAAAAGAAGTAAAAAGAGCCAATCGTAAAGAACGTTTTTTAGAAGCACTACCTTATCAATTTTCAAGACAAGATTACCTAAATATAGCCGACAAAAACAAGATTCCTCATAAAACAGCAGAAGGCTATATTACTAAATTTGTTGATGCTGGTCTAATACATAGGGAAGCACATAACAATTATACAAATCCCACAAAAGCACAATAAGGATTTTAAGGAAATACAGGATTTAAGGAAACCTCTCTTTTTAGGGAGGTTTTTTTATTCATATCCTCAAATCCTTAACTTCCTCATTTCCTGTTTATAATTGTTAATATCTTTTTGTTAGTTCTTATTTTCTTTTTCTTACATTAGACAAATATTGACAAGTCAAAATATCCCCAAAATGACGTTTGGAGAATACATCAGAGAAATACGAGAAGAAAAGCAATTATTATTAAGAGAAGTTGCTTCTCAAATGAATATTGATACGGCACTTTTAAGTAAAATTGAACGTGGTACTCGTATGGCTCGTAAAGAGCAAGCTGAAGCATTAGCTAAAGCATTAAAACAAAATAAAAATGAATTGCTTCAATTCTGGATGGCAGATAAAATTGTCTTTATGTTAAAAGATGAAAAGAACAGTACGGAAATCCTCAAAATTGTAGAACAAAAAATTAATAGATTGAGCAAGAAGTAGAATTAATAAACCCAAGTATTATGAGTCAGGAACTTTATTTCAATATCATAACGTTTGATTTACCAGACAAACCAATAACTTTTTATTTAAGTAAAGAGAAAATTGGTAATGCTCAAAAGCTCTATAAAACAAAGTTTCCAACCAATATTGAAGAATTGTTTCCTGGTATAAAAGAAGAAAACCCTGATTTCATATACACATCGTTTATTTACGAAAAAGAAGGCTATCATCCCTTATCACTCAATCTAAAGGAACAACCAACCGACTTAATTAAACACTATTATAATTGGCGTATCAAAAAATTCTTTAATAGCATTAAAAAACTTGTTGGTCAAAACTTTGTGAATGATAATCAAATTTGGATAGGTAATAGATCATATCAAAATAAAAGTTTCGCGCAGTATTATAAGTTTACGGTCAAAGTACAAATTAAAGAAGTTAGTGAATATGGTGAGTTAGTTATTTCTTATGATGGTATGGCTAAAGTGTTTAAAAAACCTATTTCTGAAATTATAAAACATACCTCAACAACAAATCTTAATAAAGTTGTATATAAAATGAGGTTATTAAAATATCATAAGGAAAAGGAATTTATTGATGATAACACAAAGGCTTTTGCCATTTTGAATAACGATTTACGTAATGCGTTTAAAATTAAACCAGAACCCAAAGATGATTCCAATAAATATATTGGTTATAAACACAAAATTGATAAGTTTATTCAACATTTCATTTTAAGTGATGAATTTAAGAAAGTTATCCCTGTAAATAATGATGATTACCTGCCAGTAGAAATAAATCGCATTGGTGAAGTAACTGATGAAAGTAATGATTTATTGTTCCAAAATGGTGTTGGTAGAAATCCCAAAATAGATTTTAAGAACTTAAAACCTTTAAATCCTTGTCAGTTAGATAATGTGCATTTCTTCTTTATACATCATACAAGTTATGCTAAAGAAGTAGAAGCATTGCAAAAATTATTGGAAGATGGTACAAGTTGGTATAAAGGTTTAAATATTTATGCAGGTGTTTTAGCACATTTCGATAATAATGTCAATATAATATTTGATGATTTAGAAAATCCATTACCTCAAATTGCAAAGGGTATAAAAGATTTTAAATCAGACCCTAATATTAATTATGTTGCTATTTATTTAAGTCCTTTTAATAAGCACGAACCCAATCTTGAAAAAAAGTTAGTGTATTACAAGGTTAAAGAACAGCTTTTATATAAAAGAATTATATCTCAAGTAATAGAGTTTGATAGATTTAGAAGAAATCAACATAAGTTCATATACGATTTAACAAACATTTCATTAGCCTTATTAGCAAAATTAGATGGTACACCTTGGCAACTAAATGTCAAACCTAAAAATGAATTAGTTATTGGTGTGGGTGCATTTAAAAATACCGAAGAAAACATTCGATATGTAGCAAGTGCATTCAGTTTTAAAAATAATGGAAGGTTTAATGAATTTCATTATTTCAGTAAATCTGATGTTAAACAGTTAGGGGGTGCATTAAGTGATGCTATCTATCAATACGTACCAACAAACCAAATACCTGAAAAAATAGTTATTCACTTTTATAAGGATATGAAGGATGAAGAAATACAACCTGTTTTAGAAATGATGGATAAACTTCAATTGCCTTGTCCTCTTTTTGTTCTTAATATTAATAAAACTAAATCACAAGATATTATTGCTTTTGACCAAAATTGGAATGGTGAGTTAATTCCAATGAGTGGCACATATATAAATATTGGCCCTAAAGGAGAATATAAATATTTACTCTTTAATAATTTGAGGTATAACAATACTGTAAAATACCCAAGTCATTCAAGTTATTCATTTCCAATAAAACTTAAAATATCAAGTCCTACACCAGAGGCTTTAAATGATAGTAAAATGATTAGAAAGCTAATAGAGCAAGTGTATCAATTTAGTAGGCTATATTGGAAATCCTTACGTCAACAAAACGTACCAATAACAATTAAATATCCTGAAATGGTTGCAGAAATAGCACCTCGTTTTGAAAGCAAGGAAATACCACCTTTTGGTCAAGAAACCTTATGGTTTTTATAATCCGAAGCCTTTTTTCTTTGCACAACCTGTGCATCGATTAATTTGTATCTTTGTCAAAATTTATGAAAATATTCTTTTCCATATCAATGTCAATTTTATTCTTTTTTCAAGGGATAAGCATAGATATGGACTTTTGTGGACCAATTAAAGAAATTTCAAGCATTATTACCCATTATCAAGACCATAAAGTTTATGGAGACTCTTTCCTTGATTATGTAGTTGAAGATTACATTGACAGCGATGCAAAAAATGAAGAGCATCATCACAACCCAGATAAGGAGAATACACCAGTCCATTCCCATAATCAATGCTGTCACCCTTTAGTTTTAATTATTGCTAACAATAATTTGGCTTTAACCAATCGACTAAAGTTTGAAGAGAAAAAACAATATAATTTACATAAAGTAAACTTCACTTCCAGATATTTGGAATCACTTTTCCAACCCCCTAAAGTATAATTCAGTTTTTTTAGGATAGTTATATCCTACCGTGATGCTTTTCAAAGTAAGTATCGCATCATAAACGCATTGCATCTCTTTGCATTGCGATGTTTAAACTGAATTAATACTTTTTCTATGATTAACAAAATCATTTCATTTTCCATTAATAACAAGTTTATTATTGGGCTCTTTATAGTGGCACTTGTAGGTACGGGCATTTGGTCTATGGCCACTATAAATCTGGGTTCTGTACCCGATATTACCAACAACCAAGTACAGGTTATTACAGTTGCCCCAAATTTAGGTACTGAAGATATTGAGCAGTTTGTAACCTATCCGGTAGAATTGGCAATGGCAAATCTTCCTGATGTTATCGAACTGCGTTCGGTGTCTCGTTTTGGGTTGTCTGTAGTTACCATTGTTTTTAAGGACGAGGCAGGCACTTATCTTCCCCGGCAATTGGTGCAAGAGAAATTAACCGAAGTTGCTGGAGAAATTCCTGAAGGCTTTGGTACGCCATTTATGGCACCAATAACTACAGGTCTGGGCGAAATTTACCAATACACCCTAAAACTAAAAGAGGGCTACGAAGATAAATACGATGCAATGGAGCTTCGTACTATTCAAGATTGGATTGTAAAACGCCAAATGGCATTAGTTCCAGGAGTGGTCGAGGTCAATGCTTTTGGAGGGTATGTGAAACAATATGAAGTGGCCATAAATCCTGATAAATTAAAAAGTTTTGGCATTACAATGAATCAGGTTTTTGAAGCCCTGAAAGTGAACAATGCCAATACAGGTGGTGCTTATATCGAGAAAAACCACCAAGCAAATTTCATTCGCGGAGAAGGTTTGGCGCGTAGCATTGAAGATTTGGAAAACACCGTTGTAACCACACAAAACGGAAGCCCTGTTTTAGTGCGGGATGTCGCTGAAAAAGTGGGCTATGGGAATCAGGTGCGATATGGTGCGTTTACCCAAGATGGCCACGAATCTGTTGGTGGACAAATACTGATGCTGAAAGGCGAAAGTCCAAGTAACGTTATAGAAAATGTTGAAAAGCGCATTGTAGAAATCCAAAAATCCTTACCGGAAGGCGTTTATATTGATGCTTTTTTAAGTCGAAGTGAACTTATTGAGGCAACCACAAGTACCGTTAAAACAAATCTAATAGAAGGTGCCCTTATTGTCATATTTGTTTTGGTCTTGCTTTTAGGAAGCTTCCGTGGTGGCTTGATAGCAGCGTCGGTAATCCCTTTATGCCTATTATTTGCATTTATTTTGATGAAACAATTTGGCATTTGGGCAAATTTAATGTCCTTGGGTGCGATCGATTTTGGGATTATTGTAGATGGTGCGGTGATTATCGTGGAAGGAGCGGTTTTCCACATTCATCAACGGATGAAAAAATCCACAACCGCCATTAACCAAGCTGAAATGGATGAAATCGCCTATGACTCTTCAAGTAAAATGATGAATTCTGCCTTCTTCGGTCAACTAATTGTTCTTATAGTTTTTACACCTATTCTGTTTTTGACCGGTGTGGAAGGGAAAATGTTTCGACCAATGGCATTTACATTTGGTTTTGCCGTTTTAGGGGCAATTATTCTTTGCCTTACCTACGTACCAATGATGTCATCATTATTTTTAAAACCTGCTAAAAATCAAAATAGTTGGTTTGCCAAATTTGAAAACAAGATTGATAGGTTCAGTGATAAAATTATGGGGGTTCTGAATCGTATCTATCTGCCAATATTAAATTTTGCACTTCGCTTTAGGGCTGGTGTGGTTATAGGAGCGGTTTCATTGCTATTAATTGCAGGATTTGTATTTAGCAATATGGGAGCAGAATTTGTCCCGAAATTTGATGAAGGCGATATTGCCTTTCAAGCCTTGATAAAACCAGGGAGCAGTCTTACAGAATCTATTGAGGCTTCAAAAAAACTTCAGAATTTAATCAATGAATTTCCAGAAGTAAAAACGGTAGTTTCAAGGATTGGTGTGGCCGAAATACCAACAGACCCAATGCCTATGGATATTGCGGATAGTTATATTATTCTTGAAAAGGACAAGAGTAAATGGACATCCGCAGATAGTAAAGAAGAACTCATAGAAAAGATTCAAGAAAAAATTTCAGTAGTTCCCGGCGTAAATTTTGTGTTTACACAACCTGTTGAACTTCGATTTAATGAATTGCTGACTGGCGTTCGTGAGGACGTAGCCATCAAATTATATGGAGAAGATTTAAACGTGTTGGCAGATAAGGTTCAGGAAATTGCTGCGGTCATACGGAAAGTTCCGGGTGCTGCAGACCTTAACGTAGAGGCTACAAGTGGTTTGCCCCAAATGACCGTGGTGTATAACCGCGCAAAAATGGCTCAATACGGAGTAACCGTTGACAAGCTGAATGATTATGTGAGTGCATCGTTTTCAGGAGAAGCCGCAGGTGTGATTTTTGAAGGGGAAAAACGGTTCGATGTGGTCATTCGTTTGGCAGAGGAATATCGACAAGACATCAATAGCTTAAAAAACCTTTATATAGACCTGCCAAACGGTGCACAAGTACCATTAAAGGAGGTGGCAGATATCAGCTATAAACCCGGACCAATGCAGATTTCAAGAGACAATACCTCTCGTCGTACTTCCGTGGGCGTGAATGTTCGTGGGCGCGATGTAAAATCGATGGTCGAGGAAATTCAACAAAAATTGGAAACGGATGTTAAACTGCCACCAGGTTATTTTGTAACCTACGGCGGATCATTTGAAAACCTACAACGAGCATCAGACCGATTGATGATTGTAGTCCCAATCGTTCTATTAACAATATTTGTTCTGCTTTACTTTGCTTTGAATTCATTTTCACAAGCCTTGATGATCTATATGGCGGTACCTTTGGCAGCCATAGGTGGCGTTTTCGTTTTGTGGATTCGTGGAATGCCTTTCAGTATTTCGGCGGGAGTCGGGTTTATCGTACTCTTCGGAGTTGCCGTATTAAACGGCTTGATTCTTATAAACAAATTCAATGAACTAAAAGACAGTGGAATGACAGATATAAAAAAACGTATATACGAAGCTACGCACGAACGTTTACGTCCAATTTTATTGACAGCCATTACAACAATTATGGGCTTTATCCCAATGGCGGTTTCCACCTCTGGTGGTGCCGAAGTACAACGACCATTGGCAACAGTAGTGATTGGAGGAATGCTTACGGCAACCTTTCTGACCTTGGTGGTTATTCCTATTCTTTATTACTGGCTCGAATCGAGAAAAGAACGAAACAATAACGATGGAGCTATAAGCTATGTCAACAAATCAACTAACATTGTAACCGTATTATTGATGGTTGGCGGTTTGATGGCTTCTGGAACTGCTTTTGCCCAAGACACCAATGCAGATGGAACAATTCCAAAAACCTTGACCGTGGATGAGGCCATCGCTTTGGCAAAACAGAATTATCCTTCTCTTAAAGAAAGTCAAGCCTTTATAGAACGTGAACAGGCTATGAAAGGCACAAGTTTCGACTTGGGCAGTACGCAAGTTTTTACGGGAAAGGAAGAATATGGCAATAATCTTCCCGGAGTACAGACTACCATTGGTGTGCAACAGGGCAACATTGATTTGCTTTCAGGATTTTCAAAATCGAAGTTTTACAAAGAGCGTATTGCCTTGGGAGAAAAGTTTTATGTGGCCAATGAACAACAGTTGGTGCGCAATGTGATGCAAGCCTATGACCAAATTAATTATTACAAGGCACAGTTGCGTTTTGCAGAACAGCTGGATAGTGTTTATATTAATTTTAGGGAGGCTGCTGAATTGCGTTATGAAACAGGGGAAACCGGGAAATTGGAATTTATTGCAGCATCTTCGGAATATCAGCAAATACAAGTATTAAAACAACAAGCCTATGATGATATTGAAATTGCCAAACGTGCTTTAAAACAGTATTTGGGAACGGATGAAAGCATTGAAACGGTGAACGATTTTTACGAGCCATTGGATTTTATGGCAAATTTGGATTCTACCTCGGTAGCAAACAACCCAATATTGCAATATGCGTTGCAGAACGCCGAAGTAAGTAAAGCAAATGTGGGTGTTGAAAAATCGCAACTCCTACCGAAATTCAGTTTATCGTTTGGAAGGCAAGTAGTGGATGATGTTTCTGGATTCAATACCTATCAGGCAGGTATTAGTATTCCGTTATGGTTTTTTCCGCAGAAATCGAGGATAAAGGCAGCCAAGGCAGATGCAATGGTCGCAGAAAATCAATATTTGGAGCAAAAGGCAACCACCGAAAGTAGGGTGTCGCAATTGTTCAAATCCCTTGAAAAAACGCGGAAAATATTGCAGTATTATGAAGAAGGCGCATTGCTTTTGGCGGAAGAACAAATAACCACCGCAGAATTGGCATCCAAGGAAGGCGAAATAGATTATGTCAACTATATAACCATCCTTAACAGTGCCATCAGGATAAAGCAAACACATTTGGAATACATCAATCAATACAACCAACAATCTATTGAGGTACAATATCAGTTGGGTAATCTATAATATAATAAAGAAGAAAAATGAAGAATATACTATTAGTAAGTACCGTATTATTTACGCTTATGTTTATGAGTTGTAACGATGGCCAAAAATCTGAACTTGGGCATAACGAAGCTGAAGGCGTATCAAAAACCGAAGCAGGTGGCGAAGATGCACACGGCGAAGAAGGTCACGACGAAGAAGAAGGAGGCCATAGTGAGGAAGAAGGCGTTGTAGAACTTACAAAGCAACAGGCTGAAACCATCGGTTTGGAAATGAAACCTCTGGAGGAACGGAATTTAGGGAACAACATTAAGGTAACGGGTACGCTGGAACTTTACCCACAGGACAAGGCGAACATCAGTCCGTTTGTTGGTGGAAATGTGAGTTCCATAAAAGTTGTACCTGGAGATAACGTAAGCAAAGGACAGGTGCTTGCGTATATTGAGCATCCAGATATCATTGCAATTCAACAGGATTATCAGGAAAAAAATGATGAACTGGTCTTTTTGAAACAGGATTTTGAGCGTAAGCAGACTCTTTATGATAAAGGTGTTTCTTCTGGCAAGGAATTTCAGATGGCGCAGTCAAAATTTCGTTCCACAACATCCAGCGTCAATGGTTTGCGTTCCCAATTGAGACTGTTGGGCATCAACCCGGACAAGGTGGCTGAAGGCCAAATATATTCCGCAGTTCCCATTATCACGCCCATAAGTGGCTATGTGGATGAAGTAATGATTAGTCTGGGCGATTATGTGGCACAACAATCCAAAATGTTCTCAATAAGCGATAATTCAAAGATTTATGTCAACTTCAAAGTATATGAGAAGGACATAAAGCAAATCAAGAAAGGGCAACAGATATATTTTTCAACGGCTTCTCGTCCGGACGAACTGCTTAAGGCAACCGTTAGGTCTGTTGGCAAAACCTTCAATACTGACCCAAAAGCATTGGAAGTTTTGGCAGATATTGAGAACAAGGATAAAAACCTGTTGCCGGGTATGTACGTGGAAGGACGCATAGTGCAGGGCGAGAAAAAAGGTTTTGCAGTACCGGAAGCTGCCATTATAAAAGAAGGCGAGCAATCCTTTATTTTTATTTTGGATGAAGATGAAGCAATGGAAGCGAACAAAATGAAATTTAAAATGGTACCCGTAACGGTTGGACTAACTGATTTGGGCTTTGTTGAAGTCAATCTTCCTGCCGAAGTTTCAACGGATGCCAAAGTGGTCATCAAAGGAGCTTATAACCTGTCTTCTGAAATGGTTAAAGGCGAACTGGAACACGACCATTAATTCAAGAAAAACCAAAGGTTTTGATTCCGAGTTTGTTTATCGTCTTAATTAGTTTGTTAAAAATTAGAAAACAGGCTCGGTTCAAAATCGATTAAAAATTTAAAAAATTCATAATATGAAGGAAATAAAAGCATTTATAAAACCGAACCGAATCCAAAGAGTCATTGAAGCACTATCAGATAATGGATTTGAAAGTATGACCCTTTCACAAGCAGAAGGCACTGGCGCATTCAAATCAAAAGGTGCAAGACCGTCGTTGGATTTTCACGTAACAGATAGTCCAGTGGTTAAGTTGGAACTGGTCTGCCAAAATGAGGAAGCCCAAGCGGCCATTGAAACAATTATAGCCAACGCCAAAACCGACGGGCCTGGAGATGGTATTATATATATAGCAAATATTGAAGATGCCTTTCAGATTAAAACTGGAGATTCCTTAAAACGGTACGACCTATAAAACACTTTATCACAAATGGAAAAAATAGTCCAACTACTTGAAAGCAAAGGGATACGACCTACGGCTATGCGCCTTATGACTTATAAGCGTTTAGCAGAATTAGAGGTGGCCATCAGTCTTGGCGATTTGGAAAAGGATTTTAAGGTCAGTGAAAGAAGCACCCTATTTAGGACTATGAAAGCGTTTGAGGAAAAAGGTATTGTACATCAAATTGAGGATGGGACAGGTGTTATAAAATACGCCCTTTGCGAAGAAAATTGTGAGTGCGAGGTTGGCAACGACCTTCATTTACACTTTCATTGCAACAATTGTAATGAAACTGTCTGTTTAACAGAGTATAAAATCCCTCATATCAACTTACCTGATGGCTACATTACCGAGGATATCAACTTGGTGGTAAAGGGCATTTGTGAAAAATGCAGCGACAATCTGGATTAAACGTTTGGTTTTTAAATTCAATTATCATTTATAAATAGTGAGCAATGATAACAATCTATAAAAAAGAGGCTACTGTATATATGGTGGCAGAGAATAAGCTGGATGCCAAGGATTATGAAAACTTGATACCGGTCTTAACAGAACATATAACTGCATATCAGGAAGTTTCCTGGTACATTGAAATGCAAAATTTTGAAGGCTGGACGGTAAGTGCCTATTGGAAGGGCATTGAATTAAATCTTCCGAATGAAACACATTTAAAGCGTGTTGCTTTAGTGGGTAGCGTTATATGGCAGGAGCAATTTACCGAGGCATTGCTTCCTTTTTCAGAGGCACATATAAAATTTTATAAGCCAGAAGAAAAAGACGATGCCAAAGAATGGATTAAAAAAAATAGTAAAAAATGAAAAAACTACAAATAAAAATCCCGGTTATCCTACCGCAAGTTCCAAACGAAAAAGATAATTGTGTTGAAAGGCTTATTCAAGAACTACAGGCTAAAGAGGGTATTGAAAAAGTGCACGTTGCCGATACAAAAGAAGATGCCACGCCACAGCTCTGTTTTCATTATGACCCCGATATTATTTCCATAGACCGCATTCAATCTCTCGCAGAACGGACAGGTGCCGAGATTACCGAAAAATACGGGCATTTGCTCATTGAGGTTAAAGGAATCAGACATACAAGACAGGCACGTTCCATAGAGAAAAGCCTTTTGGCAATCAATGGGGTTTTGGAGGCTTCCGTTTCGGCCTCTGGAATGGTTCGCCTTGAGTTTGATAAAAAGCAAACAAATTTTGATGAAATAAGTAAACAGATTGAAAAGGAAAACCTTCAGGTTCAGCGGAGTTCTTCAAACGAAAATGATTACATCGAAGCATCCAAAAAAAAAGAGGTGCGTTCAAAGAAGGAAGATACTAAAGAGCAAACTTCCACAAAGGGCCACGAGCACAAGGAGGGCGAGACCCACGAGGAAGGAGAAGAGCACGCCCACGGTGGGGTTTTCGGTAAAAATACGGAACTTATTTTTTCCATTATCTGTGGGGCACTTCTCGGGATAGGTTTCGGGCTTTCTTATGTGGAATCCATCCCGGATTGGGTCAGTCTTACTTTGTACATTGGCGCGTACTTTTTCGGTGGTTTCTTTACGGCCAAGGAAGCGGTTCAAACTGTGGCCAAGGGTGGTTTTGAAATTGATTTTTTAATGCTGGTCGCTGCCATTGGTGCCGCCATTCTGGGAGAATGGGCAGAAGGTGCACTGTTGTTGTTTTTATTTAGCCTTGGGCACGCCTTGGAACATTACGCAATGAACAAAGCAAGAAAAAGCATTGCTGCGCTTGCAGACCTTGCACCAAAAACAGCATTGCTTAAAAAAGATGGCAAGACCGAAGAAGTTGGAATTGAGCAATTGAGTATTGGCGATATTATAGTGGTCAAGCCCAATAGTAAAATATCCGCAGATGGCGTCGTGGTCAACGGAAAAAGCAGTGTAAACCAGGCCCCTATTACTGGGGAAAGTGTACCCGTGGATAAACTTCCCGTGGAAGATACAGGCAGGGACTATTCGGCAGACGATGATATTAAGGATGAAAATCGGGTATTTGCCGGAACTATCAACGGTAATAACACGCTGGAAATAAAGGTAATCAAAGAAGCCAAAGACTCTACCCTGTCCCGACTGGTCAAATTGGTCAACGAGGCACAGACCCAGAAGTCCCCCACGCAACTGCTGACCGATAAGTTCGAAAAATACTTTGTGCCATCCGTACTGATACTGGTTGGTATCCTACTCTTTGCTTTTCTGGTCATTGACGAACCGTTTAGTGCCAGCTTTTATCGTGCAATGGCGGTATTGGTAGCTGCAAGTCCCTGTGCACTGGCCATTTCAACACCAAGTGCCGTATTGAGCGGTGTGGCAAGGGCAGCACGTGGCGGCGTGCTCATCAAAGGTGGGCGACCACTTGAGGATTTAGGGGTCATAACCGCTTTGGCTTTTGATAAAACAGGCACGCTTACCGAAGGCAAGCCCAAACTTACCGAAGTAGTACCATTGGGGGATATTGAAGAAAATGAACTGTTAAAGATAGCCGTTGCCGTTGAAAACTTGAGCGACCACCCTTTGGCCAAAGCCGTCGTAAGGGATGGGAAAGAGCGTCTGAAAGGTACTGATATTATCGATGCGTCAGATTTGGAAGCAGTTCTCGGAAAAGGTATCAAGGCTTCTTTGGGCAAGGATAAAATCTATATTGGAAACCTTGACTTGTACGAAGACCTCGATGAAGCAAAACCATCCGAAGATATATCGAATAAAGTAAAAGAACTTGAAGGTGGTGGAAATACTACGATGCTCATAAGAAGGAACAAAGAATATATAGGTATCATCGCCCTGATGGACACCCCACGGGAAGCGGCCAAGGAAACACTGAAAAAATTAAAGGAAATCGGTATCAAGCGGATGATAATGCTAACCGGGGATAATCAAAAGGTTGCCGATGCCGTTGCTAAAGAAATTGGGTTGACCGATGCCTGGGGAAGCCTGTTGCCAGAGGAAAAGGTAGATGCCATTAAAAAATTAAAAGAACAGGAATCCAAAGTCGCAATGGTAGGCGACGGTGTGAACGATGCCCCTGCAATGGCAAACAGCACAGTAGGTATCGCAATGGGTGCAGCGGGCAGTGATGTGGCCTTGGAAACTGCAGACATTGCCCTAATGGCCGATAAATTGGAAACCCTGCCCTTTGCCATAGGCTTGAGCAGGAAGGCAAAGGCAATTATCAAGCAAAACCTTTGGGTAAGCCTCGGTATTGTGGCATTGCTTATCCCATCGACCATTATGGGTTGGGCCAATATCGGTATTGCAGTGGTCATCCACGAAGGCTCAACATTACTTGTGGTTTTTAATGCGTTAAGGCTTTTGGCTTATAAGAAATAGCATCAAATATATGTTTTGAAAAAAGGGTTTGCTTTTGAATTAATATTGCAATGACTAAAACGGAAAAGATACTATTAAATCACGGTATTCGACCTACTCAAATGAGGTTGAAGATATACAAGTTCCTGAAAAGGAAGCAAAGTGCCGTGTCCTTTTCCGATTTGAAAAAGGCTTTTGTTCAAAAGAGCGAAACCAATAAAACAGCAAACAGAACGACATTTTATCGAAATCTCAAGATTTTCGAGGATAAAGGGCTGATTCATCAGATTAATGATGGGGTCGGAGTGGCAAAATATGCTATTTCTGATGAAAACGCCAAAGATAAATACGGTATAGATTTACATCTGCATTTTCATTGTACCGATTGCAGAAGAACAATCTGTTTACCGAATAAGATATCGAAAGAAAGCTTGCCAGACGATTATGAAGTGAGAAATGTGAACCTGATATTAAAGGGAATATGCGAAAAATGCAGCAGTAATTTACTTTAATAAACAAACGAACAAATTAGATTGATTTTGAAAAAAAGCACTTTTATAATAACTAAAATGGACTGCCCTTCAGAAGAGCAGATGATTCGGATGAAGTTAGAGTCTTATGCTCAAGTAAAACACTTGGATTTTGATATTCCAAACAGAAAATTGGAAGTATATCACGTGGACGACGTCAAGGCGATAAAAACGTCTATAGCCAGCTTAAAACTTGGGGATTCCTTAGAAGGAACCACAGAAGCCGAACCACCCGTAATGGAAGACCAATCCAAACAAAAAAGAATCCTATGGTGGGTCTTGGGCATCAACTTTGGCTTTTTCGTTATCGAAATGACCACCGGTTGGATTTCTTCTTCGATGGGTCTTGTGGCAGACTCATTAGATATGCTGGCAGATTCCATCGTATATGCATTAAGCCTATTTGCGGTAGGCGGTGCCATTTCAAGAAAAAAGAAGGTTGCGAAATACAGCGGATACTTTCAGATGGCATTGGCAACACTTGGGTTTGCAGAGGTCTTGAGAAGGTTTTTTAGCAATACCGAAACACCCTTGTTTCAATGGATGATTATCGTTTCAATTTTCGCATTGGCAGGTAATTTGATATCGCTCTGGCTCATCAACAAGGCAAAGAGTCAAGAGGCTCATATGCAGGCAAGTGCCATTTTTACATCCAATGATATTATTGTTAATGGTGGTGTTATAGTAGCTGGGGTGCTGGTTTATTTTCTGAATAGTAAATGGCCCGATTTAGTGATTGGCGGCATCGTTTTCACTTTTGTAATGCGCGGTGCATTGAGAATATTGAAATTATCGAAGTAGTTTTTAAAATGATATCAAACTTGATTTGAACATATGAAAAAGAAAAAAATAAACTTACGTGACTTAGAACCAAAAAAACAACAAGGCGAGCACAGTCACGACGATGGCCATAACCACGGTAATGGTAGTGCATTCAAAACCTATGTACCTGCAATCATAAGTTTTACAATGCTTATCATTGGTATAGGTTTAGATTATTTTGATGTTTCCTTCTTTAAGGATTGGATTCGTATTGCTTGGTATGGTATTGCATATCTTCCTGTAGGGTTTCCTGTTGTAAAAGAGGGTTGGATTAGTATTAAAAAAGGTGATGTTTTTACAGAGTTCTTTTTAATGTCTATAGCAACTATTGGGGCATTTATAATAGGTGAATATCCCGAAGGCGTTGCGGTTATGCTATTTTATGCAGTAGGCGAATTATTTCAAAGTGCTGCTGTAAATCGTGCAAAAGGAAATATAAAAGCATTATTAGATGTTAGACCTAAAGAAGCCAATGTATTTCGTGAGGGAGATTATAAAAGTGTTTCGCCTGAAGTTGTCAATATTGGAGAGAAAATTCAAATTCGTGTAGGTGAAAAAATTCCATTGGATGGCATTTTATTATCCGAAAAAGCATCTTTAAATACAGCTGCGTTAACAGGAGAAAGCAAACCAGATTCCATTCAAAAAGAAGCAAAGGTTTACGCAGGTAGTATTAATTTGGAAAGCGTTATTGAAGTTGAGGTAACCAATAAGTTTGAAGACAGTTCTATTGCGAGAATATTAGACTTGGTTCAAAATGCAACAGCACGTAAATCTAAAACAGAATTATTCATCAGACAGTTTGCTCGTATCTACACACCAATTGTAGTGTTCTTGGCTATTGGTGTTACTTTTATACCTTACTTTTTTGTAGATGATTATGTGTTTAGAGATTGGTTATACAGAGCATTAATTTTCTTGGTAATATCTTGTCCTTGTGCGTTAGTGATTTCAATTCCATTAGGATATTTCGGTGGATTGGGAGCAGCTTCAAAAAATGGAATATTATTTAAAGGTGCTTCATTTTTAGATGCAATGACCAAGATAAATACTTTGGTAATGGACAAAACAGGAACCGTAACTAAAGGTGTTTTTAAAATCAAAGAAGTAAAAGCAATTGATTGGAAAGAAACCGAATTTATGCAATATTTAATGGCGATGGAAGAACAATCCACGCATCCAATTGCTAAAGCAATTTTAGAGTATAAATCAGAAGGAGAAGATTTTGAAGCTCAAGACGTTTCTGAAATTGCAGGTAAAGGATTAAAAGGAATTGTAAATAGTAAAACAGTTTTAGTAGGTAATAAAGCATTAATGATTGCTAATAATATAGAAGTCCCAGCGGAAACGGAAAATATTGTAGAATCTATTGTATTAGTTGCAATAGATAACAAGTTTGCTGGTTATGTGGTAATAGCAGACGAATTAAAAGAAGATGCCAAAGAAACAATTGTCAAATTACAAAAAGTTGGTATCAAAAATATTATGATGCTTTCCGGTGACAAAGATTCCATTACTCAACAAGTCGCTAAAGAGTTGAACATCGAAAATGCAAAAGGTGATTTACTTCCAGAAGATAAGTTAAACGAAGTTGAAATATTAAAAAAGAATCCTGAAAATAAAGTAGCATTTATAGGGGATGGTATAAACGATGCGCCTGTTTTAGCAGCAAGTAACGTTGGAATTGCAATGGGTGGTTTGGGTAGTGATGTAGCTATTGAAACAGCAGACGTTATCATTCAAACCGACCAACCTTCAAAAGTAGTTAGAGCCATTAAAATAAGTCGTTCCACACGAAAAATTGTTTGGCAGAATATCATTTTAGCTTTTGGTGTTAAAGTCATTGTCTTAATTTTAGGAGCAGGTGGTTTAGCTACAATGTGGGAAGCAGTTTTTGCAGATGTAGGAGTAGCATTATTAGCAATTTTAAATGCAGTTAGATTACAACGAATGAGTTGGTAATTGTCCCCACAAAACAAAACCCAGTTTTTTCGTACCTCAAAATCCTCTGTCTTTTGTTTTGTTCCGCTATCCACCGCACTTGTAGTTTTTGGTTGCCAACCCTCACACAGCACATTGCTTATTTTATTTGCGGGTATATTTTAAAAAGTGGTACAATAAAAAAGCAAAGAGCTGTTCCCAACGCGCACACCAAAAACCACCCCAAGCTATGTTTACATAACGGGTAGTTATAATAGCAGCCGCTACACCCACCGCATCACCAAAGCTGTAGTTATAACGCCATTATGTAAAATAGCCGCTTTTCCCACGCTCACACCCGAACTTTTAATAAAAATCCGAACTAAACTGAAACAATAGCCATATGAAAATTTAGCTTAAAATGATGCATATTCGTTACCTTATTCAAGCTGCACAAAACCATCGTTAAGTCCAAGTATTCCTTACCTCAAGTCTTTGTTTGTTTCATTTCGTTAACAAATATAAAAGACCACTTTTCCCCACCACCCAAGTCAGCGGTTATAAAAAAATAGGTTTAGAATATGTAGTAATAAGCCATAGCATATTGCTTTTTCTCGTACCTCAAAAAAACAAAAAGCTATTGCCTATAAATCCTGTATAAGTAGCTTGTTTAAATGCTGTTTTATCAAACAAATATTTAAAACGCTACCCATACAACCGCTTCATCCAATGCTCAAATACGTATTGTAACCTATTTTTTTAAGAGTTTATGCCCCAAAAAGTGGAAATCAATTAACTAAAAAGAAAACAAGATGATTACAAAAACAATCCAAATCACAGAGGTTACAATAGATGAATTAGCAGATGCGGTAGCAGATAAACTAATGTTTAAAATTGAAAACTACCTTAAAGAATTATCTAAAAAACAAAATGATGAAATCCTAACAAGACAAGAAGTATCCGATTATTTAAAGATAAGTTTAGTAACAATACATTCCTGGAATAAACACGGCATTTTAAATCCAATTCGTATGGGCAACAGAATTTTTTATAAAAAAGAAGACATATTAGATGTTTTAGAACAACAAAAAATACATAAAAAAAGGTAGCAAATATATGTGGCTACCACAGCCAACGCGCAAGGCTATAAAGGTCACGCCCTACGGGTTTTGAAAAAAATCTCCACCCCAATATTATTTAAAAAAGAGGGTAGTATTTTTTCCAAAAACCTTGACAGCCTTATCCACGCCACAAGAACATACGGCTTTCTTTTTTTATTGTTTTTCTTTTAAAAAATTAATGGTGCGAAGCGTAGCGAAGCAATTTTAAATTGGATAGCTATGTCAACTTTTGAACTGAAAACACACCAAATCGGAAGAATCTACTCGCAACCTCATTTTTTTATCCTGAACAAAGGGCAAAACAGCGGAAAGCCTTTAATAAATCCCTGTCCTAATTGCTTTGTGGTAACTGTACCAACAGAAGAAGAAAAAAACACCCTTTATCATTTATCAATGATGCTACAAATAGGTGGTTTCTATGCGTATCATCTAAAAGGTAGTGTTATTCCATTCATTTCTGTAAATGATTGCAGAAACACGCTTAAAGATGGTTACAATTCTATGCTAATTGAATTTGAAGAATTACAAAAGCATATTAACATAGTGTCAGCAATTAGCAAAAAAGAAGCTGAACTTCAAAAAGTAATTTCAAAAATGGCAGATTTAAAAGTGTCATACATACAAAATCTATTTTCTAAAAAGCAAAATCGGGCAACAAAGGGCAACAAAAACCAAATCAATCTATTAGCATAGTATTTGCCATATATTACTTGTGTTGGTTAAAGACCGTACCAAGTCCGTACCAACTTCGAACAAGTATTAATTTTAAATTTTATATACAATGGGTGTTATTTCACAAGGAATCCTGGGCGGTGTATCAGGTAAAGTAGGAAACGTAGTTGGTGCTTCTTGGAAAGGTATTGACTATTTGAGAATTAAGCCTTCAAATGTGGCAAATCCACGAACAGAAGGACAAGTTAACCAAAGAAACAAGTTTACTGTTACTTTGGAGTATCTTCAACCGAATTTAGGTTTTATCAAGAAAGGGTATAAATCTTATGCGGTACAAAAAACAGAGTTTAATGCAGCAATGTCATATGTATTGAATAATGCTATTACAGGAGCTGCACCAAACTTTACAGTAGATTATGCTTTAGCTTTATTAAGTAGAGGTAATCTATCTGGAGCATTGAACCCTGCAACAGATTTAGCAACTGCGGGACAAGTAGAATTTACTTGGGATGACAACTCTGCTGAAGGTAATGCAAATGCAACCGATAAAGCAATGGTTTTAGTTTACAATCCAAGTAAAAAAGAATCAATGTATATTCTTGATGGTGCTGATAGAACTGTAGGATCACAAATCATTACAATTCCAAGTACCTATGCAGGTGATACTGTTGAGCTTTTTATGGCATTTATTACTGCTGATGGTAGTATCGTCTCAAACAGCGTTTATTTAGGCTCTGGAACAGCTAATTAACGGTTGATGTTTAAATAATAAAACCGTTCTACACGAACGGTTTTATTTTTATCGTTTAATAAGTTCCTAATTTTATCTATTATTTCTTTCCTTTGATTAGTTCTTATAATCAAATATTTGTTGCCTTATTGTTGCCTTTTTAATTGAAATCCCTTATAAATAAGGGTTTCTTAATTTCCGAGTAGGAATCTCAGAAGCAATGAACTATACACGTTGTTGTGCCTCGTTTTTTATTTCTATCAGTTTATATTTATTCAACGACCTTTCGATTTCATTCGATGACAGAAGCGGTTTCATTTCCAAATGTGCAAATCCAAAAGCGTTTCCTTGAACCAAAGCAGGTAAATATTGATTGTCAAATTCCACTACAATTCCAACGTCGATTAAGTTCGAGTATTTTGCACTTGCGTTTTTTGATTCTTCTGAATCAGGACTACAAATAATTTGACTGTGATAACTGCTTGTAGTCCCTTCAAGTAACTTATCGATTTCACTTTTCCTAACTCCAGAAATTTTGCTTAACATTCTATTCCATTTGGAATCTAACTTTTTCACCTTTTTAGTTTGTGTTATGGCGTCAGTGAAATAGAGTAGTGTTCGGGCAATTTTGATATCTGTAATCTTATTCTTTTCTTTAATTTTTATTGCTTGTTCGTTAGGTTGGTACTTTTCTGTTTTCTCTCGAATTTTGACAGTCATTGCTTCGTCAGCGATATTTTGTGAATCGGCTTTTTCTGGTAGGCAGTCAATTTCGATATAGGAATTTTCAAATTCAAATACCACTCTTACAAATTCAGTCCAAACGCTGTTGGGTTCGGAGTTTTTTAATTTCCGAATTAAGCTTTTTTCTATGTCTTTAAACAGATAATTCAATTTTTTTCAAATGAGGCACAACTCGTTTTATCAACCCAAATATACTCTTTTAAAACAATTTCTTTATTGGATAAAGTGTAACTAAGTTATTGAGGAGTGAATGTGTTAGAGTCAGTTTTAACCAGTAGAGGCAGATTTAGTTTATAAGCTACAAGGAGCGCAATGAAATAAATTGTTTCATGAGTCTTATACATTTATCCTTGCCATAGATACCATAACAATCTGGAGGCATGCCTTTGAATTAAAGGCCTACTATTTTACCGTTTCTTTAAAGATACATTTTTGATACATTTTAATAAAGAAAAAGGATAAGCCAGGTTGGGAATGTAAAGCAATGCAGACGAGAGATTTTCCTCAAAAAAAAGGAATCGGTGCTCAAATGAATCCAACAGGCTACCGCCTGAAATTGGATTTTTTGTTTTTATGCCCTTTAAAGCTGCGCTTTAGGGCTATCTATACTAGGATTAACTGCGTTGATCCTCAAAAAGGAATCGGTGCTCAAATAAATCCAACAGGCTACCGCCTGAAATTGGATTTTTTGTTTTTATGCCCTTTAAAGCTGGGCTTTAGGGCTATCTATACTAGGATTAACTGCGTTGATCCTCAAAAAGGAATCGGTGCTCAAATGAATCCAACAGGCTAGCGCCTGAAATTGGATTTTTTGTTTTTATGCCCTTTAAAGCTAGGCTTTAGGGCTATCTTTACTAGGATTAACTGCGTTGATCCTCATTAAGGGATCGTTGCTCAAATGAATCCAACAGGCTACCGCCTGAAATTGGATTTTTTATTTTTATGCCCTTTAAAGCTAGGCTTTAGGGCTAAAAATAAAAAATCCAATCACTCTCGTGATTGGATTCCTTTGGTCGGGATGAGAGGATTCGAACCTCCGATCTCGCGCCCCCCAGACGCGCACTTTAACCGGACTAAGCTACATCCCGAATGTTGCAGCGCAAATATACTTAAGTTTTTGACAATTTACCAAATATTAAAAGGCTTAATCTGCACCAGATAATTAGCCTCGTATTGCGTAGTATACTAAACTTTTCATTACCAAGACGCTAAGCTTTTAGTCGCTTTTAGACTCCGATTAATCTTTTGTTAAACTAACCTATAACCGTTCGCTATTATCCAATTTACTTGCACCTTTGCAAAATGCCTTCCACGACTTTAACACATAAGAAAAAGCAACAGATTATTCTCTGGGTGCTAGGAACCTTAATTGCTCTAGGTCCGCTTTCTATTGATATGTATTTGCCAGCTTTTGAACAAATAGCACAGGATTTTAGTATACCCAAATCACAAGTAGGTTATTCGCTTACCACTTATTTTATCGGAATTGCTCTGGGGCAATTAATGTACGGTCCGGTGATGGATAAGTTTGGTCGTAAAACTCCACTGTTATTCGGCTTAGTGTTGTATATCTTTGCCGCTTTAATTTGCTTTTTCTCTCCCAATATTTGGTGGCTCATGGCTGCACGTTTTTTACAAGCCATAGGTGCTTCGGCAGGTATGGTCGCTTCAAAAGCTGTGGTGCGCGACGTTTTTAAACCCGAAGAAGTAGCCCGGGCCATTTCATTTTTAATGCTCATTATGGGAGGTGCGCCCATTGTGGCTCCTACTCTAGGCGGCTTTATCATTCACCACCTGCATTGGCCCTACATCTTTTTGGCTTTGGTTATTGTCGCCAGCTTGATGTTTGTAAGTGTGTTTAGGTTTCTACCCGATAATTTTCCTGCCGATTATAGCGTAAACCTGAATCCGATTGAGGTAACCAAAAAGTATGTGGGTATTTTTAAAAACAAAATTTTCCTCACCTACTCGCTTGCCGGTAGTTTATGCATAGGAGCGCTATTTGCTTATATCGCCAATGCGCCAGTTTTATTTACCGATAAATTTCATTTCACCGAATTGCAATTCGGTTGGTTATTCGGTTTAAACGCCGCAGGACTTATTGCGGGAAGTCAGTTAAACCGGGTGGTACTCAAACGATTTAGCACCTACCAAACCACTAAATTTGTTGGTTTTATTCTGCTGGTATTTAGTATTTTACTGGTAGTTTTCTCGTTGTATGTAGATCATTACATCAGTATATTAGGTTGCTTGTTTGTAATATTATTTTTATTGGGTTTTCAAAACCCCAATACCACTGCCCTATCGCTTTATCCGTTTACACGAAAAGCCGGACGAGCTTCGGCGTTGGTAGGCAGTTTTAAAATGATTTTAGGAGCGGTCTCCTCCTTTGTAATCAGCTCATTTTCTGGGCAGTATTTATTGCCTATGGCCATTTGTATTTTTCTTTGTTTTTTACTGAGCTATGTTTTACTGATTGGTTTTGAGTGGAAAGAAAAAGCCGCCGTAAGTTTTTTAAAAAGTGCAAAATAAGTGTACCTTAGTAAAACACTAATGCTAAACAGACCTAATTATGCCCAACACCTTAGACGGAGCTTACCAATCGCTTTTTCAACCTGAATTAATCGCCGAAATTGAAGACGTTGGTGTGATTAAAGAGGTAAAAGCCGGTGAAGAGCTGATACAAGTAGGCGACTATATACGCTCTATGCCTTTATTACTAGATGGTGCGATTAAAATTTCGCGTGTAGATGAAGACGGATATGAGTTATTGCTCTATTTTTTAGAGCGCGGCGAAACCTGCGCCATGACCCTTAGTTGTTGTGTGGGGCACAAACAAAGTGAAATTAAAGCTGTAGCTGAATTAAACTCTACTTTACTCATGGTTCCCGTTTTTAAAATGGAAGAATGGTCTTCTAAGTATAAATCTTGGCGCAATTATGTTTTTGAAAGCTACCACAACCGCTTGATGGAAGTACTTTCGGCTATAGACAATATTGCTTTTACCAAGTTAGACGAGCGCCTTCTACGTTATTTAGAAAGCAAAAAGAAAATCAACCGTTCGGTTCATCTAGAAATGACTCACCAAGAAATAGCATCAGATTTAAACTCGTCGCGCGTGGTTATTTCTCGCCTATTAAAAAAACTAGAATATCAAGGTTACCTCAAAATTAATCGCAATAGCCTAGAACTACTAAAAGTCTAAACGTAGTTTGTTAGTTATAATCAAACATAAAAAAACCCAAACTTAAAGTTTGGGTTTTTCAATTTAATCAATGGTTATTAGTCAACTTTTAAAAATTTTCCGTTTCCGTCAAATTCCAATTCGGTACCGTTGTCTAAACCAATTTCGTGTTTACCGTCTTCATATTCCCATTCGGTAATCTTTTGTTCAGGATATTTATTTTGCACAAAGTAACTTACTTTTTCAGGAATTAAAGCCGCAGGAATTTCGGTATCACCTTTAATTTCGGTAAGGTAACCTTCAATATTAAAATCCATTTTAGCACCGTTTGCAAACTTCACTTGAAAAGCTTCTTGACGGTCATCTTTATCTATATTTACTTTATCTACCTTCCAAGCCTTATAATGCTTCTGAATAACATCTTTTGCTGGTTGTGGTAAGTCGTTTACGCTTTGAGCTTGCATAAAGCTAAAACTAAAAAGTGCCATTGCTCCACCTAAAATTATCTTTTTCATAATATTTTAAAATTTAAAATTCAACTTTGTTTTTATGTTTACCCAAAGCTATTAAAATAATTTCTGTCTTGTATTAAAATCATGTGAATTTAATTCGCTTTAACGTTATAGGCCTCCTTTTATAATTTAATTAAGGTTTAGGTAACTTAGGTTACGAAAAGTAGATCAATATACAAATACCTTTGTTTAAAATTAGAAACAATGAAGGTCAAGTTTTTACTGTATATTTTCGCTTTAAGCGGATTTTTAAGTCAAGCACAGGAATACAACCTGCTTACTCAACAGGAAGTATTAGCACAGGTGCAGAAAAAAAATGCTAAAATTAAAATTGCGGGGTACAATACGCGCATGGCGCAAGCCGACTATCAACAAAGTGCCGCGGTATTCTTACCCGAACTAGGAATTTCTCATCAGGCCACCACCACTACCAACCCCTTGATGGCCTTTGGGTCTAAACTCAATCAAGAAATCTTAACACCAATTGATTTTGACCCTATGCGCTTGAATAATCCAGAAGCCATAGAGAATTTTCAAACCAAGGCCAGCATACAAATGCCTTTACTTCATTTAGACGGTATTTATGAGCGAAAAGCAGCCAAAAAAGCCTGGCAAGCAGCTCAATACCAAGAACAGCACACACAAACTTTTATGATATATCAGGCCAAAATGGCTTATATGCAATTGCAGTTAGCACACAAAAACTATGCGGTATTGCAAAAAATTTTAGTCGCCGCACAAGCACACTTCAAAATGGCTCAAGACAATCGAGCCGCCGGTTACTTACAAGATGCCGATGTACTTTTGGTACAAATGCGAGTGAGTGATATTCAAACCAAGTTGAACTATGCTAAAAGTGCTATTCAAAATGCCTCTGATCATCTGAATTTATTGATGGGCAATAATTTGGCCACTGCCTACCAACCAGCAGATAGCCTGCAACTACAAATGGTTGCTTTAAATACAAATTATAATTTACAACAGCGTAATGATATAATGGCGAAGAAACAGGCTACCGAGGCTCAAAAGAATTTATTACGGGCAGCGCGCATGCAATTTTTACCCCAACTTGCAGCCTTTGGGAGCTACCAATGGCACGATGATGCACTATTTGGAACACAAGCCGAAGGCTATTGGATAGGTGCTCAAATAAGCTGGACACTCTTTGAGGGCGGCCAGCGATTTGCTAAAAACAAACGCGCTAAAAATGAATGGGAAAAAGCCGTTCTTGAAACCAAAGATTATGAACAAGAGAGTTTAGCAGAGCTTGAGCAAGCAAAACGCCAGTTACAAGATGCAGAGCGTGAAGTAGCACAAGCCGAATTGGCAGTAGAGCAAGCAAAAGAAGCGCTTCGCATAAGAGCTAACCGCTTTAAAGCCGGACTCGAAAAAACCACCGAACTTTTACAAGCAGAAGCGGTCTATGCACAAAAACGCTTACAGTATTACCAAAGCATTTATAGCTACAACCAAGCCTTATATTATGTCAACTTTTTAACCAATTAATGATGATAACACGATTCTATAAACCTTTACAAATGAAAAATATATTATTCCCTGTTGGCCTAGTCATAGCCTTATTGTTTATCTCATGCAATAAAGAACAGTCGGCTGCAAAAACTCAACAAGCCAATCCGGTTGCGGTAAACCTTTTCACGCTTAAAAAAGCACAAGAAAATCAACCTTATATTATGGTAAGCGGTACGGTCGCAGCCGATAATGCAGCGCAGATAAGCACTCGGCATATGGGTTATGTGAAAGCTGTGTATGCTAAACTAGGCGATAAAGTAAAAAAGGGTCAGAGCTTGATTAACATTAGCAATACAGAGCTTTCGGCTCAATTGGCACAGGTAAAAGCCAAGCAGACAGAGGCTAGAGCGGCTTTTCTAAATGCTCAAAAAGATTACGAACGCTATACCCAACTCTTTAAACAAAATAGTGCCACCCAAAAAGAACTAGATGATATGCAAACCCAATATAGCATGGCGCAAGCTCGCTTAAAGGCCGCGCAAGAAATGCAAAATGAAATTGAGTCGCAATTTGCATATACACAAATAAAAGCACCTTTCACCGGTACTATTACTAGCAAAAATGTTCAAGTAGGCGATTTAGCCAAACCAGGGCAGGTATTGATGCAATTAGAAGGTGACCAAAGTTTATTGGTTGAAACCCGTATCCCCGAATCCGATATTAATCGTATCAATCAGCAAGATAGTGTAGCGGTTTATTTAAGTAGTATTGACCAGCGACTTAAAGCCGAAGTCTTTGAGTTAAGTAATTCGGCACGCTTTACAGGCGGACAGTATACATTAAAAGTTCGTTTAATTAATCCGCCAGCGAGCGTAAAAGCTGGAATGTATGCACAGGTAAAACTCCCCATTGAATTAAAAAAAGACCACGAATTGCAAGCCGCTCCGCTTCTAATTCCTAAAGAGGCTTTGGTAAAACAGGGTCAATTAACCGGAGTGTTCACCCCTAGCCTTCAAAACACCGCCGTATTACGTTGGTTGCGCTTGGGTCAAGATTTTGGTGACCAAGTAGAAGTTTTGAGCGGTTTATCTCCTGAAGAACAAATTATTATTAATTCACAAGGCAGGTTGCAGAACGGAACCCCCATTGTTAAAAAATGAATCGGATGAAAGAAGGTATTGCTGGCAAAATTGCCAAATCGTTTATACAGTCAAAACTCACCATATTATTGATGATTGTTTTTATGGTGGTAGGCGTATGGAGTTCGTTTTTGATTCCGCGCGAAGAAGAACCGCAAATTGAAGTGCCGATGGCCGATATTTTTATCGGATATCCGGGAGCCAGTCCTCAAGAGGTAGAATCGCGTGTAATTGAACCACTAGAAAAGATACTCACCAATATTACGGGAGTAAAACATGTGCAAGCCGTAGCACAGAAAGATGGTGGGATGCTTATTGCTCAATTTTATGTGGGCGAAGATACCGAACGATCCTATGTTAAACTTTACAATGAGATTCAAAAACATATGGATTTGATGCCCAGCGGGGTAAGTATGCCTTTGGTAAAAACCAGAGCCATAGACGATGTACCCGTTCTAGGTTTAACCCTATGGAGCGAGCATCTAGATGATTATATGCTAAAACAAATCGCACAAGAAACTCGAAACGCCATTGAAAAAATACCCGATGTAAGTCAGACTTCAATCATTGGAGGCCGTAGTAAAGAAATGCGCATTAGCATAGACAAAAACAAGCTACGAGAGCGTCAACTTGATTTACAACAGGTGGTGCAATTAATCGGTGCCAACAACCATAAACAGTACGTAGGTAAATTTAATCAAAACGATACTGAGTACCAGGTTAAAACTGGTAGATTTTTAAAAAGCCAACAAGAAGTTGAACAATTAATCGTAGGCACACAAGCCGGTAAACCTGTTTATCTTAAACAAATTGCGCAAATAGAAGAAACCCCAGAGCGATCAACCACTTATGTCTCGCTTGGTTTTGGTAAGGGACACGATGCGCAACAAGACTTTCAAAGTGAATATCCAGCAGTAACCTTATCTATAGCCAAAAGAAAAGGTGCTGACGCTATGCAACTTGCCGATAAAATTTTAGAAAAAGTAGAGAGTCTAAGGGCTTCCACCCTAACTCCTGATGTACACGTAGAGGTAACGCGTAATTATGGTGAGACCGCTTCGCAAAAGGTAAGTGAACTATTATTGCACCTTATTGGCGCCATTATAGCGGTAACTTTGGTGGTTATGATGGCTATGGGCTGGCGCGGTGGTTTAGTGGTATTTTTATCTGTACCCATAACCTTTGCCTTAACCTTGCTAAGCTATTACATGCTCGATTACACCTTAAACCGTATTACCTTATTTGCTTTGGTTTTTGTTACTGGTATTGTGGTAGATGATTCTATTATCATTGCCGAAAATATGCACCGGCATTTTAAAATGAAAAAATTAGCATTTAAAGATGCTGCATTATATGCTATTAACGAAGTAGGAAACCCTACCATATTGGCAACTTTTACCGTAATTGCTTCGGTGTTGCCTATGGCTTTTGTGAGTGGTATGATGGGCCCCTATATGAGTCCGATGCCTATTGGTGCCTCTATTGCAATGATTCTATCTTTATTTGTAGCTTTAACCATTACCCCTTATTTAGGTTTTATTTTCTTGCGTGAAAAAGAGAAAAAAGAGGCTAAGCCTAAAGCTCAAAAAGAAGGAAGAGGTATAATTTATAATCTGTACAATAAATTCGAGCGTCCGCTATTAGAACGCAAAGCCTGGCGTTGGGGATTTTTACTGGGCACCTTCGGCATTTTATTTTTAAGTATGGGTTTATTTTTTACCGAGAGTGTTGCCGTAAAAATGCTACCTTTTGATAATAAGAATGAATTTCAGCTCATTATCGATATGCCCGAAGGCACAAGTTTAGAACGTACCGCAGTAGTGACCCGAGAAATCGGACAGTTTTTAAAAACTCGTCCAGAAGTAGTAAGTTATCAAAACTATGTGGGTACCGCAGCTCCTATAACCTTTAATGGTTTAGTGCGTCACTATGATTTACGTGCCGGTAGCCATACCGCCGATATTCAAGTAAATTTACGCGATAAGAAAGATAGGTCTGAGCAGAGCCATGCTATTGCAAAATTGCTAAGACCGCACATTCAAGCAATAGGCGATAAATTTGGTGCAAATATAAAAGTGGTAGAAGTACCTCCGGGTCCGCCGGTGTTATCGACTATAGTAGCCGAAATATATGGTCCCGACTATGATCAACAACTACAATTGGCTAAAGATATAAAACAACTTTTACGCACTACTTCAGATGTGGTAGATGTAGATTGGATGAGTGAAGACCCTTTTGAAGAGTACAATCTAATAGTTAACCAAGACAAAGCCATGCTTCAAGGTATAAGTACACAAAAAATTGTACAAACTGCACAATTGGCTTTGGCTGAACGGTCAATTGGTAGAGTTTACCAACCCGAAGCTGCAGAGGCCGTGAACCTTGTATTGAGTTTAACAAATGCTCAAAAGAATCATATTGACGCTATCACCGATTTAAGTATAAAAAATGCAAACGGACAAATGATTCCCTTGCATTCGTTAGTAAGTATTGAAAAACGCCAAGCACCACAAAGTATTTACCGCAAAGACCAAAAACGAGTGGTTTTTGTTACCGCCGATATGGCGGGAGTACTCGAAAGTCCGGTTTATGCTATTTTAGGAATGACCCAAAAACTAAAAGAATTGGATTTGCCAGTAGGTTATCAAATAGATGAGCTGTACTTAGGTTCCCCAGAAAATGAAACCGATTATACTGTTAAATGGGATGGAGAATGGCAGGTAACTTTAGAAGTTTTTAGAGATTTAGGTATCGCCTTTTTAGGGGTAATCATCATAATATATATGCTTATTGTAGGTTGGTTTCAAAACTTTAAAGCCCCTATCGTAATGATGGTAGCCATCCCATTGTCTTTAATAGGCATTATTCTAGGGCATTGGATGATGGGCGCCTTTTTTACGGCTACCTCATTTATTGGTATGATTGCCTTGGCAGGTATTATGGTGCGTAACTCAGTACTACTCATTGATTTTATTAACCTGCAACTTGCCGAAGGAATGCCTTTTAAAGAAGCGGTGATTGAAGCGGGTGCAGTACGTACTACCCCTATTCTGCTTACAGCTGGGACAGTGGTCATTGGCGCCTTTGTAATTTTGTTTGATCCAATATTTCAAGGACTGGCTATTTCACTAATGGGTGGTACCATAGCCTCTACTTTTTTAACGCTACTGGTAGTGCCGTTGGTGTATTACTTAGTTGAGCGTAAAAATCATCCGTAAAGTAAAAGATAAATGCTAAATAAATAATTAAATAAAAATAAAGAATATGATTAATAGATGGATAAGAGCAATTGCTGGTAGTTTTGTTATAATAAGTGTTTTACTGGCCGTATATGTAAACTTGAATTTTTTATGGTTTACAGGTTTTGTAGGAATTAATCTCCTGCAGTCCTCCCTTACTAAATGGTGTCTTATGGAAGATATCCTCAAAAAATTAGGGGTAAAAGAAGCAGGAGATTGCTGCTCAAGATAAGAGTAAATTCTTGAAAATTATAAATGGGTCGTCTAAGCTAATGCTAGATGACCTTTTTTTATTTTAAATTTTAATTTGATTAAAAGTAGTAGGCTTGTGAGCTAAAATACTTTTTATGGCGTTGGGGTACTTTTAATAATAAAACAAGAGGTTTCTTATGATTTTAAAGTACACAATTCCGCTTAAAGCGGATGTATATACCGTATAGGTACAAAGGGTTAAAATATAAATGGAACGAAATTTGACCTAAGTTTAAAAAACATCATCATGAAAAATATTGTACTTCTTTTATTACTCACTTTCGGTAGTGAAACAGTGTTTGCAGACTGCTCGATGAGTGGAATAACTTTCTTTCCAGAAGAAAGAGAAATTGGCTTAAATTCAAAATTTATCATCCAAGGATACGCTTCAAGTCAAAAAACAATTAATAGTTTCAAAAACAAAAAAGTTTATCTTGAAAGTGAAACCGGTGAATTAATTGAACTGAATCTTGAAGAAATACACGTAGGACAAATGCAGTTAACCCAAGCTGTTTTTTGTTCCTCTATAGAATTAAAACCCAATACAAAATACTATATTAATTACGCTGACCAATTTAAAAATGAAAAAAGAGAGAGCGTTTATTGGAGAACAACAGACAAAAAGGAACTCGAGCCGCTAAAGTCTAATCTGAAAATTGAATTCGAAAAAACCGAAGTTATACATTATGGTTGTGGACCAGCTGCTAATGCTATTTTCGTTATTAAAAATAACCCCGAATCTGAAATTTGGTACAAGACTGAAGTGGTTGACTTAAGCTCCGACATTAAAAAAACATTTTATATTAAAGCTCAGAATGCCAAACTAAATGTTGGACATGGAATGTGTTCGGGTGCATTTAGATTTAAAAATAAAGGAAAATATAAAGTTAGGTTCACGCCAATGAATACTGAAGGGAAATCATTAAAAACAACCGATTGGACAACCTTTAAAAGTCCGTTTAGTTACTAATATATTCTATGCCCATTGCTAAATCTATGATTAATGGCTTGTCTTCGCTTACTTTTAATTCGTAAAGTATTGGCAGATGCAGGACTATTTGCTTGGTGAATACTTGCCAAGTTAACCGTAAAATTATAAAGCTTCGCATAGTCAAAATCCTTTTTCTAAAACAATTGATTCTATTTGAGCATTTACTTTATCTGCTCGCTTTATAGATAAATTCCTACATCCCAATGTTTAAGGCTATATTTAAGTCAACGCAATTCTAGTTGCTCGTGCAGCTCATTTGCTATATATCTGCATCAGAATGTAATTTACCTATATGTTTGGCATATGAAATCTCTTATTGGTCACGCCCAATACTTAGTACTATTTTTTCTTTTAAGCAGTAGCTACATTTTCTAAACAAAACGCGGATCTTTACGTACGGCTTGTTTTTCTATACTGCTCACTATAATGCTGGGGTACTCATAAGCGTAGGTGAGCTTACCTACAATTTTATAAATACCCATACCATAAATAGGGAATTGATTGTAAGTTGCTGGAAAATGTACCGTATCAAAAACTTCAAACCAAGCGTCATAGAAAGTTCCAAAAGCCATATATGCCCCTTTGCTGGTTTTTGTGGTTTTTAAGCAAATTAAATCGCCGTAAATACAAATGCTTTTACCTGCCCAAGAAGAGAAGTGGCGCACGCCTAGCTTGCTGCTTATTTTATGTTGAAGCAGTTGAAACGGATGGTACACATGAAATCCCAAAAGATGCATTTGGTCATAAGCATCACTCAAAAAATTTTGTTCTAAAGCCGGTAACTCATATTTCTTTGTGGGATTTACAAATAGCTTTTGTTGCCAGCGATTGACTTGCTGTTGATACGGATTTGTAGAAAGCTGAAAATGAGCTTGCCAAAGCAATTCATATTTAGATTGCCCCGTGAATCTAAAGGCTCCAGCATTAATCAAAATACTTACTTGCTCGATAGAAACATTTAGCCGATTTAAAAAGTCTTCGAGCGAGCGGAATGCGCCACCAAAATTTCTTTCTTCTAAAAGTAATTGTATGTTTTTTTGTTCTAGTTCTTTTAAGTATCCCAGACCCAAATAAACATCTTGTTTATCAATAGTTAGAGCAAAATGACTCTGGTTTACACAAGGCAAATGCACACGCCCTCCGCAGTTTCGCAGCTCTTGCAAGTAGGTTTGCATACCATAAAATCCGCCTCCATTATTAATAACAGCCACCATAAATTCTAGAGGAAAATAACATTTTAAGTACAAACTTTGATAGCTCTCTACCGCATAAGATGCCGAATGCCCTTTAGGAAAAGCATATCCGGCAAAAGAAGCTATCTGTCCCCAAATTTCATGTATAATTTCTCTGGAGTAACCTTTTTGCAGGCAGTTGCTAATAAACTTTTGTTTTATGCGCTGCATTTGATCTTTAGACGTTTTTTTACCGCTCATACCACGGCGTAAAATATCGGCATCTTCTAAGTCTAAGCCAGCAAAGTGATGCGCTACCTTCATCACATCTTCTTGATATACCATAATACCGTAAGTATCGGGCATAATCTGATTCAAAACCGGGTGCGCTTCTTTTCTTTTTTCGGGTTGTCGGTGTCTTTTGATGAACTCTTCTTTCATACCTGCACTAGAAACCCCGGGGCGTATAATCGAGCTGGCAGCAACTAAATTCAGGTAATTATCGGTTTTTAGTTTGGTTAACAAAGCACGCATACCGGGAGACTCAATATAGAAAACGCCCATGCAATCGCCTTGAGCTAGCAGAGCATTTATACGCGTGTCTTGTTTAAAGTCATCTACCTTATTGATGTCTTTAAGTTTAGCCTGAGGTTGATTGGCTTTTATTAAAGCGAGTGCATCGGTGATTTTTGAAAGACCACGCTGAGCCAAAATGTCAAATTTATGTATACCAGCTTCTTCGGCAATATGCATATCTATTTGTATGGTAGCAAAACCCTTGGGTGGCATAAAAGTGGCGGCATAATGAAAAACCGGTTGATTTAAAATGAGAATACCACCAGAATGCACGCTTATATAATTGGGAAAACCTGCTATGTATTTGCTGTAGCGTAACACCAAGCGCTCTAAATGATCGAGCTGATTATCATTAAACCTCCCTTTACTCAAACGGTCTATTTGTGCTTTGGGCAAACCAAAAACTTTACCCAACTCCCTAATTACCGCTTTGCGTTTAAAAGTCACATAAGTACCCATCAAAGCGGTATGCGTATATTTAGAGAAAATATACCGGGTGATGTCATCTCTATCTTTCCAAGAAAAATCGAGATCAAAATCGGGAGGTGAACTGCGTCCTGCATTGATAAAGCGTTCAAAATACAAATCGAGTTCAATAGGATCTACATTGGTGATTTCTAAAATGTAAGCCACTACCGAATTGGCTCCACTACCCCGCCCAATATAGGCGTAATTCTTTTTTTGAGCGTAGCAAATAATATCATAATTAATAAGAAAGTAAGAAACAAAACCCAACTTAATAATTGCATTCAGCTCGGTTTTTACCCGTTGCATCACCTCCACCGATGCTTGTGGGTAACGTTTAGGTAGCTTTTGGTAGCACAAATCTTTTAATCGCTTTGTATCTTCCTCTTGAGTTTTGCCCAGTAGCTGTAAGTTTTTATTGTATTGTACCCCAAACTTAAAATCTACCCGACAGTTAGCCAGTAATTCTTGAGTTTGCTTGAGCAAATAGTCGATACCCTTACAGGACTGCGTTATTACTTCTGGGGTATAAAAAGTGTGTTTTGCTTGGCCTTGCTGCGCTTCAGGCAGTTTGCTTAACAAGCAATTTAAATCGATGCTTCGCAGTAACCGATGTGCATTAAAATCTTTTTTGTTTCTAAAACTTAGGCTTTGTAAGAACACCAGTTTTTCTTTTGGATAGGCTAATTTATTCCGCTTTAGCGAAAGTAAATCCGTAAAGCTAACTCCCACGTAATGCTGGGATAAAAGTGAAAAGCTTACTAACTTTTTTAGGGCATGTATCGGATATATGAAATAACAATTAGGTAAATTAGGCGCTTGAAGCGGAAAGTCTTGCTGCTGCTCTAAATACTGTGATAAAAACCGATTGAGCTCATAATATCCTTGGTTGTTTTGCGCGATTCCTACGTAGAGTTGTTGATGTTCGTTTCTAAAATCTACTCCTACACGCGGACAAACACCGCGCTTTTGCGCATGCTTTATAAACGATAAGCAAGCCGATGTTGAGTTGATATCGGTTAATACAAAATCTTGAACACCCTGTGCTAAAACCCAGTCACAGAGCTCATCTTCTGGTATTACCCCGTAGCGCAATGAAAACCAAGAATGACAGTTTAAATACATTGTTATTGTTTTCTGTGAGCCAAAACCATAGGAGGTTCACCGTTAAACGGATTTCCCATGCCGCCAATACTTTTACTATCTAGTGTAGAAGCCTTTAAAATGCTGCGTTCTCCAAACCTGTTTTTTATCTTATCAATAGACTGGTATAAATCGATTAATTTTTGTGAATCATCAAACAAATCAATTTGATGATGCCCCCCTACTAGCCCCGAAAACTTAAGCCCGATAAGTCTTATGAGCACTCTTCTTTGGTACAGCTGGTCAAAAAGTGCTAAGGCTTGAGGAACCAGTAAATGATCTGCACTGGTATAGGCTATTCGGGTTTGTTTGCTTTGCGTTTGGTAATCGGAGTATCTGATTTTTACCGTAACAATTGAGGTTAATTTTTGTGCGTTTCTTAGTTGATAAGCCAAGCTTTCTGCCATGGCTTGTAGGCTATTTTTTAAACGCACTACATCTATTGTGTCTCGGTTAAAAGTGCGCTCCATAGAAATTGATTTGCGCTCGTGATACGGTATAATGGGGCTATTGTCTATACCCTGTGCACGCAACCAAATGGTTTTTCCGTTTTTACCCAATACCTGCTCAATCACAGCCAAAGGCATTTCTTGCAAAGTTTGTATGCGTTGTATGCCCATTTGCACTAATTTGGTGTAGGTTTTTTGACCTACCATAGGAATTTTTCTGGTTGATAGCGGAGCTAAAAAATGCTTTTCTGTTCCTTGAGGTATATAACGCTCATTATTGGGTTTAGCCTCGCCTGTAGCTATTTTTGAAACTACTTTGTTTTGAGATAAGCCTACAGATATAGGCAAACCGCTCTCTGCAATGATCTTTTTTCTGAGGTCAAAAGCAAATTGCTGCGTACCAAAAAACCGATCCATTCCGGTTAAATCAACATAAAATTCGTCTACACTGGCTTTCTCGAAAGCAGGTACCTCTGCCCTTATGATTTCGGTCACCAAGTGAGAATATTGCGTATAAGTAGAAGCGTTGCCTTTTATCACAATAGCTTGCGGACAAAGTTTGCGGGCCACTTGCATAGACATACCGCTGTGTATACCATAACTTCTAGTCTCATAACTGCAAGCCGCCACTACGCCACGATCGCCTAAGCCACCTACCAAGATGGGTTTTTGCTGCAATCGATTGTCTAAAAGACGCTCTACAGATACAAAAAATGTATCTAAATCGAGGTGTAATATAGCTTGAGGTTTCATTGTTTTTAAGGATTTATTCCTTCTTAATGGATTTATTCCAAAATTAAAACAATAACTAGAGTTTTGTATGTTTATACGTGTTAAATTTTACCAGCTAAAAAACAACTATTTGATTTACAGTTAAGTAAACAAACAAATTCTTAATTCATAAAATTCACCCGGCACGTCTACTGTTTATATCTATACAAAGTTTGTTTGCTTCTTATTAAAGCTTTATCATAAGTATCCTGAGTCCACGGTGAGTCCACAGTAAGTCCACAGTAAGTCCACTAAAAAGTGGACTAAGGTATAGGCATACTAGATTCAATATGGATTTAGAATAAAGACAATATGATTTAAACCCTGCTTTGATATAAGTTTAGTATACTTAAAAACTAAATCAGCTTTAAGGAAATGTGATTAAAGGGAGTAATTAATTTTAATTACCGTCTCGGATTTAAAATGCAGCATTTAATGAATCAGGTATTCCATTAAAACTTAGCACGCAAAAATTAAAGCATTTAGAGCTAAATTAAGAGGAGTAAGAAGAACTGAATTCTTCCTGTATAGACTTGAAAAATTATTTGCTTAAAAACTCAAAAACCCAGAAAATAGTTTTGATCCCATTATTAGTCATCAATAAGAGATACCTGATAAAAACGAAAAACCCTTACTAAAAAATAGTAAGGGTTTTTGTGATCGCGACAGGATTCGAACCTGTGACCGTCTGCTTAGAAGGCAGATGCTCTATCCAGCTGAGCTACGCGACCATTGCTGTTAGCGGTTGCAAATATATAACTGTTTTTAAAAAAATCAAGCTGTTTTCTAACTAATTTTATTTTTTTTTATTTTAACCTGAGCAACCTACTCAAAATCAAATTTGAAGATTTAATTTTTTTTGAAGTATACCGTTTTGGCATTTACAAATTCTTTGATTCCAAAAGTACCTAGCTCTCGACCATAACCCGATTCTTTGGTGCCACCAAAGGGTAGTCTTGGATCGCTTTTTACCAATTCATTCACAAAAACCGCTCCGTCATCAAACTGCCCGATCAAAGCTTCGGCCCTTTCGTAATCTTCGGTAAAAATAGAAACTCCTAGTCCAAATTTAGAGCGGTTAACCAAATCAATCGCTTCTAAATCGGTTTTAAAGGGAGTAATTCCCATTACGGGTCCAAAGGTCTCTTCTTCAAAAATACGTGCTTTTTTATGCACATCGATTACAACAGTGGGTTCAAAATAAGTTTTTCGGCGTTTGCCACCTAGAATTAAGCGAGCGCCTTTGGTAAGTGAATCTTCGAGTTGTTTTTCTAGTTCTTCGGCTAAATCTTCTCGCGCCATTACACCAATAAAGGTATCTTCATCTTGAGGGTTTCCACTTTTTAATTCGCGTACCTGCGTGATGAATTTCTCAACAAATTCAAGATAGACAGATTCTTGAACCAAAAGCCTTTTTCCCGCAATACAGCTTTGCCCTGTATTCTGAAAACGCGCTTGAACGCATGTTTTTACGGTTTCTTCTAGGTTGGCATCTTCAAAAACCACTAGAGCATTACTTCCACCCAATTCCAATACCGAAGGTTTTATTAATTCGCTTGCTTTTGAAGCTACTGCGCTACCTGCCGGTTTGCTACCGGTTAGACTTACGGCTTTAACCCGATCGTCTTTGAGTATGGAATTTACCTTCTTGCTACTAATCACTAAATTTTGGTAACAACCTTCGGGAAAACCGGCTTCATTAAAAGCTTCTTCAATAAGTTCTGCACATCCCATCACATTGCTAGCGTGCTTTAAAAGCACTGTATTACCAGCCATTAAGGTAGGTATAGCAAACCTGAATACTTGCCAAAACGGATAATTCCAAGGCATAACGCCCAAAATTATCCCTAAAGGGTCATAACGCACCAAAGATTTATACGCATCGGTTTCGATAACTTCATTCTGCAAAGCTTCGGCTGCGTTGTCGGCATAATAATCACAGACCCAAGCACATTTTTCAACTTCGGCTTTAGCCTGGCTGATGGGCTTACCCATTTCTTGGGTAATCATCGCTGCATATTTATCGGTATTTTCACGTAAAACTTGGCCTATAGCTCGTACAAATTTAGCACGACTACTCAAGCTATGCGTGCGCCAAACTTTATATTGTTTTTCGGCGCGTTTAAGTTTTTTATTGAGTATTGATTTTGTGTCTTGGCGGTATTTTTTTATGGTCTCTCCCGTGTACGGATTTATAGATTTAATCATAGTTTCATTTTAGGTTAAAAATAAGCATCTGTAGTAGAATTCAATTTTTTATTAAGATGATTTTAACGTGTAGCTCTAGGCATTTTCTGTATTTTTATTAAAAACTAGTTTTATCTGTTATGAAATCAAGATCTGAAGCACTTTTTCAGTTAAGACCAAATTTAAATCTAGCTACCTCTCCCCTTCAAACTCCGCTTGAGCATTTTCAAAACACTTGTTTACGACCTATTTTAAAATTCCAGAATGAGTTGCTGTTAGAGGTTTTTAAAATGCATATCCGCAAAAGGAAAAACCTGTTTTATAGTTTAAAAAAAGAGGATCGCCCAACGTATATTTCAAATGAAATCAACAAAGACAATCAGCTAAGAAAATTACTACAAGGAATCACTCTAGCACTTTTCACCCTTGAGGAAATGGATTTCTACCAGGAAAATAAATCTGAGGTTAATAAACGTATCAACAGGCTTATCGCGCAACGCTTAATCGATCAGCTACAGCTACTAGAAGCTTAAAACATTTAAAAACTATGCGTAAACCGCGAAAGAAAAAAGTAAAAAGCAAAAAATCAATTGTTAACCAAATACCAGGAAAGGTAGTTTATGTAGGAGAAAAACAAACCCAAGATACCCTAATAGAGGTATTTGAATACAGTAAAGACTTTTTAACCTATAAAAAGTTGGCACAGGTTGAAGAGGCCTTTGCCTATAAAGACAGTAAAAATATTGCTTGGATAGATTTTGATGGCTTGAACAATACCCAAGCTATCGAATCTTTAGGAAATCACTTTGGCTTACACCCCTTATTGTTAGAAGATATTGTTAATACACGCCAACGGCCTAAAATAGATGTGTATGAAGATTATATTTTTATACAAATAAAAATGTTGTATTATGATACACAAGATGTTTTAATAAAAGAACACGTGAGCATTGCTTTTGGAGAAAATTATGTAATTAGCTTTCAAGAAGCAGAGAGCGACGTTTTTGATGGTGTAAGGGAGCGATTGCAAAATGCACAAGGCCGCTTGCGTACCTTTAAAACCGATTACTTAGCCTATGCCTTACTCGATGCTATTCTTGATCATTATTTTGAGGTGGTTGAACAACTGGCCGAAAAAGTTGAAAATTTAGAAGATAACCTGTTCACCAATAATGTAAACAACCAAACAGCGCTAGATATACAAGAATTAAAACGTGAAATTATTAGGGTGCGTAAGGCTATTTTTCCTGTTAAAGAAGTTATTGCACGCCTAGAGAACGGATCGCATAAACTCATAGAAGCACGTACCAAAAATTACTTGCGTGATTTGCACGACCACGGTATACAGGTAGCTGAAAATATTGAAATTTACCGAGAAATGACTTGGGGACTTATGGATATGTATATGAGTAGTATTTCTAACAAAATGAATGAAGTGATGAAGGTACTAACCATTATGGCAAGTATTTTTATACCCCTTACTTTCATCGCAGGTATTTACGGGATGAATTTTGATCATATGCCCGAGCTAGATTGGGAGTATGGCTACTATTATACTTGGGGAGTTATGATTTTAATAAGTTTGGCATTAGTAATTTACTTTAAGCGTAAAAACTGGTGGTAAAACGAAACAGCTTTTCTTTTTAGTAAACTGAACCAATGATTGCTTTAGTAGATAAACATTTTTTGATTTTGCTGGCAGGCTATGGATTTATTTCGGTTTTAGCCGGAATTATGTTGAGAACATACCCCCCTAAGAAGATCAATTCTTTTTATGGTTATAGCAGTTACCGCTCTCGAAAAAATAAAATCTACTGGTTTAAAGCGCAACAATTTGCGGCAAAATATATATTGCAAATAGGACTTATTAGCTTGTTTTGCGCTCCGTTAGATTTACTAGAAATATTTTTTCCTTTTTGGTCTGCTGCCTTTGGGTTAACTTTTATAGCCATAACAATCGTTTGGCTCATTTTAAAAGTTGAAAATGGTTTGAAAGCTTTAGAATAAGCTATTTAATTGGATTCAAGCTTTTGATTTTCTTTTTCGGTAATCTAACCAAATAAAAATTCCGTAAAGCAAAATACCAGCTCCACCAATATAATATAGACTTTCTTTTAGCTGGTTTATACTGCTAGAGAAATAAGCAATGGCAACACTTAAAGGAATAATACCAGCTAAGGTAGCCCCTATGAATTTAAAAAAATTCATTTTCATTCCACCGGCAATAAAACTGATGGCATCATTAGACAAGAATGGAGAAATGCGAAACAACAGCACGCTTAAAAACCCGTATTCTTTTACCCAAAAGCTTAATTTCTTATAATTTTTCTTTCCTGAAATTCGTTTGATATTGTGGTGCCCAATTTGTAATCCGAGTACATAGCCTAAACTCGAGGCAATAAACACACCGCTTACCGAAATGGCTACCGCTTCAAAAAAGCCATAAGCCAATGCCGCTACCACCATGGGCAACCAAGAAGGAACCACGATTAAAAACATCTGTAATACAATAATTAGCACTAAGATAAGCGCTCCCCAAAAACCAAAGCCACTTATAATTTTTTGTACCTCTTGGGTATTGCCCGCTAAGAGTGCCGCCCACAAATCTTGGGTAACCGATTTAAAGCTCGGAATAAAAGCATAGCAAAGCCCTAAAATGCCAAATACCAATAAACTAATGAAGACTGCGCTATATTTTTTTAGGAGATTTTGCATGCTATAAACTATTACTTTACGGATTTAATTTTACTTGATGCAAGATAAGTCCAGAAGCCGGAGCAATATGTTCTAGTTTTATGTCATTATCAGGATTTAAAGTTGATTTGATAAAGTCAAGGTTTACATCTCCCCTACCTAGATCGATAAGCGCTCCCATCATAAGTCTGATCTGATGCCGTTTAAAACCGCTACCTTTAATTTTAAAGACATAACTTTTTTCTGGAAAAAAATTAGCTGTGTACACATCATTCTCCACTAATTCACAAGAAAAAATCTCTCCCGTTGTAACCGTTTGCGGACTAGGTCTAAAAGCATAAGCCCTAAAATCATGCTTTCCTACAAATAAGCTAGCTCCTTGAGCCATTAAATCAATATCCAGATCATCTTTTACATAGGCCATAAACGGCGCAGCAAAGGGATGAAATTTTTTAGCAAAAGCAAAAAAGTAATGGTACTCCTTCACTTTAGCATTTTTTATAATGTTAAAATCACGCGTGGTCTCTTCAATTCCTAAGGCGCGTATGTCGGGTGGTAGATTCTTGTTCAACAAATCTAGAAATCCGCTGCATTCTAACTTATTTTCATAAATAAATAATTCGACATAAGTTTGGTTTACCGAAACCTTAGCATCTGTTCTGCCTGCTGCGATTACCTTAAACCGTGCCCTATCTAAAATGTATGAAAGCGTGCGTTCTAGCATACGTTCTACCGTATTAACATCGGGTTGTTTTTGCCAACCATGGTATCTAAAACCCAAGTACTGAAGCTTAATGAGGTAATAATAGCGTTGGGGTTGCATGATTTAAAAGTTACTTTTAGGTCAATTATAACAAAGAAAAACCCGTTTAAAAAAAATTAAACAGGTTTTTAACTGAATAAACTTATTTTTATTTGTCATTAAGTATTATAGGCATTCCGGTTTCACCACCTCCAATAATTACTGTTTTGGCATTATTTGAACGTGCTAGCTCTAAAGTTGCTTGAATTCCTTTTTCTTGTAAAACCTTATCGGTTAAGGATTCGCTTAAAATACGGTTGGCACGGGCTTTACCCTCTGCTTCAATTTTTTGACGCTCGGCTTCTTTGGTCGCTTTGGTAAGTCTAAACTCATATTCTAAAGATTCTTGCTCTTGTTTTAATTTACGCTCAATCGCATCTTTAATACTAGGAGGCAAAGTTACATCGCGTACCAAAATTTCATTGAGCTGTATGTATTGGTCATCTACAATATTTTCGGTTTCGGTGTAGATTTCCTCTTGAATGGCGTCTCTCTTTGAGGCATATAATTGTTCTGGTGTATATCTACCTACCACACTACGTGCTGCAGAGCGTATAGCTGGTAATAAAACACGTTGCGTATAATCTTCGCCTTTTTCTTGGTGTAATTTACCTAATTTGCCATAAATAGGTTGAAACCAAGCCGATGCATCAATTTTTATTTCCAATCCGTTGCTAGATAATACCTTCATTTTTTCGAAGACTTCTTGTTGTCTCACCTCGTAAATAAAAACGTCATTCCAAGGCGCTACAAAGTGAAAGCCTTCACCCATAGGGGATTCATCTGTAACCACACCTCCGCCAAAAGTTTTGTAAAGCACTCCAGCCTCTCCTGAGCCGATGGTAACCGTTGATTTAAATACAATAATTAATACCACTACACCAATAAATATAGCAGGTAAAGCAATTTTAGGTAATTTTTCCATTTTTAATATTTAAGTTAATCCGTTATACTTTCTTAAAAACCATTCTAGACTTAGCAACAACACCCACAGGCCTAAAAGCCACTTGAATTCTATTAATTCTACTTTTTTAGTAAGCGTGCGTTGTACTGGTTTGTAAATATCTGTTTGAAGTAGTTTTGTTTTTAAAGATAAAAAATCTTCACTGTAATACAAGGTATCGCTAATCTTATTAAGTTCGCTTACTTGCGCATGGTTAAACTGCTCTTCTATATCAAAGGCAGTTACCACAAAATCACCAGTTTGCAAGCTATTTTCACCCTCTACTTGGGCGGTAAAAGTATAAGAACCAGGTGCAAGCGCTCCTAAATTGGTCACATAATTGCCATCTACATAATTTAGACTGTAATTTTGTATAGACTCATCTTCTTGTTTCACCACTCGAAGATTTATCGTAGCTTGAGCGTCTTCTCGATAATTTTTATCTACATACTGTGCCTGCATTCTAATGGGCTCGCCTTGATTAAAAACCGTCTTCATTTCGACCTTAAGTCTTTCACCACGATTGTTATCGCCTAAAAATTGTATTATGTCGTTTATAAACAAATCGAATGCTTCAAAATTTGCTAAATCAGCAAAATTCTTTACACGCCACTGCCATAAATTCTCCCCAAAAACAAGTCCGATTCTACGTTGCCCACTTTCCACAAAGTAAACTACAGGTTGCTGTGTAGCAACCCCGTTTATGTTCTGTTGCAATAAGGCTTGTCCTGTGCTTAAATTACTAATTTCGCCAAATTGATCGCTCAAAGGCGGATAATCTAAAAAATTGATTTTACTGGGTTGATACAATGAAAAGTTTTCATTCAATTGCGCTTGAAACTCCTCATTTTGATTGATTTTTAATTCTTTACGGAAAGAAGACTGAATCCTATTTAGAAAATTATAGTCTGTTTTTGTACCCCCAACAAGGAGATAATTTTTTTGAGTTTTATCTAAGTAATCAAATACCCATTCAAAGTTTTGATTAGGTTGGTACAGAACAAAGTTGGTGTATTCGCTTAATTCTTCTTGCTTTAATTCATCGATTAATTTAATGTGGGCTTGGCGTTGTTTATTGCTATTGATACTTTTTTTAAGCGCTCCTAAATCGGGATGTAAAAAGCTACTAAGTATCAGCACTTTTGATTGCTGATCGACCACTTCGATAAAGAAATCTCTTTGGTTATTTTGTAAGTTTTTTTCCTGGTTTAAAGGAGTAATATAAGCCGTATATTTATGTTTACCTATACGCTTGGCTGGCAGCATAATCTCTACTTGTTCTCCCTGCTTATCGGCACTAAAGCTCAGCTTTGTCTCATGTACCACTCGCGTACCTTTTTTGATTAACAATTTAGACTGAACGCTGGCGTCTCCTTGATAGTTAACAAATATTTCTACAGGAAAACGTTGGTCTAAAAAAGCATACGGATTCACATTGAGCAAATCGATGTATACATCGGCGTGTTGGGTGGTGTCTCCTACCACCACCGGAAATATTTCGCTTTGGTATTTGCTGGCGGCATAAACAGGTGCTGTACCCTGAGTAGCGTTGCCATCGGTAATTAAAATAAGTGGAGAGTTGGATTCTGGGTATAATCGTGCAAGTTGCTTTAAAGCCTTCCCAGGATCACTTGCATTCCCCGAAAATTCCGGTGTTCTAGAAAAATGCAATTCTTCATCAAAGGTAAAAGATTTAACGTTAAATGCCTCTTTGATCTCTTGGTCTTGAAGTAATTCTTGTAAAAACCTTTTTGTTTGTTTTTCTCCCTTTAAAAAACGAACCGATTTAGAGTTATCGGAAACCACTACAAGATTTGGTTTTTCAATACGAACTTGGTTTTGTTCAAACTTGGGATTGATGAGTAAAATCAATCCTACCAATACCGTAAAAAAGCGTAAAACACTAAAATACTTCCAGTGTTTTACGCTTTTCTTATTTCTAGGAAAATAGTATAAACCCAATGCAGCAGCTGCGCTTAGCAATACGGCTATTCCTAAAAATAATACGGAAATTAAGCTCATGCTTTTAGGTTAACATCCCGCCATCAACGTTGATAACTTGTCCGGTGATGTATGCACTCATATCAGACCCAAGGAAAACACATGCGTTTGCAATATCTTCGGGTGACCCACCTCTTTTTAAAGGTATAGCCTGTCTCCAACCCTCAACGGTTTTTTCATCTAATTTATCGGTCATTTCGGTTTCAATAAAACCAGGTGCGATCACGTTACTACGAATATTTCTGCTTCCTAACTCAAGGGCTATAGATTTCGAGAAACCAATCATTCCTGCTTTAGAAGCTGCGTAATTAGCTTGACCAGCATTTCCTTTCACACCTACTACAGAACTCATATTGATGATACTTCCTTTTCGTTGTTTCAACATAGTACGCTGTACCGCTTTGGTCATATTAAAAATAGACTTTAGGTTCACCTCAATCACCTTATCAAAATCTGCCTCGCTCATACGCATGAGCAGATTATCTTTTGTGATACCCGCATTGTTAACCAGAATATCTATACTATCAAATTCTTCATTAACTTGCTCTACCAGTTTTTGAGCCTCCTCAAAATTGGCTGCATTGCTTTGGTAAGCCTTGGCTTTTACACCTAAACTTTGTAATTCTTTTTCGAGTTCTTCGGCTGCTTGTTTTGATGAGCTATAGGTGAAAGCTACATTGGCGCCTTGTTGAGCAAAGGCTAAGGCAATACCTTTCCCTATACCACGACTTGCTCCTGTAACAATTGCGTTTTTACCTGCTAATAATTTCATTCTTTTTAAGTTTGTTTTATCTAAGTCATTTGCTAAATTCAGCAAAATACTTTGCTCAAATATAATAATCTATTTAAGTTTTTCAATAAAAAAACCCTGCTTTGTTTTAAGCAGGGTTTATTCTTTATTTCAGTTAAAAATTAGCCCATTACTTCAGCTACTTTTTTACCGATTTCTGCTGGTGAATCCACAACGTGAATCCCGCATTCTCTCATGATTTTCTTCTTAGCTTGAGCAGTGTCTTCACTACCTCCTACTATGGCACCTGCGTGACCCATTGTTCTACCTGCTGGAGCGGTTTCTCCAGCAATAAAGCCTACGATTGGTTTTTTAGAACCGCTAGCTTTGTACCATTTTGCTGCATCGGCTTCTAATTGACCACCAATCTCGCCAATCATTACCACACATTTGGTGTCTTCATCATTAATCAATAATTCTACCGCTTCTTTGGTGGTAGTTCCAATGATAGGGTCTCCTCCAATACCAATTGCAGTAGTAATACCTAAACCTTCTTTTACCACTTGGTCTGCTGCCTCATAGGTTAAAGTACCTGATTTTGAAACAATCCCTACATTTCCTGGTTTAAAAACAAAACCTGGCATTATACCCACTTTGGCCTCACCTGGTGTAATTACTCCTGGACAGTTTGGACCTATAAGTCTACAATCTTTATCTTTGATATAATCTGAAGCCTTAATCATATCGGCTACAGGAATCCCTTCGGTTATAGTAATAATTACTTTAATTCCTGCATCAGCTGCCTCCATAATAGCATCGGCTGCAAATGCCGGCGGTACAAAAATAATACTGGTATCTGCATTCACTTCTTTTACCGCTTCAGCAACTGTATTGAATACTGGCTTACCCAAGTGCTTTTGCCCTCCTTTACCAGGAGTAACTCCTCCTACTACATTGGTACCATATTCTATCATTTGTTCGGCGTGGAAAGTACCTTCACTTCCAGTAAAACCTTGTACGATTATATTTGAATTCTTATTTACTAAAACACTCATAATTTGTTCTTGAATTTATTGTCTTGCAAATTTAACTTTTTACTTGAAACTCTAAAAGAAAATGACTTCTTTTTAAGGGACTGATTATACAGCCTATGAGTCAATTAGTTCAAAACACTCATTAACTCTAACTCGGTCACCAAATTCTGCTCAAATCTCGCTAACAGCATAAAGGTAGCTACAGGATCTACCTCATCTGGATTCTCAATAGTAGTCATCCAAAAAGTAAATTTACCTGCCACGGTATCTTCTTCTTCAATTAAATGAGAAAAATCGGCATTAAGCTCTTCATATGATTTGCCCATTTGCTCAATTTTATTTTGAAAGGCTTCATACCCCAGGTGCTGGGTTCCTTGAGCACTCATCCATTTAATTTTAATTTCAGGAGCTAAAAATTCTTTCATCGCATCGGGATTTTTATAGAAAGACGACTCCAATAATTGTTTGATACGTTGCTTTTTATTATTACTCATTGGATTTTGCTTTTTTTGGGCTTGATAAATCTTTTAATGCTGCCATTTCTCGATAAGCTGTCCTTGTTTCTTTTGCAGGGGATCCAAAATAACTTTTACCTGAATCTAGGTTTTTACCTACCCCTGATTGTGCCATAACAACAGCCTTTTCTTTAATAATCACATCGCTTTTCACACCCACTTGACCCCATAAAGTAACCTCATCTTCTATCACTACACAACCGGCTATACCTGTTTGACTGGCAATAAGGCATTTTTTACCTATTCGGGTATCGTGACCTACGTGTACTTGGTTATCTAATTTACTTCCTTGTTGAATAATAGTATCTCCCGATACACCTCGATCTATAGTACAAGACGCCCCTATATGCACATCATTTTCAATGACCACACGGCCACCAGATAGCAATTGATCAAAACCTTCTGGTCTTTTTTTATAGTAAAAAGCTGCAGCCCCCAAAACTGTGTTGGCATGAATTTCGACGTTGTCGCCAATTAGGGTATGATCATAAATACTCACATTACTGTGGATTATACAATTAGAGCCAATTTTTACGTGATTACCAATAAAAACATTAGGTTGGATGATTGTGTTACTTCCTATTTTTGCGGTTTTACTTACCGAATCGTATGATTTTTGGAAGGGCTTAAAATGCTGGGTTAACCGATTAAAATCTGTAAAAGGATCTTTAGAAATCAACAAAGCCTTACCTGCTGGGCAATCTACTTTTTTATTTATTAAAACCACACTTGCTTGAGATTGCAGTGCTTTATCATAATATTTGGGATGATCTACAAAGACGATATCACCTGGGGTCACCACGTGAATTTCGTTGATACCCGTAATTTGAAATTGTGCATCACCCACAAACTCTATATCTAAAATAGAAGCTATTTGCGCCAAAGTGTAAGGCTTAGGAAACTGCATTACTTAATACGCTCTTTATAGGTGCCTTTTTCTGTCTCTATTTTAATCATGTCGCCTTCATTGATAAACAGAGGGACATTTACTTCGGCTCCGGTTTCAACCGTTGCAGGTTTTGTGGCGTTTGTGGCCGTATTACCCTTAACCCCTGGTTCTGTAAAGGTCACTTTAAGTTCTACATGCGGAGGCATTTCAACCGAAAGTGGAGCGTTATCTTCTGTGTTGATTAAAACGGTTACCACTTCTCCTTCTTTAAGTAATTTAGGAGCATCTAGTGCAGCTTCTAATAATCTAATCTGGGTGTAATCTTCGGTATTCATAAAGTGATAGAATTCACCGTCTTGGTATAAAAATTGAAATTTATGCGTTTCTACACGCACTTCATCAATTTTATGCCCTGCTGAAAAAGTATTATCTATTGTTTTACCAGTAGTAACACTTTTAAGTTTGGTTCTTACAAAAGCAGGCCCTTTTCCTGGTTTTACGTGTAAAAACTCTACAATTTTATAAATATCGTGATTGTATCGAATACAAAGTCCGTTTCTAATATCGCTTGTTGTTGCCATAGTTTATTTAATTTGAGAAATATCCTTTCATGATGCCTCGCTGTGAATTTTTAATGAATTCTAAAATATCATCGCGCTCTGGTGTGGCCTCCATTTCGGCTTCTATTATTGCCACTGCTTGAGAATTGTTATAATTTTTCTGATACAAAATTCTATAAATATTTTGTATCTCTCTGATTTTTTTGGTAGAAAACCCTCTTCTTCTTAAGCCAATAGAATTGATTCCTACGTAAGATAAAGGCTCACGTGCTGCTTTTACAAAAGGAGGAACATCTTTGCGCACTAAAGAACCACCGGTAATAAAAGCGTGGCTTCCTATTTTGCAAAATTGCTGTACTGCAGCCATACCGGCCAGTACAACGTGATCTCCTACGGTAATATGCCCAGCTAAGGTACTGTTATTTGAAAAAATGCAGTTGTCGCCCACCACACAATCGTGAGCCACGTGGCAGTAGGCCATTATCCAGCAGTTCTCACCAATTACGGTCTTCATTCGGTCTGAGGTCCCTCTATTAATGGTAACACACTCTCTAATAGTTGTATTGTCTCCGATAATCGTTAGCGTGTCTTCATCGTTAAATTTTTTATCTTGTGGAACAGCAGAAATAACCGCACCTGGAAAAATACTTACATTTTTACCAATTCTTGCGCCCTCCATTATGGTTACGTTAGATCCTATCCAACTGCCTTCTCCTATAACCACATTATTGTGTATAGTTGTAAAAGGCTCAATCACAACATTCTTCGCTATTTTAGCTCCCGGATGTACGTATGCTAAGGGTTGATTCATAATCTTAAGATTCTTTAGATTTTACAATTTGTGCCATTAGTTCGGCTTCTGCACACAACTTACCGTTAGCATAGGCATAACCTTGCATATGGCAAATCCCGCGTCTTATGGGTGATATTAAGTCGCACTTAAAAATTAGCGTATCCCCAGGCACTACTTTTTGCTTGAACTTAACATTATCTATTTTCATAAAATATGTCAAGTAGTTTTCAGGGTCGGGTACGGTGCTTAAAATTAATATCCCTCCTGTTTGGGCCATGGCCTCTACAATTAATACTCCTGGCATAACTGGCGCTCCAGGAAAGTGACCTTTAAAGAACTCTTCATTCATGGTCACGTTTTTAACGCCAGTAACATGGGTTTCACTTAGTTCAAAAATTTTATCGATAAGCAGCATGGGCTGTCTATGCGGTAACATTTTCATGATTTGATTCACATCCATAAGCGGAGTGGAATTCAAATCGATTTGCGGAACCTTATTGCGACGTTCTAATTTAATTTTCTTAGCAACCTTCTTGGCAAATTCGGTATTGATTTTATGGCCAGGCTTATTAGCGATTACCTTACCTTTAATCGGTGTTCCTATTAAGGCTAAATCACCTATTACATCTAATAATTTATGTCTTGCAGCTTCATTTGGGTGGTGTAAAGTAAGGTTGTCAAGAATACCATTAGGTTTAACCGATATACTCTCTTTATTAAAAACCTGCTGCAGCTTTCCCATAGTTTCTTGAGATAACTCCTTATCTACATACACAATAGCATTATTTAAATCGCCACCTCGTATTAGTCCGTTATCTAAAAGCATTTCGATTTCATGTAAAAAACTAAAAGTTCTTGAATCGGCTATTTCTTTTTTAAACTCCTTAATGCTATCTATACTGGCGTTTTGAGTCCCTAAAACTTTGGTGCCAAAATCTACCATAGTAGTCACTTGATATTCTTCAGACGGTACAAGCATAATTTCGCTACCCGTTTCTTCGTCTTTATAAGAAATAACTTCTTTTACGGTGTAATACTCGCGCTCCTCTTCTTGCTCTTCTATTCCTGCTTCTTCTAAAGCCTCAACAAAATACTTTGATGAACCATCCATAATAGGTGGCTCACTAGCATTTAATTCAATTAATAAGTTATCAATTTGTAATCCTACACAAGCAGCTAGCACATGTTCAGAGGTTAGTATCTGCACGCCGTTTTTTTCTAACGAAGTTCCTCGCTGGGTGTTGTTTACATAACTAGCGTCTGCCTCAATAAGCGGTTGACCTTCTAAGTCTTTACGCTTAAAAACGTACCCGTGACCTGCAGGAGCTGGTTTAAAAGTAAGCTCTACTTCTTTTCCTGTATGCAAGCCCACTCCTTTTAGAGAAACTTCTCTTTTAATTGTTTGCTGTTTCATAGTAATAAGGCTTAATCTTTAAGCTTTTTTTCAATTTCGTTAATTCTTTTTATAGTAGTGGGTAAATTTTTAAAATGTACATAAGATTTATTAAAATCATTATAACCAAGCGCTGGTGAACCTTGCAGTACCTCATCATCATCTACATTTCTACCTATTCCCGTTTGGGCCTGTATCTTTACTCTATCTCCAATTTTAATATGGCCTACAATTCCTACTTGCCCCCCAATAAGGCAATGTTTACCTATTTTTGTCGAACCAGCAATTCCTGTTTGAGCTGCAACAGCGGTATGCTCGCCAATCTCTACATTATGAGCAATTTGTATTTGATTATCAAGCTTAACCCCTTTACGGATAATTGTTGAACCCAAAGTTGCGCGATCAATGGTTGTTCCTGCACCAACCTCTACATTATCTTCTAAAATTACATTGCCTATTTGAGGTATTTTTTGATACTCTCCTTTTTCATCGGGAGCAAAACCAAAACCATCTGAACCAATTACAGCCCCTCCGTGGATAACACAATTTTCACCAATAACCGATTCTGAATATATTTTAGCTCCAGCAAATACAATACTGTTATCGGCTATACGCACATTATCTCCTATATAGGCGTGCGGATAAATTTTCACCTTATCTCCTATTTGCACATTATTTCCAATATAAGAGAACGCACCAATAAACACTTCTTCACCATAACTCGACTGCTCACCAATAAAATGTGGCTGTTCAATTCCAGATTTACTTAATTTTACCTCATTGTAATAAGTAAGCAACTGTGTAAATGCCTTGTATGCATCGTTTACACGGATTAAAGTAGCGCTCACAGGCTTTTGCAGTTCAAGCGATTTATTCACAATGCAAATACTGGCTTGTGTGGTATACAAGTACGCTTCATATTTAGGATTAGACAAGAAAGTAAGACTTTCTTCTTTTCCCTCCTCTATTTTCGAAAGACTAGAAACCTCTACCAAGGGATTACCTTCGACTTCTCCTTCTAATATTTCGGCTATTTGTTGTGCGGTAAATTTCATTCTGACAAAAATATAAAAAATTGTTAATTTCTGATTATTTTGGATAACAGATATAGTATTTTAAAACCGGAGTGGCCAAAGCTTTTAAATTCAGTTGATCTGAAGCTTCAGTTACGTCTTTTATCTTGTGGTTTTTATACATAATCTTTATGGGGGCTTGGTGATTATCATAAGCCAAATTGCTCACCTTGCCATGAAAAACAAAGTATTCGGCCTCATGTGCCGAAATACCATATTTCTGCATTAAGTTTTCTTTTTTGGCTGCCATTTTTTTCTTTCCAATAGGTTTATTTTTCAGTTTCACCTTAAGCAAATCTCTATCCAGTAGCATATTACAAAGATTTTGCAAAACAAAATCTGGATTATTTTTCCAGGATTTCATTGCAGCCAAAACATCTATATCGTCTAAATTACTAAATCGTTTCAAAACATCGGTACCAAAGCTTTTCTTGGTAACTGGGGTGTTCAAGAAAAAATGCAGGGCCTCACTGGCGTTTAATTTTTCGCCACGAGCCACCAATTCTTTTGCGCGTTTAAGCACACGAATTAACAGTTGCTCGGCTCCTAAACTGGTTTTATGCAAATAAACCTGCCAATACATCAGCCTACGAGCAACCAAAAATTTTTCTACCGAATAAATTCCTTTTTGCTCAATTACCAATTCGTCATTGGCTACATTTAACATACTAATAATACGCTCGCTATTAATATTACCCTCTGCCACACCAGTATAAAAGCTATCTCGTTTTAAATAATCAAGTCGGTCAATATCCAGTTGACTTGCAATCAATTGTTTGAAAAACTTACGATGGTATTCACCTTTGAAAATTTTGATGGCCAGCGTTAAACTTTGGTTAAATTCCTTATTTAGAGCTTCCATAAAACGCAAGGAAATCCATTCGTGATCAATGTTTTCTACGATTGAATGTTCCATAGCATGAGAAAAAGGACCGTGGCCTATATCGTGTAACAGTATCGCAATAAGCAAGGCATTCTCTTCTTCTTCATTTATGGCAACACCTTTAAAACGAAGTACTTCTATACTTTTTCGCATTAAATGCATGCAGCCTAAGGCATGATGAAAGCGGGTGTGATGAGCACCTGGGTAAACCAAATAAGACATACCCATTTGCGAAATTCTGCGCAAGCGTTGAAAGTACGGATGCTCTAAAATATCATAAATACCCTCATTTGGAATAGTAATAAATCCGTAAATTGGGTCGTTAAATATTTTAAGTTTGTTTGTATTGTTCAAGTAAACGATTTTAATTAAACGCAAATATACATATATGAATAAAATTAGCATACTCTGGATTGATGATGAAATTGATTTATTAAAACCCCACATACTATTTTTAGAAAAAAAAGGATATCAAATTACTACCTGTCAAAGCGGGGCCGAAGCTTTAGAAGAAGTTGCTGTTCATAATTTTGATGTGGTTCTCTTAGATGAAAATATGCCTGGTATAACCGGATTAGAGACTTTATCTGAAATAAAATCCGTAAAAAACAACTTACCAGTAATTATGATTACCAAAAGTGAAGAGGAGTATATAATGGAAGAAGCCATTGGAGCCCAAATCGCCGACTACTTAATCAAGCCAGTAAATCCCAACCAAATCTTACTCAGTTTAAAAAAGATTTTAGATCATTCTAGATTGATTTCTGAAAAAACCACAGCCAGCTACCAGCAAGAATTTAGAAAAATTGCTATGGATATGAATATGATCAACTCCCACGAAGAATGGGTAGATTTATATAAAAAACTCGTGTATTGGGAACTGCAGTTAGAGCATATTGAAGACAGCGGGATGATTGAAATTTTAGAGTCTCAAAAAACTGAGGCCAACAATCAATTTTTTAAGTTTATTGATAAAAACTATAAAAACTGGCTAAGCGGTGAAGATGCACCAACCTTATCGCATACTTTGTTTCAACAGAGAATTGCTCCTATTTTAAGCAAAAAACAACCCACCTTGCTTATAGTAATAGACAACCTGCGCTACGATCAATTCAAAAGTATTGAGCCGCTAATAAACAAATATTTTAAAAAAATACAAGAAGACTCTTTTTATAGTATTCTTCCTACAGCTACGCAATATGCTAGAAATGCTTTGTTCTCTGGGCTCATGCCAGCCGATATGCAAAAGCTACACCCCGATTGGTGGCTTAATGACACCGACGAAGGAGGAAAAAACCTTCACGAAAAAGATTTTTTACAAGCACAAATGAAACGCTTAGGGTTAGATTTTGTCATGGACTATCACAAGATTACCAGTTTAAAAAGTGGTAAAAAGCTGGTTGAGGATTTTAAGCAATTAAAAAACAATGATTTGACGGCCGTTGTTTACAATTTTGTAGATATGCTATCGCACGCCAAGACAGAAATGGAAGTGATAAAAGAGTTAGCCTCAACCGATAAGTCGTACCGCTCTTTAACCGAAAGTTGGTTCAAGAACTCTCCTTTATTAGAAATGATTCAGCGCGCTCAACAAGAAAAGTTCCAGCTCATCATCACAACCGACCATGGAACCATTAATGCCAAAAACCCTTCAAAAGTTATTGGCGATAAAAATACCAGTTTAAATTTGCGTTACAAAACCGGCAAGAGTCTTTCTTACCAAGATAAAGAAGTTATCGCGGTTAAAAACCCGAAAGAATTTGGTTTGCCTAGCATACATATGAGTAGTTCGTTTATTTTTGCGAAGTCTGATTATTTTTTCGCTTATCCTAATAATTATAATCATTATGTAAGTTATTACAGAAACACCTACCAGCACGGTGGTGTATCTTTAGAAGAAATGATTATTCCGTTTGCTGTTTTTTCACCCCGATAATTTAAACATTATGAATCTTACCTACACCATTGAGAGCATAGATCAAATTGCCCAACAATTAATTGACAAAATTAAGCAGGAACCACTGCCTATTTTATTTGAAGGCGAAATGGGGGCTGGTAAAACCACCTTAATTAAAGCTATGGTTAAAGCATTAGATAGCCAGGATCGCGTTTCTAGCCCAACTTTTTCTTTGGTGAATGAATATCATTCTCCATCGGGACCTATATTTCATTTTGATTTTTACCGTATCAATCACGAAGAAGAAGCTTATGATATTGGTTTCGAAGAATATTTAAACCAAGATTCTTGGTGCTTTATCGAATGGCCTCAAAAAATCACCAATTTATTACCCGAAAAACATTATCTTATAGAAATTATGAAAAAAAATGAATTTTCTAGAGCCCTTTTTTTAGACAAAAAATAGCTAAAAAAGGTGAAGTAACTCATTAACAAAAGCTAGTTAACTCATTGATAGGCAGTTGTTTTTTGGCAAAAAAGTTTGCAAAGGTACGGCAAAGAAAGTTCATGGAAATAAGTTTTTTCTTCCTAGGTTTGTATCAACAAATCACAATAAAACTTATTAAAATGAAAATTAAAAACTTTATCTTCGTAGCAGTATCATTAGTATTTTTAGCAACATCTTGTACACCTCAAGCCATTGATGAACACACAACAGAAGACAACATTAAAGGACAAACCGAAACCACAACAATCGAAAAGAAAGATATTAAAATCCCTTCTAACGGGTAGTTATATTGCCTTAGCAGTAGCGGCAACTCCTTTTATATTTTACTCATACGAAAGTTTCCCAGATTCAAAAACTTGGGAAACTTTTCTTTTTACTTTTGAGAGCAATTATTATGAAAAGGTAAATGTGAGTATTTGGACCATGATGACCAAATTCATTCCTTTATTTCTTTTGATCATCTGGTTTCTTACTTGCAAGCATTGGTGGTATCACGTAATTCTTATCCCTACAGGGATGTTTTTATTTCAGCTCATAAGCGTGTTAAACGATGATTTAAGAATCACCGATGAGACCGAGCTTATTTATGTACTCCCCATAATGCTTGCTACCATTCCATTAATTTATCTTATACGAGCCCGAATAATTGCGCGCATCAACCCCACCAATCTCGATGAGCTTGAAGCGGATTTAATGCAAGAAAAAACAGTTTGGGAACAATTAAAAGATCTCTTTAGGTAATTTTAATAATTATTGCTAGCTTTAGAACTAGTAATCTTTAAGCTATAATCTTTTATGAGTCAGCCTAATACGCCTTTTAGCCACTCCGAATTAATTCCGCAAGAAGAAACCCTTGAAATTCAAAAAAAGAAGGGTAAGTTGTTTATAGGCCTGCCGCGTGAAACCTCTTATCAAGAGAAAAGAATATGCTTAACTCCAGATGCGGTTGCAGCATTAACGGCACACGGGCACCGGGTTCTAGTTGAGCATAATGCCGGTGCAGATACAAACTTTAGCGATCAAGATTATTCTGAGGCCGGTGCCGAAATAACCAAAGATACCGCAAAAATTTTTGCATGCCCTACTGTGCTAAAAGTTGAACCTCCCAGCCTTAAAGAGCTCAGTTATATGCAGCAAAACAGTACATTAATATCGGCTCTTCAACTAAAAACTTTAAATAAAAGTTATTTTGAAAAGTTAAAAGAGAAAAAAATTACGGCATTGGCTTTTGAGTTTATTCAAGATCATGACGATTCCTATCCTGCCGTTAAAGCGCTTAGTGAAATCGCAGGCACGGGAGCGGTTCTCATTGCATCAGAACTGCTTTCGAAACCTAAAGGAAATGGTTTATTATTTGGAAATATTAATGGCGTTCCACCAGCCGAGGTGGTCGTAATTGGAGCGGGTACCGTTGGCGAGTTCGCCGGAAAAGCAGCGCTGGGATTAGGTGCTAATGTGCGTTTTTTCGACAATTCTCTTACCAAGCTCAATGCGCTACAATATAAACTGAGTCGTCCGTTAGCCACTTCTACCCTACAACCTAAGTATTTACTAAAAGCTTTGAAGCGAGCAGATGTGGTAATCACTGCGGTACGCGGAAATCATCGTGCTCCTATTATCATCAGTCAGACAATGGTAGAACAAATGAAACCTGGCTCGGTGATTATTGATGTAAGTATAGATATGGGCGGCTGTGTCGAAACCTCTGAAATCACCAGTCACGATAGCCCTACCTTTATAAAACACGGTGTTATACATTATGGAGTACCCAATATACCATCTCGATTTGCTCGAACGGCGTCTATAGCATTAAGCAACATTTGCACCCCTTATTTATTACATATAGCCGAAAACGGAGGCCTAGAAAATACCTTGCGATGTGACAAGGGTTTAAAAAATGGTTTGTATTTTTACCACGGAATTTTAACCAATAGGTCTATAGCTAATTGGTTTGATTTACCTTATAGAGATATACATTTACTTATTTTTTAAATATGAAATTAATTACCCGTTTCGCCTATTATTCCGTCGGATTGTTTTTTGGAATCATCATTCTTATTTTCTTTTTTAGTGGTAAGCGAACCTCCTGCGACTATTCCCCCAATGATAGAGTGCTTAAAAATATCCGGCAAAAAAAATTTGTTTATAATTCAGAAACTATCCAACAATTAAGGGCTGCGCAAATAGACACCGCCGATATGCGAAAAGCTTTTCACACCGGGAATGTAGATTTTGGCGCAAGCAATACGAGTTTAGATTCTTGCAAACTATATGTTATCGATGCTAAAATTGAGCACAATAACTTGAGAATTAAGGTTGAAAATTGTGCTCAAAAAGCCAAAATAATAGAGGCCGAAATAAAATAAAAATATGCTATTTGTTTTATAGAAGTATACTCGATTTTTTTTATCATTGTGAACTAAAATAAATGCTTAAGTATTATGAAAAGAGTCATTGTCGACTATAAGAAATTAACACCAGAAATACTGACTCTCCTGGTTAATAAATACCCCGATGGTTATGATGACAAGCACATCATTACCTTTAAAAATGCCAAAAATGAAACCGTAGAAGCGGTAGAGGTAAAAACCGAGGATGCTATATATTTGGTAAAGGTTAGTACACGTTTAGAAAACACTATGGCTAATTTTGAGGAGGATGACTATGAAGATGAAGATTTTGACGAGCCTATTGTAGAGCTAGACAGTAATAACAAAAAAGTAATTGACGATGCTGAGTTGAAAGAAGAGTTTCCTGATGATGATGAAGAAGAATAATTATTCTACATAAATAGAAAGCCACCAATTGAGGTGGCTTTTTTTATTTTACTTCTATCGGCTTTGAACGAGATAACCATAAGTACTGGTAACACCACATTAAAGTAAAAGTTGGCAGTACATCTGTATATGGTAAAATCTCCTCTAAAAAAACTATGGCAGCTGCCCATTTACCTTTTGTTCCGGGATACATCTCGGTCATTTTTTTAGCAGCAACTGGCGCCCATACAATATCCAAAAAAGGGCCAATACCCGGTATAAGCATACTTAACATTCCGATTCCGTCAAAAAGCAAACTTTTTATTAGTAGCTTTTTTTTATTTTTTTGATCTATCATAATTGGAAAAATTCAAAAACTATACCAGTTTAATTATCCTTTAAAAGATGAGCAAATTGATTTCTTAAAACTTTTATTTTTGGATCAATGATATATTGGCAATACGGCTGATTTGGAAAACGATTGTAAAAATTATAATGTTCTTCTTCTGCAGGATAAAAACCAGAAAAAGGCGTCACCTCTGTAACAATTTTACCCTCAAAAACCTGCTTGTCTAAATACTTAATATATTGCTGGGCTATTTCTTTTTGTTCAGATGAATGATAAAAAATAGCACTACGGTATTGTGTACCCACATCATTACCTTGTCGATTTAGGGTAGTAGGATCATGGGTGCTAAAGAATACAGCTAAAACATCTTTAAGGCTTAAAATTGTGGGATCAAAATAAAGCTGAATAGCTTCGGCGTGTCCAGTTCTACCCTGCACCACTTCGCGGTAAGGCGGATTTTTTATCTTACCTCCACTAAAACCCGAAACCACCTTCTCAACTCCCTTTAATCGTTGAAAAACCGCCTCTGTACACCAAAAGCAACCGTTAGCTAAAGTAATAACCTCTTGTGTCATATTTTTAAAGCTTTTCCTTAAGTTTGTGCCTCGTTTAGCACAATTCAATTATTTTAGCTAAATATATTAGTTTTTAAATTTAGTCCATGATACAAGTTCATAATTTACATAAATTTTATGATGATTTTCACGTATTGAATGCTGTAGATTTACAAGTTCAAGCCGGCGAAATAATATCTATTGTAGGTGCTTCTGGAGCAGGAAAAACCACATTATTGCAAATTTTAGGAACACTTGACAAACCAGCTAAAAAAGAAGATACTACGATAATAATAAACGGAATAAAAATCCTAGAGCTTAGTAAAAAAGAGTTAGCGGCTTTTAGAAATGAGAATATAGGCTTCATTTTTCAATTTCATCAATTATTACCAGAATTCACCGCTTTAGAAAATGTTTGTATCCCTGGATTTATAAAAGGAACCCCTAAAAATCAGCTAGAAAAGCGCGCATTAGAATTATTAAGTTTTCTTGGTTTAAAAGACAGGGCGAACCATAAACCCTCTGCGATGAGCGGAGGCGAACAACAACGTGTAGCGGTTGCCCGAGCTTTAATTAACAACCCTCCTGTTATTTTGGCCGATGAACCCTCGGGAAACTTAGATTCTGAATCGGCTGATAATTTACACCAATTGTTTTTTAAATTAAGAGAAGAATTTGGGCAGACTTTTGTGATCGTAACCCACAACAGAGAACTTGCCGATATGGCCGACAGAAAATTAACCATGGTAGATGGTGCAATCGTTTAATAAGGTTAATTATAATGCTTACGCGGATTTAATTCTAGCCTAAAGCTCCATTTCATAAATACTTTTTATAAATGGTATTTATCAAATATAAAAACGTCAATTAAGTATTTAAAATTGATCGCTTTAATCGTTTGAATCAAAGTAAAATTTTTAAAATTAATCGATGAACAAACAAGACTTGAAAGACTTTTTAGATGCGAAAGCCGAATATTACGAACAACCTGATTTTATTGAAACCGACCCAATTGTCATTCCGCATCAATTTACAAAAAAGGAAGATATTGAAATAAGCGCGTTTTTGGTTGCAACAATAGCTTGGGGAAATCGTAAAAGTATAGTGAAAAATGGTTTTAGAATGAATCAGCTTTTACAAGAGTCACCATTCGATTTTGTGATGAATCATCAAGAAACCGATTTAAAAGACCTATTGAACTTTAAACACCGTACCTTTAATGGTGAAGACTTTATATTTTTCATCAAGTCTTTACAAAATATTTATAAGAGCCATGGCGGCTTACAGAAAGTTTTTGAAAATAAAAATCCAATGCCCAATGGAATTCATCAATTCAAAACATTATTTTTTAGTATTCCGCACTTAAGAAGAACGCAAAAACATGTAAGTGACCCTTTAAAAAATTCAGCTGCAAAGCGTATAAATATGTTTTTAAGGTGGATGGTAAGACCCGCGGATAAAGGAGTTGATTTTGGTTTATGGCAAGGCTTAGAACCAGCCCAATTGTCTTGCCCATTAGATGTACATTCGGGTAACGTAGCAAGAAAATTAGGGGTTTTAAAACGAAAACAAAACGATTTAAAAGCAGTGCAAGAATTAGATCATGCGCTACGCAATTTAGATCCCATAGACCCAGTGAAATATGATTTTGCCTTATTTGGGCTAGGTGTTTTTGAGAAATTTTAATATTGTGTCCAATCCAATTATTTGTTTTTTATATTTACTAAAATTTTAGTTTAAGCCCCAATCGCTTTATGAGCAAAAGCAAGGTAAAAGAAGTAAGAAGGTTAGAGTCGTTAAAAACCTATGATATAATCGATAGTCCTGATGAGCAGTCTTACGATGAGTTGACACGACTAGCGGCTACTTTATGTCAAATGCCCGTATCTTTTATTTCATTTATAGACGAGGACAAGCAGTGGTTTAAATCTTTTTATGGTTTAAATATAAAACAAACGCCTAAAGAAGACTCCTTTTGTAAATTTACCATTTCTCAAAACCGAGACTTCTTGGAGGTTACCGATACTTTCAATGACAATCGCTTTATCAACAATCCTTTTGTGCAGCAAAAAGAAAGTCCTATTCGCTATTACTTTGGCATGAAGTTGTACGATAAGAAACAAAATGTTTTGGGTACCCTATGTGTGGTAGATTTTAAACCCAATTCATTAAGTGCTTCTAGAAAACAATCTATGCGCTACTTGGCCAACCAAGTAATGAATTTACTGGAACTCAGGAAGAGTTTACAATCCTTACAGCACATAAAAAAGTCGCTGGAACAAAAAAACAAAGAACTTAAACAATTCGCCAACCAAGTGAGTCACGATATTAAAATGCCCTTAGCAAATATTGTTTTAACCATAGATTTACTCAAGGCGAAATATCAAGAAAATATCGATGATACAGGTAAGCAATATTTAGATTACCTAAAATCTTCAGGATTAAAATTAAGCGCTTATACCGAGAGAGTACTGTCTTATTATGCCCGTGAAGAAGACGCACAGAACGAGATGGAAATTGTTGATTTTAATTATCTGCTAGAAGATATTATCGATTTGCTCCAAATCAATCAGCCTTGCGAGATTAACATCCCCGAAAAAAACACAGAAATACTAACCAACAAAGTATTATTAGAACAGATTCTACTTAACTTATTGGGCAATAGCTTAAAATATAACGACAAATCCAAGATTGTTATTGATATAAATATTAAAGAAGACGATTTTAATTATTTGATTACAGTAACCGATAATGGAATGGGAATTGCCAAGAACAAACAAAAAGATGTTTTTAAATTGTTTTTTACCGAAGAAAAACCAGATCGAAACGGGAATAAAGGCACTGGTATAGGCTTACCAACAGTTCAAAAACTAGTTAAGCAATTAGGAGGTAACGTATGTTTAGAATCTGAAGAAAATAAATACACTAGCGTTAGTTTTACTTTAAAAAAAGTGATAGACAATGGCATTTAAAAATATAGCCGTATTGTACGGGTTATTCCTACTGCTTATTCCTATTTTAATTCATCTTTTTCAGTTTAGAAAATTTAAAAGCACCCCCTTTACTAACGTTGCTTTTCTAAAAAAAATCGAGTTACAATCAAGAAAAAGCTCTCAATTAAAAAAATGGTTGGTTTTACTTTCTAGGCTTTTAATGTTATCGGCTATAATACTAGCTTTTGCTGAACCTTTTATACCCGCAAAAACAAAAAAGTACGAAGATCAGACACTAAATGTTTACTTAGACAATTCTTTAAGTATGCAACATAAAAATCAAGGGATAAGCCTTTTTGAACAAGCCAAACAAGAATTGCTTCAATACTTACCAAAAGATAAAACCTTTAATCTGGTTACCAACAACCATACCTATAGCAACATAAGCATAAATGAGTTTCAAGATGAATTATTTGATTTAGAATACAGTCCTACACAACCCGATTTTAAAGAAATTTATTTAAATGTAGAGCGTTTACAAGAAAACCCAAATCTTCCTTATACCTTCTTGATATTAAGCGATGGTTTACACGCTTCTAATCATACAGATTCTATAGCAGCAAAAACAACTGACTGGCATTGGGTTCATTATCAAGCCAAGAAACATACCAATGTGAAAATTGACACAGCTTTTATTAAACAGAATACCTATGAAACAATAGCTTTATGGGCAAGCTTTAGTTCAAACACTTCAATTGATCATCCCATAAGTGTAAGTGTTTATGATGACAATAAATTATTAGGCAAAAGGACTTTAATTTTTCAAGATAGTTTAAAGCAAACCTTACCATTCATAATAAACCAGAGTAGCATCCGCCAAGGAAGAATTGAGGTTGATCAAAATGATCTTGCTTATGATAACTTTCTTTATTTCACCAAGCAACAAACACCGCCCATTAACATTGTAAGTATTAATTCGGTTAGTGATGATTTTTTAAAACACATTTTCTCAAACGATCCCGATTTTACTTATAATAACTTTACTTTAAACACTATTGACTATAAAGTATTACAAGAAGCTGATCTAATTGTTCTTAATGAATTAAAAAGTATTCCTACTGCCTTATCGGGACACCTAAAAACACATCTAGACAAACAAAAACAATTAATTTTTATTTTGCCCGATGTGCAAATCGATAAAAATTTAAGGCAATTTGCCCAGAAGCGAGGAATAGGTATCGGAGATTTTAATCAAAATGAATTAAAAATTGCCAAAATTAACTACGAGCATCCGCTTTTAAAAGGTGTATTTAAAAAGAAAACAACCAATTTTGACTACCCAAAGGTCAGCTCATATTTCGATTTAAGTGGAATTCAAGCTAATATAATTAGTTTTTCAACAGGCGAACCTTTTCTTGTAAAGAAAGAAAATGTGTATGCCTTTGCTGCCGCTTTTAATAAAGAAAATTCTAATTATAAACGCTCACCGCTCATTGTGCCCAGTTTATACACTATCGCAAAAAATAGTGGTGCACAAGAGGTCATGTACCATACTACATACACCAATCAAGAAATTCGTTTGCCTCATAGTTTAGAAAAAGACCAAATTGTTCAATTGATTCATCCTCAAGAAAAATTTATACCTAGGCAACGCATCTTTGATGACTACTTGCAAATATCGCTGAATCAAGAACCATACTTTGCCGGTTTTTATAAGCTTTTAAAAGGGACAGATACACTCAGACGGTTGGCTTTCAACCATCCGCGAACAGAGTCTAAACTAACTAAAAGTGAATCTAAAACTTTTGAAACTTTTAAAAAACACAAATCTATAGCCGATTTTACATATTTGGTAAATAAACAAAGTGAGGAACAAAAACTTTGGAAATGGTTTATTATTTTTGCCTTGCTGTTTTTACTGATAGAAACTTTGCTTTTAAAACGCCTCAAATAACTATGAGAAAAATAATTCTTAAGGCTGTACGTATAATAGACGCAAACTCCAAACACCATCAAAGCGTTCGGGACATTTTAATAGAAAATGAAACCATTATTAAAATTGATCATAGCATTGAGGACCCCGAGGCACAATTGATAGCCATTGAAGACCTACACCTATCTCCTTCTTGGTTTGATCCTAGTGTTTCTTTTGGTGAACCGGGTTTTGAAGACCGAGAAACTTTGGTAAATGGAATTAAAACAGCGGGCCTTAGCGGATTTGCCCAAATTGGCTTAAACCCCAATACTAGTCCGGTAACCGATACTCAAACTGGCATTCGCTTTGCACAACAATATAACTCCTCACAAGCAGTTGAGGTATTTCCTTTAGGTGCTTTAACCAAAGAGGCAAAAGGTAAAGATTTGGCTGAGTTATTTGAAATGCAACAAGCCGGAGCCATTGCTTTTACAGACTATAAACAACCTATTGAAAACCCCAATATTTTAAAAATTGCACTTCAATACGCACAAGGATTTGGAGGTCTTGTTCAATCTTACCCCTTAGAAAAACAAATAGCAAGAGAAGCACAGGTACATGAAAGCTTAAACAGCCTGCAATTGGGGCTGAAAGGAATACCCGCCTTTGCAGAAGAAATACAAATAAAAAGAGACCTAGCCATTTTGGCTTATACTGGCGGTAAATTACACATCCCATTTGTGTCTACAAAAAATGCACTCCAACTAATTCAAGAAGCTAAAGCTGATGGTCTTCAAGTGACTTGTGGAGTTGCAATACACCAGTTGTTTTACAATGATGCCGTTTTACACGAATTTGATACGGCAAAAAAAGTTATGCCTCCTCTACGCGATGAAGAAGATCGGTTGGCGCTGGTTGCGGGAGTAGAATCTGGCATTATAGATTGCGTTACCTGCGACCACTTACCTCGCAAACCCGAAGAGAAACACGTAGAATTTGAACACGCCCTACCGGGTAGTGTCGGTTTAGAATCGGCTTTTGGCGCGTTAAACCGCTTATTTGGACTCGAAAAAACTATTAGCCTTCTCACTCAAAGCAGAAAAGTATTTCAGCTACAAGAATTTAGCATTCAAGAAGGGCAAAAAGCCTCCCTAAGCTTATTTTTACCAAATGAGGATTATACATTTTCTGAACAGGATGTAATCAGTAGCAACAATAACAGTATTTTCTACGGCGAAAAATTAAAAGGAAAAGCTATAGGTATAATTCACAACAATCAATTATTGCTAAAACAATTATGAAAACAGATGCAAATATAGATAAAGGTAAAAATACAGCTATCATCAGCTATATCACTTTTGTTGGCGGACTAATAGCCCTTTTTATGAACGCCGAAGAAAAAAATCAATTTGCCAGTTTTCATATTCGGCAAGCCATTGGGTTGCATCTTCTACAAATTTCGGTATTTATAATCATTAGCGGATTTAATAATTTAGTATTCATTTTCCCTTTCTGGATTTTGTTCTTCGTTTTGTGGTTCTATGCATTTTTAGGAGCCGTTCAAGGAAGACGTGTACTCATACCTCTAGTGGGTAATTATTTTCAAAACTGGTTTAAAACTATAGCACCATGACAACAAAAGATTTATGTTTAAAGCATCTTGTGAGATCTTCAAGTTTAAGCACCCTCGCTCCTACTATTATTATGCTGCATGGTTATGGGAGTAACGCTGAAGACTTGTTTAGTTTTTCACCAGAACTAGACGAGCGCTACCTTATTCTATCGGTTCAAGCTCCTTTAGACATGGTTCCCTATGGTCACGCTTGGTACGAAATAAATTTTGACGCCAATCAAAACAAATTTACCAATGATGAGCAAGCTGTTGCTTCACGAGAATTGGTTCACCAATTTATTAAAGAAGCACTGGAGGCTTACCCAGTTAATCCTCAAGAAATAACGCTTCTGGGTTTTAGTCAAGGAGCAATTTTAAGTTATGCTACCGCATTGTCGTACCCCGGATTAGTAAAAAATGTTATAGCTTTAAGCGGATATATTCACGAACCAATTATAAAATCCGCAACGACGCAAGAGAATAAAGTTGAAATATACGGTTCGCACGGGAGCGTTGATCAGGTTATTCCGGTTAGCTGGGCCAGAAAAAACAAAGATTATCTAGCCCAAAAAAACATTGTTTATACGTATTCTGAATTTCCAGTGGGTCACGGTGTTTGTCCTCCTAATTTTCAAGAATTTAAGCAGTGGTTAACGCAACGCACCAATTGGAATTAATTAGCGTAAAGCAAGCCATTGTTCACCTCAATATCTATTGATTTATCTTCATTGATAAAATAATTGAGTAGTACTTCACCCCAATAAGTGCCATCGGTAAACTCGGCTATCACCCATTTATGGTTTAAAACTTTTACACTATTAATGCGCATAACTCCGTTTAAACCTTGGTAAGGAACGTAAGGGTTATCTTGATCTATAGCATTAGCCCCAACAATTTTCTGTTCAAGCAATTGAGCAAGTTCTGTAGCTTCAAAGCCTAAATCTTCAACGTACATTCTAGCTTTGTCATTGCTTTGCAGGGTAAATCGTTCTTGCTGTGCAGTTTCCAAATGCATTATCGAATCTCGCAAAAGCAGCGCTTCATCCCTTTCGTCTTTTAGTTCAGTGATTTTCAAATTAAGGCGTTCAAAAGTTTTCTTAGAATTGGTATATTGAAAAATAACAAATAATAAGGTGAACAAAAAAAGATAAAGAAAGATACTTTTTCTCATAATCAAAGAGTTAATTTAAGGTTATCGTAAGCCAAATGTACATTTTCAGGTAATTCGCGTTCAACTTCGTCATGAAAGCCAAGTAAATGACTGATATGGGTTAAATAGGCTTTTTTAGGTTTCAATTCTTCTATAAGCGCCAGCGCTTCTTCTAAATTTAAATGAGAAGGGTGTGGCTCTCTTCGCAAGGCATTTAAAATTAATACATCTAAATTTTTCAGCTTTAATTTTTCAGTAGCATCAATGGTTTTGGCATCGGTGATATAAGCCATATTATCTACCCTGAACCCAAAAATTGGTAACGTATTGTGCATCACTTCAATGGGGGTTACTTGCCTGCCTCCCACTTCAAAAGGCTCATTTACAATTTCATTAAGATTAACACTGGGTGCTCCTGGATATTTATTATGGCTTTCAAAAACATAGTCAAAACGCTTTTTTAAAGCTTTTATAACCCTTTGGCTAGCAAATAGATTTATATCACCTTGTCTAAAGTAAAAAGGGCGCACATCGTCTAAACCAATGATATGATCGTTATGTTCATGGGTATATAAAATACCGTCGAGTTGCTGCACATTTTGATTAAGCATTTGCTGCCTAAAATCTGGACCACAATCAATTACAAAAGTATAGGTATCCCATTCTAATAGCAAACTTACCCGTAAACGTTTATCTTTTGGATTTTGACTTAAACAAACAGGGTGTTTGCTACCGATAATGGGTATACCCTGAGAAGTTCCGGTACCAAGAAAAGTGATTTCCAAAATATTTTTTAAACACAAATGTAGGGATATTTTTTTGTTTAAAAAGCAATTGTTTACCTTTGATAAAGACAAACTTGATTAATTAAGTAGCCAGAAAATATGCCAATAACAATAATGGGAGATCGGGAATTTCAAAATATTCCTTCTATTAAAAGTAAAGCTTTACGCATAAATTTAAACAAAAACATTTACGGTACTTTTGCAGAGATTGGTGCAGGTCAAGAAACGGTTCGAAATTTTTTTAGGGCCGGAGGTGCTTCGGGTACTATTGCTAAAACTATGAGTGCTTATGATAAGGATTTTAGCGATGCAATTTATGGCGTTGAAGACGATCATCGCTATGTAACCGAAGCCCGCTTAAAAAAAATGTTGTCGCACGAAATGCGCCTTATTGAAGAACGCATTGTTAGAGAAAAACATCCTAATAAGCTTTTTTTTAGTTTCGCCAACACCGTTGCCACTATAGATTTTGCAAAAAAATATAAAGGTCACGGCTGGGTAGGTTTACGTTATCAAGTAACCCCCGATGGCGAATACAATGAAATAATATTACACGTTCGTTTTCACGAAAATGACGCAAGACTTCAACAAAACACCTTAGGAATTTTAGGTGTAAATTTAATTTATGGAGCCTATTACAAGTATGATTCTCCCAAAAAATTACTGCGCTATCTTTATGATCATATAGACAAAGACCAAATTGAAATTGATACCATAAATTTTTCGGGACCTATTTTTAAAGATGTTGATAATAGATTGATGTCATTGCAATTGGTTAAGAATGGTATGACCGAGGCCGTGATGTTTTCACCCGATGGTAAAAATGTCTTACCCGCAAAAGTGCTTTACAAAAAGAATGTTTTAGCGCTTCGTGGTAGTTTTAGGCCGGTGACCAATGTAAATATGGACATTTATAAAAACTCACTAGAGTTATTTTTGAATGAAAACAGAGTTAACCCAGAAAATGCAATTAGCATTTTTGAAATAACCTTATCTAACTTAAGGGCCGAGGGCGAAATTGATGAAAAAGACTTTATGGATCGGGCTAAATTACTTTGCTCACTAGGGCAAACTGTAATGATTTCTAATTTCCAGCAGTATTATAAAGTGGTAGAGTATTTCTCTCGCTTTACAAAAGAAAGAATGGGCCTTGCTATGGGGGTAAACAACCTTATTGATATCTTTGATGAAAAATATTATCGTCATTTAAGCGGTGGAATTCTTGAGGCTTTTGGTAAATTATTCTTTAAAAACTTAAAGGTTTACCTTTATCCTTGGAAGGATGATAAAACCGGTGAAGTTATCGATTCTAATAACTTAAAAGTGCATCCGCGAATGAAAGAGCTTTATAAATTTTTTAAATACAATGGGAAGGTTATTGATATTAAAGATGCCGATCCAGAGGTATTGGATATTTACTCGCGTAAAGTGCTTCAAATGATTGCAGACAAACAAGCGGGATGGGAAGAAATGTTACCCAAAAATACCGCTGACATGATAAAAGAACAAGAGCTTTTTGGTTATCGAAAAATAGACCACGAGCCAGCTGTTTAAAAATAATTATTAAGAATATTAAAATAAAAAAGCCGTTTAAAAATATAAACGGCTTTTTTAGTATTATCCTAAAAATTATATCCGCGCGATTTTTGCTCCTAGGGCTTTTAATCTACCATCAATATTTTCATAACCACGATCTATTTGTTCAATATTATGAATTGTCGATGTACCCTTCGCTGACAAGGCTGCGATAAGCAAAGAAATACCAGCTCTAATATCTGGACTACTCATAACGGTGGCTTTTAATTGAGATTTAAAATCATGCCCAATTATAGTAGCGCGATGCGGATCACACAAGATTATCTTCGCCCCCATATCAATCAATTTATCCACAAAAAATAACCTACTCTCAAACATTTTCTGGTGAATTAAAACACTACCTCTAGCTTGGGTGGCCACCACCAACATAATACTCAATAAATCGGGTGTAAATCCGGGCCATGGTGCATCGCTAATATTCATAATAGACCCGTCAATAAAGCTTTGAACCTCGTACCCGTCGCGGTGAGCTGGGATAAACATATCGTCTCCTCTTTTTTCAATTTGAATACCAAGTTTAGCAAAGGTAGAAGGTATTAGGCCTAGATGTTTCCAGCTTACATTTTTAATGGTAATTTCGCTTTTCGTCATTGCCGCTAATCCTATCCAAGATCCTATTTCAATCATATCGGGAAGAATGCTATGCGTACAACCGTGTAGTTCTTCAACTCCGTCTATTTCCAATAAGTTAGAGCCAATCCCTTTTATTCTAGCCCCCATTGCCACCAGCATAGAGCAAAGTTGTTGAATGTAAGGCTCACAAGCTGCATTATAAATGGTAGTTTTACCTTTAGCCATTACGGCAGCCATCACAATATTTGCTGTTCCCGTTACCGAAGCTTCTTCTAAAAGCATGTAAGTTCCGGTTAAACCATTTGGTGCTTCAACACCATAAAAGCGTTCTTCTTTGTTATACCTAAATTTAGCGCCCAGTTTAATAAATCCCTCAAAGTGGGTGTCTAATCTACGTCTTCCTATTTTATCTCCTCCAGGTCTGGGAATATATCCTTTACCAAAGCGGGCCAATAAAGGTCCCACGATCATAATCGATCCGCGTAAGCTAGACCCCTCTTTCTTAAATAATTCGCTCTCTAAATAATCAAGTTGTAAATCATCACTAATAAAAGAATAGCTACCCTTTCCGTTTTTACGGATTTTAACTCCTAGATTACTTAAAATGTCGATTAGTTTATTGACATCTACAATATCTGGAATATTATCTATCCTAACTTCTTCTTTGGTCAATAAAACAGCACATAAAATTTGCAATGCCTCGTTTTTAGCACCTTGGGGTTGAATTTCTCCTTTTAAAGGAATTCCCCCTTCTATTTGAAAAGTTGCCATGTTTAGTATCTTTTTCTACCCTTATTGTTGCGATAATTCTTTTTAGACTTGTTTTTGTTGTATTGCTTTTTATTATTGCCCTTAATCAAGTCTGAAGCTTCTGCCAAGTCTTCTTCTTTTTTATTTAAGTTAATTTGGCCATTACTGAGTTCGAACAAATGATCAAAAATCACCTTATCTTCTACCGTGTCCCTGTTCCAATTTAAATAGCACTTTTTCATATGGTTAGCAATATTAAAAATAAGCGCCTCTTTCAAAGCACCTTCTTCAAACTTTAAGGCCGCATCAATCATACGCTTAATATTGTTCCCATAAAACCTATACTTTGGATGGTTTTGCGGATAATCTAAGGGTGCAGGAGACTCTTCTAACATTTCTCGCGAAGGCTTAGGATATGGCGAATCTACTTCTAGTTTAAAATCGCTAATAATAAATAATTGATCCCAAAGCTTATGCTGAAAGTCGGGAACATCACGAAGATGCGGATTTAAATTACCCATTACGGCTATAATAGATTTAGCCACTTTATTGCGTTCTTCTTCATCTTTAATGCTAACCGCATATTCAACCATTTTTTGAATATGTCTACCATATTCGGGAATATGCAAGGTAGATCTTTCTGAATTGTATTCTAAATCGTATGTCAAAATCGAAAATTATAATAAGGTGATAAGAGCCTTTAATTTACTTGGCTCCGCTTGCAAAATAATAAATATTTATAAGTATACTTTAGTAAAGTAAAAAAAATTATAAAGAAATTACCCCTTCTACTTGGTTGCCTACTTCTTTATACTTTTCAATTACCGCATCAGGATTGGCCATAATTACATTAATAGACACCGAAGTATAGGTGCCCTTAGAAGAAGTTTTAGTTTGAATAACCGCCCCCATATTATCAAAAATATCTTCTACCTGCTTAATTTTCTGCGGTTTAGAAGGAACAATAAATTTATACAAATATTTTGAAGGCCAATTACTAGTATCTTTTAATTTGATTTTCAACTTCTTATAAAAAGCCTCGGCATTTTCTTTACTCATAAAATTTGTTTATCTTTTTGCAACAAATATAAGCTTATTGACGCATTTTTTTAACTTGCCAAACGTAAAAAACAAAATCAATTAAAAATGGGTAAAAAGGCATTGATTATTGGAGGACCAGGTACGGGCAAATCAACAACTTTAAAAGCATTAGAAAAGAAAGGATACACATGTTATCCAGAAATTTCTAGAGAGGTTATTTTAGATGCACAGAAAAACGGAATAGAACAATTGTTTTTAACCGATCCGCTACTGTTTAGCCAGCGACTTTTAGAAGGACGCATCAATCAATTTAAAAAAGCTGAAATGCAGGAAGGTACAGTTTTTATAGATCGTGGTATTCCCGATGTTACGGCCTACCTGGATTATAAAAAAGACACCTATCCTACTTATTTCAAAGAAGCCAATTTACAATACCGTTATGATTTGGTTTTCCTGTTTCCATTTTGGGAAGATATATATGTTGGAGACAACGAGCGTTATGAAAACAGAACAGAAGCAAAAGAAATTCAATCCTTTCTAGAGCAAACCTATCGCAATTTAGGCTATGATTTAATTGCTGTACCCCAAGACAATGTGGCAAACCGGGTTAATTTTATTTTGAGTCGTTGTTAAATCAATCTCTTTATGACTAAGATCAAAGATTTACTAAAGAAACACTGGGGGTATTCTGCGTTTAGACCAGGACAAAAAGAGCTGATTGATGCAGTTCTTGCAGGGCAAGATAGTTTAGCACTATTACCTACAGGCGGAGGTAAATCTTTATGCTATCAATTACCAGGTATTTACCAAGAAGGTATTTGTATTGTTATTTCGCCACTTCTGGCTTTAATGCAAGACCAAGTTGAAAGTTTAACTAAAAAAGGAATTAAAGCACTTCAACTCAAAAGCGGTATGAGCTATGACGATATAAACCGCACGCTCGACAACTGCATTTACGGGCATTATAAGTTCTTATACCTATCGCCAGAGCGCTTACAGCAAAATCTTATTTTAGAACGAATTCAACAAATGAAGGTTTCTTTTGTTGCTGTAGACGAAGCGCACTGCATTTCTTCTTGGGGGCACGATTTTAGGCCGGCTTTTAGAAACATAATCCAACTTAGAAACTATCTGCCAGGTATATCTGTAATTGCCCTTACTGCCACGGCGACAAAAAAAGTTGAAAAGGATATTGTTGAACAGCTGGCACTTAACAAGCCGTTTATTTTTAGGCAAAGTTACGAGCGTCCCAATATTCAGTTTGTGGTTAAACCTTATGAAGACAAACGTTATTATTTGCAATGGTATTTTAAAAAGTACAAGGAATTAGGGATTATTTACGTTAGAAACCGTAAAACTTCTTTAGAGCTAGCTCAATTTTTAAAAACACAAAATATTTCAGCGCAAGCTTTTCATGGAGGTTTACCTAGTCAAGAAAAAGAAAATATTTTAACCGATTGGCAAAAAGAAAAACTGCAAATTATTGTAGCCACTACAGCGTTTGGCATGGGGATAGATAAGGCTAATGTAAGACATGTGATTCATTTTCATTTACCCGAATCTTTAGAAAGTTATTATCAAGAAGCCGGTCGAGCCGGAAGAGATGGACTGCCCGCTCGGGCTATAATTCTCTATAACGATAGTGATTTTACTTTACTAAAAAATCAATTTTTGCTTCCCCTACCTAGCGTAAAAGAAATAAAACAAGTTTATAAAAAGCTAAACACCATGTTTAGTATTGCCTTTGGTGAAGGATTAAATGAAACCTATAATTTTAGTTTTTTTAATTTTTGCAAAAAATATCAATTAAACACCCAAAAAACCTACTTAGCATTAAATACCCTAGAGCGTTTAGGAATACTTACTTTTGCTGGCGAATATTCGCAAAAAACGGCACTTCAATTTTTAATTAATAGCAAACAACTTTTTACATTTCTGGAGAGGCATCGCCGTTATTCTTTTTTACTAGAAAATTTATTTAGAATTCAAGGTGGTTTTTTCGAATTTAAAAAAGAAGTACCTCTAGAGCGCCTATCAGAAAAAACCGGTTTAGATAAAGCAAAGATTATTGAACAATTACAAGAGTTGGCCAATCAAGAACTTATCGACTTAAGTCATAAAAATCAAGATACTACGCTTACCTTTTTGGTACCGCGAGAAGACGAGCGCAGCATTAACCCTTTTGCAAAATATATTCGTGCTCAAAAAGAAAATAAGGAGTTAAAAATAAAAGCAGTTGAAGACTACGTACTTTCACAGGACAATTGTTTAGTTATCCAACTTCTGCACTATTTTGATGAAAAGAAATCCAAAGCCTGCGGACAATGCAGCTGGTGTCTAAATCAAAAGAAAACAGCCCAAACAAAGGGAAATTTAAAAGAAATTAAAACTTACTTTTGCCAGGTTTTAGAACAAACACCTACCAACTTAAAAGAGCTTGTGTTAAACGCGCCTTTTAGCGAAGCAGATGCTTTATATACTTTGCGTTTAATGCATGAAAAGAAAATAATAGAAAAATCTAGTCACGATATAATCCGTTTAAAGAAATGAAGTCACTTAGAATTGTATTTATGGGTACGCCCGATTTTGCCGTATGCATTTTAGACCGAATGATCAAAGCTAAACATCAAATTGTTGGTGTGATCACCGCACCAGACAAACCCGCGGGTAGAGGGCGAAAAATTCATCAATCGGCAGTTAAAACCTACACGCTAGAAACGAGTATTCCTATCTTACAGCCCACCAACCTCAAGTCTGATGTTTTTTACCAAGAACTACAGGCCTTACAACCAGATGTCATTGTGGTTGTGGCTTTTAGAATGCTACCCAAACGTATTTGGTCACTCCCACCTCTCGGCACTTTTAATTTACACGCCTCGCTTCTTCCTCAATACCGTGGTGCAGCTCCTATAAATTGGGCCATTATAAACGGAGAAACACAAACCGGAGTAACTACCTTTTTCTTAGACGAAAAAATAGATACCGGAGCAATTCTTTTGCAAAAGAAGACCAGCATAGATCCACATGAAAGTGCAGGCGATTTACATGATCGTCTCATGCATTTGGGAGCCGAAACCGTATTGGAAACCTTAAAACTAATAGCTAAGGACAGAGCAAAACCCGTACAACAACCCAAAAGTGAAGATTTAAAAACAGCCTATAAATTTAACGCCGAAAACACAAAAATTAATTGGGAACAACCGGCTGATCAAATATATAATTTTATTCGTGGCCTCTCTCCTTTTCCTGTGGCATATACCTTTCTAAACAACGAAAATCAAGAAAAATTACGCTTAAAGATATTTGAAACCCAAAAAACCGATTTACCTTCAAATAGACCACCAGGTATTCTATTTAAAGAGAACAACAAGCTTCTAGTTAGCACTCCAACCAAATCGCTTCAAATAATTAGCTTACAATTACAAGGGAAAAGAAAGATGAGTGCGATTGATTTCCTTAACGGATTTAATTTAGATAAAGAAATAAAATTGTCTTGAAACCCTTAAATTTACTAAGCTTAGCAAATATTTGATATTTTCAAGTATTTTTATTAACAATTTACTATAGTTATTAACAATTTTATGCATTTCCCTTGCTAAGCCTTGCATAGAAGCGAAAAGCTATTAAATTTGTAAAGAATACATAATCGTTTAACCAACATTAATTTTAAAAAACAAAATTATGAACAAAACAAATTTAATTGATTCTATGGCAGAAGATGCTGGAATCTCAAAAGCAGCAGCAAAGAAAGCCTTAGAATCTTTTTTAGAAAACATTGAGGGAGCTCTTAAAAAAGGAGATAGAGTTTCTCTAGTAGGTTTTGGTTCTTGGTCTGTAAGTAAAAGAGCAGCTCGTGAAGGAAGAAACCCACAAACTGGTAAAACCATTAAAATCGCTGCTAAAAATGTAGTGAAGTTTAAGGCTGGTTCTGATTTACAGAAATCGGTTAACTAAAATAATTAGTCGATAATTTATACAAAAGACCCTTAAATTAAGGGTCTTTTTTTTGTTTTATGGATTTATTTTAATAGCTTTAATTAAAAATCATTCAATTTGAAACACGAAAAACCCAATAAAGGCGTATTATTAATTGCAGAACCAACTATATTTGGCGATGTCACGTTTAATCGTTCTGTTGTGCTTTTAGCAGATTATACCGAGCAAGGAGCAGTAGGGTTTATTCTGAACAAAAATTTAAATTTAACACTTACCGATTTAATTCCAGATCTTAAGCAAGATTTTCCTGTTTACAACGGAGGCCCTGTTGAACAAGATAATCTTTATTTTATTCACCATATTCCCAATCTCATTCCCGATAGTATTGAAATAAGCAATGGAATCTATTGGGGGGGTAATTTTCAAGCAGTCAAAAAACTCATCAGCAATAAGCTTATTAAATCTCAAGACATAAAATTCTTTTTGGGTTATTCAGGTTGGGCAGCCAAACAATTAGAGGAAGAAATGAAAGCTAACCACTGGATTACTGTTGATCAGTATAACAAGAATGATCTTTTGGCACACAATCAAGAAAACTACTGGAAAGAAATGCTTCAGGAATTGGGTGGTGACTATTTAATCTGGGCCAACGCACCCGAAAACCCTAACTACAATTAGCTTAAACGCGCTAATGCATTTAATTTCCCGCGTAACTCATCGGCTACTACGTGTGTAAATTGTTTTTTTCTATATCCACTTATAGATTGTATTCCTTGTATGCTATTGGTTAAAAAGAGTTCGTCTGCTTTTTGCAAATTAAACGGACTTATTTTTTCTTCTTTAAGGGTATAAGTTGGTAGCTTTTTAATAATCTCAATAAGTTTTTTTCTTATAATTCCGTTCAAGCATCCTTCACTTATAGGAGGTGTTTTAATTTGATTTCCCTTCACCCAAAAAAGGTTAGCATTGGTAGCCTCGACCACCATTTTGTTTTCATTCAGTAATAAACAATTTTGATAATCATTTTCTTGAGCATAAATACTGGCTAGAATATTGATTATTTTATTAGTTGACTTTAGACTAGATAAAAGACCTGAGGTGATATAATGATCTTTAAAAAGTTCTACCCTATAATCTAAATTATTGGCAAGATAAAAGGGGTGATCTAGTTCGGTTAGCGTTATGAAGTAATCTACTTCTAAGTTTTGGGGCAAATAGTACCCTCCTGGTTTACGGCAAACAACCAATTTTACTCTAAAATTAATATGCGGATTATCTTGAGCTTCAATAGTTTTTAGAATTTCTTCTTCTAGGAATTCGGGTGAGAAATCCATAGGAATTTCCATTCGGAGAATACGCATTGAAGCCATTAACCTAAAATAATGATCTTCCCAAAAAACAATTTTTCCCCCAAGTACGCGTAGTGTTTCAAATACACCATCACCATATTGAAAAGCTCTATTTTGGACTAAGAAAGTTGTTTCTTTAGATTGTGTGAGTTCCCCGTTAAAATTAAGCATAAAAAAACCTTGATTGATTAATCAAGGCAAATATACATTTTTGGTTGCTTTTTAAGCCGATCCTAAAACATGTTTTAGGTCAGAAATCATATTTTCCCATAACATTTTCCCTTCGTTAATTTCATCCTCGTCGTCTTCGGCAAAATCGGTAATCATTAAAGATACGTCTTTGGTAATCTCATCAACTTGAATACGCATCTCAAAGAAGTAAGCATCCTCGTTTTCTACATCTTCCATCCATCTCAATTTAATCCTTTCACCGCTTTTTTTACTCAATAATTTTGCTTTCTCTTCAGAGCCTTCCCAAATAAAGGTATACACCTCGCCTCGGGAGTTCACATTATCAGCAAACCATTCGCTTAAACCAGATGGAGTTGATATATATTGATACAATAAAGCCGGTGAAGCTTGTATTGGAAATTCCATTTCATATTTTACTTTATCCATAACGATTATTCTTAGTTGTGAGGCAATATATATATTCTTTATTAAAAAACGATGAAAAAAAGTTGCTTTTATTTTTCAAAAGATATTTGGGTTATTGTAAAATAATTATATATTTGCACCCGCAAACGGCGAGGTAGCTCAGTTGGTTAGAGCGTCGGATTCATAACCCGGAGGTCCCGAGTTCAAATCTCGGTCTCGCTACAAAAAAACAAACCTTAAGGTATATAACTTTAAGGTTTTTTTTTAAACTATTTTTAAGCATTAAAAAAGGAGAAACCATAATATTAGTTTCTCCTTTATAGTATTATAGTTCTACCAAAAACTAAGCTTGGAGCATCTTCTTAAGTTCCTGTAGGTTTACATCGTTTTGCTCACCGGTCATCATATTCTTTAATGTAAATTGCTCCTTCTGCATCTCTTTACTACCAGCTAACACTACAAATGGTATGGCTCTTTTATTGGCATAATTCATTTGTTTTTTCATTTTAGCCTCATCTGGGTATAATTCAGCGGCTACCCCCTTATCTCTTAACAGTCGTATCGCTTGCATAGCGTATAAGGCTTCTTGATGTCCAAAATTTATAAAGATTACTTGAGTTTGAGCATCAGCCGTTTTTGGAAATAATTTTAATTCTTCAAGCACTAAATAAATTCGGTCTAAACCGAAAGAGATCCCTACTCCACTCATATTTTTCAATCCGAATATACCGGTAAGATCATCATAGCGACCTCCTCCTCCAATTGACCCCATTTTTACTTGAGGTGGTGCAGCAATTTCAAAAATAGCGCCCGTATAATAATTTAAACCTCGAGCCAAGGTAACATCTAGTGTTAATCTTGCTGTTTTTAAAGGCATAGCTTCGATGGCTTGCTGTATAAACTCTAGTTCTTGCAGACCTTCTAGACCGCTCTTAGATGCTGCTAAAATACCTCTTAAGCTAGCTATCTGCTCGCTAAAATCGCCTTTTAAATTAAAAATAGGTTGAATAGTATCAATCGCTTGAGCTGTGATACCTTTGGCCTTCATTTCTTCTATAACCGCCTCTTCTCCTATTTTATCTAACTTATCTAGGGCAACAGTAAAGTCAATCAGCTTATCTGACTGACCGATAATTTCGGCAAAACCCGATAAAATTTTACGATTATTAATTTTTATTTGAACACCTTCTAATTTGAGCTGAGTAAAAACCGCATCATAAAGTTGAACAAATTCTACCTCTTGCCATAAACTCTGGCTTCCCACTACATCTGCATCGCATTGAAAAAACTCTCTAAACCTTCCTTTTTGAGGTCTATCGGCACGCCATACTGGCTGAATTTGATAGCGTTTGAATGGAAAGTCTAGTTCATTTTGATGTTGTACCACATAGCGTGCAAATGGCACCGTTAAATCATAACGCAAAGCTTTCTCGGCAATTTTAGGCGTTATTGCCAAAGTGTTTTCAGACTTAATATCATTGGGGTTTACTTTTTTAAGAAAATCACCACTATTTAAAATTTTGAAAATAAGCCGATCGCCCTCTTCCCCATATTTTCCCATTAGGGTATCATAATTCTCAAAACTAGGTGTTTCAATGGGTTGAAATCCAAATTTTGTAAATTGGTTTTTTATAGTATTTATTATGTAGTGTCTTTTATTTACTTCTTGCGCAGAAAAATCACGCGTTCCTTTTGGTATTGAAGGTTTCTGAGCCATAGTTTTCTTTTAGAGTCCAAATATACTGAAACAAATCAGAAAAAATAAGTAACTTTTTGTACTTTCACTCGTCTTATAAACAACAATTAAAACGCACCTATGTTTGGTTTATTTCGAGAAAATGTAAGAATTGCATTAGATAGCATAAGAACACAACTTTTAAGAACAATTTTAACCGTTCTTATTATTGCCATAGGAATAACGGCATTAGTTGGTATTTTAAGCGCTGTTAATGCTTTAGAAAACACAATTACCAGCGATTTCACCTCAATGGGTGCCAACACATTTAATCTTCAACGATATAATTTTAGTGTACAAACTCGCGGACGTGGAGAACGCAACAAAATTAACCCTATTATTTCTTACCGTAATGCAGTAGATTTTAAAGAAAATTTTGAGTTCCCAAATGCTACTACCAGTATATCTTTTACTGGCACCAGCCAAGCTGAAGTAAAGTATAAACAAGATAAAACAGATCCAGAGGTGCGCGTAATTGGCGTTAATGAGCACTTTCTAGGCAATAGTTGTTTGCAATTGGAGGAAGGGCGTGATTTTTCTTTTTTTGATATAGAAAACAATTCTAATGTGTGTATTGTAGGTGCCGATTTTAAAAAAGGTTTATTCAAAAACAGTGATCCTCTTCAAAAAACCATAAGTATTAGAGGTGCCAAATTTAAAATAATAGGAGTTTTAGAAGGCAAGGGGTCAACATTTGGAAATAACGAAGACTTAAGGGTACTTATTCCTCTTCAAAAGGCCCGAAGTATGTTCACTAGTATCCAACCCAATTACAACATCAGTATAAAAGTAGCCGATAAAAATTTTTTAGAGGGTGCGCAAGACGAGGCAGTTATCACATTTAGAAAGATTAGAAAACTCAATCCTAAAGAAGAAAATAATTTTGGAATTGAACGCAGCGATAGTTTGCTTAATGAAATTTATAAAATAACTGGTGTCTTAGATTTTGCCGCTTGGATCATTTCGATTATAACTATTCTGGGATCCTCTATTGCTTTAATGAATATTATGTTGGTATCAGTAACCGAACGCACACGAGAAATAGGAGTTAGAAAAGCGCTTGGCGCAAAAAGGAACACTATAGCACTGCAGTTTTTTAGCGAAACAATAATTATTGGTCAGCTGGGAGGCATCATAGGTATTTTTCTAGGTATGCTTATTGGTTTTGCGGTAGCTCAAAGTTTTGACTTTCAATTTAGCATCCCCTGGGTGGCCATCATTTGGGCAACGGTTATTTCTCTATTAATTGCCATTATATCTGGTTCTTATCCCGCTATTAAAGCCGCTAAACAAGATCCAATAGAGTCATTGAGGTATGAATAAAGCGGTTTGATGCCTCATCATACCTTCAAATATTATTAACTCTATTCAACTATTTTTTGAAAATAAGCAAATAATTCTCCTTTAGTAATTTGCGCTCCTTGCTGAATCAATGCAAAGACATCTTTATTACGGTCGGCTTTTAAAGCCTTTTTCGACGTATATAGCTCTACGTCTTCATGCGCCAAATTTTGCTGTAGCCAACGATAGCCCTCACGCGTGGTTATATTAATAGTTTCATTCTTAACTTTAACACCAATTAGCGTTATAAAGTCTTCATCTATAGAGAAAAGAAATAAGTGCTGCGGTGAATAATGCTCTAGATATTTCACTTTTCTCAACACTCCCTCCCAAATCAAATCACTAAAGATATCGAGCTCTTCTTCGGCAACTTCGGGTTTGTTCTTTTTAATTTCTTCCCATTCATCGGCAGTAATAGACTGACTGGCCAAGAAATTAATAAATTCTTGGTGCATTTCTTTGAATTGTTCCTGGCTTAAGCGTTGATATTTCATTGTTAAAAAGGTATTTATTTAAAAAACAAGATAAAAAAAAAGCCTATCGCTTAGATAGGCTTTAAGTCTTATGAATAAGATTAATTTTCACCAACTACTTCAAAAGTAAAATCGGTTACCACTTCTCTATGGAAACGCAGTTTAGCTTCGTATTGACCTAAACGCTTAATGTTACCACCCAAAATTGTAATGTATTTTTTATCGATGTTTACATCGTTCTTTGCTAAAGCCTCGGCCAAATCTGCTGCGGTAATACTACCAAACATCTTATCTCCAGCTCCAGCTTTTGCTGTTAAAGTAAGCTCTAACTTGTTTGCTTTAGCTTGCAATTCTTCTGCTTCTTCAACAAACTTTTTCTCTTTATATGCACGTTGCTTTAAAGTTTCTGCTAGCATTTTCTTAGCAGAAGGTGTAGCTAACTCTGCATATCCTTGTGGGATTAGGTAGTTTCTACCATAACCATTCTTAACGGTTACGATATCATCAATAAATCCTAAATTTTCAACGTCTTTCTTTAATATCAGTTCCATAATGTCGTTTCTTTTATTTTAATAAATCACCAACGTATGGCATTAATGCTAAATGACGAGCTCTTTTTACCGCTACAGCTACTTTTCTTTGGTATTTAAGAGAAGTTCCTGTTAATCTTCTAGGTAACAATTTACCTTGCTCATTTACAAAAGCCATTAAAAAATCTGGATCTTTATAATCGATATACTTGATACCTGATCTTTTAAAACGACAATATTTCTTTGTTTTCGAGGTTTCAATATTTAAAGGCGTTAAATATCTAATTTCCCCATCTTTTTTTCCTTTAGCTTGTTGCTCTATAGATGACATACTTACGCTTTTTCTTTGTTTCTTTTAACTCTTTTTTGTGCCCATTCGATGGCGTGCTTATCTAATTTCACGGTAAGGTAACGCATCACCGCCTCGTCTCTTCTAAACATAAGTTCAAAAGGCTCGATAGCTTCACCATCTACTTGAAATTCAAATAAGTTGTAAAATCCACTTTTCTTGTGTTGGATAGGATAGGCAAGCTTCTTAAGCCCCCAGTTCTCCTTGTTAACCATCTTCGCCCCTTTAGAAACAAGAAAATCTTCATATTTCTTTACTGTTTCCTTTACCTGGTCTTCAGATAAAACGGGATTCAAGATGAAAACAGTTTCATAATGATTCATAATATATAGTTTAATAAAATTTGGATGCAAAAATACGTTTTTTTATCGAATTAGCAAGTTTGGCTTATTTTTTTATTCCGATAATTTGTGAGTTAATCGAAAGTTGCTTACATTTAGACCATATAACCAACACCAATAACCTGTGGATGATATTAAATTAAATTGCATAGTTGTGGATGATTCTACCATTCAACGAATTTCAATCACCAAATTGGTTAAAGATCATCCAAATTTAGAGTTAATTGCCGAACATAATAACGCTATTAAAGTTAAGGAAACTTTAAAAAATGAAGATATCGATCTCATCTTCCTTGATATTGAAATGCCTATTATCTCTGGTTTTGATTTACTCGACAATCTTGAGAAGCAACCACAAATTATTTTTATTACTGGTAAAACTCAATATGCCTTTAAAGCTTTTGATTACAAAGCCATCGATTTTTTGCAAAAACCCGTTAGTGCAAAGCGTTTTGATTATGCCATAAGTAAAGTGCTTGATTTCTTTAAATTGCGCATTGAAAAAGAGCGTATCTCAGACGATAATTACATCATGATTAAAAGCAATTTTAAAAACTTTAAAGTGTTTTTAGATGACATCAAGTATGTTCAAGCTTTTGGTGATTATGTGAAAGTTGTAACCAAAGAACAAACGTATACCGTTCTTTCTACCTTAAAAGGTTTTAACGAGCGTTTGCCTAGCGATCAATTCTTAAGAGTACATAAATCATATATTGTAAACTTAAGCAAAATAAAGAAATACGAGTCAAAAAATCTTTGGATTAAAGACATAGAAATACCTATTAGCCGTAACCGTAAGAAAGAGTTAGATTTTGCTATGGCTAGTATCGGGATTTCTTAAACAGGGTCTACATCTATCGTTAACTTTACTTTTCTAAATTTCCCTATAGACTCATAAGACTTTTTTACTTTCAAAATAAAGTCTTTGGTTTTCTTTACGGAATAATTCATAGGTATTTTTACAATAATATTCTTGCGGTACTCATTACGCACACGCGCAACTGCAGGAAATTCAGGACCCAGTACATTATCGCGTAAACCCTGACGCAAAGCCTCCGAAAGCCACAAAGATGCCTCCTCTACAGCGTTATAATCTCTTTGTTTACAGGTGATTTTTATAAGTCTATAAAATGGAGGGTATTTAAAGTTTTTGCGTTCATACACCTGCTCTTTGAACATATCTTCATAGCTATTGGTGGTTACCTGCTGTAAAATTTGATGATGCGGATTAAAAGTTTGAATCAGCACTTTACCCTGCTTGGCTGTTCTTCCGGCTCTACCGGCCACTTGAACCAACATTTGAAAGCTACGTTCATGAGCTCTGAAATCGGGAAAATTTAATAAGTTATCAGCATTCATTACGCCCACTAAATCTACATTCCTAAAATCAAGTCCTTTGGTTAGCATCTGGGTACCCACTAAAATATCTATACTGTGCTGCTCAAATTTATCTAGAATTTTATCGTAAGCATTTTTACCTCGGGTGGTGTCCAAGTCCATTCTGGCAACACGAGCTTTGGGTAACAAAGTGTTTAACTCGGTTTCTATTTGCTCTGTTCCAAATCCTTTGGTACTTACCTCGCTACTCCCACAAGCCATACACGCCTTTTGCATGGCAATGTGATAACCACAATAATGACAACGCAAACTATTATTGTGTTTATGAAAAGTAAGACTCACGTCACAATTAGGACAATGCGGACTGTGCCCACAAGTATGACATTCAAGCGTAGGGGAATAACCTCTTCTGTTTTGAAAAAGGATGACCTGTTTACCAGCCAGTATGGTTTGCTCTATGGCCTCGATAAGCACATCAGAAAAATGACCTTTCATCTGATTACGCTTATATTTTTCTTTAAGGTTGATCAAATGGATTTCAGGAGGTATCACTTGGCCATAGCGTTTCTTTAGACTAACAAGGGCATACTTATCCCTTTGAGCATTGTAATAAGATTCGATACTCGGAGTAGCCGTACCCAAAACAATAGAAGCTTTACAGAGATGACTAAGTACTACTGCAGCATCTCTTGCCTGGTACCGTGGAGCGGGATTTAATTGCTTAAATGAATTCTCGTGACTCTCATCAACCAAAATCAATCCTAAATCCTGAAAAGGCAATAATAAAGCCGAACGCGTTCCTACAATAATTTTCCCTTTGGTTTGATTATAAATATGCAGGTAGGTTTCAAAGCGTTCTTGTTGTGAGTATTTACTATGATAAACCATCACCTCCTGGCCAAAGTAGGCTTCTAGGCGTTTGATAAGCTGGGTGGTCAGCGCAATCTCGGGGACTAAAAAAAGTACCTGTTTGCCTTTTTTCACCTGCTTATCTATCAACTTCATGTACACTTCGGTTTTACCCGAAGAGGTTATACCATGAAACAATACAGGTTTTGAAGCCTTAAAATTGGCCTCAATTTGGTTCAAGGCCGCCTGCTGTTCTGCGCTTAAATCAATTAATTGTTGTGCTATTTGGTTTTGGTTTTTCACCCGATCTATTTGAAGCGTATATTCTTCTAAAAAACCTTTATCAACCAAAGCATTTAAGGAGGCATCTGAAGCTTGAGCTTTTTCTTTTAGCTTTTTTCTTGAAATAGGTTTATTCGATTGTGCTTTTAAGGTAAAGAATTGCATCACAATCTCTTTTTGTTTATGCGCTCTTCCCAATTCTTCTAACATTGCATTCATAGCCTGCGGATTTTCATAAGATTCGCTTAAACGTATATACTTAATCAATTTAGGCTTGTATTGCTCAAATATTTCTTGCTCTAATAGTATATACTTTTTTTGGGCCATTTCTTGCAAAATGGGTAATACATTTTTTTTACCCAGCAATTGCCCCACTTCTTTAATTTTTAATTGCGATTGTTTTTCTAAAGCCTCAAGCACTAAAAATTGTTCATCACTAAGCTGATTGGCAAGCTCTATGGTATCGTGTTGGTTGTTGCGTTGAATCACAGTTTCACTTTCAAGAAGAAAAATACCCGGTAAAGCTGCTCGCATTACTTCGCCTAAACTGCATAGATAGTAGGAGCTAATCCATTCCCAAAACGCCAATTGAAGTTTGCTTACTATCGGCGATTGATCAAGAATGGTTTCTATAAATTTTGGCGTATAAATTTCTGGGTGCTGCTGATGTATTTTTGCAACAATACCGGTATAGATTTTAGATTTACCAAAAGGTACTGCTACCCTCATACCGGGTTGCAATAAATCATATTCCTCTTGACTTATCGCATAAGTAAAGGTATTGTTAATAGCCAAGGGGATAATTACATCTATATAAAAATTCATAAAGCTTATTAAAACACAAAGCTATTAAAGATTATGACTCATAGACAAGCCAAAAGCTTTAATAGCTTCAATTTATTTAAACAGTCTAACTTATTTACCTAACATGCCTTCTTTTAAATCGTCATCTGCTGGCTTTTTGTCTAACCAAATACCAAATAATGCTCGTTTAAATGCCTTACCTTGTATTACCCCTCTTTGCTCTCCATTTTTATAGGCTACTACGCCGCGCTCGGGTTGGTAGGTAATATCAAAAATATCTCCTTTGACAATTTCTTCCTCAAAAAAACCTATAAATTGATCGATTTGTTTGCGAAGTGGAGCTACATTATTGTTGGTTGATTTTTTAAAGCCATCTTCTACGGCTTCTATCATTTTACTACTCGAAACTAATTTTGAAACGATTTGAAGACGTACTGCCATTGGTTCATTACTATCTAAGATTTCTTTGGCACTACTTTTCTTTTCCGTAAGATAAAGCGCCCCCACATAAAGGTCTATCCATAGCTTTTCTCTTACTCCAGCACCATTAAGTACGGTTTGGTGTTCTCCTATTTTCATTGTATTGGGCAAAGTTACCCCTTCTACTTGTGTTTGGCTATAGCCTGTAAAAGCAATAAATAGCGCCAATAATAAATTAATGTGTGTTTTCATAGTGTTCAGATTTGTAAGCCTAATTTATCACTTTTTTTGTTTTAATCTATAAATAGTTGCATTTAATTCAAAGCCTAATAACAAGATGTTTGCATTTAGCCATATATATATAAGCAAAATTAGTAAAGCACCAATACTTCCGTAAAGCTCATTGTAATTATTAAAATTTTCTATGTATATACTGAATAGATAGGTGTTTAATAAAATTAATAGCGTTGTAAAAAGCGCACCCAGCGAAAGGTACCTAGACTGTCTACCTTCTTTGGTTCCAAAGTAATATAAAATGGCAACAGCATTATAGATAAGAAGGATCACTACGACATATCTACCAAATTGTGCCCACTGCAAGCCATCTGTAAACAAGCCTAAAGCTTTTAAATTCTCTATGATAAAGGTTAAGTAAAATAGCACTATAACCGCCACTAAAACCAAAATAGCCAGAATAATTGCAGTGATTACAGCAACCATATATTGCCGAATAATCGATCGGTTAATATGCGTATGGTAAGAAAATTCAAATCCGGTGAATATGGCATTTACCCCATTGGCCATTAAAAAAATAGAAAGTATAAATACAAAGCTCAATAAACCACCTCTTGGATTATTAAAAATATCTGCAAAAATCTCATTAAAAAAACCTGAGGTTTGGGGAGGTAAAAAAGAATCTATAAAAGACAAAAGCACCAAATGAAAATCGTCTATAAACCAGACAAAGGGTATCAAGTTCAGCACAAATAACAAAAATGGGAAAATCGCCATAAAGAAGCTAAATGCAATAGAACTGGCTCGCGTTGAAAAAGTTCCTTTTATAATGCCCAACGCATATAACTCTCCCAAGTCATAAACGCTTAAGCCGTTTAAGCCAGGTAATTTAATGCTCCTGGCCTTGGCTTCAAACCAGGCTAAAGGCTTTTTTTTGAAACTTATTTCTTGTTTATCTGTCATTAATCTACTGCCTTCAGGCTAAGGTCAAGGTTATAAACCGAATGCGTTAAAGCCCCGCTACTTATGTAATCTACTCCACATGCTGCATACTCAGCCGCGGTTTCTAAAGTAATCCCTCCACTCGATTCAGTTTGGGTTTTGCCATTGATTAAAGCCACAGCTTCCCGAGTATCTTCATAATTAAAATTATCAATTAAAATGCGATGAATACCGTCGTACTTTAAAATCTCTTTGATTTCCTCCATATTTCTGGCTTCAACTATAATCTTTAGATCAAGCGAATTTTCTCGTAAATAAGCTTGAGTTTTCTCTATTGCTGCTCCTACTCCACCTGAAAAATCAATATGGTTATCTTTAAGCATAATCATATCATATAAGGCAAAGCGATGGTTTACTCCTCCTCCTATTTTAACCGCCCATTTCTCTAGTGCGCGTATGCCTGGGGTTGTTTTTCGGGTGTCTAAAATTTTGGTTTTGGTATTCTTGAGCAATTCCGCAAAAGCATTTGTTTTAGTAGCAATTGCACTCATACGCTGCATGGCGTTAAGCACCAGGCGTTCGGCTTTTAAGATAGACTGACTGCTACCCGAAACATAAAAGGCTATATCTCCGTATTGTATAGGGCTTCCATCCTCGAGTAAGGTCTCCACTTTCAATTCCGGATCTACATAGCTAAAAACCTGTTTAGCAAAATCAACACCTGCTAAAATACCGGTATCTTTAACCAATAATTTGGCTTTACCAGATGCATCCTGCGGTATACAGGCTAAAGAACTGTGATCGCCTTCTCCTACATCTTCGCGAATGGCATTTTCAATAATTAATTGTATCTCTTTTTCAAATTGGGCTTGTGCTATCATAAAAAGGTATTTCTATCTGCTAAAATAATAAAGTATTCTCAATTTGTAGTTGAATCTTGATATCTATTCATAGTTAGCATAAAGGTGTTTCAATTTGCTAACTTTTGTAGTTGTATTTTAGTTTCGCTTAACGCGGATTTAATCTCGAAAAAATAAAACAAATTGATTCAAATTCAGGAGAGTCATTTATTTTTGTAAACAGAGTAGATATCTATGAAAATAAAACTGATTGTCGTCGGAAAAACAGATAAAGGTCCGTTGCAGGATTTAATCGCAGATTATTGTAAACGCCTTACACATTATATTTCGTTTGAGTTGCAAGTAATACCCGATTTAAAAAAAACAAAGCATTTAGATGTACAACAACAAAAACAAAAAGAAGGTGAGCTTATTTTAAAAGAAATCAACACTTCAGATTGGTTGGTTTTATTAGATGAAGCAGGAAAATCTTTTACCTCAATGCAATTTGCGCAAGAATTACAAAAAAAATTAAATGCCGGTACTAAGCAGTTGGTTTTTGTAATAGGCGGCCCCTATGGCTTTTCAGATGCTGTTTACCAACAAGCAAAGCAGAAGATTAGTCTATCAAAAATGACTTTTTCTCATCAAATGGTACGTTTGTTTTTTGTTGAACAAATTTACCGAGGATTTACAATTCTTAAAAATGAACCCTATCATCACCAATAATTATGAAACTTGTATTTGCTACCAATAACGCCAACAAACTGGCAGAAATAAAACAACTTTTACCCCAACATATCGAGTTGTTATCGCTCAAAGATATCGGTTGTACCGAAGAAATTCCAGAAACGGAAAACACCATCGAAGGTAACGCATGGCTCAAAGCTAAATATGTAAAAGAAAAGTATGGTTATGACTGTTTTGCCGATGATACAGGCTTAGAGGTTAAAGCTTTAAACGGGGCACCCGGTGTTTTATCTGCTCGCTATGCTGGCGAGTCAAAAAACAACCAAGCCAATATCGCTAAATTATTAGACGAACTTGCCGATAAAGAGGACAGAAGGGCTCAATTTAAAACCGTAATTGCTTTGTATTTTGACGGAGAGCAAAAAGACTTTACCGGAATTTGCCCCGGACAAATAAGCCATGAACTCCGTGGCGAAGGTGGTTTTGGCTATGACCCGATATTTGTACCTCAACATCAATCCAAAACTTTTGCCGAAATGACCGCAGAAGATAAAAATCTAATCAGTCATCGAGCTTTAGCTTTTAAGCAGCTCTTAAATTATTTAAATACCAAGAAATAAAGAATAAAAAAACTCCCTTAAAACGGGAGTTTTTTTATTCTTTATTTCTAAAAAGATCTTATTTATTGATTTTTAAATTTAGTAATTCCATCTTTTAACCAAGCACTATAAGCCTCTACATCGGGTAGATAACCCACGGGTTTGTTGAGCTCCACTTCTTGGTGATTAAGTAATACATAGTATGGCTGAGCATTGATACCATAGTGTTTGATTTGAAAATCACTCCATTTGTTACCTATGGTACGAACTCGCTTCCCGGTAGTTTCACTGGTGTACTGCTCCTCTTTAGGCAATTGCTCTTTAATGTCTACATATAAACTAATAAGAACAACATCATTCTTCAGTTTATTTAGAACCTGTGGTTCACTCCATACTCTTTCTTCCATTTTTCTACAGTTTATACATGCTTTTCCTGTGAAGTCAAGTAAAATAGGTAAGTTATTTTCCTTAGCATAAGCTACTCCCGCATCATAATCGGTGAAAGCTAAAATATCATGTGGTCCTAGCTCGGCGTGTTCGGGGAAATCACTTTTATTGGTTGCGGTAGCTGTTCCTCCGCCTTTGGTGTTTCCTACCCCATATGGAGATTCAGAATAATTCATAGGTGGTGGGAAACCACTTATCATTTTTAAAGGAGCACCCCATAATCCTGGAATCAGGTATATGGTAAAAGATAAGGTTACTAAACCTAGGCCGAGTCTTCCAACTGAAATATGTTTTAAAGGAGAGTCGTGAGGCAAACTGATTTTACCAAATAAATATAAAGTAAGGGTACCAAAAATAGCAATCCAAAGTGCTAAAAACACCTCGCGCTCTAACCAATGCGCCTCTAAAACTAAATCGGCGTTTGATAAAAATTTAAGTGCTAAAGCTAATTCTAGGAAACCTAAAACTACCTTTACTGAGTTTAACCATCCGCCAGATTTTGGTAAAGTATTCATCCAACCTGGGAACATCGCAAATAATGCAAAAGGAATTGCAATAGCCAATGAGAATCCAAGCATACCTACTATAGGTGCAATTCCTCCTTTTGATGCTGCTTCGACCAACAGTGTTCCTACAATGGGTCCGGTACAGCTAAAGGAAACAATAGCCAATGCTAAAGCCATAAAGAAAATTCCGATAATCCCACCCTTATTGGCTTGACTGTCTACTTTGTTAGCCCAAGAATTAGGTAACATAATTTCGAAAGCTCCTAAAAAAGATGCGGCAAAAATTATCAAGATAACAAAGAATACAATATTAAAAGTAACATTGGTAGATAGCGCATTTAACGCATCGGCACCAAAAATACCAGTGACTAAAGAACCTAATAATACATAAATTACCACAATAAAAAATCCGTAAAGAAGAGCGTTACTAACCCCTTTGGCCTTTGTTTTACTTTGTTTGGTAAAGAAACCAACCGTCATGGGAATCATTGGGAAAACACAAGGAGTAAGCAGGGCTACGAAACCAGATAAAAAGGCAATCCAAAAAATAGAGAAAAGGCCTTTTTTACTACCATCTTCATTAGAAACAGATGCTTGTGCATCAAGCAAAGCTTGAGGAACCTCATCATCATCGGCATTAAGCTGTTCTTCTTTTTTTTGTGTTTCAGGTTTTTTGGTGGCTCCATTAGCTTGGTACGCTTCAAACTCATCATAGTTTGAAAACACCTGTGCTTTATTGTTTTTAAGGTCGAATACCATATAGTATTCTTCGTTGATACAAACATCTATACAGGATTGATAAAAAATTTGTGCTTTTATCACTTGAATGTCTGGATTAATTAAGGTAACCTTTTGTTTAAAAGTTGCCTGATTTTCAAAATACATCTCATCCACTCCAAAAGTTTCGTTGAATTGTGTTTTGGTTTCGCTCTCTTTGGCAAACTCTTCTACCTCATACTTTCCTTCTTTATCAACATAATCAAATGCTAAGGGAATGGGTCCGCCTTCTGGAGTAAACTGACTGTAAACGTGCCAATCTGGCTCTATACTCAGTTCATAGATTAACTCGTATGAAGTATCAGACAGTTTGTTAATTTTACCTTCCCATTTTGTGGGCTTTAATTGTTGATTTTGCCCCATCCCAAATTGAGCATAGGACGCACTAGTAATTAAAAATGCAATTAATAGTTTAAGGTATACCTTCATGATTTTAAAGTAATTTTTGTTATCTTTTGAGTTTTGTCTTGCACTTTAAAGCGCTCGTCAATTCGGTGTGAAACTAACCAAATTATTTCTTTATCACAGCACAAGACATAGATATTTTCCTTGTCTTGAAGCGCCACTTTATTATTGATTAAAAAATCGCTAATTTTTTGTTTTCCTTTCATTCCGAGCGGGTAAAAATAGTCTCCTGCTTGCCATTTTCGTAATATAAGCGGATATTTTAACTTTTTGGCATCCAAGTAAGCTACTGTATCGGCAAAGTCTCCTAACTTATCTACTTTGCTTATTTGCAGACGACCCAAAGGAAAAACAAGTTCATTTTCAGGATAAAGCAAGTACGACTCGGTTTCATCTATTTCTTTTTCTTTTCGTTTTTGAAGCAAAAGAATATCTCTGTCTTTATGCAAGACATAAGCACCAGTTTCTACTTTTTTACCGGGTTGTGCCTTTCTTAACGCATAAACCGATTCCCAATCGCTAAAATCAAATTCTTTTAGTAGTTGATACAATACCGCATTAGGATGCGGCAAAGTGTTGAGCACGTTTAAATCAATCTCAAACCCTGAGAAAGTTTCCCGTACTATTTTATCATAAATCAAACTCACATAATCTTCGGCCAATTGTTCTATTTGCTTTAACTTGTTCTGAGTTCCTTTAAAAGCTTCCAGAAAATTGGGATTTTCTTGCTCTAAAATCGGTGAGATTTGATGCCTGATTTTATTACGTAAATAATAATTAGACGCATTTGTTTTATCTTCACGCCATCTAATGTGGTGTTGCTTGGCATAGTTTTCAATTTGCTTTCGCGAAAATCCAATCAATGGTCTTGCTACTATGTTATTCTCCTGAGGCATACCGGTGAGCCCCGCAATTCCCGTGCCGCGTATTAAATTAATAAAAAAAGTTTCTATTTGATCGTGAGCGTGATGCGCTGTAATTATTTTTATATACGAATGGTTCTGCGTTAAGGTTTTAAAATAATTGTAACGTAATTCACGCGCAGCCATTTGTATGGACATTTTATGATCTTCGGCATAAGCTTGGCAATCGAATTTCTGCGTATGAATTTTTAGTTTTAATCGTGCTGCTAAAGCCTCAACAAAGCGTTGGTCTTCATCGCTTTCTTTTCCGCGTAAAGCGAAATTTACGTGTGCTAAAGCAAACTTTACTCCTGCTGCTACAAGCATATGGCACAGAACCACCGAATCGATTCCTCCGCTTATGGCCAACAGGTGTTTGTTTTGCAGAAGCGAAGGAAAGTGCTGTTCTAGGTTTTCGCGAAATTTATTTAGCATAAGTTTTCTGATTTATTGCGGACTCTGCACCGATTGTATTAGCGCTTCCACTTTAACAAGGCACTCTTCGTATTCTTTTTCGGCATCAGATTTTATCGTAATGGCGCTACCTACCAAGCAGGAGAGATACCTTTGCTCTTGGTTGTATAAAATACTGCGAATAACCACATTAAAATCAAAATTTTCTTCTGGATCAATATAACCAATAGCGCCACTGTAAAGACCTCGCTTAGTTTCTTCTAGTTCTTCTATAATTTGCATTGCCGAAAGTTTTGGTGCACCGGTCATACTTCCCATGGGATAGGTGGTCATAAATAGTTCGCGCAAAGAACAAGTTGGACTCAATTTTGAAGTGACAGTACTAATAAGCTGATGTACTTGCTTAAAGGTATAGCGCTTACAAAGTTCTGGCACTTCTACACTACCCTTTTGTGCAGTTCGCGATAAATCATTACGCACCAAATCGACTATCATTACGTTTTCTGAAATTTCTTTAGGATCTTTTTCTAATTCACTGGCAAGTTGTGCATCTGTCTGTGGATCTTCATGTCTTTTTGCGGTACCTTTTATAGGCTGACTTATAATTTTTTCGCCTTGTTTTTTTAAAAAGCGCTCTGGACTAGCACATAAGGCTGTAAACTCTTCTAGTTTTAAAAAGCAAGCAAAAGGAGGTTCAGACTTTGCATTTAAAGCTTGATAAGTAGCAGATATATCTAACTGAACCTGATCTGCATAAAATTCCTGACAAAAATTGGCTTCATAAATATCGCCACGCTGCAAATGCTCTTTCATCTGATTTACTTTGTTCAAGTAATTTTGTTTGCTGATTCTCGGCCTTAACTCGATGTTGGCCGGAGGTGGCAAGTTGAATGGTTTGTCCTTTTGTAAAATAGTTTGCCAATCGGTTTCAATTTCATCGGCGACAGCATTTAAATATTTAAAAGTGGCTGTTTGACCCTGTAAACTGATTAATTTTTGAGGTTGAAAAAAATATAAATCCGGGAAGTGCAATCCGTCAAAATTTTTAGATTTTAGAGGCTCTATATCGTTTTTTAAATCGTAACTCAAATAGCCAAAAATCCAATCTTTTGTGGTTTGTTGATACTCCTCAAGATCTTTAAAAGCATCAAAAGCATCTGTTTTTATAGCGGTAAAAGCCTCAACAGCAAGCAATGCCTCATAATCTTGATTGGGGTATTGGTTGGAGTCTAGCCAAATGACCTCATCAAACTGCTGCGCCCAAGCCAATAGCTGTTCTTTAAATTGTTTTAAATCTGTTATTTGAAAAGATTGTTCGGTACGCACTTTAAAATGTTATAGCTTGTTGAAATTGTGATAACGTATCTTTCACACCTAATAAAAGGGTTTCGTCTCTTAGTTTTTGCTGCTCACTGTCAAAATTATCCTCAAAAGACGGCAAGCCAAAACTAGCAATTAGTTTACCGCCATAGCGTTCAACCGCAATTTCGGCATACTCTCGGGCTTTACCTGCAGCCAATTTTCCTGGAGAGGTACTCGTAAGTAAAATTGGTTTATCTTCTAAAAAAATCCGGTCATACCGCGACAACCAATCCATTACATTTTTAAAATAACTAGACACCGCACCGTTATGTTCATTTACAGAAAGAATGATGGCTTTAGCCGATTTGATATCATTATATAAACGCTGCACCTCCTTAGGGAAACCGATTTCCTTTTCGTAATCTATACCATACATAGGAATTTGATAATCGGTTAACCGAATCACATTAACTGGTTCTACCAATTGTTGACTAAGAAAACTCACCCACTGGTGATTGATAGATTTTGTGCTGTTTGAACCTGCAAAGGCAATAATCTCACTCATTTTTTAAGTATATATTGTAAAATAAACAGAAAATAGCCACATACACAAATCCTACAAAAACTATTCGTATTTTTGAGCTATAACATTTAATTATGGATTTTAGACTGCGTGTTTTTATTGAAGTTGCCAAGGCTTTAAGTTTCTCAAAAGCTGCAAGAAACCTGCCCCTATCGCAGCCAGCTGTTTCTAAACATATTAAAGAAATTGAACAAAAATACCGTATTAAATTATTTGAACGTCAAGGAAATAGGATTGCACTAACGCAAGCAGGAACAGAGTTTTTAAGTTATGCCGAGCAAATTGTAAATTTATATAACGATTTAGAGAACCATTTTTTACTACAGCAGCAAGAACTACCCAATTATGTAAAATTGGGTGCCAGTACCACCATAGCCCAGTATATTGTTCCTCAACTTTTAGCCGACTTTAAGCAACGTTACCCAGAAACGAATTTTACTTTAATCAATGATAATTCGGCCACAATCGAGGAGAAAATTTTTAACAACCGGTTGGATTTTGGATTAATTGAAGGCCGAAACCACAACCCTTTACTACAATACGAAAAATTTCTAGACGATGAACTGGTACTGGTTACCCGTGCTGGAAATGCCTCACAGCAAATCAAACTCAACCAACTTACCCAGCTGCCGCTTGTGTTACGCGAGGAAGGGTCGGGTACGCGTGCTATTCTAGAAGCAAGGCTTAGTAGCGAAGGTTTATCGCCTAAAAGACTACAAGTAGACATGATTTTGGGCAGTACAGAAAGTATAAAGACTTATTTACTTTATACACAGTGCTACGCATTTGTTTCTATTTTCTCTATCATTGAAGAATTGAAGCACAACAAATTGCAGATAGTAGACATAGATGATGTAAGTTTTTCTAGACCCTTATATTTTGTAAGCAAGCAAGGATACCAATCTATGTTTTACGATTTAATCAAACGCTTTTTTAAACGAAGCTATAACCAAAAGTTATAAGGTATAATAAATTGCGTTGCTTGCCCTCCGGTATTCCTGCTTAATTTTGAGTAGCAATTAAAAATAGAATACCGTGAAATACCGTTTTCCCGATAAGTTTACCCAAATAATATTTATAGTATTGGCTGTACTATGTCTTACGCCTTTCATCAGCTCTCCCATTGCTTTGCTCCTAGGTTTTTTAATGACTAATCTACTCTACAATCCGTTTAAAGCGCATACGGGAAAAGTGGTGAAGTGGCTATTAAAAATAGCCGTAGTTGGCCTTGGTTTTGGAATGGATTTAAACCATACCTTAGCGGTAGGAAAAGAAGGATTACTACTTACCGTTTTAAGCATAAGTACCACACTCATTTTAGGCTACTTTATTGGTAAAGCCTTGCACATAAATCGAGCTATCTCCTATTTAATTTCATCGGGAACGGCCATTTGTGGTGGTAGTGCAATTGCAGCAGTTTCTGCTGTAGTAGAAGCCAAAGAAAAGCAAATATCGATTGCACTGGGCGTGGTTTTCTTTTTAAATGCAGTGGCTTTATTGGTATTCCCTATGCTAGGGCATGCATTAAACCTATCTCAAGCCGATTTTGGTTTATGGAGTGCGATAGCCATTCATGATACCAGCTCTGTAGTTGGAGCCGCCTTAGCTTACGGCGAAGAAGCTTTAGATATTGCGGTTACCGTTAAATTGGCCAGAGCTTTATGGATTATCCCTTTAAGTATTCTTACTATGTTTTTCTTTAGGGGTGAAACCGGTAAAATTAAGATACCTTGGTTCATTTTGCTTTTTGTAGGTGCAGTGATCTTAAGTTCTTATATTAGTTTACCTGATTTTATTGTAACGGGCATTCCTTTTCTGTCTAAAAAATTATTGGTGCTCACCTTATTTTTGGTCGGTGCCGGATTAAGTATACAGTCAATAAAAGAAAGTGGTTTTCAGCCTATTTTACTCGGACTAAGTTTATGGATAACCATTTCGGTTACCTCTCTGGCATACATTTTGTACCTATAAAATTGATTTAGTTTTTCATTTATTTTTGGTTTACAAAAAACCCCTGTAATTTGAATATTACAGGGGTTTTTTACGGGTATAATATCCGCTTTAAGCGGAAATAAAATTTATACTAAACATGCAAAGCTCTATCGCCAGTTGCGGCAAGTGCAGCTTCTTTTACTGCTTCTGCATAGGTAGGATGAGCGTGACTCATTCTTGAAATATCTTCTGCACTGGCTCTAAACTCCATTGCGGTAACAGCTTCGGCAATTAAATCGGCTGCGCGTGCGCCTACCATGTGTACCCCTAGCACCTCATCTGTTTCTTTATTGGTTAAGATTTTCACAAATCCGTCAATATCTCCACTAGCTCGTGATCTACCCAAGGCACGCATAGGGAATTGCCCACTGGCATAGTTTACTTTTTCCTCTTTTAATTGCTCTTCGGTTTTTCCTACAGAAGCAACCTCTGGCCAGGTATAAACCACTCCTGGAATAAGGTTGTAATTGATATGTGGTTTTTGACCAGCAATTACTTCGGCTACAAAAGTACCCTCCTCTTCGGCCTTATGTGCCAGCATCGCTCCTTTTACTACATCGCCTATCGCATAAATATTGCTTACGTTAGTTTGCAAGTTTTCATTCACTTCAACCTGACCTCTATCGTTCAATTTTACGCCTGCGGCTTCTGCGTTTAAACCAGCTGTAAAAGGCTTTCTTCCCACAGAAACCAAGCAATAATCACCTTTAAATTCTACTTCGTTACCTTTCTTGTCTTTGGCTTTTACCACTACTTCATCACCTTTATTTTCTACGGCAGTAACTTGGTGCGAAAGTGCAAATTTTGTTTTTTGCTTTTTAAGCACCTTCATAAGCTCTTTACTTTGAGCTTTATCCATAGTGGGTATGATACGGTCCATGTACTCAATTACGGTAACCTCTGCCCCAAGTCTTTTGTACACTTGGCCCAACTCTAAACCAATCACACCGCCACCTATAACCAATAAATGTTTAGGCACTTCTTTCATTTTTAGCGCCTCGGTAGAGGTAATAATTCTTTCTTTATCTATCTCAATAAAAGGTAAGCTAGCTGGTTTACTACCGGTAGCAATAATGGTATTTTTTGCTTCAATAGTTACCTCTTCTTCACCTTTGATAATTATATGATTTTTATCTTTAAAAGACCCTACCCCTTGGTAAGTGTCTATTTTATTTTTATCCATCAAGAAATCAATACCCTTGGTAGTTTGTTCAACCACGGTATTTTTTCTAGCCATCATTTTTTCAAGATTCATTTTCACCTCTCCAGCGATTTCAATCCCATGCTCTTCGAAGTGCTTAATGGCATCTTCATAGTGATGTGATGAATCTAGCAATGCTTTTGAAGGGATACATCCTACATTAAGGCAAGTACCTCCTTTAGTAGCATATTTTTCTATAATGGCCGTTTTTAGTCCTAGCTGTGCGCAACGAATAGCGGCAACATAACCTCCAGGTCCAGACCCAATAACAACAACGTCGTACGTGTTCATAATTTTTTTGTGGTTTTTTTAAACGATTACAAAAATACAACATCTACAACAATGAACAAGTTAGCGGCTTATTATTTGTTTTTTGATTAAAGCGATGTTTTTTGATTATAAACTTTCCTAAAATTCAAATTTGTCACCATTCAAAGAAATTCCCTTGCTCTGTTAGCGCAGCACTCGGTTTAATGGTTTTGAATTTATTTTAATAATTCAAAGCAATTTGCGTAGTCTCTTTCGCTTCATCTATTATAAAAGTACTTTGCGTACTTCCTATGCCACTCAAAGCAGTGAGTTTATCGACTAAAAATTGGCGATAAGCAGGCATATCTTTCACCAGAATTTTTAGTATAAAATCATAATCTCCGCTCACGTGATAACACTCCATCACCTCGGGTAATTGTGATACCTCTTTTTCAAAGCGCTTTATATTTTCGCGGGTATGTTCATTGAGTTTTAGATGACAAAGTACCATAAAACTTTTGTTGACGCGATTTTTATCAATCAAAGCTACATATTGGGTGATGGTCTGATTTCTTTCCAGTTTCTTAATCCGTTCGTGCACCGCGGTGACCGATAGGTTCAATTTAAATGCTAAACTTTTAATGGTTTGTTTAGCATCTTGTTGCAGTAACGCCAACAGGTTTTTATCAGTAGTATCGAGCATAAGTTTATTTTATTCTGTTTTAATCCGTAAAGAATTAAAAATACAGAATAATATTCTATAAATTATGTTTTTATCGAATTTTATACTAAATAAAAGAACACCTATAGTAAATCATTTAAGCTTGAATTATCTTTATTTTAATTATAAAATACATTGCACTATGAAGCATCATCCAGGAATTGCATTACAGGAGCTACAATTTGCTATTCAAGACCGCGGGGTTAATCCGCCTATAGCCGACTCGAGCACGTTTAGGTTTCGCAACCCACAAGAAATGTTTGAAACCTTTGAAGGCAAAACCGAAGGCTTATTTTTATATTCTCGACACGCCAATCCTACTCAATCTTATCTTGAACAAGCACTCGCTCGAATGGAGGGTACCGAAGACGCTTTGGTTACCGCTAGCGGCATGGGTGCAATTACCGCGGTTTTGTTGCAACTTTGTCAGCAAGGAGATGAGGTGGTAAGCAGTCGTACTGTGTATGGAGGCACTTATGCGTTTATGAAAAACTTTATGCCAGGCTTAGGTATAAAAACGCACTTTGTAGATATTACAAACTTACAAGAGGTAGAAGCCAGTATTACCCCACAAACAAAAGTCCTATATGCCGAAACGCTGAGTAATCCACTGCTAGAAGTAGCCCATATAGATGCATTAAGTGTCATCGCAAAAAAGTATAATTTAAAATTGGTGATAGACAACACTTTTTCTCCTTTATCTTTTTGCCCTGCTCAAATGGGTGCCGATGTGGTGATTCACTCGCTTACTAAGTACATAAATGGAAGTAGTGACACTTTAGGCGGAGTGATTTGTGCTAAGCAAGAATTTATACTTAGTTTACGTGATGTAAATCAAGGTGCTGCCATGTTACTGGGAGCAACTTTAGATAGTCTACGTGCCGCTTCTATACTCAAGAATTTAAGAACGCTACCGGTACGTATTCAACAACATAGTAAAAACGCACTTTTTTTGGCCAAAAAATTTGAAAGCTTAGGCTTAAAAACGGTTTATCCTGGTTTAGCATCACATAAAAGTCACGCCTATTTTAAGGCAAAACATTACAGTGATTTTGGTTTTGGGGGGATGCTTACGGTTGATGTAGGAAGTTTTGAAAAAGCCAATGTTTTTCTAGAAATGATGCAAGCTTATAACTTAGGAGATTTAGCGGTAAGTTTAGGATTTTACCGAACGCTATTCAGCGCCCCTGGAAAATCAACTTCCTCAGAAATTCCTGAAGCAGAACAAACAACCATGGGCTTAAGCAATGGTTTGGTGCGTTTTTCTATTGGTTTAGATCATAGCATTACACAAAGTTGGGATGGCATTAAAAAGTGTCTGGAAGCCAGCGGCATAGTAGCCTCTGATTTACTAAATGCAAATTAATTAATATTAAGCGCAAATAATTATTAAAAAATTGTTTACTTTACTAGCCTTAATTCGCTTTAAAGCCAGTAAAAAAAATGGACACCCAATCATCTGATCCGAATAACCAGCATATTATTGAAAACAATTTGAGTCTAGGACAGGCACTTTTGCCTGTCTTTGCATTAATAGGAATGCTCGCTTACAACGTTTATGTTTATGGAGATAGTGCGCTAGACGGGTCCAATCAATTTATTCTTCTTATGGGGGCTGCGGTTGCGGCTATCGTAGGATATTTTAACCGTGTATCTTACAAAACTATGGTAGAAGAAGTAGCGCAAAACATCAAATCTACCTCTGGCCCAATTTTGATTCTGCTTATGGTTGGCGCCTTATCGGGTACTTGGTTGGTTAGCGGTATTATTCCTAGTATGATTTACTACGGGTTGCAATTATTAAACCCTAGCATATTTTTGGCAGCCTGCGTGGTGATTTGCTCCATTATTTCTGTTGCAACAGGAAGTAGCTGGACCACCTCTGCCACGGTTGGTATTGCCTTAATAGGTATATCTGAGGCATTAGGCATATCTTTAGGAATGACGGCCGGTGCCATACTAAGCGGAGCTTATTTTGGTGACAAATTATCTCCATTAAGTGATACTACAAACTTGGCCCCTGCTATGGCTGGTACAGATTTGTTTACCCATATTAGGTATATGCTTTACACCACTGTACCTTCTATAATAATCACTTTAATTGTCTTTATTATAATCGGTTTAAATTTAGACACCCCAGATCAAGTAAATACCCAAAAAATATTGAATGCGATAGACAGCGCTTTTACCATTAGTCCGTGGTTATTTGCTGTACCTCTTTTGGTAGTCTTTTTAATCATTAAAAAAACACCCCCATTAGTAGCTTTATTGTTGGGAACTCTCCTGGCAGCGCTAGCTAGCATTTTTTTTCAACCCCACGTTTTAAATCAAATTGCCGGAACCGATGTTTTGAGTATTTCTAGCGCTTATCGCGGAATAATTGACTCGATCACTGTGAGTGTAGAAGTACCCACCGACTACACCGCTTTAAACGATTTATTTTCTTCGGGCGGAATGTATGGTATGCTCGGCACTATTTGGTTAATTATTTGTGCTATGACTTTTGGCGGAATAATGGATGCCATTGGGGCTTTAAGTAGGATAAGCAAAGCTTTGCTCAACTTGTTTCACTCAACCTTTGGGTTGTTTAGCAGCACCGTAATAAGTTGTCTAGCCTTGAATGTAACCGCATCAGACCAATACTTAGCTATTGTGGTACCGGGTAAAATGTTTGCTAAAGCTTATAAAGACAAAGGCTTAGCGCCAGAAAACCTAAGCCGCACGTTAGAAGATTCTGCTACAGTTACCTCTGTGCTAATCCCTTGGAATACTTGCGGAGCCTACCATAGTGGTGTTTTAGGTGTTCCCGTATTGAGTTACTTCACCTATGCTATTTTCAATTACTTAAGTCCGTTTATGACGTTATTATTTGCCGCATTAAATATAAAAATAAGACAACTTAAAAATAATAAAACAAGCCTCGCATGAAATTAGATATATTAGCATTCGGAGCCCATCCCGATGATGTAGAGCTGGGTTGTAGTGGCACTTTAGCCAAAGAGATTGCAGCCGGTAAAAAAGTAGGAATTGTAGATTTAACCCGCGGTGAATTAGGTACTCGAGGAAGTGCTGAACTTCGTGCTCAAGAAGCAAAAGCTGCAGCCGATTTGTTAGGTGTAAGTTACCGACATAACTTAGGTTTTAGCGATGGTTTTTTCACCAACGACAAAGACAATCAACTAGAAGTAATTAAACAAATTCGTGCTTTTCAGCCAGAAATTGTTTTTTGCAACGCTATAAGAGACCGGCATATAGACCACGGAAAGGGAAGTAAACTGGTAAGTGACGCATGCTTTTTAAGCGGGTTGCGCAAAATTGAAACCCAATGGGAAGGTAAACCTCAAGCCGCTTGGCGCCCCCGTTTGGTCTTACATTATATACAATGGCAGGAAATAACGCCCGATATAATTCTAGATATTGGAACTCACATTAAAACAAAAATTAAAGCAGTAAAAGCCTATGGTTCACAGTTTTACCAAACCCATGCCAATGAGCCCGAAACACCTATATCTAGTACCAATTTTCTTGAAAGTGTGACCTATAGAGCTCAAAATTTAGGTAGACTAATTGGCACCGATTATGCCGAAGGCTTTACTAGCGACAGACCCATTGCTTTAAATTCTGCATTTGATTTAATTTAATGTAATTTTTTCTTGGCAGAATGGTTATTATTTTTTAGATTTGCACCCGCAAACAAATGGTGGTTGTAGCTCAGTTGGTTAGAGCGCCTGATTGTGGTTCAGGAGGTCGTCGGTTCGAGACCGATCTTCCACCCCTAGCAAAACCCTACTAATAGTAGGGTTTTTTTGTTTTTATACTTTTTTAATTTTCGGGTGCACGTGAATAAATAGGGTGAAAAAGGGTGTTTTTGTATAATATATTTACGAAAAGTTTACGAAAAATGAAAGCCTCTATCCTACTAAGCAAGACAGAAAAACCTAATAAAGAAGATAAATATCCGGTGAAATTAAGATTGTTTCACGAAAAGAAAATTCGTAGAAAGACTAATTCGCATTCGGCTTTAGGTGACTGGGATTTGCTTAAGCAGTTGCCAAAATTTACTCACCCTGATTTTGAAGATCTGTATTCGCTTTTCTACTATTTTTTCAGCTTGAAATTATTAAGGGTTTTATCTGGATAGATTCTTTCTATTCGTCTCAATGAAACAAGTGGCCTTAAAACTTACACGTCATTTAACAGATTGAACTTTTAAGTTGAATTTTATTCTTCGAGACGTACTTTAAAAAAATCGGCTTCAAGCTTTTAATTCGGTTTAACCTATGAAATTTATTCAATCGGCATAATATTATTACCCAATAAGCAAGCAAACTAACTTCTCAAAAATCCGGTTTAACCTTAAATAATCTCAATCAATCCTCTACTCTAGTTCATTAAAACCAGTGCAACACGCAATTGATTAAATTATAAATAATATGCATTTAATAAGATAAAAACAACGTTTAAACAATTTTTTAAAGCGTAATAGTGATTCTTTAATTTTATTATTGTTAAATTGTAAGGTTAATAAAATTAAAACAAAATGCGTATAACCTTAAAACCTATTTTTCATCGCGATGCCCATTGCGTTGGTATTTTTTTTGAATACAATCGCGAATTGATTGCTTATACCAAGAAGATAGCTAAGGTTAAATATTCTAGAACGCAGCGTTGTTTTTATGTTTTACAAAAGCCAGACACCTGTGCTAATTTATATACTCATTTTCGCAAAATGAACCATTATGTAGATTATAGCGCTTTAAGCGGATTTAAGCTTCCCAAAAACAAAGCGAGACCTAAACCTAAAACGCAAAAAGTTGTAAATGCAGACGATTTAAGCCAAGAGGGGCGCCATAGGTTAAAACAGTACTATAATTATTTACGCGGAAAGCGTTATAGCCAAAGTACCTTAGCCACCTACTGCAGTTTTGTTTTAAAATTTGAGTATTACACTAAAAAAGATCCTTTATCATTGGCTTTAACCGATTTTAATCGGTTTATAGAAGATGAAATAGCTGCCAAGCAATTTTCTATAAGTACACACAGGCAGTGTATTAGTGCATTGAAACATTATGTGATATTGTTTAACATAGAATTACAGGAAGATTTGAACCACTTGCGCCCCAAGCGCAACAAGTCTTTGCCTGGCGTATTATCTTTAGAAGAAGTTTTGCGAATATTACAAGCCACAAAAAACCTAAAGCATAGGTTTATTTTTGCTCTCCTCTACTCTTCTGGTTTACGAATTGGCGAAGCCCTATCTTTACGAGTAAGCGATTTAAACATTGAACGCCGACAACTTTTCATACATCGCAGCAAGGGACGCAAAGACCGCGTAGTTATATTAGCCGACACCATTTTACCTTTACTGTATAATTATTTAAACACTTATCAACCCAGACATTTTTTAATAGAAGGTCGATCTGGACACGCTTATCAAGCTAGCAGTGTTAGAGCTTCATTAAAGCGTGCTGTTTTACGCGCTAAAATAACCAAAACTGTAACTCCGCATACCCTACGCCACTCTTTTGCTACTCATTTACTTGAAACCGGAGTAGACTTGCGCTATATACAAGAATTGTTGGGACATAGTAAACCCGAAACCACCATGATTTACACGCACGTGAGTCGTAAGCAGTTACTACAAATAAAAAGTCCATTAGATTCTGCTTTACAGCAACTTAATCAACAAGGCTATGATACCAAAAAAGTATCTTTATCCGGAAATATTAACCTATAAAAGTGTATATTTGACTCGATATAACCAGTTGTGCATAATATAAAATGACGAATCACCAATTGACATTTAGTAAAATAAAGGAACTTCTGAAAACCCAATTTTCGGAACGAGTTTCTGAATTTGAAAATGGAACTCATCTGACTTTGGACTCTGAAAATGAAAACGAATCATCAATTTGGATTGAACTCGATGAAAGTGGACAATTGACTGTTGGATATGGGATTAGTCATTTACATTATGACCCAAAATATGACGACTTGAATAAAGGATTTAACGAATTCCTACGATTTTTGACCTGTAAGAAACGACGAATTGATTTTTATAAAGGCAAATTAGCTTACCGAAATGAATATGAGTTTGAGGATGAAAATGGGAATTGGAAAAATTATGGAACAGCGTTGACTTGGGCTTATCCATTTTGGAAAAAGACTGTAAAAAAGACAACAACTCAAAACGGATTTATAAACTATGCGGAAATTGAATCTGACATTGAGAAAATAAAAAATACTATGCACAACAATGTATAACCGCAATTACGGCGGATTCGACTACGTCCGAATCCACTCGGAATTGCTAATGTCTGTGCTTAACCGAAAATCATTAACTTTAAACCCGTAACTGACGGTTATACTAGACCGTTGGCAAAAATACCTCGGAATGAAAAGCAAAGCGGAAAAATAATGAATCTGACTGCTTGAAAAGATGAAGTAAAAAACAAAAATTAGTTCTTAAAAGA
>NZ_JBHULZ010000041.1:0-11165 GCF_042684705.1 Mesonia sediminis
AACGAGCGCCTTTATAAAAAACGACAGGCCTTGGTAGAACATCCTTATGGCACATTAAAAAGGCAATGGGGATTTGACCATATTATGACCAAAAAAGGAATAAAAGCAGCCAGTGCAGATTTAGGGCTAATGATGTTAGCTTATAACTTGAAAAGGATCTTGAAGTTAATTAAGCAGAAGAAATTGTGCTTCACCAATGTCAAAACCGCTATTTATCACCTAGAAATGCAACTAGCACTCATTTTAAACTGTTTTTACGCCCCTAAAAATCATTTTCAAAAAATATTGACTCCTCGATAAATTTCATAAAAATCAGAAAAATAGTATTTTTAAGAGCATTAATTGGTAGTTTTGAGACTGACTGCCGTTGTAGGTAATGCTGACGAAAAACAAGATATGAAAAAAATAATTCTTCCTTTTTTAGTTTTAATATCATTATTTGCCCATTCACAATCAAATACGCAAATTGAAATTGACACCTTAGAAGTGAATTTTGATATTAAAAATATTGTTGAAGTAAACTCACTCGTACCTCAAATAAAAGGTGGAATAAATTCTGTAGCTCAAAAGAAAATCAATGATGACATTAAAAAACATTTTGAATACACCCCTTTCAACGATAGCACATACGTTAACAAATTGCACAACTACTATGAAATAGATTCCATTCAACTGAATTACGGATCTAATGAAGAATATAGGGACGGGATAACGGAAAACTTTACCGTAGAATACGCATCAAATAATATTTTAAACATTTCTATCTTTTCACAAATCTACCCTTATCTTGGGAGACCGCAATTCTTTTTCAAAAGCCTTATTTATAATTTAAACACAGGGGATAAACTTATTTTTGATGATTTCTTTTCAATTCCAACAGATACGCTAAAAAACACCCTTAACTCAGAAGGATATTATATCTTTTGGGATAATGATGCTCAGAAATTGAAAAAAGAAAAATTGAAAGAATTAGTTTGGGTAGATAATATTTGCCCTGAGTTTTATTTCAACTACATCGAAGACGAATTATATTTGATGATAAGACCAACGTGCTTAGGCCCTGCATTAATTGATTATGGTATTCCTCTAAAAACACTAAAGCAATTTGTGGAACATTTTGAATTTAAAAATAAACTTCAATTATGGGGAACGGACATTAATTCACTCATTGGTCAAGATAGAGTACAATTTGGAAAAAAAATTGTTTTTGAAGATTATCCCATACAATATATTGGAGGTTATTTATTGCCAATAGACAATTTTAACAACTCATTTGGAATTCAAGAATATTCTTCTTCAGACAAACGGATTTTATTGTTCTTTAAAAGTATAGATACTCATCAAGAAATTATTATCGATATTTTAGAAATTGACAACAGCGAATTAGAAAATAGAATCCTAACCGAATATTGTATAACCAAAAATGGATTAGAAACAGAAATCATTGCACTTGTAAACCCGACAGAAACTGAATTTCATACCAAAATAATAAAAGCGTGGAGAGCTAACCGAAAGACAGGAAAATTTGAATACGTGAACGAACGAAAAATTGAAAAATGTCCTAATCATAGCTACGGATTATGAAAAAACTATTTTATATATTGCTGCTATTATCAATAGTGGGTTGCAGTGTACGAAAACACCAGTTAAATACAAATGATTTTTCTAACCCATCAATATATGATTTTGGAATAACTAAAAAGGCTGAATCTCTACGAGCAACTTTTGTTTTAAGAAATACATTCGATAATCCCATAAATTTATACAAAGTAACAACAAGTTGTAAATGCGTTCAAGCTGAATTAAACAAAACCAAATTAAAACCTGATGAATCTACCAAGGTGAATGTTACATTTAATACAGAGGGATTAAAAGGATTACAAAAAAAAGTAATCACAATTGAAACTGACAACCCACATAATAAATATTTGCAATTTTACATCAAAACGGAAATCATTGACTGATCGGATATTAAAACGCGGATAAAAAAGCACTACCTACAATCGAGTGGATGGCTCCGCCTTCAAATGACGGAGTGCACCCCTCACACCACCGTACGTGCGGGTCTCGCATACGGCGGTTCAATAATGAAACTCATCGGTTATAATATTCGATTAAACTAACATAACCCTTCAACTTTAATCGTTTTACGGTTATAGTGGTACGCAAAATAGGGCTCTGGGCTACTGCCCAACCTCCCATTCTGGTACGACTCCAGGCATAGGCTTGATCTGGATTTACACCCAATCGGATAAGATTTTTCCGTTTTCGTTCGGGCTTTTTCTCCCGAAGCTTCGGGACCAGATGCAGTACCGTAAACGGTTTCTTAGCCATTCTTCCAGCTTTTTAAGCTTTCCTTGAATGGATGCTGGTTTGAAGTAATTTATCCAGCCCCGCAGTAGCAGGTTGATCCGTTGGATACGTTCTTCAAAATTGGCAGGAATCGTCTTTTTGGTTAGATGTTTAAGTTTTGCCTTAAATTCTTTCCATTTCGATAATCCAGCCACCAGTTGATATTTGCCTTTTTCCCCTTTCTTGTAGGTTGGTACAAAACCAAACCCCAATACTTGGAAATCTAAAGGTTTACGTATACCACTCTTCTCCCTGTTTATGGGAAGCTGGAGCTTGTCCCGCAAGAATTTGTAGATACTGTTGCCTACTCGTTTTGCAGCTTTCTTACTCTTGACGTAAATACTGAAATCATCGGCATATCTTACATAACGATGTCCACGTTTTTCCAGTTCTTTATCCAGCTCGTTGAGCAGGATATTGGAAAGCAGCGGACTTAAAGGAGAGCCTTGTGGCACCCCTTTTCTGCGTTTATGTAGTTTACCGTCAATCAGTATTGGCGCTCTAAGAAATGAACGCAACAGTTTCATCGATGGCTTGCATTTTACCTTTTTATAAATCAACTCCAAAAGAATATAGTGTTCCACTTCATCAAAGAAACTCTTTAAGTCGATATCCACTATGTACTGATAACCGGAGTTAATATTTTCAAGGCTCTGTGCAACAGCCCCGTGGGCGTTGCGCGTTGGCCTGAACCCATAACTATGCTTCTGAAAGCTTGGCTCAAATACAGGTTGCAAAACTTGTTGCAGTGCTTGTTGAAATACCCTGTCTACAACGGTGGGAATACCGAGTAATCGCTTCTTCCCATTGCTTTTTGGTATTTCAACACCCAGTATTGGAGATACCTGATAGGACTCCCTTTCTATCTGTTGGATGTATCGCTTACCGTGCGTTTGTAGAATGGATTTCAGTTCTATTACTTGAACTGCATCTACTCCTGCTGCTCCTTTATTGCGGTACACCCGTCGATAGGCAGCATTTAGGTTCTTTTTACTTGTTAATTGTTTAATCATAAATCATTACAATCGATTCGCTGTCCCGCTTAATCAAGGGCTACTATCTTACTGGAACACTATCCGCAAGCGTAAGATTGCTCCCTCGTTTATTGAGGACCATTATCGTTCAGTCCTTCACCAACCTATCAGGCGGCTGGCTACTACGACCTCGGCTGACTTCTCCATATAGTTACACGTAACTTTAGAGACCTCCCCAGGTAAGAACATCTTCTTTCCCCTGATTCCTGCCAGATCTACTACTTCGGTGTTCATTTCGAAAGAAATGTTTAGGACATCACAATGATGTGCTTGCTCATCCAACCTTGTAGCCTCATATCTGGTTCCTGCCTGGTTTATCCTGAGCGAAGCCGAAGGGTCAGTACCAGGGTTTGTAGTCCTGCTTCCTTCACTTCCTGTCTCGCGACAGACAAGCTTGCAGCTTACTAATGGTTCAAGGCGTTACCCCTGCCCATAAGGGACTTGCACCCTATAGATTAATATCATATCTTCGATATAATAAAGATGCCCATGCTGGGCACACACAATAGCTATAAGCAATTGGAGTTTAGGTGATTAAATGAAAAAAAGTGTATAAAATAAAGGTAAGTGCTAAACTAAAAAGTTAGGGTAAAAAATCCCCAACTGCTCATAGCCAGACCGTTGGCAACAAGCTGTGAAATTCGTGAAAGCAAGAAAATTAGAGGTTTAAATTGATAATTTTGTATCTTTGATAAAAAGCTAATAAAATGGATTTACAAACAAGAAAATTAGAACTTATTCAAGAGTTTTTAAAGATTCAAAGTGAAGATGTAATTTCACGTCTTGAAAAAATCCTTAGAAAAGAAAACAAGAATTTTAATAATGATGATTTTAAACCAATGACAATAGAGGAGTTTAATTCTCGAATTGACAAATCTATGGAAGATTCAATAAATGATCGACTAATAGAATCTAGCGAATTAAAAGCCAAGATTGATAAATGGAATTAAAATTATTTTGGACTGATTTTTCTCAAAATGAACTTGAAAAAATTTATCAATATCATCGAGAAAAAGCAGGAATTCGAATAGCAAAAAAACTCGTTAACGGTATTTTTAATGAAACTTTAAAATTAAAAAAGCAACCAGAAATTGGACAAGCCGAAGAACTTCTTAAAAACAGAAATCAAGGGTTTAGATATCTAATCTACAAAAACTATAAAGTCATTTATTGGATTAACAAGGAAGAGAATAGAATTGAAATAAATGATGTTTTTGATACTCGCCAAAATCCAATAAAAATAGGACGAAAAAAATAAAAGCCCGTTGCCAATCGAGTGGATGGCTCCGCCTTCAAATGACGGAGTGCACCCCTCACACCACCGTACGTGCGGGTCTCGCATACGGCGGTTCACAACCCATCTTTCCAATCGTTCTTTACACCCATTGAAACTATTCTATACTTTATGAATAGGCTACAGATTTTCTTGGGAATCGGTCACCTAATTAATGAAAATCAATGCTCCCATTCTAATTTTTGGAATGACTGCGTTCGGTACTTCCCCACCCGTGAGACCTATGCAGTTTTCTGCACCTTGATTCCTGCCAGATCTACTGCTCTGGTTTCCATTTCAAAAGAAATGTTTAGGACATCACAATGATGTGCTTGCTCATCCAACCTTGTAGCCTCATATCTGGTTCCTGTTCGTCAGTACCAGGGTTTGTAGTCCTGCTTCCTTCACTTCCTGTCTCGCAACAGACAAGCTTGCAGCTTACTAATGGTTCAAGGCGTCGCCCCTGCCCATAAGGGACTTGCACCCTATAGATTAATATCATATCTTCGATATGATAAAGATGCCCATGCTGGGCACACACAACGTATAACACACATTATAACGATGTGTTATACTAAACTGAATCATATTTAATTTTCCTTAGCTCAACCGAATTTTTCCTGCATTCATTGTTTTGTTCTTGAACAAGAAATAGCAACAAAATACTTTTGCTTCATCAAACTTTAAAATTTAAAAAGATGAACAGAGAATTGGTATTTCTAAGAGCTTTTGCGGTTGCTACTGTTGTAGGGGTTACATTTATTGCATCAACGGCATTCAAAAAATCAGGTAACCAAAAATTTAGTGAAATAGATGTGGAGCGCATCAACATTGTAGAAAAAGACGGTACCATAAAAATGGTTATTACCAACGTGGAACGTTTTCCGAACGGTACAGACATAATCAATGGTAGACCAACTAATGAGGGCAGAAAAAAGCGTTCAGGGATGTTGTTTTTCAATGAAGATGGCATTGAATGTGGTGGATTTATCTATGATGGACAAAAAACTGAAAACGGACATTCTTCTGGTCTTTCATTAACATATGACCAATATGATGGAGATCAGGTAATGCAACTGCTTACTCAGGATGTAGGTCAAGGCGATAATAGATTTGTGAGTAGTACACTGGCTTTTAACGATAGACCAAGTAAAGAATCACAAATAAAAACGGCAGAAATTATGAAGGAATTGGAGGAACTTCGCAAAAAAGATCCAAAAGCAATGCAGGAAAAATACAAAGAATATGAAGCCCAAGGTTTGTTGGGTGGCGTTCCCCGAGTGATGCTCGGCAAATCCAGAAGCCAGAACAACGGTCTGTTTCTTTTTGATGATAAAGGAATGCCAAGAGCAATGTTTTATGTGGACAAAGAAAATAATGCAAAATTAGATTTCTTTGATGATAAAGGAAACACCATTGCATCTTTCCCTGAAAAGACAAAATAGGCAAATTAATATTAAGACATTAAAATGGCTGTATCACTGGAGACAGCCTTTTTTTGTAGATTGCAACATTAAAATCAGATGAAAAACTTCATTCAAAAAATATATCAAAACCGTTATTTCCTATTGTTCATTTTGCTATTTGCTTATGTACAATCCATTTACATACGCATCATCCTAAGGAAGCAAATCAATGCTTATACATTTACACCCGATGCGGCTTTAGCTTCATTAATAGGCTCAGGGTTTTTGTTTTTAATTATACTCTTTTTTATCAAGAAGTGGAACAAATCTGAAACGTTTAGTCCCAAGTTATTATTTAAAATTTTTGGAGCCTCACTTTTTGTTTATTTACTCGCCACAAACACATTAGGGCTGAGTATTGCTTTACTGTTTGGTAATGTCGAGAGAAATTTTAATCAAGAAACATTCTCCCTATCGCTATTTTCTAAATTTTTAGACAGTCTTATTTATGGGGGTTTTTTTCTTGCTTATTATTACTATCTAATCCATAAAAAAACAGCAAAAAAAATAGCAATTTACAATAAAGCGATGACGGAAAGTAAAGTCAATCAATTAAAAGCACAACTCAATCCTCACTTTTTGTTTAATAACCTGAATGTTCTGGATCAACTTATAGAGGAGGATAAAGACAAAGCATCTGATTTTCTGAATGAATTTGCAGAAATTTATCGTTATGTTTTACAGTCGACCGATAAAGAATTAATCCGTATTGAAGACGAAATTGATTTTGCCAAGCAATATTTTAAGCTTATTAAGCATAAATACCATAACGCTTATCAACTGCAAATCGAGTGCAAAAGCATAATAGGTTTTGTGGTTCCGATGACCTTACAATTGCTTCTTGAAAATGCTGTTAAACACAATCTGGGAACAGAAAAAAATCCTATTTGTATTCATATAAAAATTGATAAAATTATCTCTGTTTCCAACAATATAAATCTAAAACTAAACAGCAAGCCCAAATCAGAAAGAGCATTAAAAAACCTGAAAGAACAATATAGATTACTTTCTGAAAAACCGATACAAATTTATCAAACAGAAAATGATTTTTCGGTTGAAATTCCTATTATCCACAATTAAAACGTATGACAAAAATACTTATCATAGAAGACGAAATTCCAGCAAGGAATAAATTGAAACGTTTTATTAAAGAATTAGATACGTCAAATGAAATCATAGCAGAGTTGGACACGGTACAATCTGCTGTTGAATTTTTGAAACAGTATCAACCCGACCTTATTTTTTCAGACATTGAATTGCTGGACGGTAATGCTTTTGAAATTTATAGTCAGATTCCCGTTAGCTGCCCTATTATTTTTACTACGGCATATGACCAATTTTGGATGAATGCATTTGAAGAGAACGGAATTGATTATTTGCTAAAGCCCTTTCCCAAAGTACGCTTTCAAAGGGCTTGGAATAAATTTCTGTGGTATAAAGACACGTCTTCAGATGCAAGTCATCAATTTCAGATGTTAACAAAAATTATTCAGCAAAATTTTCAGAATAAAGCATACAAAAAACGTTTTACCGTTCATAAAAATACAAGTATTTATTTCTTAGAAACGGAAGACATTGTTCTATTTGAAGCAGATGAAGGGGTGATTTTTACATATGATAAAAAAGGTAATAAACATTTACTCTCCAAGCTGACTTTGACAGAAATAGAGAAGCAACTCGACCCAATCGATTTTTTTAGAATAAATCGGAGTGAACTAATCCAAAAAAACTATATTGAGAAAATAGAACGTTACAACAAAAATTCACTTGCAATAAAACTAAAAGGATATAACAATTATGTAAAAACAAGCCAAAACCAAACCGCATTGTTTAGAGAATGGATGGAAAAATAAGAGCGACCGCACAACATCCGTTTTGCGTAATGGCCGGTCAAGTGCAAAACTGAAACTTCGGTAATTCTATTCCGCCACTACGCAAAGCCGCAAAACGTTGTATTCAATTATTAAAACAACATTTTTCTTTGAATTGATAAAAAATGACCCTTCATTTGATACTATCAAATGATAGTATCAAATAAAACCACCATACGAGATTACTCCTACTATTCTAAAATCCCCCGCTGCTACGCACTTGCATCACGTTCTTCTAACCTTTTAAACCAGAGCAGCCTGGCCGGGGGAATGTTGACCCTTCTAAATTTTATCCCCAATAACCGAGTTAGGCTTTAACCCGTACAGAATTGTATTAAAAGAGTATATTTGGGTTGATATAACGAGTTGGCACCAATATCAACCAACAATCCTAATGACACAAAATTTCGAAGACAGATTTTCATTATCAAGTAGAATTAGAAGAATTGCAGCATTTCTGATTGACCACTTCACAATGACTTTCTTAATAGTTGCTATTTCATTTTTATCACTCGGAACAGGTTTTTTTGATGAGGACAATGTTGGTAACGTAATGGTCAGAATTCTACCTACAATGCTAATTGGCTTTATCCTATATTTCGCAAAAGATTCTATAAAAGGTGTCGGCCCAGGGAAATGGATTATGGGAATTATGGTTCGTGATGAAAATAATCACACTGAAATTCCATCTATTGGCAGACTATTTATTCGGAATCTACTAATAATTATCTGGCCAATTGAATTTATAGCACTTGCAGTAAGTCAAGATAAGAAAAGGCTTGGTGATAAAATCGCAAAAACATCCGTTTTAAAAAATCCAAAAAAATTAAATGTCTTGCCAAGGGTTTTAGCATTGGGCGGAATTGGAATGACATATTTTATATTCATTTTTGTTTTTGTTTTTGCTTCAATGAAAAGTTCGGATGCCTACAAAACAGCAATTAGTGAAATAGAACAAAATCAAGAAATTATAACTGATGTAGGCGGAATAAAAAAATACGGAATGTTTCCAACTGGCGGAGTTAGTGTCAAAAGTGGTTACGGCGAAGCAAATTTGGAAATAAAGGTTATCGGAAATGAAAAAGAAATAAGTGTTAATGCTTATTTGACAAAAGAACCAAATGAAGAATGGAAATTAGTAGAACTGATTAAATAAATACTGGTGCCAATAACTAAGCGTTCCCCAATGAAAAATCGGGGCAAGCTGTGTGGTCGGTACAGCCTGTCCCGACTTCTTTTTTCGGGAGCCTAACATGAACGCCGTGTTGACTAACCCGGCTGTTTGTCGGTTGGTACTATGGGGATTAATCTATTGCTGTGCTGCTCTTTTAGAGATGATTAGCCACATGTCTTTTCTTAGCGGTAGACTTAGGATACCCAAAAAGCTTATAAATTGCACCTCTTTGCGTATTGATTGGTTTATTGGTATCACTTTATGCGGTTTTTCTTGATTTTGGGGTGTAGCATTCTATTACGTCTTGAAGAGTCGTTTTTTATTATCATTTAATTTTGTTTTTTAAGTCGTTCAATCCAATATTCTGGTGGCCCACGTGCGGTAAAAACGTAGAGGGTCACTAGTTTCCCTTTTTTACATAAAGGGCTAAAGTACTCCAAGTGAAAGACTCATCCATCAATCCGATAGAGGTTTTCAATACTGTAACCCTAAATACACCCAATTTGCTGAAAAAAATAATATTGTTATGAGTATGACCGAACAGTATGATCCCTTTGAAACGCAGTTGCAACGCGAATTAACAAAACCCTTAAATATGAATATGGACTAAAACAAACGATTAAAAACACCGAATTAGCGCAGAATATGACTGCATAAGCAGTGTATATTTACAATAACCTAAGAACACATTTTAGCCTGGATTTAAGAAAGCCAGCTGAAGTCCACAAAAATCCAACGATCAAATACAGATCATATCGATAAAATAATGTAAATCTATCTGAACTTACTATCTAAAAGTAGTAGATAATCAACCAAAAAAAACCGTAAAAAAGGTCAACCTATTTCAGTATAATGCAGTTGGTATTTTGATATTATCAATTCAAACAATACTATTGCTGAATTTAATGCATTGTCCAATGAAGAAAAGGCGAATTTTTGGGTTATCAAATACAATATATTTGAAGAAAATTCCCAACTTTCCGATGAACAAATGCAGTATTTGAATATTTTATCTAGTTTTGTTCACGACGCCCATCTTAATCAAAACTACAATGAATATGAATTTAGTGTATTGAATAAACACATTCTTGCGGTGTTCGAGCCTAATCAAGTAATCGACTTAATATATTACCTCGACACCCCGTCATTAGGTGTCGAACCCAATGCGTGCTTTTGGTGCAATGAAATTTCCAATCCAGGACCTTGTGAAATAAAAGAAAGGCCTCAAGGCGGTTATTACCTGGCAAGAAATGCCACGGTCAAAAAATATCGTTTTGGCATTGCTATGGGAGGAGGTTCAGTTGAAGTTCCTTGCACTTGGCAAGAATGGGTCGCAGAAGGATAAATATTTTGAATGAACATAACCTCTCGGATATATTGTCGGAGAGGTTAAAAATTTTTTAATTATGAACAAATATTTTTTATTGGTTTTTCTGTTTCTTTTATTAACGTTCAACTTGGTAAGCGCGCAAAAGCACTATTATTTTGTTTCCAATAATGATTTTGACACCATCTCCAATTACAAACTTAAAGTATACAACCAAACCGACCCAATAATATATCTTCCTGGAAAAAATAATGCGCTTGACCTGAGCCTAGAAAAGATTGAAAAAGCCGACTCCATTGTTTTGTATTTTGATTATTGGTATCAAGAAAAAATTCCTAAAAGAAAATTTGATAAAAATCTAATTTATATAAATAAGCAATTGTATTTGGAGGAAGTGGTAGTGGAAAAAAAAGAAACTAAGACAATAGGCACATTTAATAAAAATATTAAAGGCATAAACACGTAAAATTCTCGTGGCGATATAGTGAGTTTCGAATTAAAACAACCCATAGAGATTGAAAGTTTCAGCATTTTAATTCACAAAAATAAAGTTGAAAATTCGGTATTTGTACCAGTTTTGTTTTTAGCGGATAGTCTTTATGATCCCAACAAAATATATGTATATCCTAAAGGAAAACTGCTCACCCTCAAAGATAAATTCAGGAAAG
>NZ_JBHULZ010000041.1:11356-37216 GCF_042684705.1 Mesonia sediminis
CAGAAATGTAAAAGAAATGTGGAATAAATATATTTCTAGAGAAGAAAATTTTTATGTTCCCGCGGTAAGAATCCAATTAAAAAAATAGAAAAACGTGGCATAATAACTAAGCCTTCCCCTATAAAAAATCGGAGCAAGCTGTGTGGCCGGTACGGCTTGCATGAATGATTAGGTCTTAGACACTTTGCTTCAATTTCATTGGTGACTAGGTTTTGAAGGCTGCTGCATTTTTAAAGGAAATTTATTACTTGCGAGTGTTTAACACCGCCGTACTCCATTGATTCTCGAGACCTGAGCCGTTTTCTACACAAAGTTTTGTTGTGAATTGATTTCAAATTGTATTTTTACGTGATGATTCACAGGTCGCTATCAGCCCCCGCTGCTGCGCGATTGCATCGCCTTGTTCTTCTAACCTTTTCAACCAGAGCAGTCTAGACGGGGTAATGTTGACCCTTTCAGATTTTATCGCTAATAATCGAGTTGGAGGTTATCCCGTAAAAAATTTGTATTAAAAATGTATATTTGAGTGGGTGTAACGAGTTGTGTGCAATTTGCGTACGTTACCAAGATTTGGTATATTTGACAAAAATAATATCCAAAATGGGAAAAAACACATCAATATCACTCGGAAATCATTTTGAGGATTTTATCAGAGAAGAAGTCAAATCTGGAAGATATGGTTCGGTTAGCGAAGTAATTCGTTCCGCATTACGATTGTTAGAACGTGAAGAAAAAAAAGAAAGAGAACTGATTAAAGCGCTCGAAGTTGGAGAAAATAGCGGATTTGTTGAAAATTTTGACCCAAAACAGCATCTGAAAGAATTACATCGTAAACACTTATGAGTAAAAATAAATATCGCATAAGTCAACAAGCGATTGAGGATTTAGATAAAATTTGGATTTATACTCTTAACAAATGGTCTAAAGAACAAGCTGATAGATATTATGACTTGATAATAAGGGAAATTGAATTTATTGCTGTCAACTTTATGACAGGAAAGTCAGCAGAACAAACTCGTAAAAACTATAGAGTAACGAAAATTAAATCACATCTGATTTTTTATAGAAAAATTGATAATGGAATTGTGGAAATCGTTAGAATTCTACACCAAAGAATGGATATTAAAAAACGACTGAAATAAATTAAAAAAACTGCACACAACAACTAAGCGTTCCCCAATGAAAAATCGGGGCAAGCTGTGTGGCCGGTACAGCCTAGACGGGGTAATGTTGACCCTTCCAGATTTTATGCCTAATAACCGAGTTAGGCTTTAACCCGTACAGAATTGTATTAAAAGAGCATATTTAAGTTGGTGTAACGAGTTGGGCAACATTAAATAACACACTCAACTAATTAAGAATTTAAGTATATACTTAACTTACCTTGTTTCTTATTTAATATTTTTCGCATATTCTTAATTAATATATATCTTTGTTTAAGTTTATACTTAAATAAATTATGATAACATTCAAATCTGGTAACTATATAAATCAAGGAACTCATAAAAGCTTTCAGCCTACTAAAATAAATCAACAATGGACAATTGAAGATATGGAGGTGTTAACTCTTCTAAGTCAAGCTGATAGACAACTTGGAAGACTTGATATGTATTCAGAATACATTCCAAACATCGATTTATTTATCAGTATGCACGTATTAAAAGAAGCAACTCAGTCAAGTAAGATTGAAGGAACAAAAACAAACATAGAAGATGCTCTATTAGATAAAAAAGATGTAAAAGATGAAAAACGAGATGATTGGGAAGAAGTACAAAACTATATCGAAGCATTAAATTCTGCAATCAAAAGTTTAGAGAAACTACCTTTTTCCTCTAGATTAATACGTGAAACACATAAAATACTATTGCAAGGAGTCAGAGGAAAACATAAACTTCCTGGAGAATTTAGAAGCAGTCAAAACTGGATTGGAGGAGCAAGTATTAATGACGCTACATTTATTCCACCTATCCATACGAGTGTAAATGAATATATGGGTGATTTAGAAAATTTTGCTCATAATTCAGAATCATTTTTTCCTGATTTATTAAAAATTGCTTTAATCCACTACCAATTTGAAACTATTCACCCCTTTTTAGACGGTAATGGGCGAGTTGGTCGATTAATGATTACATTGTATTTAGTTGAAAAAGGAATACTAAAAAAGCCTATTCTCTATCTGTCTGATTTTTTCGAAAGAAACAGAATGCTTTATTATGACAACCTAACAAGAGTTAGAGAAAAAAATGATTTAAGTCAATGGTTTAAGTTTTTCCTAGTTGGTGTAATTGAAACTGCAAAAAATGGAATAAACACATTTGATAGTATTTTAAAACTACAAAAGGAAGTCGAAATTAAATTGCAAATCTTAGGAAGTCGTTCACACAATGCTCAATTGATTCTAAATCATCTTTACCAACGACCAATAATTGATGCTCAAAAAGTTAAAGATTTGACAGGCTTATCATCACCTTCGGTTTACAAATTAATAGAAGAACTTGAGAAATTAGAAATATTGACTGAAATAACTGGTGGAAAAAGAGGGAAAATATATTTATTCAGAGAATATACTAAACTATTTAAATAAAAACGCGTTACAATAACCAAGCCTTCCCCAATGAAAAATCGGGGCAAGCTGTGTGGCCGGTACGGCTTGCATGAATGATTAGGTCTTAGACACTTTGCTTCAATTTCATTGATGACTAAATTTTGAAGCCTGCTGCATTTTTAAAGGAAATTTTTTCTTGCAATTGTTTAACTCCGCCGTACTCCGTTGATTCTCGAGACTGGGGATAATTTCACCCCCCGCTGCTGCGCAATTGCATCGCGTTCTTCTAGCCTTTTGAATCAAAGCAGTCTGGGCAGAGTAATCTCAATAACCGTGTGCAACTTTATCCAGTACAAAATTGTTTTAAAAATGTATATTTGAGTTGGTGTAACGAGTTGCTTCCAATTAGAAAAAAACTCAACAAAATCAACATATTGACAAGAATGTCGTAAAAATGTCGCAAATAAACCGTTATCAAATTGATAGATTCATAAGTAGTTTTGTAGGACAATAAACCCAAATTAATTATGAACGAAATCGGAAAAAAAATTAGAGAAATAAGAAAGAAAAAAGGACTTTCTCAAGAAGAGTTGGCTGAATCTGCAAAAGTGAATTTAAGAACAATTCAACGTATTGAAAACAACGAAAGTGAACCTCGTGGAAAAACTCTAAATCTTATTTGTAAGGTTCTTGACATAAATACAGAGGATATTTTAGATTATGGAAAACAAACTGATAAAAGCTATCTAACAATTTTTCATCTTTCTGTAATAGTCTTTTTAGCCATTCCTGTTGGAAACATAATTGTTCCTCTAGTTTTATGGATGAACAAAAAAGATAAAATTGTCGGACTAAAAGAAATCGGAGCAAATGTCCTGAATTATCAAATTCTATGGTCGATTATTACATTTTTAAGTATAACAGGATACGCATTTTCAAAAATTATGCATTATGATTATTATCCTTTTCTTTTTTATATATTCATCGGACTTTATGCTTTCAATATAATATTACCCATAACTTTTGCTATTAAAACGAGTAAAGGAAAAACAGAGAATTTATACCCGAACATAATTAAACTGATAAAATAATTTTGAGCAATAACTAAACCTTCCCCTATAAAAAATCGGGGCAAGCTATGTGGCTAGTACGGATTGCATGAAGGTTTAGTTATTAGACACTTTGCTTCAATTTCATTGATGACTAGGTTTTGAAGCCTGCTGCATTTTTAAAGGAAATTTATTACTTGCGAGTGTTTAACTCCGCTGTGCTCCGTTGATTCTCGAAACCAAGGCCTGTTTAAACACAAAGTTTTGTTGTACGGGCTATGGCCTGGTCGCTGAAGGTGAACAGGTTTTTAGAATTCAATCCTAGTAAGGTGCGATTAAAAGCCTATAGGTTATGTAGACTTCATTGAGGTAAACATATTTCAATTCCAGTAAGGTACGATTGAAAGAAAGAAACGTGAAAATTGGAGCAAACAAGTATATATAATTTCAATTCCAGTAAGGTACGATTGAAAGGTAATACTTATATTGTATTACTTACATTATGTATACATTTCAATTCCAGTAAGGTACGATTGAAAGGCGTAAAGATTTAATGCGTTTATTTGATTCATAATTCATTTCAATTCCAGTAAGGTACGATTGAAAGAAGGTTAAAGCCGTAATGCCTGCAATTTGTGTCTATATTGTCTGCATTATGCCTATAGCTTAGTCCACTATTTAGTGGACTCACTGTGGACTCAGTGTGGACTCACTCCGCTTATGTTAGGGATTTGATAGGCTGCAAACTAGGAGCATGTAGCTTCGGGATATGCTTTAATGGTAAATTGATTTTTTACCTAAGAAGCCACTGGACTAAAATTTAAAAAAAGACCTATTCATTCTACTCGCCGGTGATTGGTATAGTTATAACAGCCTTTAAATCAAAGTCAAGCCTGTATAGCAACAAGAATAATTGTTGCTCGTAGAAAAATAAAAAATGCTTAAATTTGAAATCTAAGCAGCTTTATGAAGCACCACTACCTTGTTTTTTTTGTATATTTTTTCTTAGGCATAAGCGCAGACGCCCAGTCTATTGCGCAAGTCAATCTACAAGCAAAGCAATTTCAAGATGCTTATAACCAAGCCTTAAACCAACAAGAATATGATGAAGCCTTAGTGCACCTCAACGCACTAAGTGATTTACTGATTTACCAAGCCATCGATCACCAAAGAAGCTATAGTTTGTTACGTGATTTTAAACCCTACCTCAAGTTCTGCCAAACCCCCAAACAACGTGCTAACTTTTATATTAATTATGCAGAATCGGCTACTTATAACCAGTATTACAAAGAGGCGATGCAAATACTTGAAGAAGGGATTTCTTATATGGAGAAAGAACAAGATTCCAGTTGGTATGCCTTTGGCTATGCTTATCTTAAAGCCGCCGAAAACACCAATCGGCTGAACCGTTTTACCGAAAGCGCAACCTATTTTCAAAAAGCTGAGAGCCTTTTTAGTCACCAACAGGATAGTCTTATGTTGTTATGGACCAAGAGCGGTTTGAGTACTTTATTCAGTAGTTTTGCTTTATACGATAAAGCGGCGAAAGAGAGGGAATTTATTTTTAATATGCCTAAAAAGCCTGGTTTTGCTCAGGTAAAAGCTGTGGCCCATTTACGAGCTGCTACCGATGCTTTTTTTCAGAATCAACCGCAAAAAGAGCTGTATCATATCGAGCAAGCCTTAAAAACCGAAAACAATCAAGCCGATATCAAAGAGATTGTTAGGCTGATAAGCCTCACCTTTGCTACGGCTATTTATGCCCGCAACCAACAGAAAGATAAAGCAAATCACTATTTTAAAGAGCTCCAAACTCAGTTTAGCGAACACAAATTACAAACCCCATTTATAAATAGCTATTATCGCTTGGCACAAAGCAGGCATGCTTTGGTAAATAACCAAATAGATTTAGCTATTTCTTCGGCTCATGACTTGCTAGAGAGTTTAGAAAATACAGATGATTGGCAACACCTGGCGCGTGCTTATTGGTTATTGGCCAACATCTACGAAGAAAATCAACAAACCCCTAAGGCCCTTTATTATTTAAAGCGCTACACCCATTTAAAAGACTCGGTAAACGTAGCCGCATCGCGTAGGCAATTTGCTTTTGTGCAAACTCAATTTGAAACCAAGAAAAAAGATCTCGCCTTAAAGCAAAAAAATCAAGCCATTGAACTGCTGCATGCTAAAAATCGCATTGTAAATCAGCGTTTATTATTATTAGGAATAATTAGCCTTTTCGGATTTGTTTTCCTTTACATTTGGCGACAACGCTTGTACGCCCAACGCAAAGAACGCCTACAAAAAGAATTTGCTCATAACTTGGTACATCAATTAGAAGATGAGCGCAAACGTATTGCAGGAGAATTACACGACAGCGTGGGGCAAAATCTTTTGTTGGTAAAAAACAAACTCTTGTTAAAAAAGCAGCAAGAGCATCAACTACTCGAAGAGAGCATACAAGAAGTTAGATCGATGTCTCAGCGCCTTCATCCGTTTCAATTCGAAAAGCTAGGCTTACTTACTTCGATTAAGCATACGGTAGAGCGTTTTCAAAAAAATTCGAGTATTTATTACTCCACACTTATAGAAACCCAACACATCAATCTAAAAAAAGAAAAAGCCATCTTCATTTTTAGGATGATTCAAGAATGTCTTAACAATGTAGTGAAACATTCTCAAGCCTCGGCTTGTCAAGTACGCATACAAGAAACCTCAGAAACTTATATTTTTAGCATAAAAGATAACGGGCTGGGTTTTGAGGTTAGCCAACAGATGCAAAAACTCGACAGCTTAGGCTTAAAAAATCTTAAAGAACGGGCCGTATTAATAGAGGCCAAATTAAAAATACGTTCTCGTAGAGAAAAAGGAACGCATATAAGTATAATTCTAAATAAACACGCCAACTAATGCGCTTACGTATCTTACTCGCCGATGATCACCCGCTATTGCTAAAAGGAACCCAGGCCTACCTCAACAGTAAAGGGCACCAAGTGGTGGCCACCGCTCAGGATGGTATAGCGGCCTATTATGCCATATTAAAACATCAGCCCCATATCGCTATTCTCGACTTTGATATGCCCAAACAAAACGGTTTAGAGGTGGCCAAGGCGATTTTTGCCCAGGGCACTAAGGTAAAGGTCATCTTGTTAACCTTGCATCAACAAGAAGCCATACTGTCCGAACTTGGGCACTGTATTGCTGGGTATTTAACCAAAGATACCGCTTTAGAAGAACTAGATGATTGTTTAAATGCGGTTTTATCTCAAAAAACCTACCAGAGTTCTACCCTAAAAAATAATATTCATATTCCAAGCCAAAACCCTCAGCTAGAAAAACTCACCGCTAGCGAACTTAAGATTTTGAAATATATTGAACAAGAATATACCAGCGCTCAAATTGCCGAAGAACTTTTCATTTCAAAACGAACGGTAGAAAAACACCGTAGTAATATTATTGAAAAGCTAAATCTAGACTCTCAAGCCCACAGCCTCTTACTTTGGTTAAAACAAAACAAAATGAGTTTTTAAAAAAGTTGTTTGTTGGTTTAGAACTGTTTCATTCCCTTTTCAGGGAAATGTTTACGCTATAACCAACATAAGATCAAAGGCTATAGCCTATATACGTAGAGCTACGTATTCCAAAAGTTGAACCTAAAAACTAACTTGCACGGGTAAATATAAAACACCCAATATGTTCACTATTAAAATCGAAAACAACTACCGGTATTCTGGACGCTTGGTCAATACCGACACCAATAGAGATTGGATCATCAATCATCATTTTACCAGTGCTAGTATTCCCGATTTAAAATCGGCTTTATTACAAATTTATGGACTCGGCGAAGTTCTTTTTTTAGATCTAGGCGAAGAAAAGATAAAAGGATATCCTTTTCCTTCTGAGCGTTACGGACTTTTAATACGCTGCCACAGTACCGAATTTTATTACCGTTTTGAACAACACGGCGATATATACTTAACTATAGATGCGTTAGGCTGTTTTAGTTTACAAGTAAAAAATGGTACAGCAATACAGATCAAACTACCCGAATTATCACTTAAACAATAATATTATGGATGTTTTTTTAGGACAAATAAGCCTATTTGGTGGCGATTACGCACCTGCTGGCTGGGCTTTTTGCAACGGTCAAATGCTAAATATATCTGACCACACCGCGCTTTTTTCTTTATTAGGAACACGATACGGAGGAGACGGTGTAAATACTTTTGCACTTCCCAACCTTTGTGGTAGAATGCCCCTTGGTTTTGGTACGGCGCAGGGGCTTAGTAATTACCCCATAGGCAGTCAAGGTGGGAAAGAAAAAGTAGCTTTAGGCATTTCCGAAATGCCCGCTCATAACCACGGCGTAAGTACTCACGCCTCTGCTTTAGATGGCATAGGGGCCAATACCATCGAGGTCACCAATAACTATTGGGCTAAAGGAGGTAGTTACAGCACTACTAGCGATGCGCAAATGGCAAATGATGCCGTAAGAATAACCGATACAGGAGAAGGCAAGGCACACGAAAACCGCCCGCCCTATCTCGCTCTTAATTTTATGATAGCCTTAAACGGTATCTATCCTTCTAGAAGCTAAGTTTTATTCTCTTGTAATACCAATTGTATGAAATACCTAACGACCACTTTAGTAAAAATTAACTTGTCTCTTCTGTTAATGCTTATGCTAAGCAGCCTGAGTGCCCAAAGCATTACCTTTGACTTAGAAAATGCAGTACTTCAAAATAACAACAGTGCTATTAACCAATCTATTACTGTGGGAGGTAACGTCTATACTATGACAATCACCCACGCTACGTCAAACGGTAATGCTGGGCTTACCCAAGTAAATGGTTCGCAGGTATTTTATTACAATGGTGGAGCTGGAAATACAAACCCCTGGGTGATTAGTTTTACAAAAAATGGAAATCCTACCAATTTTACCTTACATGGATTGACTTGTGTGGCTTATAGAAATTATCAAATTAGCTTATTAGACCCTAACGATCAAGTTATTACCCCCTTTGCGTCTTACCCCATTGGAGTCGTCTCTCCAGTTTTTGTTGTCAATACAAATTTGGCGAGCAACATCAGCAGCTTTAAGATTAAACCCGACAACTTAGCAACGCTAAATAATTTTGGGCTTGATAATATTCAAGTTAGTTTCCCTACCAGTAATCCAATTATCAATAGTGTGAGCGTGCCCCTTAATAACACCTATGCCGCTGGTGACGATCTTAATTTTAGTATTCAATTTGATCAAAACATCATTGTCAATACCCTTAATGGAGTTCCGCAGATTACTATCGCAGTAGGATCTAGCCTTAAAAATGCCACCTATTCTAGTGGTAGTGGCACTAGTAGCTTAGATTTTGTTTACACGGTACAAGCTGGAGATTTTGATTCGAATGGTATTGGTATTAATGGCCTTAGCGCAAACGGAGGCAGCCTACAAAATAGCAATGGTTTAGCCGCCAACCTGAATTTAAATAATGTAGCCAATACAAATGGGGTTTTGGTTGACGGGGTGGCACCCACGGGATATACAGTACAATTTGATCAAGCGCTTATAGCAATTAGCAATGAAAACAATGCCAGTTTCACTATAGCTGCAGCCGAAATAGGCGCAACCTATCAATACACCATAACAAGTAATAATGGAGGCACACCCCTTAGCGGTTCTGGTGTCATCAGCCAAGCCAATCAACAAATAAGCGATTTAAATTTAAGCGGTTTAAGTAACGGAGTGCTAAATTTAAGTCTACAACTTACCGATGGAGTAGGCAATACCGGTTCGTTAGCCACTGCCCAAACGAATAAACAAACCTTGGTTTACCAACCAGACGCTAACCAAATTTTATACGTTAATAAAAACACGCCTAACCCCCAAGGCGATGGTTCTAGTTGGGCAAATGCCATTCCCGAACTAGCCCATGCCTTAAAATGGGCAAATAATAATGCTAGTCCTAATTGGGCTACAACCCCCTTACAAATTTGGGTTGCCGGTGGCACCTACACCCCTTTATATAGTCCTATTGATGGAGAATTTGGAAAACAAAAGGGAAGGGCTAATGCATTTTTACTGGTTAAAGATGTTCAATTATTTGGTGGTTTTGCCGGAACTGAAAATAGCATATCGCAAAGAGACCTGAGTAATACTAACAATGCCAGCATATTAAGTGGTGATCGCGATGCAAACGACGCTCTTTTAAATCCTGCTCCTAATACAGGTGTAAGGCATACAGCCAGCTCAAGAGCTCAGAATACCTATCACGTACTTATGGGCTCTGGCAATCTAGGGCAAACAAAAGTAGATGGTTTTACCATACAAGGGGCTAACGCCAGTTCTGTAAGCCAAAGCATTTCAGGTTTTTACATCAACGGAAATTACTTCTCCCACTTCTCAGGCGGCGGCATTTATATTAGAAAGGCCAATATACCCTTTAAAAACCTAAAACTACAAGACAATTCTGCCAATAGAGGTGCTGGAATATATAATATCGATGCTAATTCTAGTCTTGTCAATTCTATTATACATCACAATCACGCCACTGATGCTGGAGGAGGCATCTATATAAATTTGAACGGCCAAATGCAATTTACCAATGTGAGTATAGCCCTTAATTCGGCCCCTCAAGGTGAAGCCATTGTAACCAAACTGTCTAATCCTATTTTGCATAATAGTATCATTTTTGGTGATATTAAGGAATTACTTGGCGGAACTTATACCGCTTACCACAGTCTTATTGAAGGCAATAACACTATTGCCAACGGCAATATAAATACCTATGGTTTGACCCCCACTTTGGTTTTTAACAATCCGTTTCAAGATGACTTTAGTCTTAAAAACACTAGTCGGGCGGTCAATGTAGGAAACAATACTGCCTATACACAAGCTGGCGGAAATCTATTGACTGATGTAGATTTGAATGGTCAGGCTCGATTGTATGATGATAGCTTTTTTAGTCAAGATCAAATAGACCTTGGTGCTTTAGAGTACAATGCCGATTTACCGGTGCGGAACACCGATTTTACCGCCAATCCTACTGAAGGATGTGGGATACCGCATACGGTATTTTTCACAGACACCTCTGAATATCCAGATCTATGGGAATGGGATTTTGGTGACGGGAATACTTCGACTTCTCAAAACCCCATACACAACTTTGTAAGTCCAGGAGATTATACGGTATCTTTAAAAACCACCGATACCATTTTTAACACCTACAATACCCATACTGCCTTAATACGTGTTCAAACTGCAACGGCCAATTTTACCAGCAGTACTACTTCGAGTTGTATCGGAAGTACTATTGCTTTCACAGACACCTCAACCTTAAACGGAAATGGATCGATTACACAATGGGAATGGGATTTTGGAGACGGGAATACTTCGACTGTTCAAAACCCCAGTCACACCTACACTACCCCAGGAAACTTTAAGGTTAGCCTTAAAATCACAACAGATACAGGATGCTCCTATACCGAAAATAAAATAGATTATATCAGCATCAACCAAGTCATAGCTGACTTCTCCACTACCGATACCACAACTGGATTTCCTAATTTGACGGTTAATTTTCAAGACAATTCTACAAGTAATTTGCCTATCACAGGGTGGTTATGGGATTTTGGTGATGGAAATACCTCTACACTGCAAAATCCCACCCATACCTACAGCAGTTTTGGAGTTTATGACGTTAGTTTGAATATTACCACAACCCAAGCCTGCAGTGCAAGCCTTACAAAGAACGGCTTTATTAATACCTCAGATAACCTTGCTCCTACCGCCCTATGTCAAAGCCTTCAAGTTTATCTAGATGCAAATGGCACTGCCAGTATTACCCCAGCCATGGTGGATGCGGGAAGCACAGATAACGATCAAATTGCTAGTATACAAATTACACCCCAGGTTTTTGATTGTAGCATGATCGGTGCTCAGAGTGTAAGTATGCTGGTAACCGATAGAGCAGGAAACACTAGTAGTTGTTCCATTAACATTCAAGTCATCGACTCATTGGCACCTGTACCAGACTTGGCTAGCTTGCCTACTATAACAAAAGCTTGTGAGCTGTTGCCAACAGATTTAACGCCGCCAACTGCTACAGATAACTGTGGAGGAAGCGTCTTGGTGACCAACGATGCGGTTTTTCCTATCAATACACAAGGAAATCATAGCATTACGTGGACGTTTCAAGATCAAAACGGCAATACCAGTACGCAAATTCAAAATATTGTAATAGATGATACCATGCCGCCTACTCCAGACCTGGCTAGCTTGCCCACTATAACAAAAGCTTGTGAGCTGCTGCCAACAGATTTAACGCCGCCAACTGCAACTGACAATTGTGGAGGAAGCGTCTTGGTGACCAACGATGCGGTTTTCCCTATCAATGCACAAGGAAATCATAGCATTACGTGGACGTTTCAAGATCAAAACGGTAATACCAGTACGCAAACCCAAAATATTCAAGTTTTAGCTTCGCCCTTAGAGGCAGTAAGTTTTAATGATGGTCAATTTACTTACGATGGTAATTTACATAGCTTAAGCGTAAGCAATTTACCCGCAGGAGCACAAGTTAATTATAGTATAAGTCCTCAAACTAGCAGTCCCAATGGCGCAATAGACGCAGGGAATTATACTGTTACTGCGGTCATAAGTCCGCCGGCTTCAGATGTAAATTGTGACCCCATTAGCCTTAGTGCACAATTGGTGATTGAAAAAGCAGCACAGAGTATAAACTTTCAAGACCCTGGATTAAAAATACTAGAAGACGATTCAGATTTTCAACTTCAAGCTAGCGCGAGTTCAGGTTTGCCCGTGCAATTCACTTATTCATATGCGGGAGTCAGTCCCCCAGCCACAGTTTCGTCAACAGGTTGGGTGAGTTTACTAAGTTCTGGTCAAATACAAATTACGGCCGAACAACCAGGAAATAACAATTATCATCCTGCCACTAGTATGTCCCAGATTTTACAAATTAACAGTAGAGATGCCTCGGCACATACTATACAAATTGAGGAAAAACAATTTAACACACCACCAAAAGAGCTTGATTACCAGATAGCCTGCACGAACCAAAAAGAAAGCGTAAATATTGAGATAACCACAGAGGTTAATGCTCAAGTAAGTCCTGCAAAAAGTTTTAAAATTGAAACCCCCAAACCAGGTATTTACAAGCAAAAAGTAACTATTACCTCTCAAGATGGAAGCAGTACGCAAACCTATTGGATAATAATCGAAAAGCAATTTGCATTTTTTGATATTGTTCATCAAAAATTCGACAATGTGTTACTGGTTAATAATAATCCAGCGACTAACGGCGGCTATCAATTTGTGGGTTATCAATGGTTTAAAAATGCTAAGCCAATCGGTAACGAACAATATTATAGTGCGGGTCCTCAATCCCAAGACATATTAGACCCACAAGCCGAATATGCTGTTAAACTTTATTTAGCAAACGGAGCCATTCTACATACTTGTATAGGCCAGATCTCCTTAAGTCAATCTGCCGATTTTAACGCTTGGCCAAATCCTAACCAAGCTGGCAATCAACTTCATTTTGAGGTAAGTCAAACTGATATTTCTCTTCAACAACCTGCATTTGTAAGGCTTTATACATTACAGGGTATACAAGTTGGGGTTTGGAAAATATCAGAAAAAAACACCCGTATAGATTTACCTGAGACTTTATCTACTGGTACTTATTTAGCTAGCTACCAAATCGGTAATCACACAGAATCCTTTAAATTAATTATAGAATAAAAACTCATATGAATTGCAAAAGCGCAAACACCCGCAAACGTCATATCATTTTAATAAAAACAATGATTTTCTTAAGTATTTGCAGTCTTACTTGGGGTGGTTACTCACAAAAAAGCAGTGAATTTTCTGTTCAGGCCTTAGGAGGGTTCTCTTATGTTGATTACGAAACCCAACAAACATTTACAGCACCAGAAAGAAATTGGGGGTTGGGTCTAGGCTATGGTTTTTATCTTAATGAAAATTGGTCTTTACAATTGGCTGGAATATACCAAAAGTATACCGCCAAATTGAGTGTAGCCAAAATAGAAGACCAATATCAAAGTATAGACTTGGAACAAGAGAACTTTGTTTTTCAATTCGAGGCACAAAGATTAAAAGAGCAACAACAAATAGGAAATATTCAATTTCCGCTCAGTTTACAATGGCAAACCAGCGGAGAAACTAAATTTTATTTTAGGGCTGGTGCTCAGGTCAACTTGGTTCTAGAAGCAGAATTTGATCAAGCAATAGACTTTCTCAAAACAAGTGGTTACTATCCTCAATATGAAGTCACTCTAGACGATCCGTTATTTATGGGTTTTGGTCGGTTTGACGATGTCAAAACCTCAAAGAAAAATTTAAATTGGCAAACTACCTACTCGGCTATCTTTGAAAGTGGAATAAAAAGTGAAGTGTATAAAAATCAGCATTTTTATATCGGATTGTTTTTGAATTACGGCCTTAAAGGTTTAAAAACAGCCGACAAAAACAATCCTCTAGTGGAGTACCAATCTAAAAAACCAGATGCTTTTAAATGGAATAGCCTTAGCCAAACGCCATTGGCACAAAATGCCCGATTGATGTCTTACGGCATAAAACTCCGGTATGCTTGGGGCGGTTTTTAATGATATATTTTCATATCTACCAACATTGTAATTGCATTAATTATGCCTCTTAACAAGTCTATTTAATATGCAATGCAATAGCTAAAATTGACACCCCCGCTGCTACGCGATTGTATCGCGTTCTTCTAACCTTTTAAAATAGAGCAGCCTGGCCGGGGCAACCCCTAATATCCCTGTCAATTTTAACCAGTACTATATTGTATTAAAAGTGTATATTTGAGTTGATATAACGAGTTGGCGGTAATTATCATCCGAACTAAATTAATAATATGACTAAAAACTACACCTTCAAAAACACAGAAAGGAATAATAAGAAGGCACACGATTACGAAACAAAATCATTATTATATTTAATCGGACGAAGAAAAGACAGCAAAGAAATTGAATATGTCGCATTTGATTGTTTCAATGATGTAAGTGGCGTAAATGGAAAGTCTGACAAGATATGGGATATTCAATCTAAAAATGAAAAGAAGTTAAATCCTAAGAAAATAGGAACTTACCTATATACTTTGTTTGACAATTACGTTTCAACTCTTAATTTTAAAGAGTTTATATTTTTCTCTCCACCTCTAAAGTCCAATTATAAAAAAGATACTTCTAAGAATATTTACGGTATTGGAAATATTAAAGAAGACACTCTGGATCGTATAAAAAATGGGTTAAATGAAGAAGTTTTAAGGGTAAAAGGAGCTTCAATTGATTTTCAAAAGGAACAGGAAGATTTTCTGAGTTTAGTTTATTTTGTAGAAGATATTGATCAGGAAAGCGAATATGTAAAGACTCTCACTCAGTTTAATAATTTAAATTTAAAACCCAACGCCTTTTATAAAACGGTTTTTCAAGAACTTAGGGATATTCAATCATCGAAGAAAAATAGTTTTATTGAAAATAAATCAATCTCAGAAATAAGAGATGTTTTAAAGTTTCAAAGGCACCTAAATACCAAAGACGTAGAATTATTGCTAATTAGTAGAATTATTGGATGCGAAATATTCAAATATAAATTTATACCTATTTATTTTTCGCCACAATTAGATGGACTTGAGACGGAGGACAGATGGGATCTTATTGAAGAATGTAATGCCAACCTTTCAAGAGCCTTTTATAATAAAAATTGTAATCGAATATTTTGGAACCTAGGTGAAAAAATAATCGAGTTCCTAGAGATCAATAATAAAAAAGATATTGATGAAATATTTAATTTGATATTTCCCAATTATCAAATCAAAATTTCTTATTTAACACCTATGACCGTTAAGTACTTAATAGGTCTAATTTTAGATGGTAAGCAATGATTATAAAAAAATTCGCATTCGGTAACGAAAAAGAAGCATTTATTGAAAGTCGCTTTGAAGATTCAATAAATATCATATTTAGCAATGACAACAATCGAGGAAAAACTTTAGTAATGCAGGGTTTAATGCATTCAATTGGATATGACTCAATATTTCCAAGCGGTTTTAATAACAAGAACTATTATTTCTTTTCTGAAATATCCTTTGGAGATAAAACTTATAAATTTTTAAGAAAAGGCAATTCAATTTTACTGATAGAAAATGACTCATTGAAAGTATTTAATAGCATAAGTGAGTTCAAATACTATTTTGACAAGAATATTTATGAGTTGCCTAAAATTGAAAAAGATGGGGAACTTAAGCCTGCCGATCTAACTCTATTTTACGAATTATTCTTTCTAGGTCAAGATAAACGAAATACCTCCAGTCTAATTATTAAAGGAAGGAATAATAAACAGGATTTTAAAAATATGATTTTTGCTATGGAGGGGATATTAATATCTAGCACGAACACTTACGATATTGAGGAATTAAAGAAAAAGAAAAAATCCATTCAACTTGATATCAAAGCTGAAAAGAAGAAAATATCAATTATTAAAAAGAATCCTGATTTAGCAAAATTCATAAGTTCTGCAGCTAATAATGCTGATTTTAAAAACACATCTAATCAACTCACAGAGTTAAACAAGAATATAGCTGAGTTAAGAAAGAAAAGAAATAGAGAGGAAAACAGAAAAATTAAACTACAAAGTCTTATTAATGAATTAAAATCTTTGAATAGAAGTCTAAATGAAGGAAATGTAAAATGTTCTGATTGTGGAAGTAAAAACATTATTTTTTCAAATAAAGAGTTTGAATTTGAAGTTAGTAATAATTATGTGCGAAAGAATATTTTAAATTCAATCAAGGAAAATATTTCCATAAAAGAAGATATAGTTCAAGAGTTTAATTCGGAAATACTAAAAGAACAAGCCCAGATTACTAAACTCTTGGAAAATTCAACCACGAATGAAAAAAACTATATCCTCTTTCAAGATGCCATTCTTGACTCAAAAGAAATTGATAAAATAGTATCTAAACTCCAGGAAGAACTTTCCGAAATTCAGAGAAAAATAGATAATAATAAAAACAAGATTGTAACAAATAAAGAACTCCAAAGAGAAGTTTTAAATCAGTTACTCTTTGAAATGAGGTCATACTATGATAAAATTGATTCTCAAGGTACCTTGATGTTTGAGGATCTATTTACCAAAAACGGTGAAACATATTCTGGTAGCGAAGGTCAAGAATATTACTTCTGTAAGCTGTTAGCCCTAAATAATGTTCTGAACCATAACTTTCCAATAATAATTGATTCTTTTAGGGAAGGCGAATTATCATCGAGAAAAGAAGATTTGATGATACAAGAGTTTTTAAAACTAAATAAACAAATCATATTAACCTCGACCTTAAAAGATGAAGAATATCTTTCTGAAAAATATATAAACATTGAGGGAATAAATATTCTGGATTATTCAGAGGTACAAGACAGTAAAATACTTCAACAAGAATATGCTGAGGAATTCGCAGAACTTATAGATAAATTCAGCATCCAACCTTAACTACCGCCAATCGAGTGGTTGGCTCCGCCTTCAAATGACGGAGTGCACCCCTCACACCACTCCCGAAGCTTCGGGACCAGATGCAGTATTGTAAACGGTTTCTTAGCCAATATTCCAGCTTTTTAAGCTTTCCTTGAATGGAGGCTGGTCTGAAGTAATTTATCCAGCCCCGCAGTAACAAGTTGATGCGTTGGATACGTTCTTCGAAACTCGCGGGTATCGTCTGATTGGGCAGGTATTTAAACTTTGCCTTAAACTCTTTCCACTTTGATGATCCAGCTATTGGTTGATATTTACCTTTCTCCCCTTTCTTGTAGGTTGGTACAAAATCCCCGGCTGCTGCGCGATTGCATCGCGTTCTCTTTACCTTTTAAACCAGAGCAGCCTGGCCGGGCTAATGGTGAAACTGCCAGGCTTTATCTCTAATAACTGTGTTCAACTTTAACCATTAAAATATGGTGTTAAAAGTGTATATTTGGGATGATATAACGAGTTGCCAGTAATTAAAACCAAACAAAATGACCAAGAAAAAAACAGAAAATGAATACTGCTTCGAAGTTCTCATTCTTGACCCAAATGGGAAAAGCGAAATTCTGTCACCAAAAAGTTTAGTTTATGGAATTATGTCCACAGAAAAACTATGGTCAAATGCAAAAAGTGTTGAAAAAAATGGTGAGTTTTCTATTTTAGATGGGGAAATTGAACTAAAAATAAAACCAGTAGACACCTCATCAACTCTTTATGATTTAATCGAAGCAGGATTTGTTATTAAAGTTAAATCCGAAAACTTTGAGAAACTTGAAAGATTCCGACTTCTCTTTGTAATTCATTTACGAAATAGACTTTCTTTTGAACATATTAGGATTTTGACAGATGATGTAAGCACTGAAATCTCTAACAAAGCCTATCCACTAATAAATGAATTAGAAAACTTACTTAGAAGATATATTTCTAAATTCTTTACGCAGAAAATTGGTTTAGATTGGTGGCAGAAAGCAGTTCCTGATAAAGTTATCGATAAAACAAAAATGAGAACTGGTAATGAAAACGTCTTCTCAAATATTGTACAAACTGATTTAACGCTAATTGACTTTGATGATTTAGGTGAAATTATATACAAACACAAATTAGGCTTTAATCGTCCTCAAAATTTAGCAGACAGTTTATCACAAGTTAACACTATAGAAGAATTAGAAAAACTAAAAGCTGACTTAGATAGTAATTACAATAGGTTTTTTAAAGAAAATTTTAAAGACAAAGGATTTGATAAAAAGTGGAAACAGCTTTTTAAGATAAGAAACAAAGTTGCTCATAACAATTTATTTGTAATTGACGACTTAAACAATACTGTTAGCCTACACGATGAATTAAAAGAAATTATTTTAAATGCTGAATCAAAAATAGACGAGTTCAAATTTTCTGTTGAGGAGCAAGTTGCAATTCGAGAAAAAATATCCGACAAGGCAGAAAACTCTGAATCAATAGAATCGCCAAAAGTATTAGGGAAAATTGACCTATCAGAATACGAAAGAGATGAACAACCTCTATTCGATGTAATAACAGAAGAAGATTTTTTCAAAGAATTAGAAAGAGCTGAAAACTCATTAAAATATAATCATTTGACTTATGTTGGCTTAAAGTCATTTATTACAAAACTTTTAGGTTCAAAAGGATATGCATATGGTCCAAGCTACGCATTAGCAAATATTTTGAAAGAACAAAATAAGGTTGAAATTTATGATGTTGAAGACCCAGCATCTTACTGGCCTGTAAAAGCAATTAAAATAGTAAAATAACTACTGGCAGATAACTAAGCCTTCCCCAATTAAAAAACGGAGCAAGCTGTGTCGCCGGTACGGCTTGATTGAACGCCTTGTTGACTAATCCCCCGCTGCTGCGCGATTGCATCGTGTTCTTCTAGTCTTTTAAAATAGAGCAGCCTGGCCGGGCATGTTGATCCATTCAGATTTTAACCAGTACTATATTGTATTAAAGATGTATATTTGAGTTGGTTTCACGAGGTGTGCACTATTGTAAAAAAAAATGAAAGACCAATTAACTTTTGAAATAAAATCGAGAAAAGGAACAAATAATCTTCCTTCTGGCATTACTAAAAGTGAACGGAACTATATTGACTTTGTCGTTTCTGGAAAATCCCTTGGAAAAATTTTAGGAGTGGAAAAATCTGACCTTATCGGAAACTTTGGGTGGGCTGACAATGCAGAATATGAAAATGGACAAATAAGTGAATTTCTAAAAGAGAAAGAACCATCACTTGAAACCAACAGAATTATGTTTTATGTCTGTGCGGAATGTGGTGACATTGGTTGCGGAGCTTTAACTGGAAAAATCAGCGAAACCGAAAATGAAATAATCTGGAGCGAATTCGCTTATGAAAATAACTATGAGGAATACAATTTAACCGAATACGAAAACATTGGACCATTTATTTTTGAAAAAGTTAGTTATCGAAATAAATTCAACGGACTGAAAAAGTAAACTGAATTGAAAAAACAACAGTGCACAGCAATTTATAACCACAATTACGGCGTCCCGAACCGTCGGGAGACTACGTCCGAATCCGCTCGGAATTGCTAACGTCAGTGCCTAATCGAAAATTAACGTATATTTACCCGTAACTGATGGTTATACGAGATCGGCAGACTATCTCAAAACCTCGGTTATAGAGAAACGTGTTTGGGTACGCACCTTTAAGAAAATCTATATATTCGATTCTCCCGGGAATTAAATTATTGTTGAGACAAACTGCCGTTGCCAGTAATTTATGAATCATAGCTAAACAAGAAACTTTCAATAAAAAATAAATGAATATTTCCTCTTTTCACCTTGTAAAAATTCCATTTGGAAAAGCGATTAAAGGACTATTTATAAACTTGATTAATACAAAAACAAAAGGTCTAATTTATTCGGAATATATGACCGCTATGACTTTAGGTTCTCCTATTCTATCACCTTCTCGTTTTTTAATAAGAGAAGTAGCAATCTTTGCTCAATGGGAAAGCGAAAAAGACCTTGAAAACTTTCTAGAAAAAGACAATTTTGGCAAAATTCTAAATAAAGGTTGGCACATTCGCTTAGGTTTTATGAGAGATTGGGGAAAGATAAAAGGCTATAAAACACCAAAGAAAAACGAAATTTTAGACAATCCAAATTCACCTGTAGTTGCCGTAACAATTGCTCGTATGAAACCTCTAGCAGTTCCGAGATTCTTACAATGGGGAATACCAGTTGAAAAATTAGTTAGAGATCATTCTGGCACTTTTCTTTCTATTGCATCTTTCAAATTTCCGAATACAGTTTCAACTTTTTCAATTTGGAAAAATATAAAAGAAATGGAAAGTATGGTTCACGGTCATAGCAAAATGCCAAAACCTAAAAGACACTCAAACGCCATGAAAGAAAGAGAACGTAAAAACTTTCATTTTGAGTTTACAACTCTTAGATTTAAACCTCTTTCAGAATACGGTTCTTGGAAAGGCTATAGCAATTACACTAAGAAAACTGTTTAATAATGGGATTTGCTTTTATTAAACAGAACTTTCAAGATTGGGTTACTCAACAATGGGTAATTGTTTCAGGTAAAAAAATCAATTCAAAAGAATATGAATGGTTGTTAGGTCCATTTGGAAATACAAATGGAGTTGGGGAAAAATTTATTAAGCAGTTAGCGGAAAATGAAAATTTAGAAATCTGTACCTCTAAACTAAGTAAAGGATTAATAAATTCAATTAACCAATTAAACTTATCAACAATCGAAATTAATAAATTATCAAAAAACGTAATTGACTTTTACGAAAACACGAGTAGTTATGAATTTGAATTGAAAACTAACTGGAATCCTATTTTTAAATTTTTCGGCTATCTCCTAAAAATATTGTTCAGTAATAGAATTGAGCAACTAAACATTCCCATGAAAAACCGCAAGAACACTAAGGGAATGAATAGCGATATTATTCAACTAATTGATAAAAAAAACAAAAAAGTAAAACGAACAATTTGGTTAAGAACAATTAAAAAAACGAAACAAGTTGTTTATTCAGGCGTTTATGAAACTTGTACAATTCCAAACGGATTAACTTGCATTAAGGCAATGTTTCCATTACCAAACGGAAATGCGACAGTTATTTTAGAACCATGTGTTGGTAGTAACGGAGAGCTAATCTTAAAATCTGCTGGTAGGAAAATTGGAGATAGTGGGTTTTACTTTTTGCTAAAAGACAAAAGTGGAAACTTATGGACAAATTATATAAAGTCATTTAAAGACCACCTAACGGTAAGTTTTAATGACGGAAAAATAAAAGCAAAACAAACACTTAAATTTTATGGCTTGAGAGTACTTAATTTTGAATACGAAATTAAAAAAACACAGACAACACCGTATAAAATTAATTCCTGGCTCTAGCCTCCACACGAATCCTCAAGCGTTCGGACGTGCGGCTTTATACATCCCGATTACCGCAGTTGGTCGGTTCTTCCCGAAATCAATTATATACTGGCCAAAAACAAACAAAATTTATTTTATATCGGTTTAACCGGAAGTTATATCAACCACCAAAATCAATTTAACCGAGATTACTTCCGTAAGGCAAGCGACTATAAACAGTATGCTTTTGAGCAAGCCGACTATAGACGTATTAAAACCACGTTGAGTAAGCATTTGGCATCGGTATTATTTGTGGGTAAAAACTGGGGGTTCTCGCCCTATATTGGTAGGGGCATAAAAAACCCTGATGTAAAATTTAGCCACATTCAAGGAATGTGACCCGTTACCCGTGAAGATACGCATAACTGGTTACCCAGCGCCACCTACTACCTCAGGCGCGAGGGCAACTCTACCGGGGTACAATTGGAGCTACGCCTGGCGGTATTTGTCAAACTCTAGTCCTAACAAACTGTTAAAAATTAAAAAACAATTGGTGGCTTTTCTTATTCATCGTAATATTGCAATATATAAATGAATCTATTTTTGATTATGGGACTTACCAAAACCGATTTATTCACTGCCGAGCAAAACCAAATTGCGCAATTCACCAAAGTACTGGGGCATCCTGCGCGTATCGCCATTTTACAGCATCTTATTAAAATAGACAGCTGCGTTTGTGGCGACTTGGTAGAGGTTATTGGTTTGGCTCAACCTACCATATCGCAGCATTTAAAAGAGCTCAAAAAGCTAGGACTTATACAAGGTAGCATTAGCGGTACGCGCGTTTGCTATTGTATAGATGCCCAGGCTTGGCACAATATGCGCGAAAACTTATTGGCCTTTTTAGCCAGCGGTCCTTCTCATAATCCTAAATGTTGTTAACCCCAAAATACCTGATTACTTATGAAATTATCTGAAATTAAAGCCGTATTGCAAAACCTAGAACAGATTGCCTTTGAGTTGCCTTCGGGCGAATTGGTTCCGCCTCATTTTCATGTGACCGAGATTGGCAAAATTGACAAAAACTTTATCGACTGTGGGGGTACTTTGCGTTATGAAACGCTTATCAGTTTTCAATTGTGGAGCGCCAATGATTACAACCATCGCTTGCATCCAGAAAAGCTGGTTGCCATTATCGAATTGGCCGAAAAAGCTTTGGTTTTAGGCGATTGGGAAGTTGAGGTAGAATACCAAGGCCAAACTATTGGTAAATACGATTTAGATTTTAACGGCAAGCATTTTGTTTTGCGCAACAAACAAACCGATTGCTTGGCGAAAGAAGATTGCGGCATCCCAGAAAAATCTGCACCTGCCAATAACGCCACTTGTGCACCGGGTAGTGGCTGCTGCTAATTTATTAAATTGATTTGTTATGAAATTCAATAAGGTTTTCACCGATTTTATCGGCACTTTAAAACCCGATGATATTGCTAGCGATCGTAAACAAATACTCCAACATTTGGCCCAAGCTATACAGGAGGGCTTGCAGCAAAAGGAGGGCGTGGCTCTACAATTTATTTGCACCCATAACTCGCGCCGAAGTCAGTTAGCACAGGTTTGGGCGCAGCATTTACTATATTGGCACGGCTATTTTAAAGTCGGTTGTTATTCGGGTGGTACGGCCGTTACAGCGGTTTATCCCGAGGTCATCAACCAATTAGAACAGCAAGGATTTACCGCCAGTCGCCTAAGCGAAGGCAGCAACTCGGTTTATGCTGTAAAAGCGAGTAAGCAGCTCGCACCGAGTTTTGTGTTTTCTAAACCCATAACGCATTTGGTAAACCCAAGCGATGATTTCATCGCGGTGATGACTTGCGACCAAGCTAACGAGGCCTGTCCCGTTGTTTTAGGAGCCAAAAAACGCATCGGGCTCACCTATACCGACCCAAAAAACCGTGATGGGCAAGAGAATGAAGAACAGGCTTATGCGCAAACCAGTACACAAATTGCTACCGAGATGCTTTATCTCTGTTCACAACTAAATCCGTAAAGGCATGAATAAAAAATTAGGCTTTTTAAACCGCTATCTAACCCTATGGATCTTTACCGCTATGCTACTGGGAGTAGCTTTGGGGTATTTTTTTCCGAGCTTTCCCGAGAAGTTACAAGCTTATAACCAAGGCAGTACTAATATAGCTTTGGCTATCGGACTTATTTTAATGATGTATCCGCCCTTGGCTAAGGTAAAGTATAGTTTGCTGCCCAAGGTGTTTAAAAATGTAAAGCTCTTGTCTATTTCGCTGTTGCTGAATTGGATTATTGGGCCGGTTTTGATGTTTATACTCGCTATTGTATTTCTAGCCGATTACCCCGAATATATGGTAGGCCTTATTTTAATAGGTTTGGCACGCTGTATTGCCATGGTATTGGTGTGGAATGACTTGGCTGAGGGCAGCAGCGAATATGGAGCTGGCTTGGTGGCGCTCAATAGTATTTTCCAGGTCTTTGCCTACTCGTTTTATGCCTGGATTTTCATTAGTGTGCTCCCTCCGTTTTTTGGTTTTGAAGGCGCTTTGGTAGAGATTTCCATCGCCCAAATTGCAGAGAGTGTCGCTATTTATTTAGGCATCCCTTTCTTATTAGGCATTCTTAGTCGGCTGATTTTAGTGCGTGTTTATGGAGCGACCTGGTACCAAGAAAAATTTATACCGCGCATATCTCCCTTAACCTTAATCGCTTTACTGTTTACCATTGTGCTTATGTTTTCGCTAAAAGGCGAATTAATTGTAGCCCTACCCCAAGACGTTTTGCTTATCGCGCTACCCTTGTTGATTTATTTTGGTTTGATGTTTCTTATTGGTTTTTGGATTACTCGCGCCGTGGGTGCCACATACGATCAAACTACCGCTGTTGCCTTTACGGCCGCAGGAAATAACTTTGAGTTAGCCATTGCAGTTGCCATTGCCGTTTTCGGATTACACTCTGGGCAGGCTTTTACCGGAGTTATTGGACCGCTTGTAGAAGTACCGGCGCTCATCTTACTCGTGCGGGTTTCCTTCTGGCTAAAAGCCAAGTATTTTTCGGCTAAGACCTCTTAAACCAAACAGGCATGCCTCAATTGGCATGCCTGTTTGCTTTATTCGGGTTGATGCCTTTTCTTTAGGATGCAGCCATAGTATTTTCTGCGTTTTCTTTTGCCGCATGCGCTGTAGTACCTGATTCATTTTCTTCACCATCAAAATAAGGAAACACATCTATAATAGGCGATTCGCTAATGGCAGGTATACTATAATCTCCCATGGTGTTTTGTAGCACCTGCATGCTGTTTTCAAAAGCTTCTTTTACATCATTGGCCTGTACCAAAAGGTATTGGTTGGTTTTACGCTCTTTGCCACTTTCTTCATCAATGGCCACTAAGGCCACCTTAACTTTAAACCAACGATCGCTATTTTCAAAAGGATGCACTTCGGCAAAATTGGCCACCTTTATATTCATGATTTTAAAATCTTCTTCGGTTAGGCTTTTCATTTCTTGAGTAAGTCGGGCTTCGGCCTCGGTATAAGAAACCGCATCGAGCAAGTAGGTTTCGCTGGTTAATTTTTGCTCTCCCGTCTCGTGGCGTTTCATATATTTTACTTTACACTCATACCAAATAACACTCATATTTACTTATCGATTTTAGGTTAGTCGCCAAAAATAGAAATCAGCTCAACGTAAACCAACCGATTCTAATTTTGTTATGCACAATTTTACTTTAGGCTTTTACTGCGCTTACGCGGAAGGCAAAAAATTCTAATGAAACATAATAATTCTATACCAAAAAACCAGCTCCTGTTTTATGGTTTTTGACAGGCATAAAAAGATAAGGAATGTGCATTTATAGATGAAGTAGCGGTTTTTTTTAAGGCTTTGTGGCGGTCTCTAGCAATTGAATGTGTTATATTTAGAATCAAAATGCCCAAAAAATGAAAAATTTATTTCTATTTCTATTTTGCCTTACGCTGCTTGTCGCTTGTGATAATGACGACGATCAGAATTCAAAAGATCCCGTAAGCCAATTACCCAAAGCCACGCAAACTGGAGCAAATACTGCGGGTTGTTTGGTTAACGGCGAAGTTTTTTTACCCAAAGGCGGTGGACTGGCAGGAAACAAAAATTGCTTCTACCAGTATGTTGATGGCGGTTATAATTTCTTGATGCGTTTTTCTGATTTTTCAGGGAACGATGCTTCGTCTGTAGGTTTAGGTACCCAAAACGCAAAGATTGAAAAAGGGCAAACCTATATATTAAATGCCCGCCCATTTTTCACTAACAATGAAGATGGCAAGGGGGGGGG
>NZ_JBHULZ010000041.1:37361-613472 GCF_042684705.1 Mesonia sediminis
CATCGTCTCTGGTACGTTTTGGTTTGATGCCATTAATGACGAAGGAGAAATAGTAGAAGTTCGTGAAGGACGTTTTGATATGCAGTTTTCGCAATAAAAAAATTAACGCGACAAATAATATACAATATCATGTGAAATTTCCTAATTTTAAACAATTAATAATCAACACAATGAAAAGAATACTTATAACAATGCTCCTTATATTCCCACTTTGGGGGCTAGGGGGATGTAGTAAAGACGACGATCAAAGTTCACAAGATCCCGTAAGCCAATTACCAGAAGCCACGCAAACTGGAGCAAATACTGCAGGCTGCTTGGTTAACGGCGAAGTTTTTTTACCCAAAGGCGGTGGACTGGCAGGAAACAAAAACTGCTTTTACCAATATGTGGATGGCGGGTATCATTTCATGATGCGTTTTTCTGATTTTTCAGGAGATGATTCATCATCTGTAAGATTAGGTACCCAAAATGCTACAATAGAAAATGGTAAAACCTACTCTTTAAATGCGCGTCCATTTTATTCAAATAATGAAGATGGTCGCGGAGGAGGTTATGAGATTTATACTTTGGAACCTTTTTCTGAAACTTATCATTCTACCACCAATGAAATAACAGGAGAAATGACCATCACCAAACTGGATTTTGAAAACAACATTGTATCAGGTACATTTTGGTTTGATGCCATTAATGAAGAAGAAGAAATAGTAGAAGTTCGTGAAGGACGCTTTGATATGAAATACACCAATTAAACAAAAATCACTAACTTTTAAACAATTATTCATGAAAACAAAATTACTTAGCTTAAGCTTACTACTATTCTCTTTTTGGTTTACAACATGGGCACAATTGCAAACCGTAAATATGAATACCAGGGATAATTCCCAAGATCTTTCTGGAAAATACTTTAAAGATATAGATGGTAATTTTGACCCTTTTATCGGGGTTTGGCAAGGCACACACCAAAATACCACGATGATCATAGACATTTCTAAAGCCGTACTGGGGCCTAGTCCAGGTAATAATTATGCCGAAGATGTACTTGTGGCAGATATTCAATTGATAGAAGGGATGGGTACGCCTATGGAGATGGTTATCTGCAATACGGCTACCGCCTACAGCCATTTTGACAAGCTGATTAGAAGCATCATCCGCGGAGATTCATACAATGGAATTACAATGAGCAGTGCCTTAGAAGACAATTGCCACCCGGGCAACAGTGCGGGAGGTATTGTGGTGATGAATATTCAAAACCCACAAGCATCGCCTTTAACCGCCACTTGGGAGATTGAGAGAAAGGGGATTGTGGCCAAAACCTACCCCGGAGAACCAGACTTTATTATTCCCACCAGTATTGTTTTAACCAAACAACCCTAGTAATAAGTACTATGGTTAAGCTACAAGCCGTTGCTTCAAAAGAAGTAGCTGTTTTTTTTAAGGCTTTGTGGCGGTCTCTACCAATTGATGGAGCAAACGTTCTATCTGGTCCTTATAACTGGCATTAATCTCTATGCCTTGCCTTTTTGCAATAAAATCGATTGCATTATAAGACACAAATACCCGGCCTTTGGCATTTTCCCAAACTAAAATTTTATGCGGTAAGTCTAGACCCAACAAAGCATTATCGCGCAACATACGGCTGCTTATCTCTGGGTAACTCACCATAAGCACATAGGTAGGCCGCAAAGACATGCCAACGCTGGCAGCATTTGCTTGATGATCTAAACTCGCTATCAATTCTAATTTTTGATTGTCGTGAATACTTTTTAATAAGGTATTTTTGGTTTTCGTAAAGCTCTGTTTACTTCGGTTGGTAATGATACCTTCCAATAATTTGACATGTTGTTTTCGGGTATGCACTACCGTTTGCCCTGCAGCATTTTCAACCAATCGCTCTAAAGCATCGCTCATTTGATTTAGACTTGGGGTATTTTTAATACCAAATCGGGCACCTAAATAATTGGTACTATTATAAGCCGTTACAAATTCTTCTCCATCTTGAAAGAATAAAATTTTCTGCGGTAAATTGAGACCGGCCAACTGGTTGGCTTGCATAAGCGGCGTTCCTAGATTGGGGTTGCCAAAAAAGATAATTTTTTCGGGTGCCAAATCTATACGCTCTTGAGCCGCTTCTTGGGCATAATCAGACTCGGCAATAATGCCAATGGCACTATTCTTACGCAAAGTAGATTTCAATTTCTGGTAGGCCTCTTCTACTTCGCCTTTTTGTTGGGTATAACTAATTCCTATAGCTTTTAAACGCTCTTGCTGAGGTGGCCACTGCTCCTCTTGATTCTTGTTTTTACAAGCTGTTAAACAGATTGCAACCAAAAGAAATAACCCGATTTTCTTTTTCATACGCCTTAATTTACCTACAATTTAATGATTTCTTCCTAAAAAATCAGTAAAAACTGCTTTTCATCCACTTATTTTTATAAATTTTTAAAATTTCCTAAGCTTAAAACCGAAACTCAATACAGCAAACTACTTGATAATTACCGAGACAAAACGCCGCTAGGACTGCACGATATTTATTATCTTGCTTTCATAAGTAATTATAGCATGGAAAATTTTTGGCAGCTTTACCATCAAGATATTTTATTTGTAGGCTTTGTTTTAGTGGCTACTGTTTTTTTATTGTGGCTCACCAATTGGAGTTATCGTTTTTTTACCAAGCGACTAGAGAAAAAATACAATTATGAGAGCCTAAGCAGTTTACGCAATGTAAAGAAAATTTTAAATTTACTTTGGTTGATTACAGGGCTTGCGAGTATCAGCTTTGTGTTTGCGAGTGCCAAAACCACCACTATAATCAAAGAAAACCTGCAGCTTATTGTATATGTAGGGGTGGTGCTAGTGGTAAGTATTCTTACCGCCACCATGGTACAATTGTTTTTTAGTAAACGCATTCAAGAGAAAACCGCTCAAGGAGCAGACTCTACCAGTTTACGTTTTATTCAATATTTAGCCAGTATAGGCGTTTATCTCGTTGGGGTTTTACTTATAATTTTAGCTTTTCCGTCGCTTAAACACATTGCCGGTACCGTATTAGGAGGTGCGGGTATTCTCGCAGTTGTTTTGGGTATTGCCTCGCAAGAAGCGCTCGCCAATTTGGTAAGTGGCTTATTTATCATCAGCTTTAAGCCATTTAAAATTGGAGATATCATTCAGATTACCGATACCATGATGGGCACCGTGCACGATATTACCTTACGGCATACGGTGATTCAAGATTTTCAAAATAAAATGATTGTTATACCCAACTCCATCATCAATAAAGAACGCTTGATTAATTATGATCTGAGCAATAGCTTGGTTCGGCAATGGATTTTTATGCGCATTGCTTATGAAAGTGATATTGATTTAGCGCGTAAAATTATGCGCGAAGAGTGCATGAAGCACCCCTTTACCCTAGACAACCGCACGCCGCTAGAAAAAGCCAATAATGAGCCTGTAGTACCTGTAAAGGTAGTCGAGTTACAAGAGTCGGCTGTATTGATGCGCGCTTGGGTATGGACCAGCAACTACGCCGACTCATTTGACTTGAAGTGCGATTTGCTCGAATCGATAAAAAAACGTTTTGATGCCGAAGGTATAAGCATACCTTACCCCCACCGCACAATGGTTTATAAAAATGACCCTCAGCACGACCCCGATCACAAGCCGCAAGGCCTTTAAATTTATTCGGCTCAAGGCTGTGCTTTTTTAAATAGAAAAATGTAAGTTTGGGTGAAGAAAAAACACCTACCGCATGAACGACTTCTTAATTTATTTTAACTTAGGGCTCACGCACGTACTCGATTGGAATGCCTATGATCACGTTTTGTTCCTCAGTGTTTTGGTTGCAGCTTTTGGATTTAAAGATTTTAAACCCGTAATTGCTTTAGTTACACTGTTTACATTAGGCCACACCCTATCTTTAGTGCTTGCGGCTTATGATTTGGTCAGTCTTTCGAGCAGGGTGATCGAGTTTTTAATACCGGTGAGCATTTTGGTCACCGCAATTTACCGATTGTTTACTGCGGGAAAAAATGTAAAAAGCGGTAAGACTTTACTCTACGCCATCACGCTTTTTTTCGGGTTGGTACATGGGTTTGGGTTTTCTTCATTTTTTCTTAGCACCACAGGAAGTTCTGGAGTAGATTTTGGCAGGTTGTTCGCTTTTGCCGTAGGTATAGAAGCCGCTCAGCTTATTGTAGTCTTGGTAGTGCTTTTACTAAGTTTGGTATTTCAAAGCCTATTGCGTTTTTCAAAACGGGATTGGGTATTGTTTATCGCTGCCCTGGTTATAGGATTAAGCATTCCGCTGTTGCGTGCCAATTGGATTCTTTAATTTTCCCTTTACGGATGCCTAATCGGTTGCTTTTATATAGCATGCAACAACCAAATAAAACTTTTACTCCTATAGCTTTCTATAAACCAGAAGGACCAATTTTGGTCGCTACCCGAAATTAAATCCGTAAAGCTATGCCTAGCTGCCTGCACTGCTTAAAATATATCGGGATAAATTGGATGAAAAACAATAAATTTGTGTCGGTTATAGTTTTAATAAGCAGCAAGACCAGATAATTTTATGGATAAAGCAAAGCAACTTAAATTTGACAAGGCTTACCTACGCATGGCTAAAGAATGGGGAAAACTTTCGCACTGCCAGCGCAAACAGGTAGGCGCCATTATAGTGAAAGATCGCATGATTATATCAGACGGGTATAACGGAACGCCTAGCGGTTTCGAAAATCCTTGTGAAGATGAAGACGGACTTACCAAATGGTATGTCTTGCACGCCGAAGCCAACGCCATCTTAAAGGTGGCCCGCAGTACCCAAACTTGTAAAGATGCTACATTGTATATTACCATGTCTCCCTGTAAAGATTGCAGCAAGCTTATACACCAAGCTGGCATAAAACGTGTGGTATATTTAAACGCTTATAAAGACAATGCCGGAATAGATTTTTTAAAGCGTGCCGGCGTTGAAGTAGAACATTTTAATGATATAGCTCACCAGCCAATTTGAAAAAAATAAATCCCATATACTTTCCGCTATTACTAGGGCTGTTTTTAGCGCTAGGAATTTTTGCAGGTGCCTACCTCAATTTTGAAACCCCACTCGATAGCCCAAATACCACAAATAAAAAGAAAGAAAAACTGGGAAGACTTATCGATTATATCGATTATGAATATGTAGATGCCGTAAATACCGATAGTATTGTAGATGTAACGGTAAATAGCATTCTTGCTAATCTAGATCCGCATTCTACTTATATTCCGCAAAGTGAGTACGCAGAGGTAAGTGAAAATATGAAAGGGGATTTTGTGGGTATTGGTATAAATTTTTATCGTATCAATGACACCATCACCGTTATTCGTCCGCTAGACGATAGCCCAAGCGCTAAAGCGGGAATAAAAGCCGGCGATCGTATTTTATATGCCGACAACCAGGCTTTATTTAGCGCTCAGCTCAGCAATGATTCGCTAAGTAAAATCCTTAAAGGTAAAGTAAACAGCAGCGTGCTGTTAAAGGTACAACGCAAGGGTAGCGATTCTTTACTCGAAATTGAAGTAGAACGCGATCACATTCCTATTAAAAGTATTGATGCCGCCTATATGCTGGGCCCCGAATTGGGCTACATAAAAATAAACCGATTTGCCGAAAACACCTTTACCGAGTATCAAGAAGCCTCTCAAAAACTAATCGATCTAGGAGCCAAAAACATGGTGCTAGATTTGCGCGACAACGGCGGAGGGTTTCTCAAACCTGCAATACAAATCGCCGATGACTTTTTAAAAGAAGATCAACTCATTTTATTTACTAAAAACAAGCGCGATGAGGTAGTTAAAACCATGGCCAGCGATGTGGGTAATTTTGAATCGGCACAGGTGTATGTATTGATTAATGAACATACCGCCTCGGCAAGTGAGGTAATTGCGGGTGCCTTGCAAGATCACGATATAGGAACCATTATCGGTAGACGTTCTTACGGAAAAGGTTTGGTGCAACGCGAGATGGAATTGGGCGATGGCAGTGCGGTAAGGCTTACGGTAGCCCGTTATTACACGCCTACGGGAAGATCTATACAAAAGCCATACGGAGACAATAACGAAAATTACCACCTAGAGTACCTCAACCGATATGAAAACGGAGAATTAAAACACAAAGACAGCATTCAAGTAAACGATAGCTTGCGTTATACCACCCCTAAAGGAAAAGTGGTCTATGGTGGTGGAGGTATTACTCCAGATGTGTTTATACCCAAAGACACCCATGTGACCAAAGAAAAACTAACTTATATGCTTCGCGGAGGTATTATGGATCGGTTTGTATTTAACAAGCTCGAGAAAGACAGAAGTGCATTTACAGACCTCTCTAAAGAGGAGTTCATTCAGTCGTACGAGCTAGACGAGGAGTGGATTGGTGAATTCATTAGCTACCTTCATCAATTCAATTTTGATTACCGATTTGGTCGCTACCAAGAATTGCTTAAGCTATACCTCAAAGCCAGTATGGGCGAGCAGTTGTTTAACACCCAAGTAAAAGAGCAAATCATCAATTCTCAAGACCCTTATATAAAAAGAGTAAAGCGTCTCGCTTTTTAAGGCTTGCTTATTCTTGGTCTTGGTATTTCTTTTGAATGCTTCTTGATACCAGTAAAATAAGCATTAATACCAAAACACATAAACTAGCTAAGACTCCGGCTAATGCAATAGAGCTCTCTTTACTCATAATATGGTTCAGGTCGAGCATACTTATATTAAAAGCGGCTAAAGCAATGGCTAGGCCTATGATCACAAAAATTACATACTTCATAACTACTAGTTAAATAAATTTTGAATATTGGTGACAAATAATTTTACGGCAATAGCCAATAGAATGACACCAAAAATCTTACGTATTACATTAATTCCTTGAGAACCCAATACCGTTTCAATTTTTTTAGACGATTTAAGCACCAAGTACACAAAGATAATATTAATAATGATGGCGGCAATAATATTAACAGTCGCATACTCTGCACGCAGAGACAATAAGGTGGTCATTGTACCGGCACCTGCCACCAATGGAAAAGCCAGAGGCACAATAGAAGCTGTTTCGGGTGCATCATCTTTATACAATTGTATACCTAAGATCATTTCTAGTGCCAGGAAAAACAAAATAAAAGCACCCGCAACCGCAAAGGAGTTTACATCAATCCCAATTAATTTTAGAATCTCTTCTCCTACAAACAAGAAAATCACCATTAAAATAGCGGCTACAATCGCTGCCTTTTCACTTTGAATATGCCCTACTTTACGCCTTAAATCAACAATAATAGGAATACTCCCAATGATATCTATTACAGCAAATAAAATAAGGCTAGCGGTTACTATTTCTTTTAAGTCAAAACCCATAACTTCTTAATATTCTTTGTTTTAAAAGCCCGCAAAATTAAAATTTAAATCGGGTTTTAAAGAATATAATTTTTAAATTTTTCATAAATTTTTATAAGCGTATCTTTGCCCAAAATCGGTAATTAGCATGTTTCAAATCGGTAAAACAATCGTATCAGAAGATATACTCACTAAAGATTTTGTTTGCAACCTAAAAGCCTGTAAAGGAGCTTGTTGTGTAGAAGGTGAAGCTGGCGCGCCAGTGGATCCTGAAGAGGTGAGCCAGTTAGAAGAAGTTTACCCAAGTGTAAAGCCTTATTTGAGGCCAGAAGGTATAAAATCTATTGAAGAACAAGGCTTGTATGTAAGCAATGATTTAGGCGAATTGGAAACGCCATTGGTAAACGGCGGAGAATGTGCCTATGTCACTTTTGACGATAAAGGCACAGCCCTTTGCGGAATTGAAGCCGCTTACCGCGATGGAAAAACCAAATGGAAAAAACCGATTTCTTGTGAATTGTACCCTGTACGTGTACAGCGTTATTCAGATTTTGCCGCGGTAAATTACCACCGTTGGCCCATTTGCGATGATGCTTGTAGCTTAGGAAAGCAACTACAAACTCCTATTTATAAATTTGTAAAAGAAGCGCTAATAAAGAAATTCGGTGAAGATTGGTATGCCGAAATCGAGAAAACCGCTCAAGATTTATAAGCTTTTGCCTACTTGGTAATAGGCGTTTATAACAAGGTTTTCAATACCCAGTATCGGGTATCTTTTACAAGCTAACAAGCTGTATTTCAGTATTTTGCTAGTTACACACAAAAAACAACCACTTACAAACTAATTAGGTTCAATTGCAAATTGAGCCTTTTTTATTGCCTTTATTCGTCTGATATTTGAGTCAACCAAAAACCGCAAACCGATGGATGCACGAATGAAATATGTACTGATTGCTTTTAGTTTTTTGATAGGGCTGAGTCCTTGTGAGGCCCAAATCTTTAAAAAGCTTAAAAAGAAAGTTGAGCAAAAAGCCGAACAGGTTATCATTGATAAATCGGCCGATAAGGCTGCCAAAGGCGTTGAAAGCGGGATGGATGAGGTTTTAAATGCACCCCAGAACATTCGCGTAAAGTCGAGCAAAATCGCACCCAGAGAGAGTTACCATTTTGACTATACCTATGTGCTTGAGATGCAAAGTCAAAAACAGCAAATGCAAATGACCTATTTTCTAGATACAGACAACCAGTATATGGGTATGAAATTGCAAGACGCTGGCGCGGATATGTTTATGGTAATCGATACACAAAAGAACACACAATTCAGTTTTATTCAGGCCGGCAATCAAAAAATAGTTCAGGCGATGCAGGTCGATTTGGAGGAAGATACTTGGGAAGAAGAAAGCGATTACCAATTTAGTGAGTTACCCCCAAAGAATATTTTAGGCTATCAATGCCAAGGCAAGCGCTACACCAATGATGAATATCAAATAGATCTGTATTTTACGCAAGAGGTTCCGGTAAAGATGATTTACCAACAACAACAAAACCTCAAGAATTTCCCTGAAGGTTTTGATCCCAACGAAAACGGCTTGGTATTATTAATGGACTTCAAGCACCATAAAAAATCAAAACGTAATATGCGTATGCGCTGCATAAGTTTAGAGAAGAAAGCTTTTAGTTTTTCGACAGCCGGTTACCAACAATTTTAAACAAACAAACCTTAATCACTAATAACTAACTATTAACTAAACTATTACATTATGAAACTAAAATTACTTTTTACCGTACTTTGTTTAATCGCTGGAGGCTTATGGACTAGCCAAGCTCAAATGCAAACCAAAATTGGAGCCGCATTGGCTTACGGTACCGAAATTGAAAACATTGGTTTGGGCGCTACAGCCGAATTTCATATTGCAGAACGCATAAGTCTTTCTCCCAATTTTATTTATTATTTCCCTAAAGAAGAAGGACCAATAAAAGTAAATTGGTGGGAAATAAATGCAGATGGGCATTATTATTTTCTAGCCGATGACGGCATTCAAGTCTTTGGCCTTGCCGGGGTAAATTACAGTCAGGTTAAAGTGAAATCTGATATAGATTTCGGTCCGTTTGGCGGTGGCGATTTTGAAGCCAGCGATGGTCGTGTAGGCTTAAATATTGGAGCAGGTATTAATTTTGACCTTGGCTCAAGCTTAGTGCCCTTTGCCAAACTAAAACATGTAATCATAGATGAAGGTCAAGCGGTTATCGCCGCCGGCGTAAAATTCAAAATATAAACTAACTACTACTAACCAATCTTATTATGCAACTCAATTATCAACCTATCAAACTTAGCTTTTTGCTTTTAGCGAGTTTAATGCTTATCGCTTGCAGTAGCGATGACGATTCTGCTTCGCCAACAGGTGAAAATAACGATCAGAGCTCGTACATTTTAAACATCGAGAACAAAGGTGAATTCAGCAACACCTTTATCACAGATACCGAAGGTAGTAGTTGGAACAATATGGCTGCCGTTTATGTGAATAGCGACGGAATTGAAGGCTTAAGCATTTCGCTTAGCGATGAAGATAAAAATTTATATCTCACAGGCTTTATAAAAATGAATAATGGTAAAGCCATGCCACTCACCGACTATGATAGCGAAGAAAACAATCCAGAAAATAGTTCAGCTTTAGCCATTACTTTCACGGGATTTACCGGTGAAGGTTATATTTCTCGCTCGGGAACCGTAACGGTAAAGAACCTAAAAACCTATTTTGCCACCGAAGAGGGCGGCCTAGCTAGTCTAGATTTAATTTTAGACGGTATTTTTGACAATAGCGCTACCGAAATTAACGAATCAATCAAAATTACGGGAACGCTTAAATTTCGCATCGGCGCTGGCGCATACCTCCCCCAATAAATTTTTGAGTAACCAACTATAACCAAAACCATCAGTTTAAAAACCGGATTGTAGGTTTACCTCGTAAACGACAATTAAACTAACTAACCAATCATTTTATCCTGTACCGACCGGTTTTCTGGTACAGGTTTTACTAAAGTACAAAGCAACTTGATTGCGCAACACCGTTTAAGTTTTGTGTATTTGTGAATAGCCTCGCTATTTTTGTGTTAGCCGTGCAAAGTTGCTTTGTATTTTTTATTCTAGAACTCCCTAAAACTGCATTGAGTTTAGTATTTTTACCCGTAAAACTAACGCATGAACTGGGAACAATTACTAGCACTTACCCGTTATGGAGATGAGCAACCGCGTCTTCGAAAAGACCAAGACGATACCCGATTAGGCTTTGAAGTAGATTATGACAGGGTTATTTTCTCTTCGGCTTTTAGGAGTCTTCAAGATAAAACTCAAGTAATTCCATTTTCTAAAACAGACTTTGTTCATACTCGGCTTACCCACAGCTTAGAAGTTTCTGTAGTAGGGCGTTCTTTGGGTCGACAAGTAGGGAAGAAAATTATCGAAAAATACCCCTACCTTCAAGAAGATTTAGGGCATCATTTCAACGATTTTGGTGCTATTGTGGCAGCTGCTGCCTTAGCTCACGACATTGGGAACCCGCCTTTTGGTCATGCAGGTGAAAAAGCCATGGGTGAATTTTTCCTTAGCGGAAAAGGCCAGCGTTTTAAAGACCAAATGACTGCAACACAATACCAAGATTTAATAAAATTTGAAGGAAATGCCAATGGTTTTAAACTACTAAACGAAACCAAAAACGGCAATCTTAACGGTTTGCGGCTATCTTATGCCACTTTAGGAGCTTTTACTAAATACCCAAAAGAATCTTTACCGCACAAACCCAGTAACCAAATAAGCGACAAGAAATTTGGTTTTTTCCAGTCAGAAAAACAACTATTTGAAAGTGTAGCCAAAGGTTTAGGCCTAAAAAAGAAAGGCGATGCCCTGAATATTCACTACCATCGTCATCCGTTAACTTTTTTGGTTGAAGCTGCCGATGACATTTGTTATACCATCATCGATTTTGAAGACGGAATAAATTTAGGACTAATCCCCGAAGATAAAGCCTTAGAATACCTCATCCAATTGGTAAAGAAAAGCATAAACACCAATAAATACCACTCGCTTACTAGCGTTGGTAGCCGCTTAAGTTATTTGCGTTCGCTGGCCATAAACACCTTGATACAAGATGCTGTACGGGTATTTTTAGAGAATGAAGAAGCCATTCTACAAGGTGAATTTCATCATGCCTTGCTCGACTTCTCGGTGTATGCACCCCAAATAAAAGATATTATCTCTATATCGGTTGAAAAAGTATACCAAAGTCAAGAGGTTATTGAAAAAGAAATCGTGGGCTACCAGGTTATTCACAAGTTACTAGAGGTTTTTACCGAAGCCATTGAGAACAAAATTAAACACGCTCAAAACAATTATCACGAACTCATTCTTAAAGGATTTTTACAAGACTTTGAGTTGCCCCAAGCTGGCGAAGAAGCATACGATTGGTTAATTCGGCTCACAAGCCACGTAGCGGCCTTAAGCGATAGTCAAGCGTTAAGAATGTACCAAAAACTAAACGCCATACGGTTTTAAGTACCTTTTTAATATATTTGCAAAAAATTGCGTCATTATTTATGAAAAATCACCTCTTTTATCTCTTTTTATTTTCTTTTTTGTGGCTAACCCCTTCCGCGGAAGCTCAAAATCAAGAATTCTTACCCCAGATCAAAGCTTACTTAGGTCAAAATAGTTCGCTCAGTCCACAAGATATGCAGCAATTGGTAGTGCGTGACAGTCATTTTGCCACCAGCACTCAAGCCCAAATGCTGTATGTAGATCAATACTATAAAGGCATACCGCTGCAGCAAGCTGTAGGAAGTTTTGCCATTAAAAACAATAAAATAGTTGCAGCCAATCACCGTTTTATTGAACAGCTTGCACAACAAATAAGCAGCAGCCAAGCTAACTTGAGCCCTATTGAAGCAGTAAACCAAGCAGCGGCTTACTTAAAACTAGAGGGAACAGCCGCTGAGATTATTGAGCAAGATCCTCAAAAAAACACTTATCTCATCGCCCAAAATGGCTTATCAAAAAAAGAAATACCAGTAAAATTGGTCTACCAATCGACTGAGGCAGGCTACAGAATGGCCTATAACCTGCGTATATTTACCTTAGATGATATGCATTGGTGGTCGGTTAATATTGATGCCGCAACTGGAGCAATTTTACACGTAAACGATTATCTTTTGCACTGCCAGTTTGAAGAAGTTCCTCACACGCACGAAAAAACGGATGCTACTCCGTCTAATTTCACATTAGAAAATCAACAGCAAAGCTTGGTAGGCAATGCAGCCTATCGCGTATTCCCTATGCCCATTGAATCTCCTTCTTACGGAAATCGTGTTTTGGTCAATCAACCCGCCGATGCTGTAGCCTCTCCTTTTGGTTGGCACGATATAGATGGTACGAGCGGAAATGAATTTACCAGCACTCGTGGAAATAATGTATTTGCAGCCGATTCGCGTGACGGTAACTTTGGAAACTCACCCGATGGCGGAAGCAACTTGGTTTTTGATTTCCCTTTAAACCTCAACCAAGACCCAAAGGGATACCTAGATGCATCGGTAACCAATCTTTTTTATTGGAGTAATTTAGCACACGACGTATGGTACCAATATGGTTTTGATGAGGCCAGTGGTAATTTTCAAAGGTACAATTACACCAACCAAGGTTTAGCCAATGACGAGGTGTATGCTCGCGGACAATTTAACGCCGATGCAGGACCAGGGAACAATGCTTTTTTTGGTACTTTAGAAGACGGTAATGCGGCAAGTATGAGTATGTTTACTTGGGGAGCACCAGGCGACCCTAATTTGCTTCAAATCGCTAGTCCGAATAATTTAGCAGGAGCTTATACAGCCAAAGCTGCTTCTTTTGGTCCGTCTATCACCAGTACCGGAGTAAGCGGAAATTTGGTCTTAGCCGAAGATGCTACTCCAGATATTTATAATGCTTGTGAGCCTTTTATCAATACCAATGCTTTAAACAACCAAATTGCGGTGATTAGACGCGGGAACTGTAATTTTACTTCAAAAGTATTGCAAGCCCAAAATGCTGGCGCCGTTGGGGTGATTGTAGTGAATAATGTAAATGGACCCACTATAAATATGGGAGGAAACCCCAGCGCGACCATTACTATTCCTAGCATTATGATTGATTTGAATACAGGTAGTAACCTAATTAGCAATTTGGAAAATGGAGTAAGTATACAGGGGAGTATTAAAAACGACGGACCCTATCAAAAAGATGGTTCGCTCGATGGCGGAATTATCGCCCACGAATACGGACACGGTATTTCTATCCGCTTGACGGGTGGTGCAGGAACCGCCGATTGCTTATATCCTTGTGAAATTACCAATCCTGATGGAAGCTGTTTTCAAGCCACCGAACAAATGGGTGAAGGCTGGAGCGATTATGTCGCTTTAATGATGACCTTAAAAGCAAGCGATACCCGAACCGATGCTAGAGGTATTGCCACCTATGTGGTGAACCAACAGCCGGGCGGTACAGGAATTAGACCTTTTGCTTATTCAACAGATTTTAGCATCAATCCCGCTACTTATGACCTTACCAATAATCCAAACTTAAGCGCTCCACACGGAGTAGGTTTTGTATGGGCCACTATGCTTTGGGAAATGACTTGGGATTTTATTGATCTCTACGGATTTGATCCCGATATTTATAATGGCACAGGCGGTAATAATATGGCCATGCAATTAGTAATAGATGCATTAAAACTACAACCTTGTAATCCTGGCTTTATAGACGGTCGTGACGCCATCTTACAAGCCGATATGATTTTAAACAATGGTGCCAATCAGTGTCTCATTTGGGATGCGTTTGCGCGAAGAGGTTTAGGGTTTAGTGCAGACCAAGGGAACTCGCTAGACCGTTCTGACCAATTGGAAGCTTTTGACTTGCCTACCACTTGTACGATGGGAACCACCACCCCGCAGCAAAATTTGTTTCAGGTATATCCTAATCCTACAGAGGGTTTACTACAATTACGTCAGCATCAACCTGAGGCATTTAAAGTACAGGTATTTGATGTTAAGGGTAGATTGCTTTTAAAACAAGAATTTAACGCCCAACAACAGACGCAGGTGAATTTGAGCAGCTTAAATACGGGAGTTTATATTTTACAGATAAATACAGCGAACCAACAACAAGTTGAAAAGCTAATCATAAATTAAAACTTAGCCGCTTATCATTAAAGGTTAAAAAGCAAACTTTAAAAACTCGGGTAGTCTTGAATCTACCCGAGTTTTTCCTTTTAAAGATATCTATTCCGGTTTTTTTAATTTTTTGAACTTTTGTATTTTTAAAAAGTAATTAGAAATCCAATAAACTGATGTCTTTATGAAATACTTGAAATATGATTTGATTTTTATTGGCTGCTGTACCGCATTGCTATTATTGGCCATACAACAAAATTGGTTAGTTGAGTATCAAGGCTTTATTTTACTACCTTTTTTAGGTGCTTACTTTGCTGGCAAATGGGTAGCTAATAGAAAAATAAAGCGAAATTAACCCTTGGCTAAGGCCTTAATTTGCCTCCCAATACTTGTGGCGTCTATTTTAGCCAAAGTTTTTAATTCTGCTATGCTACCTTGTTCGATAAACATATCCGGAATTCCTAACTTTACAAAGCTACCAGGGTATTTTAGCTGAACCAATAAGTCTTGAATGGCATCGCCCACCCCTCCTATTTTCGAAGCATCCTCAATGCTTATTATATGCTGATAGGCCGGAATTTGCTGAGCGAGTAACTCGGTATCTAATGGCTTTACAAAGCGCAAATCGATTAAACCAACCTGTGTTTGTATGTTTTCTGGTAAATTGTTTATAGCATCTTGTGCATCGTAAACCGATGAGCCCAAGGCTAAAATTAAAATACGTGTTCCTTTTTTTAACAAATTCGCTTTACCAAGGGGTAGTGTTTTAAAGGCTTGTTGCCATTTTAATTCTCTTCCTCTCCCACGGGGATAACGAATCGCTAAAGGCGTATCGAGCTTTTTAGATGCCGTAAACAATAAATTACGTAAATCGATTAAATTGCTTGGCGCAGCGATTTGCAAATTGGGTATACAACGCAAATAAGCAATATCAAAAATACCATGGTGTGTGGCTCCATCTTCTCCCACTAAGCCAGCGCGGTCTATACAAAAAACCACTGGTAAATTTTGCAAGGCTACATCGTGAATCACTTGATCATATGCACGTTGCAAAAATGTAGAATATATTGCACAAAAGACGCGTAAACCTTGGGTAGCCATACCCGCGGCAAGGGTTATCGCATGTTGTTCGGCTATGCCCACATCGATTGCCCTTTGTGGGAAAGCCTGCATCATATATTTAAGCGAACTTCCTGTTGGCATAGCTGGAGTAATTGCAAAAATCTGATCGTTCTGTTGCGCTAATTCCAATAAACTCAAACCAAAAACATCTTGAAATTTAGGAGGCAAATGAGCCTCTTGCTTGGGTAAAATCTCACCCGTAATTCGATCAAATTTTCCTGGTGCATGATACCGCACTTGGTCCAATTCGGCTGGTTTTAAACCCTTACCTTTTGTGGTAATCACGTGCAAAAATTTGGGTCCTTCTACCCTTTCCATCGCTTCAAAAGCATGTAATAAGGCAGATAAGTCATGACCATCTACGGGGCCGGTGTAATGAAAATTAAGGGCTTCAATAATATTGGCTTGCCTGGGTTTTTTACCAACTGTGGCTTTGGTGAGGTAATTTTTCAGCGCTCCTACACTGGGGTCAATACCCATAGCGTTATCATTTAAGATGATCCATAAATTTGCTGGGGTCACCCCGGCGTGATTCAGCCCTTCAAAAGCCATACCGCTGGCTATAGAAGCATCGCCTATCACCGCTACGTGCCTTTTGGTATAATCTCCTTTTAATTGTGCTGCTAGTGCCATACCCAAAGCTGCCGAAATAGAAGTTGAACTATGGCCCACTCCAAAGCTATCATAAGGACTTTCGCTACGCTTTGGAAAACCACTTAAACCATTAAATTGCCTATTGGTTTCAAAAATGGCGCGTCTACCGGTTAAAATTTTATGACCATAGGCTTGGTGTCCAACATCCCAAACCAACTGATCGTAAGGAGTATTGAAATAATAATGCAAGGCGACGGTTAACTCGACCACACCCAAACTAGCCCCTAAATGTCCTTCTTTACTTGCCACCGCATCAATAATAAACCTACGCAACTCTTGCGCTATCTGCGGTAATTTTTCGGTTGATAATTGCCGCAAATCTTTGGGTGAATCTATTGTATTTAATAAAGGAGTTTCCATACTTTGCAAAGGTAAAACTTGCAAACGATATTAACTATGCTTTCTCCTTTTGATGACACCTATTTTATGAAAAAAGCTTTAGATGAAGCGCAAAATGCCTATGAACGCGGAGAAATACCTGTAGGCTGTGTCATTGTAAATGGTGAACAGATTATTGCTCGCGGACACAATTTGACCGAGAGCCTAAACGATGTTACCGCCCACGCCGAGATGCAAGGAATTACCGCTGCTGCAAATTACCTGGGTGGTAAATACTTAAAAAATTGCACCCTTTATGTTAGCTTAGAGCCTTGCCAGATGTGCGCTGGAGCATTATATTGGAGTCAGATAGATCGAGTGGTTATTGCTGCCGAAGACCTGCATCGTGGTTACCGACAAATGGGCGGATGCCTACACCCAAAAACAAAAGTTGAATTTGGTTTATTACAAGAAGAAGCCGCACAACTGTTGCAAAGTTTTTTCAAAGAACGTAGGATGAAATAAAACACTTTTATAGCCTAATTTTTTTAGTAATTATTTAATAATCTTCTTTATCAACCTGTTAGGGATAGCAGCGGTTACCCTGCAGGTGGCCTTAAGCCACCGAAGCGTATGAGCGTATAGCCCGGCTGCCGATGACTTGAGGCAGAACAGCCTAACATAATTCCTTTAACATTCGAAAAGCCTTTTCTAAACGCAATTGCTTATCTTTGATTAAAAAATTTATTGTGCCCAATTATACCGCCACATACACCGATTTGTACCAGCTTAGCATGGCACAGGTTTATTTTAACGAAAATCATCATAGCCAAAAGGCAGTTTTTGATTACTATTTTAGAAAAAATCCTTATCAAGGTGGTTACACTGTTTTTGCAGGTTTAGAAACGCTCCTTGAAAATCTAAACGACTTTCAGTTTTCGAAAGAAGAGCTTGATTACCTAGCTGGGCAGCATTTTGAAGCAAAATTTTTAAGCTATTTAAAAGATTTTCGCTTTCGCGGATCGATTTATTCTGTATTAGAAGGTGATGTGGTATTTCCCAATCAGCCTATCTTGCGGGTAGAAGGCTCACTGCTTGAAGCCCAATTAATTGAGACTTTTTTATTGAATATGCTCAATTTTCAAAGTTTAATCGCTACCAAAGCGCGCCGCATGCGTTATATCGCTCCCGATGGCGTCTTACTCGATTTTGGTCTGCGAAGGGCTCACGGTCCTGGTGGTTATTATGCCTCGCGTGCTGCTTTTATTGGTGGCTTTAATGGCACCAGCAACGTAATAGCGGCTAAGCAGTTTGACATACCTGTATCGGGTACCATGGCGCATTCTTTTGTGCAAAGTTATGACGATGAGCTCCAAGCCTTTAGAGATTTTGCGCAAAACCGTCCTAAAAATTGCGTTTTATTGGTTGACACCTACAACACTTTAAAAAGCGGATTGCCACACGCTATCACTGTAGCAAAAGAAATGGAAGAGCGCGGAGAAAAGTTAATGGGTATTCGTTTAGATAGTGGCGATTTGGCTTATTTTGCTAAAGAATGCAGAAAACGTCTCGATGAGGCCGGCTTGTCTTATGTGAAAATTGCCGTTTCAAATCAGTTGGATGAGTACGTAATTAAAAGTTTGCAAGAGCAAGAGGCACCAATAGATATTTATGGTGTGGGTACCAATTTGGTTGTTGGGAAACCCGATGCAGCTCTTGGCGGAGTTTACAAATTAGTGGCGTACAACGAAGAACCCAGAATAAAAATTTCTGAGAATATTGCCAAAATTACTATGCCCTACTCCAAACAGGTTTATAGGCTAAGTCTAGCTGATGGGCCATGGATAGGTGCAGACGCGGTAGCGCTATTCGATGAAACCGAATTTGATAGCATTTACCATCCGTTTGATCAATATAAAAGTATGAAAATTGAGCATCTAGAAAAAGAAGCTTTGTTGCAACCCGTTATGCTAAACGGAGAACGCTGTCATGCGCCAAAATCGCTACAAGCAATAGCCGATTATAGTGCAAAACGCTTTGCTCAATTACCCTTGGAGTATAAACGTTTTAGCAACGCTCACCATTACAAAGTGGGTATAAGTAAAAAGTTACGGGACGAAAGAGATGCTTTAATTAAACAGTATAAAACTATTTAGAAATGCAGTCAACAGCATTATTACTAGTAGATATTCAGAACGATTTTATACCTGGAGGGTCTTTAGCTGTTCCCCAGGGCGATACGATTGTAAAAGTGAACAACCAATTGCAGCAACATTTTAACCTAGTGGTTGCGACACAAGATTGGCATCCTTCGGGACATATTAGTTTTGCTAGTGAACACGCTAATCACAAGGTTTTTGAGTCGATTAAAATTGATGGTATAGACCAAACGCTTTGGCCTGAGCATTGCGTTCAAAATTCATGGGGTGCCGACTTTCATCCCGATTTAAACACCCAGAAAGTAGAGGCGATTTTTAGAAAAGGAACTAACCCAAAAATCGATAGTTATTCTGCTTTTTTTGACAATGCGCATTTAAAGAGTACAGGACTCACGGGTTACCTAAAAGAGAAAGGTGTTAAGCACATTTACTTTACTGGTTTGGCTGCTGACATTTGTGTGTATTTTTCGATTAAAGATGCTTTGCAAGAAGGCTTTAAGTGCACACTCATTGAAGATGCGACCAAAGCCCTTGATCAAAATATTTACGAAAAGCAAAAGCATGAATTAAGTGCCTTGGGGGTGCAGTATGTTACTAGCGATAAATTCACGTTGGTTTAACGCAATTTGACAAACGAATAAATTTTCTGGTTGTCTAAGCGCAGAAAATACCTGCCGGCCGCCAAATGTTGTAAATCTATTTGCTCTTGAGGCATTAATTGCCCTTGCTTGAGGGTTTTCCCCTGTAAATCATAAATGCTGTATGCAAGCTTGGCTGAAGCTCCAATAAGACTCAATTGATGATGAATCTGATCAAAAATTAGAGCGATGGTCGGTGAATTTATTGCATTTATCTCAAGCTTATCAACATGAATATTTTTTTGTTCGGTTGCCGTCTTGTTGCAGTAGGTTGCTTGTAAACTAACCGTATAATCACCTGGTGTAGCATAAGTGTGTTGGGGTTGCACTTGCGTGGAAGTATTTCCATCGCCAAAATCCCATTCTAGGGTTTCAAAAGTACTAAAACTTGCATCAAACTGAACCTGCATTTGATTGATATTATAGCTGAATATCGCCTGAGCCAAATTGGGCGTGAAATCATAATTGCCCCACACATCATAAAGTTCAGTTTTCACCGCAGCTTTAATAATTTGCGCATCATTGGCCGATAAATTACCCAAGTATGCCAATTGAGTAGGATCTTCATTAAATATAATAGTAAAAAAAGTACAAGCAGCCGCAAAGCTACCTGTATAATTGGGGTGTGAACCGTCTGAGGTATATAAATTAAGATTAGGATGGTTAGTACGTAAATTGCGCCATACTCTACCTACTGGAGCTACTTGGGTTTGGTTAATCTGGCCTAAATCCATATAAGTGTTGTAAATAGCATCATCCATACCGGTGTAAGTACATACCCAAGGAGCATAGGGGCAATTTCCGGCATCTCCGTTCTCTCTTCCCCAAGTCATAAATAACATAGGAACAGTGCAGTTCTGATTGGCGGTTATTTTCTGAACAAGCGACGCCACATGCGGATAAACTTCTTGCTGCATCTGCGCCATTCCAAAACTTGTTTCCTGACTTTGACCTTGTAAAATCACGGCATCCCAAGCTTGCTGATTAATTAAATTGGTAACCTGTGCATTAGCATCATGATTCAAAAAACGTGCTCCCCCAGGGGTAAAAGCTACCGCATTTAATTGATGTCCCGCATTATTAGCCATATCGATAACCAATTGCGCCAGATTATTGGCTCCTGTATAGGAATTACCTATAAATAAAACCGACTTTGATTGTTGTGACCAACTAAGGCATCCGTAAAGTAAAATGAAAATATATAAATAATGGCGCATAGTTTATCTTAAAAAGCAATAAATATACATTTTTCAAAGCAAATTTAAATAGCATTAAAAACGAAATTGAAGGAGTAGTATAGATAATAAATATAAAAAGCCAACCGTGAGCGGTTGGCTTTTAAATTGTGAGTAGTGTTATTTTTTTATTTCAACAAGCTAAAATGATAGCCCAGTACTACACCGATATTGCTATATTCACTATCCCAGGTCATATAATTTCGGAGTATGTCTCTTGGGGTCTGATAGCGAACGGCTATACTATAACGGTTGTTATACTTAAAACCAGCTCCCAATGAAAAACTTGTTCCCGATTGCACAGTCAAAGCAGGTCTTTGCCCGTCAAAACTAACTTCTGAGTCTGAAAAAGGTGTATCTACAATAAAGCCTGCCTCTAGAAATAATTTAGCTTCTTGGTTTAAATAAAAATAATGCCGCCCTCCAAATATGACTTCAATTGAGTTGTAGCTTACCTCATTTATGTAGCCTTCAATGGTTTTACTCCCCTTAAAACGCTGAAAAAAAGTTGGCTCTACAAAAGCCGCCCATTTGTTGTTGTGAACAGGTAAGACATATTCAATTTCAATCCCAGCGGTAAAACTGGTTTGATCATCAAATTTTGGCTTACGCGCATCACCTATAAGCGGTGCACCAGTAATTTCGAAAGATGAATTTCTAAAACCAGGTTTTATACCCAAGAATAAGTATGCTTTATCTTTAGTTTCCTTCTCTAGGTCATAGGTATAATTGGTTGTTTTTTCTAATTTTGGCACATCCTTATTAGTCTTAGTCGCATCTGACTCAAAACAAGCATTATACTTTATAAAATAGTTCATCAAATCACTTTTCTTATAATCTAATCTGGTGATTTCTTTAGTCGAAATTTGTTCGCAACGCATATGATTAAATAATTGTTGCTGGTACCTATTATTAGTAGTGATGCGATCATACTGATCGTAATACTTTTTATAAATCAGCGGCTCTACCCTACCATCTGTCTTCGCATAAAAAAAGCGTCTTAAGTTCCCAGATTCATAATAATACAACTTTGCTTTACCCGAAACCAGCAGTTCCAAAATTAAGGTAGCTTCTTCAAGCTTAGATTGTCGCACGTGACTTAATATATTTAAATTATCTGTGCTTCGATCGATTTGCACCGTATGTCTTTCAAATCTACGTCCATGATTCAGGCCAAATGCCAACAGATTTTTTATTTCGGCTGACTGCACTTTTCCTGTTGGAGTGTTTCTGTATTTTATAGAAGTGGGCGTAGCCTTCCAGTCTTCATCACGGATTTCAACTTGTTGCTTTACCCCAGAATTATTTACGATATAACCGGGCAAATACTGTGTTTGACTAAAAGCAATTTGACAGCAAAAAAGCAGCAAACTGGCAAGTATTAATTTTTTCATTTGGTTTTATTTATGTAAAACCCGCAAATATAAGCTAATGTTAAAATTTATCTAAAATAAAGCAGGTAAATTTGATTTGTTTTTAGAAGTAACAAAAAGAATTACCCAGCAGCCGCTACTAAAAAATCCGCTTTAAGCGGATTTTAATCAATTGAAATCTAATTTAATTTATGATTTACTTTCAATCATGATTTGATTTGGAGTGCGCTTAACCCTTATGCTTAAGGATTTTGTTGTTGAAGAATTTTCAGCCAATTTGCGAGCTGCTTTGGCAACCTTTTTTTGCATAATTTCATTATCCTCGAATGTAGCCATTTTTTTCCAGGCATTTATCGGCTCAGCATCTTTGTCACTCGCTAGTTCTGCATTGGTAGCTGGTTTTAAAGTCAGAATATTATCATCAATAGTGAATTCAAAACCGATATAATACGATTCTGACTCTGGGGCGAAATCTAGGGCATACAATTCTTCTACCCAAGAAGAAATTAAAGTATCTAAATCATGCTCACTTAAGTCGTAGGTAGATTCAAGAAAATTATCTGGCAGGTTTATAGACAAAGGAAAAATCTTAAACTCTTCTGCTGGCACTACTTCTACCGTGTTGGATGCTGGAATTAATTCCTGTTCTGATTCACAAGCTATAAAAAATGCACTAAGCACTAAAATGGGAAATACAATTATTTTTTTCATAATTTTAATGAATTTTATAATTATTTATAAAGCAATATAAATAATAATAATAAACAAATTATAAATTATCTACCTAAACTTAAGGAAGTATTAATATATTTTCTCGTTGACTTGTATTTAGAGCTCGATTAAGAAGAGTCAAAAAATGTAGAATTCTTCCTATACAAATTAACTACAATTTTTGGCTAAAGACACGAATTGTTTTTGAACCAAGAAAATCCGAATTTTTCTTATTTCGACTTGAAAAATTATTTGCTTAAAAAAGCAAAAACCCAGAAAATGTTCTTGATCCCCGAAAATGTACTTGATCCTTTTTCAGAATATAAAATATATACGTAATAAGACATCAAGTTATGGTAAAAACAAAAAAGCCCTACATTGTTGTAAGGCTTTTCGCTCCTCTTCTTGGGCTCGAACCAAGGACCCTCTGATTAATCCCGAGGTTTCGGGACTCGAACCAACTGAGCTAATTTCCCTTCCAACACGTAATCAGGGCCTAGCAAGCGCTCAATAAATTGTTTGCTTTTTTGCTTCTTTATAAATCGCTCCATTTTCATAGCTTCTCCACGGGTAGAACCTGCTAAATATACAGCTGCTAAAGACCAAGGCCTATATTTGGATGTGAAAGTATGAAAACCAGATGTGTTATGCTGCTCTAAACGACTTTCAGGATTTTCTGTCGAGCCAACATAATAGCCATCAAGTTTTTTAGAGTATAATATATATACGTAATAAGACATCAAATTAGGATAAAAACAAAAAAGCCCTACATTGCTGTAAGGCTTTTCGCTCCTCTTCTTGGGCTCGAACCAAGGACCCTCTGATTAACAGTCAGATGCTCTAACCAACTGAGCTAAAGAGGAAGGTTATTTTGCTTCGCTATGATTGCTTAGCGGATGCAAATATAAAAGCTTTTTTCATTTGAACAAAACTTTTTTTAATTTTTTTTACTCAAACAACCATCGGTACACATCATTTCCGTTGGCATATAGCACCAAAGCGATTAAAATAAAGAAACCAACCATTTGGGCATACTCCATAAATTTATCGTTAGGTTTACGTCCTGTAATCATTTCGTACAATAAGAACATCACGTGCCCACCGTCTAAGGCCGGAATTGGTAGAATGTTCATAAAGGCTAAGATAATTGAAATCAATGCTGTGGTTCCCCAAAAGGCTCTCCAATCCCAAGCATCTGGAAATAGATTACCAATTGCTCCAAAACCTCCCACTTGAGTGGCTCCTTTTTTAGTAAACACATACTTAAACTGTGCTACATAATCGTGAAGAGTCCAATAAGTATAAGAAAAACCTTGCGAAATACTTTCGCCCAAACCGTAGGTACGTTCTTCAAAAGTAACTGGTAAAGGTTTCGCTCTCAATCCAAAAATATTCTCTTCTCCTAAGTTCACCGGTAAATTCAAAGTGTCTGCCCCTCTTAGCACACTAAGCTCAATTCGTTTTGCCTCAGTTTCATTTTTATATCGGTTGAACTCTGCAAAATTATTTACTGTCTGATTGTTAAAAGCAATTACTCGATCTCCTGCCTTTAGTCCGGCTTTTTCGGCAGGACTATCGGTGGTTACAGAATCTATTGTATTACTTACCATAGGCGAAAAAGGCTGGGTAAAACCTGCCTTAAAAAGTTGCACGCCAATATCTTCTGGCAATTGCAGCATTTCCTTAGTTCCGTCTTGGTGTAATACCTCAACCTCACTGGCATCGCGAACCATCAAATAACTATTAATACTCAATTGGTTCTCTAAGGCTTCGCCATTAACACTCACAATACGGTCACCATCTTTAAAACCATACTCTTGTAAAGGCTCAGCCACACTAAAACCGTTAGGTATCCCATCTTGCGTAACATAATTACTCCCCCAAACAAAGAGTATCATCATATAAATAAGAAAACCCAAGATGATATTAACCGTAACCCCACCAAGCATAATGATTAATCTTTGCCAAGCTGGTTTGCTTCTAAACTCCCATTCTTTGGGTTCTTCAGCCATTTGTTCTTTATCCATACTCTCATCTATCATCCCCGATATTTTCACATATCCGCCTAAAGGCAACCAGCCAATCCCATACACCGTATCGCCAATTTTTTTCTTAAAAAGCGCGAATTTCACATCAAAAAATAAAAAGAATTTTTCAACACGGGTTTTAAAAATTTTAGCCGGTATAAAATGACCTAATTCGTGTAAAACAATTAAAAATGAAAGGCTTAATAGTAACTGTATCGCTTTAATCGCAAATGGACTCATATTTTCTACATTATAAAAATCGCACAAAAGTACTGTTTTCTTGTGGCTTAAAAAAATATAGCCTGTAAAGCTATGCCTTAAAATCTCATAAATTTTGGGCGTTACTTGGCTTTAAAAGGCGCTTTATTATTTCCGTTTACAATTTTTATTACAATATGAAATGCAAAGCCCAATATAGCATTCCAAGTCGGGCTTTCGCTACTCGCTTTTTTCGGGTTGAACCACCCTCAAAAGAGCTCAAACATGCCGCTCTATCCCTAACGCAAAAGCTATTAATTTTTAACAATAAAGCTCGCGCTTACTGCCTAAATTGCGTAATTTTGCATAAAAAAAGATGCTACAGTTTTTTGCCAAGTATAAATTTTTTGCCGTGGTCATGTTGGTGCTTTCGGCCATTATAGTTACTGCGATATACCAACTTAAAGTACCTGAACCCAATCTACCTATTTATCAACCCAGTATGGTAAACAAAGAATTAGTTGATACCACGGTTCAATACATTCGTAAATACCATAAAATTGCCGATTTTAAATTGATAAATCAAAACGGAGACACCATTACGCAAGAAGATTATGCAGGTAAAATCTATATCGCCGATTTTTTCTTTACCACCTGCCAGACCATTTGCCCAATAATGACAGACCATATGGCCAAGCTTCAAGAGGTTTATAAAAATGATGATGAAGTTATGCTGCTGTCGCATACCGTTACACCCGATATCGATACCGTGGCTCAACTTAAGCGTTATGCCCTAAAGAAGGGCGTTATCGATAGTAAATGGAACCTGGTTACTGGTGACAAAAAACAGATTTATGACTTGGCCAGAAAGTCTTATTGCGTAGCCAAAACTCAAGGAGATGGCGGACCCTATGATATGATTCATACCGAGAACTTCACCTTAATCGACAATAAACGTCGCATTAGAAAATTTTATGATGGGACAGACCCAGAAGCTATTGATGAGCTCATAGAAGATGTAAAAACCTTGAAAAAAATTCAAGCTAGAGAGAAAAAATAATGATTTTTAAAAATGCCCAGTATATTAGGCTTTTTTTGTTATTTTTGTCTTGTTTAAATTCAATCTAAATAAAATCATGCCAACCGTAGCTCAATTAAAACGAGGACAGCGTGCAGTAGTTAAAAAATTCTGCGATGACAGTATACCACTCAAGTTACTTGAAATGGGTTGCCTACCAGGCAATGCAATCGAGTTGTTGCAAATCGCTCCTTTTAAAGATCCGTTATACTTAAACATCAATGGGAGTTATGTAGCCATCCGTAAAGATATCGCCGAAAAGATTGAAGTTGAATTAGCATAATAATTATGGCCAAACAAATAAATGTAGCGCTAATAGGTAATCCCAATACCGGTAAAACCTCTGTATTTAATCAGCTTACCGGGCTAAACCAACAAGTAGGGAATTACCCTGGAATTACGGTGGAGAAAAAAGAAGGTGTAGCCAAATTATCTCGGACCCACAAGGCCCATATTTTAGATCTACCGGGTACTTATAGTTTAAATGCCTCTTCATTAGACGAAAACCTAGTTATCGAGCTTTTATTAAATAAAAATGATAAAGATTATCCAGATGTTGCCGTAGTAATTAGCGACGTAGAAAATCTTAAGCGTAATTTATTGCTTTTTACCCAAATAAAAGATTTGGGACTTCCTACCATATTGGTAATCAATATGGCAGACCGAATGGACCGCAAAGGAATTAGTCTTGATATACCGGTGCTTGAAAAAGAGTTGAAAACCAAGATTGCACTAGTAAGCTCGCGCAAAAATACGGGTATTGATTATTTGAAAGAACTTATTATTCAATACCAAAATTTGTCTACAGAACCCTGTGTCAACGCTTCGAGCATAGATCCGACTTATTTTGATCGCTTACGTCAGGCTTTTCCTAATCAATCCTTATACAAACTATGGTTGGTGATTACCCAAGATGTTAACTTTGGCAATTTGAATCGTAAGGCAATTTTGCCCGATAGCGATTTTACTCCAAAAGCACACGCCGAACTTAAACGATTGCAGCAAAAAGAAACCATTGCCCGCTATCAATTTATCAATGGTGTTCTAAAACAAGGCTTTACCAAAGATGTAAATGCTGCCAAAGATTTGCGTGGTCGTTTAGACCGTGTTTTGACGCATAAAGTATGGGGATACGCCATTTTTTTTGGCATTATGCTCTTGATTTTTCAAGCGATTTATGATTGGTCGAGCTACCCTATGGATTTCATCGATTCTACCTTTGCTTCCTTTAGCGAGTGGGCCAAAGACAGTTTGCCCCCAGGCATGTTTACCGACCTTATTGCCGAAGGTATAATTCCTGGTATTGGCGGCGTGGTAATTTTTATACCCCAAATTGCATTTTTATTTCTTTTTATCTCGATTCTAGAAGAAAGTGGCTATATGAGCCGAGTGGTTTTTTTGATGGATAAAATCATGAAAAAATTTGGCTTAAGCGGAAAAAGTGTTGTTCCATTGGTTTCGGGTACAGCCTGTGCCATTCCCGCTGTAATGGCTACTCGAAATATCGAAGATTGGAAAGAACGGCTCATCACCATTTTGGTAGTCCCTTTTACAACCTGTTCGGCTCGATTACCCGTATATTTAATCATTATTTCTTTAGTTATTCCAGATGAACGCGTATTGGGCTTATTCAATTTACAGGGGCTTACGCTAATGTTATTGTATTTGCTAGGCTTTGGTATGTCGGTATTTTCAGCTTGGGTGCTTAACAAGTTACTCAAAATGCGAAGTAAAAGCTATTTTGTCATAGAAATGCCAGATTATAAACTACCGCTTTTTAAAAACGTTGCTATAAACGTGGTTGAAAAAACAAAATCTTTTGTTTTTGGCGCAGGTAAAATTATTTTAGCCATTTCGATTGTACTCTGGGTGCTCGCTAGTTATGGCCCAACCGATGAATTTAAAAACGCAGAAGAAATTGTAATCGAAAATTACGGCGATACTCTAAGCGAAGAAGAGTTTAATACCGAGGTAGCTTCTTTGAAATTAGAAAACTCTTATATAGGATATATGGGGAAAGCCATTGAACCTGCCGTAGCGCCATTGGGGTATGATTGGAAAATCGGTATTGCTATTATCAGCTCATTCGCCGCTAGAGAGGTTTTTGTAGGAACCTTAGCCACTATATATAGCGTAGGAAGCGATAATGAGCAAACCATCAAAAGCCGAATGGCAGCCGAACAAAATCCTATTTTGGGCGGCCCTTTATTTACCTTTGCCAGTGGAATAAGCCTACTACTCTTTTATGCTTTTGCTATGCAATGTATGAGCACCTTAGCCATTGTAAAACGTGAGACTAACTCTTGGAAATGGCCAAGCATACAGTTTGTAGCCATGACTATTATTGCATACGTAGCGGCTTTAATTGCTTTTCAATTCTTAAAATAAAATATGTTATTATGTTACAGGAAATATTGGTACTTATCACTTTCGCAGGAGCATTATTCTATTTGTTTACAAAATTGATTTGGACCCCAGGGTTCCTAAAGAAAAAAAGCAGTACAAAAGCCTGCGGTACAACGGGTAAAGGATGCTGCGACTAAGCTGATAGATAAGAAATAGAAAGGCTACTCATTAGAGTAAGCTTTTTGTTTAATGGCTCTACTTTTAGTTCTTATTATTAATTAGTTTACTTTTACTTGAGTATCGATTTGTAGATAATAGTCGCTTTTATCAATAGGTTGTTGAGCTTTTGGATAAGGCATTAAATTGACCAATCGCAATTGCTGCTCAGGTGACCAATATTTCTCAAAAATAGGTGAAGCTAGCTCATTCCCTTTTCCTGATACACTTAAAATCTGCTCCGCTACTAATTCGGTGTTCTTATATAGTTTTAGTTTCACCTTAGCCTCGCCCGCCCATACACAGGTTACTGATTCTGGACATCGAGAATCTTGTGCCACATCATCAAAGACTAAATTATATTCTTGAAATACTTGAACCGATTGACCTAAAACCAATTTACCCACAATTTGTATAGCTGGTTTTTGTTGGGCATAGGTTGAAAAACCGAAGATTAAAAATAGTAGAAAGCCAAATGTTTTATACGAATTACTCATGTTTACTTTTATATTTACCCCCGAAATAAAAAGAATTTGTTTTTCAAATCTTCTATAGCCGTTGGTTTATTGGTTGTAATATATTTTAGAGCCTCTTCGGTAAATTGAAGCCCTTTTTCAGATAAATTAATGACTTGATTTTCGATTTCAATCAGGTTATTTTTTTGAGCCAAATCTACCACTGTTTTTGCTTGTATGCGGTGCCAATTAATATGCTCTTGCAAATGATTGATATGCCTCTCTCGCGGGTCTTCATGATTTTGTAAGTGCAATAAAAATACCAATAAAGAAACCTCTTTGCGTTGTTGCTTTTCTTTAAAGATAGCTGATATTACTCCTTGTCTTGGCGCAAACAAAAACACCAATAAAAAAAGTATACCCAAAACGCTTGTCATGGATCCGGCGATTGACGCATCTAACCAGTGCGCTAACCAATAGCCTAACAGAGCCGAGAAGACCCCAAAAAGCAGACTTAAAACCAGCATCTTTTTCAAACTGTTGGTAAGAAGATAAGCTGTGGCTGCAGGTGCAATAATGAGAGCCACCACCAAAACCGCTCCCACAGCATCAAAAGCTCCCACAATAGTTACAGAAGAAACACTCATAAGACCGTAATGAATCAGTAAAGGTGAAAAACCTAGACTGGTAGCCAAGCCCTTATCGAATGTACTCATTTTTAATTCTTTGAAAAACAAAATCAGTAAACTAAGACTCAGTAATAAAATACTTCCAATAACCCATAAAGATTTCGGACCAAGATCTAAATTCCCTACTAGTAATCGATCAAACGGAGCGAAAGCCAATTCGCCAAGCAATACTGCATCTATATCGAGATGAACATCATTAGCATTTTGAGCGATTAAGATCACCCCAACACTAAATAAGGCCGGAAAAACCAGTCCTATTGCTGTATCTTCTTTCACCAACCTGGTTTTTTGAATAAATTCTACCAGCACTACTGTGAGTACGCCAGTGACAGCTGCCAATAGAATCAGCCAAGGAGAGTTTAAATCTTGCGTGATAAAAAAACCAACTACTAGTCCTGGTAAAATGGAATGGCTAATTGCATCGCTTATCATAGCCATCTTTCTAAGCACCAAGAAAACTCCCGGTATTGCGCAAGCCATTGCCGCCAGAGCTGCAATTAATTGTATTTCTATTTGGGCGTTACTCATATATCTTGAATAGCTTCGTTAGGTTTATAAAAATTTTCTGCTTCTTGGTAGCCCTTGGCAGTAAGCGACCATTGATTGCCTCGAATCTCTACCCAATTTTTTTCTTCTAGTTTATTAAGTGTTTTACGCGTATAGCCGTGAAAATTATTCAGGATTTTTATAGCATGTGGATGGGAAATATCTTTATGATTTTGAGCAATATGATACATTACCGAAAGTGTTTTACGCAGATTAAGTTCCTTGCGGTTGCGGTAAAACCTAATTCTTCTAGCAAGCAACCCACGTTGCGGAGCAAATACAAATGATAATAGCACAAAAACAGCTGCAACCAAAACGATTACTGGTCCGGTAGATAGGTTGTTCTGGCTTGCACTAATAGCAGTACCCAATACACCCGAAAAAGCTCCAAAAATAGCAGCTAAAAAAATCATTACACTTAACCTATTGGTCCATTGACGAGCTGCAGCAGCCGGAGCTAAAAGCATTGCACTCATTAATACCACTCCCACCGTTTGAAGCCCTAAAACAATTGCCAATACAATAAAACTGGTAATTAAAATATCTAAAAATCTAGTATTAAAGCCTAAGGTTAAGGTATAATCTGGATCAAAAAGCAGCAACTTTAGCTCTTTCCAAAACAGGAGCAAAAAGAATAAGCTAACACCTGTTACACCAATCATTACATATACGTCTTGCACCATTAAGGTAGCGGCTTGGCCGAATAAATATTTATCTAAACCTGCCTGATTGGCATTGGGTAACTTTTGAATAAAGGTGAGTAGTAGCATTCCAAATCCAAAAAATAGAGATAAAATTAGACCTAAAGCCGTATCGTTTTTTAAGCGGGTTTTTTTGACAATACTTTTAATCCAAAATGTACCTAACAATCCGCTAATCAAAGCTCCCAAAAGCAAAAAGTGAGTTTGCTTGGTACCGGTCAACAAAAAAGCCAGTGCAATCCCAGGCAAGGCTGCGTGAGAGATAGCATCTCCTAATAAACTCTGTCTTCTCAATACAGCAAAACTACCTAACATACCACAAACCGCACCTAAAACAGCCGTACCTAAAGTAATTACACCTAAGGTATAATCTGTAAACAACATCGAAAAATACTCTGTTATATTCATTTTTTTGCCTTTACGGATTGATGGCTACTTTATAGTTAATTCCGTAGGTTTTGGTTAAGTTATCATCATTAAAGATATCTTTTACAGGACCCGATGCTATTCCTTTAACATTTAAAAAGGTAACCCAATTGAAATACTCGGGTACGGTTTGTAAATCGTGGTGCACTACAATTAATGTTTTTCCCGCATCGCGCAATTCTTTAAGAATTTTAATTATAGCTCTTTCGGTTGTCGCATCTACACCTTGAAAGGGCTCATCCATAAAATATATACTCGCGTTTTGCACCAATGCTCTCGCTAGAAAAATACGCTGTTGTTGTCCGCCAGATAGTTGACTTATTTGTCGGTTTTTAAAAGCAAGCATTCCTACTTTTTCTAGGGCTTCTAAAGCCGATTTTCTTTGCGCTTGCCCTGGGCGTTTTATCCAGCCTAAGCTACCGTAAGTTCCCATCATGACCACATCAAGAGCAGTTGTAGGAAAATCCCAATCTACCGTTCCTTTTTGCGGCACATAAGCCACCTTTGCGCGTTGGGTTTTATAGGGTTTACCAAATATCTTAACACTGCCCGCGATGGGTTTTATAATACCCAAAATAGCTTTAATAAGTGTAGATTTACCCGCACCGTTAGGCCCTACAATAGCCATTAGCACCCCTTCGGGAATTTTTAAATCGATATCCCAAAGTACGGGTTTGTAGTCATAGGCCACCGTAAGGTCGTCTATTTTTATGGCTAGTTTCTCTTTTTTCACATTCATTTACTTTAGAGCGTCTACAATAGTATTTACATTATAAGTAAACATACCCAAATAGTTACCTTCTGATGTACCTGGATTACCCAGTGCATCAGAATAAAGAGTTCCGCCTATAGCGACCTCAAAACCTTCGGCTTGAACCGCCTTTTGCAAAGCTTCAATCGTTCGTTTGGGCACACTACTTTCTATAAATATGGCTTTCACTCTTTTATCGATTATAAATTGTGCTAGATTTTGTACGTCTTGCACTCCAGCTTCTGTGGCGGTTGAAAGACCTTGCAATCCTACCACTTGAAAACCATAGGCTTCACCAAAATAATTAAAAGCATCGTGGGCCGTAACTAAAATACGTTTGTCTTTGGGTAAAGTTGCAATTTTGGTTTTGATCTGTTGCTCTAGCTCATCTAATTGCGCTAAATAACGCTCCTCATTTTTTTTAAATAATTTTTGATTGTCTGGATCTAAGCTGCAAAGTTCTTTTGTGAGTTGTTGGGTTATCAACTTCCAGTAACCAATATTAAACCAAATATGCGGATCAAAATTAGAGGCAAAATACTCAGAACCGATAAGTTTCTTTTTGTCTATAGCTTGTGAAAGAGCTACAGTATTGGTCTGCTGTTGCATTTTTTCAAATACATCCACTAATTTCCCTTCTAAGTGAAGCCCATTATAAAAGACAACATCGGCTTGGGTAAGTTTGGTTACGTCTCCCGCACTAGCTTTATAAAGATGCGGATCGACCCCTGCCCCCATTAAACCTTTAACCTCTATAGCTTCGCCACCAATTTGCTTGGCTAAATCGGTGATCATTGTGGTGGTGGTTACCACTTGTAATTTCCCGTTTTGATTTTGATTTTGATTTTTACAACTCCCAAAACAAATCAGTACCACTAGCGCAACTCCTATTTTTTGTATCACCTTCATACTTTTTCTTTTATTTTGCTTTCTTTATTTTTCTCCACGAAAATGTTTTGAGTGGCGGTTTTAGATAACATTATTTCACTCTTGCGCACCTTTACCAACATACTTTCATCAAACTCCTGAATACTTTTAATGCTTACAAGTGTGTCTAATCCTATTTTATGCTGATCTAAAAATTGTAAAAAGGAAGAAGAGGCATCGCTAAAACCTTTGCAAATCAAGGTGTCTCCTACTTCGCATTCGCTTAAGCGACGCTTTTTAAATTCGGGCAATACTCCAGCAGCATTAGGAATAGGATCGCCGTGCGGGTCAAAACTAGGTCTACCTAAAAAACAATCGAGTTCTTCTACTAATTTTTTAGATTGTATATGTTCTAATTGTTCAGCTACCTCGTGTACCTCATCCCAGTTAAAGTTTAAACACTCTACCAAGAAATACTCCCACAACCTATGTTTTCTGATGATAGCCAATGCCCATGATTTACCCTCAGGGGTTAATGACACGCCATAATACTTTTGATAATTTACCAATTTTTTTTCGGCGAGACGTTTTAACATCTCGGTAACCGAAGCCGCTTTGGTCTGTAATTCTTCAGACAATTTACTGGTAGAAACCCCCTTTTCACTGGATTCCTCAAGATGATATATCGCCTTGAGATAATTTTCTTCAGATTGAGAATACATACAAAATATTTATAATCTACAAAGTTACATTTTATTTACCCAAATAATAATTTAGCTTACCCTAATTTTATTATTCAAAATAAATAAAAAATAAATTTTGATTTCAGGTTTTTGTAAAAATTATTTAGCTTTGCCTAAAAATTTTATTAAACGAGATTAAAATGAAAAAGATTAGCTTATTGTTTTGCCTGCTTAGCTTTAATGTTTGGTGTCAAGAAAAAGTCAAGCTTCAAGGTGAGATACTTCATCAAGAGGAAGGAGTAGCCTTTGCAAACGTAAGCGTATTGAATCAATCAATTGGAACCGCAACCGACTTGCAAGGTAACTTTGAACTCCATTTAACCCCTGGTCAACACATATTAAAGGTGCAAGCAATTGGTTTTAAAACCCAAGAGATTGCTATAGATATAGATAATAAGAATGCAAAAAAGCTACATATTTCGCTTGAAGCGGATTTGTTAGGCTTAGACCAAGTTGTGGTTAGTGCTACTCGTAATCGTATTAGTAAAAAAGAAACGCCTGTTATAGTTAATGTTATAAGCAATAAAATTTTTAGAGCCGCCCAGTCAATATCATTAGCCGATGGTCTAAATTTTCAACCCGGCGTTCGCGTAGAGACCAACTGCCAAAATTGTGGTTTCACGCAAGTTCGATTGAATGGTTTGGGTGGCGAATACACACAAATATTGGTCAACAGCCGCCCTGTTTTTAGTGCCCTAAATGGCGTTTATGGTCTTGAACAAATTCCCGTGAGTATTATAGATCGAGTAGAGGTAGTACGCAGCGGGGGTTCGGCTCTATTTGGAGCCAATGCTATTGCAGGAACAGTGAATGTTATTACTAAAGATCCGGTATTGAATCAATGGGAGGTGCAAACCGATTTTGCTTCTATAGACGCCAAAAGCACAGGCCGAGTTATCAATACAAGTGCCTCTATCGTTAGCGACGACCTCAACAGCGGTTTAAGTATTTTTGGTACTTCGCGAGATAGACAGTCTTATGATGCCGATCAAGATGGTTTTACTGAAATTACAGCCTTAACCAATACCAGTTTTGGTACTAAGGCATTTTTAAAAACAAACGAATACAACCGCATTGGTATAGACTTTACTGCCATTCGTGAATACCGTCGGGGCGGAGACCGACTAAATTTAGCTCCACAATTTACTGACATAACCGAAGAGTTAGACCACAACACCCTATTTGCAGGTGCAGATTACCAACAATTTTCTAAAGATTACAAACATGAATTTACAGGCTATATCTCTATGCAACATACCGATAGAGAAAGCTTTTATGGCGGACTGGGTGGAGGCAGAACTTATGCAGATTCTATTGCGGCCAACAATGCTTTTGGAAACACAAAAGATTTAGCTTTGGTGGCAGGAACCAAACACGTATATGCTTTTAACGATGAAAACAAATTAACTACAGGTATTGAGTATCAACGCAATGACACTCAAGATGAGATTAATGGTTACAACCGACTTATCGATCAACAGGTAAATAATTACAGTATTTATAGTCAACTGGAATGGAAACCGATACAAAAAATCACTACGTTAATTGGCGCTCGATTAGATCACGTTAAGCTAACAGGCCTATACACGCTAGCCAATATTCGCAGAGCAGCCGATTTTACACAAACCGAAATCAACCCACGCTTAACCCTATTGTACGATTTTAATGCCAATCTTCAATTTAGGGGTGGCTACGCGCGAGGTTTTAGAGCCCCACAAGCCTTTAATGAAGATTTACATGTTTCTTCTGTAGGAGGAGAGCCTCAATTTGTAATACTATCTGATGCGCTAGAAAGCGAATACTCTAATGCTTATACTGCATCGTTTAATTACACCAAATATTTTAAAAAGGTGCAAACCAATTTCCTTATTGAAGGCTTTTATACACAAATCAATAATCCGTTTACCATAGTAAGCACCGGAAGCTCTTTACCAAACGGATCAATTTTAGAGGAAACCAGAAACGGTGAAGGGGCGCAGGTAAAAGGTATCAATACAGAATTTAGTATTTCGCCCAGTAAAGACTTTTATCTTCAATTAGGCGCTACCGTTCAAGAATCGCGATACAAAAATGCACAAGTATTATTTGAAGCCGACCCCAATACTCCCCAAGAAAATACAGTATTCACCAAGCAGTTTGTGCGCGCACCAGACGTTTATGGCTTTTTAAATGCCAATTGGCAGTTATTGCCATCAACACGATTAGATGTAACGGGCAGCTACACCGGAAGCATGCTGGTACCTCGAGTAGTATGTGAAACGGGATTTATACGCTTAAACCAATCGGAATCTTTCTTTGATTTGGGTTCTAAAATCACCTATCACTTTGATATAAACCCAAGATTTCACGTCGAACTTAGTGGTGGGGTAAAAAACATTTTTAATGCTTACCAAGACGATTTTGATCAAGGACCAACCCGTGACTCCGATTATATTTACGGTCCGGCCCTGCCACGAACCTATTTCATAGGCCTGCGTTTTGGTGATTTTTAATCTACTGCAGGAACTCGTTTTTCGAGGTATTTTTTTTAGCCATATATTTATTCTTGTAAAACGGGTTCTTTTTAAATTCGATTAACTATGCGATATATTATTGTTTTTCTTTACGGATTTTTTCTAAGTACCACCGCCAATTCTGCGCAAGAAAAAGAACAAATAAACTGGAAGACTTGGGAAGAGCTCGACCAAAGTTTAGCCAAAAAACCAAAACCTGTTTTTCTGTTTTTTGAAGCCGAGTGGTGCGTTTATTGCAAAAAAATTGATCGGGTAGCCTTTAAAAACCCCGAGGTCATTAAACAACTAAATAAAAACTATTATGCTGTTCGCATGGATGTAAATAGCACCCAACCTATATTTTTTGATCAACAATGGTTTCACAATACCGAAACCAGATCAAAGCAAAATGCTGTACATGAATTAGCAAAGCTATTCATCAACCAACCTGAAAAAGGAATAACCCTTCCCGCTACGCTTATTTTAGACCAAAGTTTCAGGCTAAAGCAACGCCTCTTTAGTTATTACACCTCCAAACACCTACTTAACATCCTATCAGATTAAAGTCCGCGTTCTTTTTGAATTTGTTCATAAGCTTGTTGCACGCGCATAAATTTTTCTTGAGCGCCTTTTTTATAAGCTTCATCCATTCCCACCAATTTATCTGGGTGGTACTTTTTTGCCATGGTCCTAAACGCCTTTTTCACTTCTGCATCGCTAGCCGATTTATCGATTTCAAGAATTTTATAGGCACTACTGCTATCATGAGTATTAACAAACATAGCCTTGATGCTCTCAAAATCATTTTGGGTAAGTTGAAAATGACTTGCAATACGCTTAAGCTGATAAATTTCTGCGGCTGAGATATGCCCATCGGCTTGGGTAATACCAAATAAAAAATGAAGAATTTGCAAGCGTACCTCATATCGCGTTCGGGCTCTAATGTAGGCACAGATACGCACTAAATCTATGCTTCGGTGTTTAATTACCTCATTAAAAGTTTTAAATGTAGCATTGGCGCGTTCTTTACCATAGGCTTGCACAAAGTAAGATCTTACATAATCTAGTTCACGCTGATTTACACGACCATCTGCCTTGATAATTACCGAGCAAAGGCTTAGTAAATTGAGTTCAAAATCTTTAGGAGAAACTTGAGTTTTTCGGCTTTCAAAATACCGGCCAAAATCACCTTTAGAAGAAGAATTCCCCGCACTAACCGATCCAAATATGCGATCTAAAATAGAACCCAAAAAGAATCCGGCTATTGCTCCTCCAAATCTTCCGTAAAGGAAACCTAACACAGCCAACACCCATTTTATCATAATTTTACTTTAAAAAAGAAACAAATATAAACTATTAGAAAGAAAACAAGGAAAAGCAAGCTGTAAAAGCATCAAGATCAAAAGCAAATAGGAGATATAGTAATTTAGAATTTGGTATATTTGCTGTTCAAATAAAAATTAAAGCTATGTATCCAGCAGAATTAATAAAACCTATGCGCGAAGAGTTAACCAGCCAAGGTTTTGAAGAATTACAAAGTGCCCAAGATGTAGACGCTATATTAAAAAAAGAAGGAACCACTTTATTGGTAGTAAACTCGGTTTGTGGTTGTGCTGCAGCCAATGCTAGACCAGGTGCTAAAATGTCTTTAAACAACAGTAAAAAGCCAGATCATTTGGCCACTGTATTTGCTGGGGTTGACAAAGAAGCTACAGATAAAGCTAGAGCACATATGGTGCCTTTTCCTCCTAGTTCTCCAGCTATTGCCTTATTTAAAGATGGAGAATTGGTTCACATGTTAGAAAGACATCATATTGAGGGGCGCCCCGCCGAAATGATTGCCGATAATTTAAAAGATGCCTATAACGATTATTGCTAATCGCTTATAAACTAGACTTAACTACAGCCGTTTCATAATTTGAGGCGGCTGTTTTATTATGCTTGCATTATTCTTTTAAGTATTTGATGGGTTTCTTTGTAATTATAAGGTTATTTTTGCATTTTGGCATACAATAATTATGAAGCAAATTTTATCCTATCCTTTATCGGTTATTTATTATTTTTTCTTTGGTTTATGCTTGGTTGTTTTTCATCCCATTCAATGGATTTGTTTTAATGTATTCGGTTATCAGGCGCATAAAAAAAGTGTAGACTATCTGAATTTCTGTTTGCTTAAATGTTTGCATATTTTAGGAACCCGAATCAGTTTTGAAAACAACTTTGAATTTCCTAGCGGTAAACCTTATATTATTGTTGCCAATCACCAAAGTCCTTACGATATACCGCCCTTGGTATGGTTTTTGAAAAAAATACATCCTAAGTTCATCAGTAAAAAAGAACTAGGAAAAGGAATACCCAGTATATCTTACAACTTAAGGCACGGTGGTTCAATTCTTATAGATCGAAAAAACCCAAGGCAAGCCTTACCTGAGATTAAAAAATTTGCCACTTATCTAAATCAAACCAATAGGTCTGCTGTAATTTTTCCAGAAGGCACAAGAAGTAAAACGGGCATACCCAAGCGATTCTCTCCTAATGGATTAAAAATGTTGTTTAAATTTTGTCCCGAAGCAACGGTGGTTCCGGTTAGTATAAACAACTCTTGGAAACTGGTAAAAAATGGTTCTTTCCCGCTAGGATTGGGCGTACATTTAAAATGTACTGTGCACCAACCTTTGGCCGTTAAAGATTTTGATGCTGACACGCTATTGGCCAAAACAGAAACCAGCATCACCTCAAATATTATAAACTAAAAAATATAAGCCATGGCTACAAAAAATATACGATTAGAAGTAATGCAGCAATTAGAAGATAAGGTGGACGGCTTTATCGATCAATTTTTAATTCCTGTTGAAAAAATATGGCAACCAACCGATTTCTTACCCAATTCACAATCAGACGATTTTTATGATGAGATTACCGAAATTAGGGAGTTAGCCAAAGAATTGCCTTACGATTTTTGGGTAGTATTGGTAGGCGATACCATTACAGAAGAAGCCCTACCTACCTATGAATCTTGGCTTATGGATGTAGAAGGCATAAATCAGCAAGAGGGAGGAACACCTTGGTCAAAGTGGGTGAGATACTGGACAGGAGAAGAGAACAGACACGGTGACGTTTTAAATAAATATTTATACCTATCTGGACGAGTAAACATGAAGGCGGTTGAACAAACCACACAACACCTTATAAACGATGGCTTTGATATAGGTACCGATCAAGATCCTTACAAAAATTTTGTTTATACCAGTTTTCAAGAATATGCTACTTATGTTTCGCACAACCGTGTGGCAAAATTAGCCAAATCTTACGGGAACAAACCCTTGGCAAAAATGTGTAAAATAATTAGTGGCGACGAGATGAGGCACTATAACGCGTATAGCTCTTTTGTAAATGAAATTTTTAAAATAGACCCAAGCAATATGATGATTGCTTTTAAAGACATGATGAAGCATAAGATAGTGATGCCGGCCATGTTTTTACGTGAGGCAGGAGATTCTTTGGGCAGTGCTTTTGATGAGTTCTCTATGGCTGCACAACGTATTGGTGTTTATACAGGACAAGATTATGTGGATATTATGCGTCGATTAATCAAACGTTGGGATATTGAAAAAATAACTGGTTTAAGTGAAGAAGCTGAAAAAGCACGCGATTTTGTGATGAAATTACCTGCACGTATGGAGCGTATTAATCAGCGTATCCGCATCAGCGAAAAAATAACCCACTTTTCCTGGGTTAATCCAGCTATGGCCAAGTAATTTTTGTATGCAGAAAAATAAATTCGTAGCGCAAAGCATTGCCTTTGTTAAGAATGAATTGACTGATGCCGAAGCAGGTCACGATTATTTTCATATAGAGCGTGTTTATAAAATTGCTTTAAAGATTGCTCAAAACGAGGGGGCCAATCAAGAAGTGGTTGCCTTAGCCGCTTTGCTGCACGATATTGCCGATTACAAGTTTCATGAAGGCGACGAGAGCTTAGGTGTAAAAAAAGCTAGTGAGTTTTTAGCCAGTATAAATACTCCCCAGCATACTCACGAAGCCGTAATAAGTATTTTGGAGCAAATTGGCTTTAAGGGGGGGCACCAACAAGTTACCCAACCTAGTTTAGAATTACAAGCAGTTCAAGATGCAGATTTTTTAGACGCAATGGGCGCAATTGGTATTGCGCGTACTTTTAACTATGGCGGATTTAAAAATAATCTTATTTACGATCCTAGTATCTCCCCCAATTTATCTATGAGTAAGGAAATGTATAAAAAAGGCGGAGGAACAACCATTAATCATTTTTACGAAAAATTACTGCGTCTAAAGGATAAAATCCAAACCCCTACCGGTAAAAAAATGGCACAAAAAAGACACGAGTTTATGCAGCAGTATCTTAGCCAATTCTTTCTTGAGTGGGAAGGAAAGGTGTAAGGATATATTGCTCTTAAAACAAAAAACCTTGACGTTCATCGCCAAGGTTTTTTTTATGCGTTTATGTATTAATTTGATTAAGAGTTAGGAAATGATGGCTTTCGCTTGTTTAAGAAAGCTTGTGTACCTTCTTTAAAATCATTTGTACCAAAACTCTTTCCAAAATTCTCAATCTCCTTTTTATAACCGTTCTCTTTTTTATCATCAAAAGCATTCACCGCCTCGATGGCGTAGGAAATGGCTACCAGAGAATTTTTGGTTATTTTTTGAGCTAAATCATTGGCAAACACAAGTAATTCGTCTTGCGGCACTACATGGTTTACCAAACCATATTGTAAAGCTTGATTTGCATTAATCATCCCTGCAGTCATAATCATTTCAAGTGCTCTTCCTCGCCCTACCAACTGGGTAAGCCTTTGGGTGCCACCATAACCTGGTATTACCCCTAAAGAAGTTTCGGGTAGGCCCATTTTTGCATTATCTGATGCGATCCTAAAATGGGCGGCCATGGCCAATTCTAGTCCTCCACCTAGTGCAAAACCATTGATAGCCGCTATAACCGGCTTTTTAAGTAAAGCGATTTTATCAAAAACCTCTTGATGACCCTTTTGCGCTAATTCAGTACCTTTTTCTACACTAAAATCAGCAAATTCTGCAATATCGGCTCCCGCTACAAAAGCTTTTTCTCCGCTTCCTGTAAGAATAATAACTTTTACCTCATCATCAGATTCCAAGATCTTAATGGCATCATTAATTTCTTTTAAGGTTTCACGGTTTAAAGCATTTAACTTTTTGGGTCTATTTATAGTTAATTGAGCAACACCTTGCTCTTTATCGCACGTGATATTTTCGTAATTCATAGTTATTATAATTTTGGAAATTTTACATAAAAGGTAGTTCCTTTATTTAATTCTGTCTTAAAAGTGATACTTCCATTATAGGCTTCGACTATATTTTTAATAATGCCCAAACCAAGTCCCATACCACTGCTTTTTGTTGTAAATTTAGGTTCAAATATACAATTTTTATATTCTTCAGGAATGCCACTTCCTTTATCGCTAACTGTAATCAAAACGTTTTGATTTTCGGTGTAAACCGCCACTTTAACAGGTTCGGGTGAAGTGCCATCACTGGCTTGTAAGGCATTTTTAACCAAATTGGTAACCACTCTTATAAGTTGAGATCTGTCGAATATAGCTTTGATTTCACCTTGCTCGGTAGAAAATTCAATATTATGCTCTTTAAAAATATCTAATGCCAGACTAACTATTTCGGGTACATTTAACTGCTCGCTCTGTTGAGCTGGCATCTTAGCAAAATTAGAGAATGCCGAAGCAATTGAACTCATAGTATCTATTTGCTGGATTAAAGTTTGGCTATATTCTTTTAGCTTCTGCTTTATATTAGGATCTTTTGGGTTAAAATTACGCTCAAAACTCTGTACCGTTAATCGCATGGGAGTCAGCGGATTTTTAATCTCGTGTGCCACTTGTTTGGCCATCTCACGCCAGGCCTGTTCGCGCTCACTTTTAGCCAATTTTATAGCACTTTCTTCTAACTCATCTATCATAGAGTTATAAGCGGTAATAAGTAGTTTTACCTCATCTGATGCTTTATTAACGCTTATCTTTGTATTTTCTTTGTCTAATCGAGTGGCATGAATTTTTTCACTTACCGTTTTTAATGAGCTTGTAATGTATTTAGACAAAAAATAAGAAAGTAAAATGGCCGCTAAAATAAGTACTAAATAGACTTGAGCTAAAAGCCTTAAGAAATCTTGCAGTTGCATTTCTATAAAACCATCGTCTTTTATATGGGGGAGATTTAGAATCCCCAAAGGCTTAAAGTATTTATCGGTAATGTAGGTAAACGATGACTGCAGTTTCTCCCCATCTTCTGTATAAAAATTTACAAATCGCTTAGAAGGTGAATTTCTTATCTTGCTTAATATTTCTTTAGGAATACGGGTGCTGCTTGAATCTTTAAAAAAGGTAGGTTTAGAAGACTTCACCAACTGCCCAGAAAGATTATAAATATTGATTTCTGTATTGTGGATGTTGCGTAATTCATATATTTTTTTCCTAAAGATGAGTTCCATATTCTCTGGCACTACTGGGTAAGTAGTGGTTTGAATCTCATAATTAATACTTGCCCGTATCGAAGCTTCCTTTTGTTTGAGTTTGTCTCTTTGGTAGGCTTCGGCCTCTTTTTTGTATTGATACACGGTAACCCCTGCGATAAGTACCGAAGCTCCTAGAACAAGAAATATCATGCTTAAAAAAATACGAGTACGTAAAGAACGGGTTATCCATTTCATAATTTATTCTTTTGTTCGTATGCGCTTATAAAGTTTTATTCCAAGCATTAATAAAATGGCTAAAACGAAAATGCCCACCACACCGTATATCCAATTTACGGCACTCTTTAGAATTACCAAAAAGACAACAGCAAATAGAATTAAGGTAGAGCCCTCATTAAAAATTCGCATTTGATTAGAGCTAAGTTTAAATACGTCTCGTTGCTGAAGCTTAAAAAAGTGATGGCATTTCCCGTGGTATACAAACAACAATAAAACAAAACCTAATTTTACGTGCATCCAAGATTGCGATAACCAAGCTGGATTTAGAACAAGCAACCATACCGCAAACAAAGTAGCCAAAATTGCCGATGGCCAAGTAATTATATACCAGAGCCGTTGCGTCATTATTTTAAACTGTTTGTTGAGAATTTCTTTTTCTGGTGAAGGTTTCTCTTGAGCTTCGATTTGATAGATAAACAATCTTGGGATATAAAACAGGCCGGCAAACCAGGTGATCACAAATATTAAATGTAAAGCCTTGATATAATTGTAGTATTCCATGAAAATAAATAATCAATAAAGGGCAGCAAATATCGTGCTATAAATAATCACTAAGCTTGTTTTAAATTTAGTTGTACTTCTCTTTTTAATACCCAACCCGTTACTAAGGTCGAAATCAAATCCGCCAACGGAAAAGAGATCCACACTCCCCATAGGCCATAATAATTTGGCAATACCAGCACCAAAGGTATAAAAAAGAAACCTTGCCTACTAAGAGTAAGCAAAAGTGCTGGTATAGCTTTACCTATAGCTTGGAAATAAGCAGAACCTATAAGCTGTAAAGATATTATAGGTAAAGCTGCAAATACCCAACGCATAGCCGCAGGAGTTTCTTTTAAGATTGTAGGATCTTGGGTAAAAACACTCGCGATTTGCTCTGGAAATATCATAATGATACTAAATATTCCTAATGCTAAAAGGCTAGCGCTGCCTATAGCTAGGTTTATACTCTTTCTAACACGCTGTGGTTGATTGGCACCGTAATTATATCCGGCGATTGGCAAAAACCCTTGTGTTATACCCAAAATGGGAAACAATACAAACATTAGCATCCGTGCCACAATAGCATAAACGGTAACCGATGGCGCACCGCCCAATTCAAATAATATATTGTTGAGCAATAAATAGGTGATACTAACAACCGCTTGGCGCGAAAGAGTAACAAATCCTAAAGAACCTATTTCTTTAACAATTTGTTTCTCTAAGCCAAAATGCTTCCAAGTTAACTTGAGTTCACTATTTTTTGAAGAAAAAAACCAAAGTATAAACAAGAAACTTACTATATAAGAGCCAGTAGTAGCCCAAGCTGCACCAGCCATGCCCCAATCTAAAACATAAATCAAAATATAATCGGCTAGTAGATTTCCCACCGAGGGTATTACCATGGCAATCATAGCAAATTTAGGTTTCCCTTCTGCCCGGATACTGCTGTTGCCCATCATAACTAACCCAAGAATAGGCACTCCGTATAGCACAATTTGGTAGTAGGTTTTTGCAAAATCAAATATTTCACCCTTACCTCCAAAAGCAGGTATCAAGCTATCGGTATAAATTAAGCCTAACCCGGCTAAACTAACACAGAGTAAAAGAGTAAGCCCAATTTGATTACCAAATGTTTTTAGAGCTTTCTCATAATTATTGGCTCCCAAGGCGCGTGAGATTATAGAAGCCCCACCCACACCAATGGCCATTCCTAAGGCTGCAATAAAAAACGAAACGGGCAACACCACATTTATAGCTGCAATAGCGGTTGGGCCAATCCAGTTGCCTACAAATATGGTATCTACCATTATGTTTAGAGACATAATAAGAACACCGATAGAAGCAGGAACAGATTGCTCTAATAAAAGTTTACCAATAGGTTTTTGTCCCAGCTCTTTTGCATTCTTTTTAGCCATAGCAGCACCTTAGGGTTTGTTCACCCATTGGTTAATCCAGTTGCTTAAGGTTTGCACCCAATCCTCTCTGTCGTTAAGACAAGGAATTGTAGTAAAATCTTTTCCGCCATTTTCGTGAAAGATTTCTTCTCCCTCCATAGCTATTTCTTCAAGCGTTTCTAGACAATCAGAAACAAATGCTGGAGTTACTACGGCCATATTTTTTACACCTTCTTGCCCAAATCGCTCAATTGTTCTATCGGTATAAGGTTGTAACCATGGGTCAAAACCTAATCGAGATTGAAAAGAAGTACTGTATTTATTTTCTGGTAAGTTTAAACGTTCAGCCACCAATCGGGTGCTTTCATAACACTGGTGTCTATAACAAAATTCGTGTGCTGGTGAAGGGGTAATACAGCAACTTTTATCTAATTTACAATGTGAGTTGGTTATATCGCTTTTTCTTATATGTCTTTCGGGAACACCGTGATAGCTAAATAATAAATGATCGTACTCTTTATCTTTCAAAGCTTCGTGTATACTATTAGACAGCACTTTAATATACTCTGGGTTATTATAAAAAGGAGGCAAAGTATCTATCTGCATATCCGGATAGTTCTTGGCTTGTAACTCCTTTGCCAGCACAACAATAGTCTCTGTAGTAGCCATAGCGTATTGCGGATATAAGGGCATAAGCAATACTTGTGTAACGCCCTTTTCGTGCAACTCTTTAAGTCCATCGGCTATGCTAGGACTCCCATAGCGCATGGCCAATGCTATAGGAATATCGGTATGTTCATCTATTTTATCTTGAAGCCTTTTTGACAAAACAATTAAAGGGCTGCCTTCATCCCACCATATTTTTTGATAGGCTTCAGCCGATTTTTTGGGCCGGGTGTTTAAAACTATGCCTTTAACAATTAAAGCTCTTAGCAGCCAGGGCAAATCGATTACCCTTTCATCCATTAAAAACTCATCTAAATATCGCTTAACATCTTTTGGATTTGTACTATCGGGTGAACCCAGATTTACCAGTAAAACTCCTTTCATAAACATTTTATATTTTAGTCAAAAATAATTCTTTATTACACATACGGACTCTAAACGCCATTTAAAAGAATTATAATTTATCAAGAAAACAAATTTATAGATTGAATGTATTTTTTAGGCGTGGTATTAAATTTCTTTTTAAAAGCCGCAATAAAATGGCTTGAGGTACTATACCCTACTTGAAGACCTACTTCGTTAACATTATAGTCGCCACTTTCTAGCAATTTTCGGGCATATTCCATTTTGTAATCCAGTAAAAATCCGTAAACCGTATCTCCATAAACTTCTTTAAAACCTTCTTTAAGTTTTTTTAAACTCAAATCAATTTCATCGGCTAATTCCTGTAAACTAGGTGGTTCTGCCATTTGATTGATGATAATTTCTTTAGCCTGACTTATTTTACGAACATTTTCTTCATCGGCTAAGAAAGGACATTGTTCTATATTGGTTTCGGCGGGCATATTAAAGTACAAGCTTAACAGCTCAAAAGCTTTGGCTTTTAAATATAACTTCTTTACGGATGGATGTAGGTTAAAATTTAACACCTGACTTAATACTACCGCCATAGACGGACTCACATCGTGCTCTTTATAATATTTGGTGTTGCGCTTTTCATCAGAAAGGAAATCGATATAGTTAGCTTCATCAGAAAACAACTCATGTAGTTTTTTAATTGAAACTATCAAACTCACCCACCAAGAGTTAGGTTTAATAACCAGATGCAGAGGTAAATCTTGTTTAGGGTTATACAGTAACAAATTCCTTTCTTCTTTTAAACCAATTTGGTATTTACCTTGATTAAATAAAAAATCTAGATTACCCTTAGTGCAAAAATGAAATTGAATAAAATCTTTGTTGATTTTCTTCTCAATAATGTGATTGTCTTTTTGATTATTTAAACTCTTAAGAATAAAGAGACCTTCTTCAAGCTTAAAAAGCTCATAAGACCCTGTAGCGTTATTTTTTTTTATGACATTTATCATATTTAATGTTTTTTATTTAGAATCATTCTAAAAAGCAAGCAGCAAAACAGCTCAAAACCCCTTAAAAATCCCCTAATGACAAATATCCACATAAAAAACGAGTTAAATTACCTTGAACGATACAAAAAGTACTTCTAGCGTTATTTTTAAAAAAATCTTAACTTTACATTTGCATACACATTTTAGGTTTTTTCCTTTTATGAGAAATTATCACGTTAGTAGACATCATTCTTTTTACGCCATTGGCTTAAGTTATCAAAAGGCAGATGCGGTAACCCGCGGTCATTTTAGCATAACCAATGAGCAGCGTATCAAAATATTAGAAGAAGCCAAACAAGATGGCTTAGAAGGACTATTGGTTACTTCAACCTGTAATCGTACAGAGGTTTACGGTTTTGCTGAACATCCGTTTCAACTCATCAAATTGCTGTGTAAACACACACAGGGCACCGTTGAAGAATTTGAAGAGGTGGCCTATGTCTATAAAAACCAAGAGGCCATTAGTCATTTGTTTAGAATGGGTACTGGCTTAGACAGTCAAATTGTTGGTGATTTTGAGATTATTAGTCAGTTAAAAGAAGCTTTTCGAGTTAGTAAAAAATACGGTTTAGACAATCCGTTTTTAGAACGTTTAGCCAATGCAGTTATTCAAGCGAGCAAACGTATAAAGAGCGAGACCAACTTATCATCTGGAGCCACTTCGGTATCTTTCGCTTCTGTTCACTACATTTTACAACATGTAAAGCACGTATCAGAAAAAAACATATTGCTTTTTGGTACGGGTAAAATTGGTAGAAATACTTGTGAAAATCTGGTTAAGCACACCAAAAATAAAAGCATTACTCTAATAAATCGCACCAAAGATAAAGCTGAGCGTGTTGCTGGCAAGTTTGATTTAATCGTGAAAGATCATGCCGATTTACAATCTGAAATCAGAAAAACAGATATTCTTATTGTGGCTACTGGAGCTCAAAGACCTACCATATCTAAAGAACTTATTCATGCTGAACAGGATCTTTTAATTTTGGATTTATCTATTCCTAAAAATGTATCGGATGATGTAACCGATTTAAAAAATGTGCGTTTGGTTCATTTAGATTATCTCTCACAAATGACAGACGACACCTTAGCAAAAAGAAAGGAGTTTATTCCGCAAGCAGAAGCTATTATTGATGAAGTAAAAGCCGACTTTAATGCTTGGTTAGAAAGCCGAAAATTTGCCCCAACCATTAAAGCTTTAAAGCAAAAATTAAAAACCATTAAAGACGAAGAAATTGATTTTCAAAGTAGAAAGATAAACAATTTCAATAACGAACATGCAGAACTTGTAAGCAATCGAATTATTCAGAAAATAATGAATCAATTTGCCAGTCATCTAAAAGGTGAGCAAGACACATCAGATGCTAGTTTAGATCTTATACAAAAGGTTTTTCAATTAGAGAAAATCAACTCCTAATCAATAACTATGAAAGAGTGTATTCGCATTGGCACCAGAGATAGTTCTTTGGCGCTTTGGCAAGCCAATTTAGTTAAAAGTAAATTGGAGAATTTAGGGTATAAAACCGAATTAAAACCCGTTAAATCTACTGGCGATTTAAATTTAGATCAACCGCTTTACGAGATGGGGATCACAGGTGTTTTTACCAAGACCCTAGATATTGCGATGATAAAAGATGAGATTGATATAGCGGTACACTCCATGAAAGATGTACCTACCGCTTTACCGCAAAGCATCATTCAAACCGCCGTTTTACCAAGAGCAAATGCCCAAGATATATTGGTACACAAAGGTTTAGATTTTGATTCTAAAAAAGGGGTAATCGCTACGGGTAGTCTTAGAAGAAAAGCCCAATGGTTGCACCAATACCCGTACCACCAAATTGTTAATTTACGTGGCAATGTAAATACTCGCCTAGAAAAATTAGCTAATAATGATTGGCATGGTGCTATTTTTGCCGCAGCAGGTTTAGAGCGTATCGATTTAAAGCCTGATGAGTTTGTTAATCTCGACTGGATGATTCCAGCTCCAGCACAAGGAGCTATGCTTGTAGTGGCTCGTGAAGATAAAGATTTTGCTATCGAAGCTACCCAGCAATTAAACGATAAAAAAACTGCTACCTGTGTGCATATTGAAAGAGATTTTTTACGCACCCTAGAAGGAGGTTGTACTGCCCCTATAGGAGCTTATGCTAAATTTAAAAACGAGCATGAAATCGAATTTGTCGGTGCTTTGTTTAGTCTAGACGGAAAGAAAAAGCTAGAGGAAAGGGCAATTATCAAATCTCACGAAGTTAGCTTTGCCGGAAAGTACTTAGCAACCGAAATACTCAAAAAGGGAGGCGAAAAATTGATGCGAAAAATAAAACAGGAGCTTAATAAGTAATTTGCCATGGCTAATTACCACGTTTTAAGTACCAAATTGCTTTTACCTCAGCAATATCTTACGTTTAAGACAAATAAAATTCTTTTAACGCATTATTCTAGTATTAAAATCGTACCCAATCAAGCTGCAAAGCTTCCTGCGAACATCGAGCATGCTATAATTACCAGCCAGAACTCATTCAAATCAATAAAAGATAAAACCAAAATTAAAAAAGCCTACGTGGTAGGTGAAAAAACAGCAGCGCTGTTAAAGCAGGCAGGAGTTTCGGTTATATGTTGGAAACATTACGCTGTAGACCTTTTAGAGGAAATTATAGCAAAACACCAAGATACACACTTTTATTTTCCTTGCAGCAGCATAAGGCGTGACACCCTACCAGAAGGGCTGAAACAGAACAACATTAAATTTACCGAAGTTACAGCCTACCATACAAGTTTAAATCCTAAATCTTTTGAAACAGATTTTGACGCAATTTTATTTTTTAGTCCGAGTGGTGTCAATAGCTACCTTCAAAAAAATCAGCTAAAATCAGATGTTTTGGCTTTTTGCATTGGAACCACCACGGCCCAGGCACTCAAAACACACACTCAAAATATCATTATAGCCGAAAAACCTACGGTCGAAGAACTCATCGCAACGGTCATAAAATATTTTAAGCATAAGATTACAAAAAACAATAAGCAATCACCATATTAAAGCTGGGTTAAAATCACTTAAAACCCTTATAATATGTATCTTTGCTTCAACATTTTAAACCCTTAAAATTTCCTTTACGGAAGTATTTACTATGATAAAAAACGATTTATTTTTACGTGCACTAAAAGGAGAAACGGTAGAGCGCCCGCCGGTATGGATGATGCGCCAGGCAGGAAGATACCTACCCGACTTTATGAAGCTTAAAGAAAAGTATGATTTCTTTACCCGTTGTAGAACTCCTGAACTCGCTACAGAAATAACCGTAATGCCCATACATCAAGTGGGTACAGATGCTGCCATTTTGTTTAGTGACATCTTAGTTATACCACAAGCTATGAATATTGAGGTAGAAATGAAACCTGGTGTTGGCCCTTGGTTACCCAACCCTATTCGCAGTGCTAAAGATGTAGAACAAGTGATTGTACCCAACGTAGAGGAAGAATTAGATTACGTTTTTGACGCCATTAAAATGACCAAATTAGCATTAAACCAAGAAGTTCCTTTAATTGGATTTGCTGGTTCGCCTTGGACCATTTTATGTTATGCTGTTCAAGGGCAGGGTTCTAAGAATTTTGACAAAGCAAAACAATTTTGTTTTACACAACCTTTGGCTGCCCATGCACTATTGCAAAAAATAACCGACACAACTATAGCTTATTTAAAACAAAAAGTAAAGGTTGGGGTAGATGCAGTTCAAATTTTTGATTCTTGGGGAGGTATGCTATCACCCGTAGATTACAATGAGTTTTCTTGGCAATATATCCAGCAAATTATCGATGCTTTAAAAGATATAACTCCGGTAATTGCTTTTGGTAAAGGCTGTTGGTATGCTTTAGATCAAATGAGCAAATCTGGAGCCTCAGCTTTAGGCGTAGACTGGACCTGCTCTGCTCAAAATGCAAGAGCTTTTACAAATGGAAGTATTACGCTTCAAGGTAATTTTGACCCGTCGCGTCTATTTTCACCACCAGCAGAAATTAAGAAGATGGTTCATCAAATGATTAATGATTTCGGAAAAGACAAATACATTGTTAACCTAGGACACGGCATTTTGCCGAACATACCAGTTGAAAATGCTCAAGCATTTGTCGATGCCGTAAAAGAATACAAAGCCTAAGCATGGCCTTACCGGGTAAACTTATAAAACTAAAACCAAGTCAAATTTTGCAACTTGTAAAGGTTTTTTTAATGCACCCATTTTATATTATTCCTACCTACCGGGCTACACAATTGGCTATTCATTTGGCACAAGCCCGGTTTGGTAACGAACACCATTTAAACACCCCTGCCAATGCGTTTAGACACGCTTTATGGAGTTTTTTAATTGCTCAAAAAGTTTATAAAAAAAATAAAAATGTGTCAAAAGCTGTAAATTGGGCTAAAACCATAACCGATTTACACGAACAAATAGCCCCCAATAAACCACTTGAAAAGGCCATGGATTTACATAACAATAGCATTGGTCTTCGTTTATTTGAAGCCAATTATACCACAAACACTACTGATCAGCTATTAAAATTATTAAACAGAGAAACAGACCAAGCCGTAAAAATAACCAAAGCTGCTGATATTGAAATTAACAAAAATCGGCTTGTCTTTTTAGAAAATTAAATATGCGAGAAAAGTTTTTAGCTTACATACAAAAATTACAGGACCAGATTACTCAGGCATTAGAAGAGATTGACACCAAAGCAAAGTTTAAGGAAGACAAGTGGGAAAGAAAAGAAGGTGGCGGTGGCAGAACACGTGTAATTGAAAACGGGAAAGTCTTTGAAAAGGGCGGTGTAAACATTTCGGCTGTGCATGGTCCCCTAGCTCCAGCAATGCAAAAGTATTTCAAAGTAGGAGACGTAGATTTTTTTGCTTGTGGCTTAAGTTTAGTTATTCATCCTAAAAATCCTATGGTTCCTACGGTTCATGCCAATTGGCGCTATTTTGAAATGTATGACAAATCAGGTCAAGTTATAGATCAATGGTTTGGTGGAGGCCAAGACTTAACCCCTTACTACCTCTTTGAAGAAGACGCCAATCACTTTCACAAAATTTGTAAAAAAGCTTGTGATTCTCACGGATCAAACTTGTATACCGAATACAAAAAGAAATGTGATGAATATTTCTGGAACACCCACCGTCATGAAGCTAGAGGTATAGGTGGATTGTTTTTTGATTATTTAAAATCTACACCCAAAAAAAACATAGAAGACTGGTATCAGTTTGTTACTCAAGTTGGAGATAGTTTCTTAGATGCCTATCTCCCTATAGTCAATAAAAGAAAGGAATTAGCTTACACCGATGCCCAAAGAGAGTGGCAAGAAATAAGGCGTGGCAGGTATGTTGAGTTTAATCTCATTCATGATAAAGGAACTCTTTTTGGGCTAAAAACTAATGGTCGTATAGAGAGTATATTAATGAGCCTACCGCCTCACGTGCAATGGCAATATGATCACCAACCAACTAATGGTAGTGATGAAGAAAAATTAATTCACGTTTTAAAAAATCCAAGAAATTGGGTGTAAACGTAAAACAAAAATAAATCATTATGTTCCCATTAATAAGAAATAGACGTACCCGAACAAATCAAGCGGTACGTAACCTAATTCAGGAAACTAACCTATCACCAAACGATTTTCAAGCCCCTATTTTTGTGGTAGAAGGTAAAAACAAAAAAGAAGAAATTGCTTCTATGCCAGGTTACTTTCGCTACAGCTTAGATCAATTACCGCAAGAGATAAAAACTCTTTGGTCATTAGGAATTCAATCTGTACTTTTATTTGTAAAAGTTGAAGAATCCTTAAAAGACAATGCGGGCAAGGAAGCTTTAAACAAAAACGGATTAATGCAACGTGCCATAAAGACAGTAAAAGATACGGTACCTGAAATGTTAGTGATGACCGATGTGGCACTAGACCCTTATTCTATTTACGGTCACGACGGTATCGTTGAAAATGGACAAATACAAAATGATGCTTCTGTAGAATTTTTAGCCGCTATGGCTCTATCTCATGCCCAAGCTGGAGCTGATTTTGTTGCGCCAAGCGATATGATGGACGGTCGTATTTTGGTAATGCGCCAGCGCCTTGAAGAAGCGGGCTATTCCCATACGGGAATTATGAGTTATAGCGCCAAGTATGCCTCTGCATTTTACGGCCCTTTTAGAGATGCTTTAGATTCGGCGCCTGTAGACGTACAAAACATTCCTAAAGACAAAAAAACTTATCAAATGAATCCTGCCAATCGGCTTGAAGCTATCCGAGAGGCTCAAATGGACGTCGAGGAAGGTGCAGATATCGTAATGGTGAAACCCGGACTTTGCTATCTAGATATTGTTAGAGATCTAAGAAATGAGTTAACTACACCCATATCTGTATACCAAGTTAGCGGAGAATACGCGATGATTAAAGCTGCCGCCGAAAAAGGTTGGTTAGACGAAGAAGCTGTCATCCTAGAGCAAATCACCGCCATAAAACGTGCAGGTGCCGATTTTATAGCAAGTTATTTCGCTAAACAAGCGGTTCAATTAATACAGTAAAACTTGGCACGATTTTAGCCTAAAGGCCAGTATGAAAAAATTGTTTTTATACTGGCTTTTTTTAGTTTCGGTATTCCATCAAGTGGGAATAGCGGCTACGCCCAGTTTAAGCAATGTTCTACCTCAAGATACTCCAGAAAAAGAACACTACTTTTCACAAGATTATCAACACTCCTTTCAGGGCTTACCTACAGATGAAGTTCGAACCCCACTAGAAGACAAAAATGAACCACTTTTTGGTTCTAATTTATTAGAAGCCATAACAGATTTGGAGTCAAAGCAAGTTTTGACTTTTCATCCACTAAAACCCTCCATTTTTTTATCATTAGATAAAAGACTCTTATTTGGAGTTTTTCTATTCCCTTTCCATAGTTTTTTATAGTACTATTTTCCGCAGGTATTAGCATGATATCATAAGTACCTAACCAATCTTTCTATAACGGAATTAAATAAACTATAAATAAAAGTCTCTTTTTAAGAGCATAAGAACCATGGATCAATCCTCTGTTTTATTAGGAATAGTACTGCTATTCGCCTTCATTGCCCCATTATTTTATACCATAATCATTAAAAGGAAAAATACTGCTATTTGGGAACAAAAAATTAGAAAAAAAGCGGCTCAAATGCACCTTGAACTAGACGAACTAGAAATAAACACCAAATTGTTTTTGGGTATAAACCGTGTAAAGCAAATACTTATTTACGGAAATTTAGATGAAGAAAATTTGAAAGTTAAAAGCTTTGGTTTAACCGGACTTACTTGCGAAATAAAACAAAATAGGAGTAAAGAAAAAGGCATCGAGCAAATCGTGATGCTGCTTAAAAATCAATTACAGCAGAGCCAAATAGTTTTTTATAACGAAGAAGACGATTATAACGTGGAAGCTTTGGCGCAATTAGAATTGGCCCAAAAATGGCAAAAAGCAATAAGCTGATAAACCAAGAGCCAAAATAGCGATTAGGTTTTGCTAAATTTGTGAAAAATAGGTTGAGTAAATTCTATATTTGTCTTATTTTTCAGAAAATTCATTTTTAATGACCTTATTAATAATTTATGCCCTAGTTTCTATTTTGGCTTCTTTTTTATGCTCTATTTTAGAAGCTGCTCTTTTGAGTTTTACCCCTACTCATATACGCCTTAAAAAAAATGAGGGAAAACAATATGCTACAACACTAGCTAGCTTTAAAAAAGACATTGATGTTCCTTTAACAGCTATACTTACCGTAAACACTATAGCTCATACTGTTGGTGCCATTTTAGTGGGTAATCAAGCGGCTATTCTTGCATTAGAACAAGGTATAGATTACCAAGTATTGGGAATAAATTTTGTTGGTTTAGTATCGGCAATAATGACCGTTTTAATTTTAATTCTTTCAGAAATTATTCCTAAAACCATAGGAGCTAGTTATTGGAAGCATTTAGGTCAGTTCACAGCCACCACCCTACAGATTCTTATCTTTCCATTAAAATATACCGGTATCTTATGGTTACTTTTACTCACCACAAAGCTTATAGGAAATTCTGCTCATGCTAATACCATGAGTCGGGAAGAATTTATAGCCATTACAGATGAAGCCGAAAAAGAAGGCGTTTTTAAAGAGAATGAAACCACCTTTATTAAGAATTTACTAGTTTTTAAATCGGTTATGGCGCAAGACGTGATGACTCCTTTCTCGGTAGCTATGATTGCCAATGAAGAACAAAGCGTAGCAGACTTTATTTCAGAACATCCTACACTTAAATTTTCTAGAATTCCAGTCTACCATAACCAACCCAACAATATAACCGGTTTTGTACTCAAGGATGAGATTTTAGAACATATGATTCAAGATAAAGGCGCATTACATCTTGAAAGTCTAAAACGAGATGTGTTGCTAACCTATAGCCACACCCCAATTCCTAAATTATTTGAATTTTTCATACAAAAGAGAGCTCATTTAGCCGTAGTAGCCGATCAATACGGAAACACTGTAGGAATTATCACGATGGAAGATATTATTGAAACCTTACTCGGCTTAGAGATTATGGATGAAAGCGATAGTACAGAAGATATGCAGCATCTGGCTAGAAAAAACTGGGAAAAAAGAGCCAAGCGCTTGGGTATTATTCACGATAATCTAGAAGACGAACAATAAATCTTTTATATCACTAAATAAAAAATTTTTGTTTGCATCGGGTAATATTGTAACTTAATCACTTAATTACTAAGCTGATGTTACACCATATACCCCTTTCTAAAATTTTATTTTTAGATATAGAGACCGTCCCTGAAGTTGAAAAATTTGAACATTTACCTCCTAAAGTACAATCGCTTTGGGAAAAAAAATCACGTTATCAACGCCAAGAAGATATTTCGGCAGAAGACTTTTATGAAAGGGCAGGTATTTGGGCAGAATTCGGGAAAGTAGTTTGTCTGTCTGTAGGGTATTTTTTAATTCATCCGCAAAGGGAGTTCAGAGTAACTAGCTTTACTGGCAGCGAACCTGAATTATTAACGGCTTTTAACAACCTAATCACTCAGCATTTCGATAAAAAAGACCAGTTACTGTGCGCCCATAACGGCAAAGAATTTGATTTTCCTTTCTTAGCGCGAAGAATGCTAATTCATGGTATCGCGCTACCCGACAAACTCAATCTTTTTGGTAAAAAACCTTGGGAAGTGCCCCATTTAGACACCCTAGAACTTTGGAAATTTGGAGACTACAAGCATTATACCTCACTTAACTTACTCACCCACGTCTTAGGCATTCCCTCGCCAAAATCAGATATCTCTGGCGATGAAGTAGCTCGCGTATTTTACGAAGAACAAAATATAGCACGAATAAAAAATTATTGTGAAAGAGATGTAGTGGCCATTGCCCAAATTATTTTAAAGTTTAAAGGAGAAAGTCTTTTAGACCCTGAAGAAATAAAAAGTGTCTAAAACCGATAGCTACCTTTATTTTGTTATTTTTATTGCGTGTAGACTTTACGGATTTAACCCATGGAAGCCAGCAAATCTTTATTAAAAATTAAACAGCTTAGTCTCGGTTTTACCACTAAGAAAACCTCTTATACCCCTATTTTAAAAAACATTGATTTAGAAATAGGAAAAAATGAGATTCTTGGACTGGTAGGAGAATCTGGATCTGGAAAATCTATACTTAGTTTGTGCATTTTGCAACTATTAAGCAAGCAGGCGAAAATTAAAAAGGGCAGTATACAATTTAATAATAGGGAACTATTAGACCTGCCAAAGAAGGAGTTTCAAAACTTACGCGGAGCACAAATCGCAATGATATTCCAAGAACCTATGAGCAGTCTAAATCCAGCTATGCGATGCGGCAGACAAGTGGTAGAAATACTTGCTCAACACACCTCCCTAAGCTTTAAACAAGCTCAGCAAAAAACTTTAGAACTTTTTAAACAAGTAAAGCTTCCCGATGTAGAACGTGTTTATAGGGCATATCCGCACCAAATTAGTGGCGGACAAAAACAACGCGTTATGATTGCTATGGCCATTGCCTGTAAACCCAAACTACTTATTGCCGATGAGCCAACCACCGCTTTAGATGTAACGGTGCAGAATGAAATTCTACTTCTTTTAAAAGAGATTCAACAAGAGACTCAAATGAGTATTTTATTTATTTCTCACGATTTGGCAGTGGTTTCTAAAATTGCCGACCGGGTAGCTGTGATGTATAGAGGCAAAATATTAGAAGTCAATGAAACCCAGACGCTATTCAAAAACCCACAAAACCAATATACTCGTGCTCTATTACTCTCAAAACCAAGAACAGATGTTCGCTTAAAAAGGCTCCCAACGGTAGAAGATATTTTACAAGACCAATTAAATCTTGCCGTTGAAACTCGAGAAGATAGACAAGAGAAGCATAAAACTATTTATGCCCAAGCTCCTTTACTTGAAGCCAAAAATTTAAAAAAGGTTTTTATCACTAAAACCGGTCTATGGGGAAGCAGACGGGAATTTACCGCTGTAAATTCTGTTAACTTTAAAATTTATGCTGGCGAAACTTTAGGTTTGGTAGGTGAATCTGGCTGTGGCAAATCTACTCTAGCCGATCTGATTTTGCGATTGACTCCAGCAACCAGCGGACAGGTGTATTATAAAGGAAAAGAGATATTTTCTTTACCTAAAAAAGAGCAAAAGAAACTAAGGCAAAAGATTCAATTGATATTTCAAGACCCTTTTTCTTCTTTGAATCCGCGTCTTACTATAGGTCAGGCTATAATGGAGCCTATGTTGGTACACGGTCTTTATAAGAATAAAGCAGAACGTAAAGACAGAGCACTTTATTTGCTTAATCGGGTGGGATTAGACCAAAAATATTTTAATAGATTCCCTCACGAGTTTAGTGGTGGGCAACGTCAGCGTATTGGTATAGCCAGAACGATTGCCGTAAACCCAGAGTTGATAATTTGTGATGAATCGGTCTCGGCATTAGATATATCGGTGCAAGCTCAAGTGCTCAATTTATTAAATGAATTAAAAGAAGATTTTGGTTTTACCTATTTATTCATTTCGCACGATTTAAGTGTCGTTAAATATATGGCCGATCAACTTCTGGTTATGAATCAAGGTAAGATTGTTGAACGCGGCGATCCTGATTCCATTTACAAAAATCCGCGCAAGCAGTATACTCAAGATTTAATTAATGCGATGCCAATATAGGTAAAAGCTCTTTGTAAACCGACTTTATTTTTGGGTTGATTACTGCACCTCCAGTTCGAGAGACAAATAAAATAACTACATTATTAAAAGTGACTTTTGTCAGTGCCTCACTCCTTCTTCATCCTTATCTTTACCATGTGAAAAAGAAGCATTCCATATTAGTCTTTATTTTTACCCTGTTGGTTACTTTCAATAGTATAAAAAGTGCTTTTATGCTCAGTTTTTATTTTGTTGATACAAACAGTTTTGTTGAGCTATTTTGTATCAATAAAGACAGGCCAAAATTGGCTTGTAATGGTAAATGTGAGTTATCTAAATTGATAGAATCTAATTCGTCTAAAGAAAAGCCTGCTTATCTAGATTTTTTAGATAAAGAACTAGTATTCTTTTGGTCGGATGATTCTACTTCTCCTATATTATTTTTAGAAATCAAAAAACCAGTTTGCAAAAGCTATAATAACCTCTATCGCTTCTTGCAAATTACCGATATTAAGCCGCCTCCCATTGTATAATTAAGCTTTTGAAAATTACCCTTTGAACAAAAGAAACCAATCTTTTGCAAGGAACCCTATAATCAAATCAAAAAATTTATACAGTGAAACTATTAAAATATTTCAGCCTTTTGGCGATGATTCTACTTAGCGCCTGCTCATCTGATGATGATGGTATTGCGACACCCATAAATGAGACCGAAAACTTAACATTGGTACAAACCATTAACGCCAACAATCACGAAATTTTACTTTACACTACAACTGGTGAAATAGAGCAAGGTTATAATGAAGTTTACCTTCAAATTAAATCTGGAGACGAATTAATTACTAACGCCGATATTTCTTGGATGCCTATTATGCATATGACTAGTAAGATGCATAGCTGCCCAAATTCTAATGTTGTAAAATCGCCTGCAAAAGAGACTTTATACCAAGGGTATTTAGTATTTCAAATGGCCAGTAACGATGACGAATATTGGGAGTTAAACTTTGACTATAGTATTGACGGTACACCTTTCACAGCTTCAGATAAAGTATATGTTAAGCCAGCACCAAAACAACGTGTTGCTGTATTTATGGGTAGCGACAACCAAAAATATGTTTTAGCTATGGTTGACCCAATAAATCCTCAAGGAGCGGTAAATGATATGCGAGCAGGATTATTTAAAATGGAAGATATGATGAATTTTACAAGCGTAAACAACTATCATATTAAAATTGACCCGCGTATGCCTAGTATGGAGAATCACGGTTCTCCTAACAACCAAGACTTGTACCAAGAAAACGGACAAGGTTTTTACGAAGGTAAAGTGAATTTTACTATGACAGGCTACTGGAAAATCAATTTGCAAGTAGCCAATGAAAGTGGCGAAATTATAAAAGGCGAAGCCGTTACCGAAAGTAATGAAGCCTCTAGCTTATATTTTGAGGTAGAGTTTTAAATTAATTTTTCGAGGTTAAATTCAATTGGATTTAACCTCGAAACAAATTCAAAAGCTATGTTTAAATTCAGTTTTACGCTTTTCTGTGCTTTGATTGGCTTCAATGCCATAGCGCAAAGCCAGCAGCTTGATAGTTTAGCTTCAACAGAGATATTAGAAGAGGTGATTCTTTTAAGTAGCAACCAGCATAAAAATCACACCGAAAATAAGTCCTTAGCCAGTTTAGAAAGTTACCTACAAGAATCTAATGCTGTTAACTTTATTAAAAGAGGTGCTTATGCCTGGGAACCTATGATACAAGGAATGAGTTCAGAACGTAACCTCATTACCATTGAAGGAATGCGTATTTATGGTGCTTGCACCGATAAAATGGATCCTATAACTTCTTATGTAGAAATATCTAATCTTTCAAAAGCCAATATTAAAAGAGGGCAAGCTGGAGCAGAGAATGGTGTAACCATTGGCGGATCAATCGATTTAAAACGCAAAAAAACCGGTTATGGCGAATCGGGTCTAAAAGCCAATTTGCAATCTGGTTTTGAAAGTGTAAACCAGCAAAAAGTACTTGGTGCAGCCGTACAGTACGGCACTGATAAATTTTTTACAGATATTGATATCATGTATCGGGATGCAGAAAATTACGATGCTGGTGGAGGGAAAGAGATACTATTTTCTCAATTTACTAAGTATAATTTCTCTTTTACTTCTGGGGTTAAATTAGATCAAAATAACAAGCTTGAAGCTTCTCTTATTTTTGATGAAGCTAGAGATGTAGGCTATCCCGCCTTACCGATGGATGTTTCTCTGGCTCGGGCTTATATAGGCTCGCTAGAGTACATTCACACTTCTGAAAACACCTTTTATTCATCCTGGAGAAGTAAGATATATTATAACGATGTTACCCATATAATGGATGATTCAAAACGTCCTGTAGTCCCCATAAGAATGGATATGCCAGGATGGAGTAAAACCTGGGGTATGTACTCAAAATTAGTGGGTACAAAAGAAAAACACAATTGGAATTTATCTTTCAATAGTCATTTTAACAACTCTTTAGCCGAAATGACTATGTACCCCGATAACCCCAACGAGAAAGAAATGTTTATGCTCACTTGGCCTGATGTAAATACTATTTATGCGGGAATCTTTGCCCAAGACAAGTATTATTTTAATGAGCACTTTTCAGCTGACTTTAGTCTAGGGGCGGGTGTACATCAAAATTCAATTCAAGATGAGTTTGGTCTTGCTAGTTTGCGTATTTTTTATCCAGATATGAATTCGAGCAAAACCCGATTTTTAATAAATACAGCGCTAGCTGTAGATTTTAGGCAGAATAACTGGAAACATAGCATAGGGTTTGGTTATGGTGAACGGGCCCCTAGCGTTTCTGAGGCTTATGGGAATTACCTCTTTAATAGTTTTGATGGCTTTGATTACATTGGCAATCCTAATATGAAAAATGAAAAATCTAAAGAGATAAGCTGGGCTTCTCAATACAAAAAGAAACAGTTTAAAGTTAATTTTAACACGGCTCTATATCACATCAACGATTATATTATTGGTAGACCAGACCCAAGTTTATCTCCCATGAATATCGGTATTAATGGTGTAAAAGTTTATGAACAGGTTAATTATGCCTTGTTATGGAGCACAGACTTAAGTGCAAATTATAATATTTCTAAAGCATTTAGTTCGCAGGCAAAACTAATTTATAGATTGGGGCAAGACGATGAGAAAAATAATTTGCCCCTAATTCAACCGCTAACGATTGAAGCTAGTTTAAGGTATAAATATGATACCTTTTATGCCGAATTAGGGTTTCAAGCCGCAACCGAACAGTCTGCTTACAGTCCAGAATTTGGAGAAAACAAGACCCCGGAATATGGTATAGTAAATCTTGCCTTATCTAAAATTGTATATTTCGAGCAACAAAAACTTATTCTTAAAGCTGGAGCTGAGAATTTATTTGACACTAACTACTCCACCTTTTCAGACTGGAATAATATTGCTCGACCAGGAAGGAATATTTATGCCAACGTAATTTATAGTTTTTAAACTGGATATAAAGCGAAAAAAATAAAGGTTGATTGTGAGAAATTGCATAATCAACTTTTATTTTTTCAAAATCGGACTTATTTTACGCTCCAAATAAGCGTCGAGCTTCTCTGGTTTTGAAGTAGGCGCAAAACGCTTAATGGGTTTACCCTGCGGGTTTACAATAAACTTAGTAAAATTCCATTTTATAGCATTTGTTAGGAAACCACCTTGTTCTTTCCTCAAGAATTTAAAAACTGGATGCGCGTTAGAGCCGTTAACTTTCACTTTATCAAACATAGGGAAACTCACACCATAATTAAGCATGCAGCCTTCTTGTATACTTTTAGCGTCGCCGGGTTCTTGGTTTCCAAATTGATTGCAAGGAAAACCTAAAATAACCAATTCTTGATTTTTATATTTTTGATACAATTCTTCAAGCCCTTTTAGCTGTGGTGTCAATCCGCATTGACTTGCGGTGTTTACAATAATTAACCATTTACCTTTATACTTTGATAAAGATATTTCTTTACCCTGTATGGTTTTTGCGGTAAAATCGTATATACTGGTTTCCATATGCTCTTTTGAGTGAAAGTTATAACTTTTTTAGCGTAAAATTGCGTGAAAACTTGTTATAGTTTTTATAAGGTATTATTGCTAATTATCTGTACTAATAAAATGGGGCAAAATTAAGATAAGGAGAGGTGTGAGTCATATTCCTATACTAGAACTCTGGATTGCTTGAGACGTAAATTAAAAATTCTAGCCCTCAATTTTAATAGTGGTAGGTATACTGCGCCAGCGATAGTAGCGGCATACTTTTTCGTCCATTTTTAGCATAAAAAATGGACGAAAAAGATACAGCGAATAGCGCGGTCTCAATGAACATTGAGAGGCGCCCAAAAACTAAATTTTCATTTCGGGAATATCGCCTTCTATGATTAGTTTACCTTCGGTTGCTTTTTGAATTTCTTCTACGCTTACCCCTGGTGCTCTTTCGAGCAATTTAAAGCCGGCGGGAGTAACCTCAATTACAGCCAAATTAGTTACTATTTTGGTCACGCACCCCACTCCTGTTAATGGAAGCGAACATTTTTTTAATAATTTTGATTGGCCTGCTTTATTGGTATGCATCATAGCAACTATAATATTTTGTGCAGAAGCCACGAGATCCATAGCGCCGCCCATACCTTTTACCATTTTACCTGGTATTTTCCAGTTGGCGATATCACCGTTTTCTGCGACTTCCATTGCTCCTAATATAGTAAGGTCTACGTGTTGGCCACGTATCATACCAAAACTTGTAGCAGAGTCAAAAAAGCTCGCTCCGGGTAAAGCGGTAATGGTTTGTTTTCCTGCATTGATTAAATCGGCATCTTCTTCTCCCTCGTAGGGGAAGGGACCCATACCTAGGATACCGTTTTCGCTTTGAAATTCTACGGCTATATCGTCACGAACAAAATTGGCAACCAATGTAGGTATACCAATCCCTAAATTTACATAGTAGCCATCTTTTACTTCCTGTGCTATTCGTTTTGCAATTCCGTTCTTATCTAACATTTGTTTGGTTTTGAAAATTATACAATGGCTTTGCTAGCCTTTTGCCGGTTATTTTTGTCTAACGGTTCTTTGCTCGATACGTTTTTCATAACGTTCTCCTTGAAAAATTCTTTGAACAAATATGCCAGGAATATGTATTTGATTGGGATCTAATTCACCTGCAGGAACAAGTTCTTCTACCTCAACCACGGTTATCTTGGCCGCTCCACACATATTAGGATTAAAATTTCTGGCTGTACCTTTAAAGATTAAGTTTCCTGCTTCATCACCTTTCCAGGCCTTTACAAAAGCAAAGTCTGCCTTATAGGCTTCCTCTAACACATACATTTTCCCATCAAACATACGCGTTTCTTTGTTTAGGGCCACTTCTGTCCCATAACCAGCGGGGGTATAAATGGCCGGAAAACCTTGTTGAGCGGCTTGACATTTGGCGGCCAAAGTACCCTGTGGGGTGAGTTCTACTTCTAATTCACCGCTAAGCATTTGTCGTTCAAATTCGGCATTTTCTCCTACATAAGAAGAAATCATTTTTTTAATTTGATTTTTCTTAAGTAAAAGACCAAGTCCGAAATCATCTACACCAGCATTGTTGGATATACAAGTAATATCTTTTATGTTTTTTGCTACCAATTCTGCAATTGCATTTTCAGGAATACCAGAGAGACCAAAGCCTCCTAACATAAAGGTCATACCGTCTTTTACTCCCGCTAAAGCTTCTTGCACATTAGCTACCGTTTTATTTATCATGGCGTTTCAATTTTAATCGAAAAGTACGAAATTATATGCATTGTTACAAGAAGCCGATAACCTAATAAATGGTTTTACAATTACCCTATAAACAATCAAAAATTAAGGCGATGTTTACAAGCATCGCCTTAATTTTTGATTGTTATAATTCTAATTCGCCTATATCTGGCCCTGTATCGTCGTCTTGGTCTTCTTCGCTATTTTTATAGTTATCGCAATCTACCTCAATACTTAGATTTTCAGGTTTTTCAAAGTCTCCTTTTGAAACATCCAGCTCGGGGTCATTGTATATTTTTTTCATATAAGAACCCCATATTGGTAATGCCATAGTAGCCCCTTGACCGTAGGTGATCGAAGAAAAATGCACCGAACGGTCTTCTCCACCTACCCAAACGCCAGTAGTCAAATTAGGAACTACTCCCATAAACCAACCATCACTTTGATTTTGCGTAGTACCGGTTTTTCCTGCGATTGGATTAGTGAGTTTATAGGGATGCCCGGTAACTACTTTTTTATAATATTCGGGTGTCCAACCACTTGTTCTTAAACGCGTACCAGAACCTCCTCGGGTTACCCCCTCCATTAAATTAATGGTAACATAAGCCGCTTCTTCACTCATTACATCACGTGTTTCTGGAACGTGTTGGTAAAGAATAGTTCCATTTTTATCTTCAATACGCGTGACAATTACAGGTTTAACGTACACTCCTTTATTGGCAAAAGTACTATAAGCCGAAACCATCTCGAATACACTTAAATCAACACTTCCCAGCGCTATAGCCGCAACTGGATCTATATTACTTGTATCTACGCCTAGCTTATCAAGTAGATCAATTACCGGTTCAGGGCCTATTTTATCAATTAAGCGTGCTGTAATGGTATTTAACGAATTAGCTAAAGCCTGCTTAAGATTTACCATACCACCATACTTTCCAGAAGAATTTTTGGGTGTCCAGCTATCGGTAACCCCGTGTGATCCTGCAGGTATGGTGTGTAGCGTATTGGGTAATTCGTAGCAAGGTGATAGTTGCAACTGATCAATCGCTGTAGCATATACAAAAGGTTTAAAAGTAGAGCCCACTTGTCTTCTTGCTTGCTTTACGTGCTCATATTTAAAATGTCTAAAATTAATACCCCCAACCCAAGCTTTTACTTCTCCGGTTTGCGGCTCCATAGACATCATTCCTGTATTTAGAAAAGATTTATAATAATAAATAGAGTCTAATGGGGTCATAATGGTGTCTTTCTCTTGGCGCGGATTATTCCAAGTAAAAACGCTCATTTCTGTCTTCTCATTAAAAGAAGCCATAATTTCTTTTTCGCTAGCACCGTTTTTAAGCATATGTTTATAACGACTGCTGTTTTTTATAGCTCGATTGATTATATTATCGATACTCTCTTGAGAAATACCTCGAAAAGGTTTGGTTTTATTTTTTTGATTTTGCCTATCAAACTCAGTCTGTAAGTTCTTCATATGTTCTTGTACGGCTTCTTCGGCATAAGCTTGCATCTTAGCGTCTATACTCGTGTATACCTTAAGACCATCTCTGTATATATTGTAGGTAGAGCCATCTTCTTTTGGATTTTCTTTTGCCCAATCTTTTAAAAATTCACGCAGAAACATTCTAAAATAGGTTGCCAATCCTGATTGATGACTCTCTGGCTGATAATTAATTTTAAGCGGTAGTTTTTGTAGGCTATCTTTTTCTTCTTCAGAAATATACCCCACTTTTGCCATTTGTTTAAGTACTACATTTCTTCGGTTAGTAACACCTTCTGGGTTTCTTCTTGGGTTATATAAACTTGAATTTTTAAACATCCCAGCCAGTACAGCAGCTTCTTCTACTTTTAACTCATGGGGTTCTTTACCTCCAAAATATATCCTTGAAGCCGACCGCACGCCTACGGCATTATTATTAAAATCATAAATATTGAAGTACATCGCTAAGATTTCCTCTTTAGTATAACTTCGCTCTAAGCGAACAGCGATAATCCATTCTTTTACTTTTTGGGTAACGCGGCCCAGTATGTCTTTAGCTCCCTCACCATGAAAAAGCTGTTTAGCCAGCTGTTGAGAAAGCGTACTGGCTCCTCCTTTTGACCCCATATACAATAATGCCCTCGCTGTACCACGCGCATCAATACCAGAATGATTATAATACCTCTCATCTTCTGTCGCGATTAAGGCTTGAACCAAATTTTCTGACAAATCTTCAAACTTGATAGGGGTTCGATTTTCATTGTAATATTTACCTAGTGTTTTACCATCTGAAGAGAACACCTCGGTAGCTAAATTGGTTTCGGGATTTTCTAGCTGCTCAAAACTGGGCATTTCTCCAAATACGTCCCAGCTGGCCAGTAAAAAAAACATAACCACGGCTAACAATCCGGTTAAAAAAAGTAACCAAAAGCCTATAATATATTTAATAAATCCTGATTGTTTGTGTTCTTTTTTTGTCTTTTTAGCCACTTTCTATAGGTATTTTAAGGTGTAACCTGTTCTATGCGCACCCCAATTTCGGTTATTCCCGGCAAGTATTCCAAGGGTTCTATTTCGCCTTGAGCGCGCATAAGTTGTTTAATTTTTAGTGTATATTGACCCTGTTCGGGGAATCTAACTTCTTCTCTCAGCCAAAGCTTACTTTCTTTTAGACTGCCAGTTCCTTGCCCCAAAAGTCGACCGTCGGGATGGGCCATTTTATATTCTAAAGTATCTACAATTTCTTTGCCATACGGAAAAGAAATACTAGTTTCTAAAAATAAATTATTGTAAGGGTAATTTTGGTCTGCTCTCAAATTGATAAACAAATTGTAGTTGGTTATAGTGTCAACATTCTTCAGGTGAAATGACATAACAGAATCTTTATGCCAACCAACTTGTGGTACGGTTTGGTAGGTATCGTAAACCCTATTTTTATCACAAGAAAAAAGGCTTATACCAATAGCAATAAAGAACAATCGCAAAAGATTAGTCATTTTTAGCTGGTTTTTTCTTTTTAAAATTTCGGTTATTTTTCTTGGCTTGTGGTTTTCTCTTTCTGTTTTTACGCGGCTTCCTCTTCTGCTGTTTTTTAGGCTTATCAAAACGTGTTAAACTATCTTGCCCCACCGCATCTTCAAATTTATCTGATGCAGCCTGAGGCTCTTCGCTAACAAATTCTTCTAAGCTGGCAACAGGTTTATTGTTTTTTGCGGCATGAATAATTTCTCTCACTTGATCTGTTTTTAACTCAAACCAATTCATCCATTCTCCTTCGTAAGCATACCATAAAGACCCCTTAAAAATATCTATTTTTTGACAAACTGCCGTTCCTTTTTGGGTTTGTAGCTTAGTGTCCTGTCTAGGAAATTCCTTAAGCGCATCGAGGTAAGCGTCTAATTCATAATTTAAACAACATTTTAACTTACCACATTGTCCTGCGAGTTTTAGTGGATTTAAAGACAGTTGCTGATACCTGGCCGCAGAGGTGGTAACACTTCTAAAATCTGTTAGCCAAGTTGAACAACAAAGTTCTCTACCACAAGAGCCAATACCACCTAGCCTGGCCGCTTCTTGTCTAAATCCTATTTGACGCATTTCTATGCGGGTTCTAAACTCATGAGCAAATTCTTTAATCAATTGTCTAAAATCAACTCTCTCTTCTGCGGTATAGTAAAAAGTAGCCTTTGAAGCATCTCCTTGAAATTCGACATCGCTAATTTTCATTTTTAAATTTAAGCGTATCGCTATTTCACGAGCACGTACTTTGATGCCCTCTTCTCTTTCTCGAGCTTCTTGCCAAATATCAATGTCTTTTTGCGTTGCTTTTCTGTATATTTTTAAAACCGAATCACCTTCAGGCTTAACCTTTTTCTTTTTCATTTGCACCCGAACCAATTCCCCCGTAAGGGTTACCATACCCACATCATGTCCTGGCGATGCTTCTACAGCAACTATATCGCCCATACTTAAGCTAATACGCTCTTGGTTTTTAAAAAATTCTTTACGCCCGTTTTTAAACCGGACCTCGACATAAGGAAATTTTTCTTGACCGTTGGGTAAATCCATGTTTGCCAACCAATCAAATACACTTAATTTATTGCAACCATCGGTACCGCAAGTACCGTTATTTTTACATCCTTTTGGCTGTCCGTTTTTTCCTGTAGAACAACTTTCACACCCCATAAACGATTTTTATATATTGAAACGCTAATCTCTTGCCTTTATTCTTTACGGATAAAATCTCGCAAACCAAGCAAGCGCGTTGTAGATTAATATTAAATTATTTTAGGGGATAAATATACTAAAATAAGCTGAGGCAATAGCTTATTAGTCAAAACAGAATTGCTCTAATTTGAATGCACTTGGCTTACTTCAGCTCAAAAGCTACACTTAAAAGCAAAAAAAGCCGACAATTTTAGTATGTCGGCCTTAGCATTATGCTTTAAATTTTAAGACTTCAGATCTACCCTTTTTAAAAATCTTGTTGCTATTATGTTTTCCTCTCCTCAAGGCTTTTTGCTCTTCATAGGGCAAGGCATGAATTTCTTTACATTTATCTGAACAGCAATCGTTCATTTTTTCAGCACAGGAAGGGCATTGAATAAACAATAAATGGCAGGCTTCATTAGCACAATTTACATGGGTATCGCAAGCTGCACCGCATTGGTGACATTTGGCAATAACTTCGTCTGTAATTTTTTCGGCTCGTCTATGATCGAACACAAAATTTTTACCAATGAATTTATTTTCTAGGTTTTGCTCTTTTACTTGTCTGGCATATTCAATGATTCCTCCCTCTAATTGATATACGTTTTTAAAGCCGCGGTGCTTGTAATATGCACTAGCTTTCTCACAGCGAATGCCACCGGTACAATACATCACTAAGTTTTTCTCTTCCTTAAAATCCTTTAAATCATCCTCAATTATAGGCAATGATTCTCTAAAGGTATCGACATCTGGGGTTATAGCTCCTTGAAAATGCCCTATTTCTGTTTCATAATGATTTCGCATATCTACCAGCACGGTATCGGGATTGCTTATCAACTCATTAAATTTAATTGCATTAACATGCTCACCTTTTTTGGTAACATCAAAAGTTTTATCATCAAGACCATCTGCTAAGATTTTATCACGTACCTTAACTTTTAGCTTTAAAAAAGACTTCATATCTTGTTCTATCGCGATATTTAATCGAATATCTTTAAGGAAATAGATACCATCTAAAAACGCTTTAAATTCATCAAAGCGCTTAGCAGGAACAGAAAGTTGCGCGTTAATTCCTTCGTGGGCTACATAAATTCTGCCCAAGACTTCTTGTTCATCCCAAGCGACAAACAAGTGGTTTCTAAAAAGTTCTGGATTACCGATTTTGGCGTATTGATAGAAAGAGATGGTCAATCGGTCTTCTCCCGCTTCTTCAAGCATGGCTTCTCTTTCTTTCGCACTTAGTTTATTGTACAGTTGCATGCTATACTAATTTTTAAGTTGAACAAAAGTTAAAGCTGCAAAGGTAAACATTTAAATAAAAAAATACCCGAAACTTCTGTTTGGGGTATTTTTTTGAATGGCTAATTCGTTATTAATAATTTAATTTTAAAAAATTATGTATCATAACGAATCGGTCAACCACCATCTATCTTGGCCCCTCCTACAATTGTAAAGCTATTTTCAGAGCCACATAAAAAAACGGTTTTTTTATTTGTTTTCACAGTAAATGGTCTTTGGATTAAGATGCAAACTTTTAAAAAAGGTTGCGTTTTAGATTGTAATGATACAAAACTTGTAGTATTTTAGCATCAATTCAAAAAAGAAATAATAGAGTAATCAAGATTATGAGTAAAGACAACGAAAAAGAAGCAAAATTAAAAGCCCTTAAACTTACCTTAGACAAACTTGATAAAACCTACGGGAAGGGCACCGTAATGAAGATGAGCGACCAGGCTGTGCAAGATGTAGATGCTATTTCTTCGGGGTCTTTAGGATTAGACTTAGCTTTGGGTGTTGGTGGATACCCTAGAGGTAGAGTAATTGAAATTTACGGTCCAGAATCTTCTGGTAAAACCACACTTACCTTACATGCCATTGCCGAAGCCCAAAAAGTGGGTGGTATTGCCGCTTTTATCGATGCAGAACATGCATTCGATAGGTTTTATGCAGAAAAATTAGGTGTAGATATCGAAAACCTTATCATATCGCAACCAGATCACGGAGAGCAAGCCTTAGAGATTGCCGATAATTTAATTCGTTCAGGCGCAATTGATATTATTGTTGTAGATTCTGTAGCAGCTCTAACGCCAAAGAGTGAGATTGAAGGAGAAATGGGAGATTCTAAAATGGGGCTTCATGCCCGATTGATGTCTCAAGCGCTACGAAAGTTAACCTCAACCATTAGCAAAACCAATTGTACCGTAATTTTTATTAACCAATTACGTGAGAAAATTGGTGTTATGTTCGGAAACCCCGAAACCACAACTGGTGGTAATGCACTTAAGTTTTACGCCTCTGTTCGTTTAGATATAAGAAGATCTACCCAAATTAAAGACAGTAATAGCGAAGTAAAGGGTAACAAAACAAGGGTAAAAGTAGTTAAGAATAAAGTTGCCCCTCCTTTTAAAACAGCCGAATTTGATATTATGTACGGCGAAGGTATTTCTAAAGTAGGTGAAATTATTGACGTGGGTGTAGACTACGAAATTGTTAAAAAGAGTGGTTCTTGGTTCAGTTATGAAGACACCAAATTAGGGCAAGGTAGAGACGCCGTTAAAAACCTATTGAAAGACAATCCTGAATTAATGGAGGAGCTTGAAACAAAAATCACCGATGCCATTAAAATAGCGAAAGGTTAAAACAAATTTTAGTGTTTTTTACTTAGACTGTTTGTGTTAAATTTATTTCTTGTTTTATCCTAAAGCTTGAAAAAAAAATAAACTTAACACAAACAGTCTTTTTTATTTACGCAACCTAAAGACTTTTACTGCATCTAATTAAAAAATACCTATTTCTATGAAAGGCAAATTACGCTATTTAAGCTTTATAATCTTGGCACTACTTGTTTGTACCGCCTGTTTAAATGATGACTTAGACGAAAACGATTTTAATATTGAACTAGCGCCAGCCATTAGTACAAACTTACCCGATACACTGGTATTTGGAAAGTCTTTCAATATTGAGGTAGAATACCAACCTAAAACCACCTGCCACATGTTTGCTGGCTTTAACTATTATGACGGCAACCAGCAGCAACAACTGGCTGTAATTACATCCTACTCTTCCAACGAGCAGGACTGTCAAACAGAAGATTTAAAAATAGCCACTTTTGAATTTACCCCGCGTAGAACAGATTTCTATAATTTTGAAATTTATAGTGGTGAGTCTGAAGAAGGCAAGGCCTTATTTTTAGAGAAAAAAGTTTTTGTAAAATTAGAATAATGAAAATTCAAAACCTGATACGTCAATGCCAGAAGCAAGACCTAGCGTCTCAGGAACAATTATATCATATCTATAACCAAAAATTGTTTAGCGTAGCCTTAAAATACGCCAGAAATTACAAAGAGGCCGAAGACCATTTACAGGATTCATTTATTACCATCTTCAAAAAGATAAACCAATTTAAATTTAAAGGTTCTTTTGAGGGCTGGATGAAAAGAATTGTAATTAACACTTGCCTTCAAGCCTATCGCAAGGAGCCTTTTTTCGAAATTATTAATGAAAATCAAATAAAGGAAACCGAAGAAGAAATAGAAGACCATGATCTTCCGCTTGACTTCTTACTTAAAATTGTTCAAGAACTCCCCAATCGCTACCGGTTAGTCTTTAACTTGTATGCCTTAGACGGCTATTCACATAAGGAAATTGCAGAATTGCTTCACATAAGTGATGGAACTTCAAAATCTAATTTGGCTCGCGCCAGACAAATTTTAAGGCAAAAGGTAGAGGCTTATCAAAACTTAACCAACCAAAAATCTGTATAATGAAAGATAAAAAACATATAGATAGACTGTTTCAAGAGAAATTCAAAGATTTTGAAGCTGCTCCATCAAATCAGGTTTGGAAAAACATAGAAACGGAGTTAAGCCCTAGAAAGAAAAAAAGAGCCGCTTTTTTTTGGTGGCGCTTAGGCGGATTGGCGGCTATACTAATAATAGCATTCCTCGCAGGAAATTGGTTTTATAACACTCAAAATCAACCTTTTAAAACCAGTCCTTCTCAAGTTGAAATAAGCGAACCCAAGCTAAGAGATGAATCAAAAGAAAGTCTATTAACATCAGAGGAAAAAGAGCTAGAATTCAACAATACAAAAACCCATTTCGATAACCAGAAAAACACAAGTGAAGAACAAATAAATAAAAACGAAAAGCGCATTAGCCAGCAAGAGCAAGAAACCGCAGCGTTTAAGCAAGGGAAGAACCCACCCAAAACGATCTACTCGGCTGCTCAACCAAAGAGCAATGAGCAAATCGATAACCAAGGTGAAAATCAAAGACAATTAAAAGTTTCGTCTAAAAATGAAGTAAACAAAAATACATTTGCAAGCACCAATTCAACAGTCAATGATCTTCAAACTAAAAATAATAACACATTTACAAAGCAAAAGCCTAAAGAGATTTTAGACCTAGTAGAAAGTAGCATATTAAATCCGCTTGAAGAAAGTTTAGAAGAAGCCAATGCCTTAACGGAAAAAGCAAAGGAACAGAAGGATACACCTAACAAAGCTGAAGATTTAGCAACTCAAAACCGCTGGTCTGTTACCCCTCAAATGAGTCCGATTTACTTTGGTAATTTAAACGCCAGAGGAAACCCTATTGACGCTCGATTTGCGAGCAATGAGAATGATGGAGCCATCAGTATGAATTATGGTATTCAAGTTGGTTATCAAATTAGTACTAACTTTAAAATCAGAAGCGGTGTAAACCGTGTAGTTGTTGGAAACAAGACCAAGGAAATTGGTTTTACGGCAAGCGCCGAAAATATAACAACTTTACGTAATGTAAACACCACTTCTACTGCAATGAATCTAAAAGTAGTACCCAATCCGGAACAGATGAAGGGAGTGCAAGGTTTTAACAATTATATAGCCGGAAATATTCAGCAACAAATGGGCTTTATTGAAATACCGCTAGAATTAGAGTATACCTTGTTACAACGAAAAATAAACATTCATTTAATTGGTGGGGCAAGTACACTTTTATTAAACAAAAATGAGGTGGCAATTAATAGCGATTTAGGAAATATTAACCTTGGAGAAGCAAACAACTTAAACAATGTAAGCTTTACCACCAACGTAGGAGTTGGCTTGGGATATAATTTTAATGAAAAAATGCGTTTTCAATTAGAGCCTGTCTTTAAATACCAACTTAACACCTATACTGGTAATACCGCGGGTTACTCCCCTTTTCTTTTTGGATTGTATACCGGTATCAACTGGAAATTTTAAGCCTTATCTGCAGTCAACTTGTTTAAAATGGCCTTTCTCACCTGTTGCTTTAAAATCGTCTTTTCTTCAGTTTTTAAACCTTGCGTAGAAAAGAATGGTAATATTTCTGCGCGTAGTCTACCGGGTTTACCCTTGAAAAAACTATAAGGAAATCGTTTTTTGTTATCATAAAAAACCAGAGGAACCACAGCGATCTGGTGTTCTATCGCCAGCCGAAATGCGCCATCTTTAAAGCTATCTAGCACCAAGTTTAAATCATCTGGTACGCCTCCTTCGGGAAAAATACATATACTATTTCCTTGTTTCAATCTGCGTTGCGCCGAATCATACACTTGCTTTCTACTTTTTATATTATTTCGATCAACCAATATGCACGTGCGTTTGTAAAAAAATCCGAAAAGGGGAAATTTAGCCAATTCTTTCTTGCCAACAAAAACAAATGGATTTCTAATCACCGCAAGCATTAACATGATGTCGAGCATAGAAGTGTGGTTAGCCACAAACATATAACTCGTATCTTTTTGAGGCACTTGTAGGCGCTTTATTTCTGGGTAAAACCCCATACCATATAAAATGAATAAAGCCCACCAACGGGCAAGTATAAAAAATTGTTTATAATATTGTTCTGATGCCGTAAACAGGAGTAAAAATGGCAATAAAACTACAATAGGTATTAATACCAATAAGTAAAACCAAATACGCCAAAATAAAACGGCTAACTTGCTGAAAATTCTCATAGCTCAAAAATATAAAAAAGCTCAGACCAAATTCTATAAAAAAAGTACCTTTACAAAAATTTTTATTATGTCTAGAATACTTACCGGGGTTCAAAGTACAGGAACGCCGCATTTAGGAAATTTATTAGGGGCCATTATACCAGCTATTGAAATGGCTAATGATGATAAAAACGAGTCTTTTTTATTTATAGCAAACCTGCATACACTTACGCAAATTAAAGACCCTAGTATTTTAAAAGAAAACACCTATGCTGTGGCAGCCGCTTGGCTAGCCTTTGGCCTAGACACTTCAAAAACAGTTTTTTACAGACAAAGCGACATTCCACAAACTACAGAATTAACCTGGTACTTGAGTTGCTTTTTCCCCTATCAGCGGCTTACTTTGGCTCATTCTTTTAAAGATAAAGCCGACCGATTAGCCGATGTTAACTCGGGTTTATTTACCTACCCTATGCTAATGGCTGCAGATATTTTACTCTACGATGCCGAATTAGTCCCGGTAGGTAAAGATCAATTGCAACATATAGAGATGACGCGAGACGTTGCCTCTCGCTTTCACGCTCAAATGGGAGATACTTTTGTACTTCCTGAGGCAAAAATCCAAGAGCAGACCAAGTATATTCCTGGTACAGATGGCGAAAAAATGAGCAAATCACGTAACAATTATATCAATATATTTGAAACAGATAAAGCTTTAAAAAAGCAAGTGATGGGTATTGCTACCGATAGCACTCCACTGGAGAGCCCTAAAGACCCAGATTCTTGCAATGTTTTTAACTTGTATAAGCTCTTAGCTAATGATGATGAAATTGCCACAATGCGAGAAAATTACTTGGCTGGAGGATATGGATACGGCCACGCTAAAAAAGAACTTTATCAATTACTCCTTGATAAATATGCCGACCAACGCGCCAAATTTGCTTATTATATGAATAATACCGACGAGCTTGACACTATATTAGAGGAAGGAGCCAAAAAGGCCGAGAAAGTTGCCAACGAGGTTTTAAATAGGGTACGCAAAAAATTAGGTTACCTTTAGAAAAAATAATCCGCCCTCGAGCGGATTTTTTTATATCACCTCGAATAATTTACCTGGTAAGGGCCGTAAAACGCCTTTAAGCTCTAGATTTAGTAAAATAGGATTAAGTTTAAAAGTAGGTAATTCACAATTTAAGGCAAGATTGTCAACCTCTGCTTTCCCCATGCTTTTGAGTGTTTCATAAACCCGTTTCTCCTCGCCTTCTAAATCTACAAACAATTGGGTTTGGATAGGTTTTTCTTTGACATCCCAGTTTAATTGATAAATTAAATCTTCTACGCCTGTGAGAAGCCTAGCTTGATGAGTTTTTATAAGTTTATTGCATCCAATACTCATACTATCGGTAGTACGACCAGGCACAGCGAATACCTCTCGGTTATACGAATTAGCAATTTCTGCCGTAATTAATGACCCCCCTTTTTCTGCGCTTTCAATAACAATTGTAGCTTCGCTAAGTCCCGCAATAATACGGTTACGCCGGATAAAATTTTTACGATCAAAATTAGCATTGCTCCAAAAATCAGTAAAAAAACCTCCATGCTTTAGGATATCAGGCATATAACAAGAGTGTGTTTTGGGGTAAATAGTGTCTAAACCATGTGCCAAGCAGGCAATAGTCTGCAAATTATTTTTTACTGCCGCTTTGTGGGCAGCAATATCTACACCATAAGCAAACCCTGATACAATTACGGGGTTAAGCGGCTTTAAGGCTTCTAATAAAGATTCACAAAATGCAATTCCGTGATTGGTCACCTGCCGTGTACCTACAATACTTAACATGCGTTTGTTATTTATATTAAAATCTCCTTGAGTAAACAATAAAATGGGAGAATCTACACAATGTTTAAGCAAACTAGGATAATCATCATCTTCAAAATAAATAGGCTTGATATTATTTTTACGGATAAATTGGAGTTCTTCTTCGGCTCGACTTAAAGTTTCCCCTTCGAGAATGGCTTCTACCCGAAAATCGCCAAAACCATCTAAGCTTTCGAAATCTTTTCGACTAGCCTTAAAAATAGCTTCTGGTTTACCGAAGATTTTTAAAAGTTTTTTAGCTAAGATATCTCCAATCCCATTTACTCTTTGCAAAGCCAGCGTATAAAGTAATTCGTTTTCTGTCATTCTACTGAAAATTAATACCTTAAAAATAAGCAAAAAGAATTGTTAATAAAATTAGCTTCATCTTTTTTTAAAACTAATAAAATCTATTAAATTTGTTAATATGAGTTTAGACCAACAAATAAAAGATTTATTATACCGGCACGATTGCGTGATTATTCCTGGTTTTGGCGGTATATTGGCTCAACGCCAATCGGCTAAAATTCATGAAAGCACCCAAAATATAGCCCCCCCATATAAAAAGATATCGTTTAATGCTCAGCTCAAGCAAGACGATGGTTTGCTGGTTAATTATATAGCTAAAGTTTCAAATCTTTCCTACGAAGAAGCAAAAGCAAAGGTTAATCGTGAAGTCAACGACTTAATAAATAGCTTAGAAAAGTACGATGAAGTTTGCTTTGGTAGTTTAGGGAATTTTAAATTAGATCAAAATAAAGTATTATTTGAAGCTAATCCTACCATCAACCTGCTTACAGAAGCTTTTGGTTTAACTACAACCCAGTTACCCGGAAGTCGAAAACCAGCCGTTATAAACTTACCCGAAGAATCCAAGCAAGAGAAAGAAAAAACGCTCCAACCAAAAGAGTCGAAATTTCCCTTTCTGCGTGTTGCCTCGGCGAGTATCATTTTTTTAGGTATTGCGGGATTTTTAGGCTATCAACAACTCAAGCAAGAAGTTAACAATCATAATTTAGCAGCGCAAGAAGCGGCTAACCAAAAAGTAGAGCAGAAAATTCAAGAAGCTACTTTTGCGTTAAGCAATCCATTACCTGAGATTGTTTATAAGGTGAAGCAAGCTCCTAGAGGTAACTACCATATTGTTGCAGGAGCATTTAGAGAAAAAGAGAATGCAAGTAAAAAAACCCAACAACTTCGCACTTTAGGTTTTCCTGCTAGAGAGATAGGTAAAAACCAATACGGTCTTCACCAGGTTATATATGCCAGTTATCAAAATCGTTCCGAAGCACTTAAGGCTTTAAAAACTATACAAACCACTAAGGAAGAGGGTGCTTGGTTATTGGTAAAAGCACTTTAATCTTCATTTTATAAGAATAGCTTATCTTTGCTGAAAAAATTTGAATGAAGGCGAAGACCCCAAGTGAATCACACACTATTTTATCTGATTTGGTTCTACCAGGAGAGACCAACCCGTTGAACAATCTGTTTGGAGGAGAACTACTGGCTCGTATGGATCGTGCTGCCAGTATAGCCGCTCGTAGACATAGCCGAAGAATTGTGGTAACCGTTTCTGTTAATCACGTAGCGTTTAAAAAAGCGGTACCCTTGGGTAGTGTGGTAACCATAGAAGCTAAAGTATCACGTGCTTTTAAAAGTTCTATGGAAATTGTCATTGATGTATGGATTGAAGATCGCGAAAGCGGAAACCGCACTAAGGCCAATGATGCAATATATACGTTCGTAGCGGTAGATGATATGGGAATTCCCGTAAGTGTACCCCCAATAAAGCCAGAGACAGACGAAGAAAAAATGCATTACGATGCTGCTTTAAGAAGACGTCAATTGAGTTTAGTTTTGGCCAAAAAAATGAAGCCAGAAGAGGCAACCGAACTTAAAGCACTTTTCACCAGTTAACAGCTAAAATAAATAGGTTTTGGGTCATAAAATTTCTTTCAAAGAAATTAACCAAATTGCTATTCCTGCGATAATCGCAGGAATAGCCGAACCCCTTATATCTTTAACCGATATTGCCGTAATTGGGAACGTACAAAATAATTCGGTTGAAGCCTTGGCGGCCGCTGGAATTGTAGGTAGTTTCTTATCGGCTATCATTTGGATTGTGGCACAAACCAAAACCGCTATTTCGGCCATTATTTCACAGCACTTAGGTGCTAATAGGTTACACGCAGTAAAAACTTTGGTACCTCAAGCTATTTTTTTTAATTTTATCTTAAGTCTATTCATTTACGCTATCACTGCCTACTTTGCCAGAGCTATTTTTAGCGCATACAATGCCGAAGGACTTATCTTAAATTATGCGCAGGAGTATTATACTATAAGAGCACTAGGCTATCCGCTTACACTTGTCACCTTTGCTATTTTTGGTGTTTTTCGCGGTTTACAAAACACCTTATGGGCCATGAAATGCAGTTTATTAGGTGCTGCGGTAAATGTAGGTTTAGATTTCGCATTGGTATATGGAGTTGAGGGCCTTATTAAACCTATGCATTTGGCCGGCGCCGCCTATGCAAGTGTGATTGCTCAAGCTTGCATGTTAGCGTTAGCGTTTTATTATTTTTTAAAAAAAACTCCTTTTCATCTTAAATTAAGTTTTAGACTCAACCCGAAATTAAAACCACTTTTAAGCATGGCTGCCAATTTATTTGTGCGCACTGCAGCTCTTAATTTTGCTATTTATTTAGCTAATGCCTACGCCACAGGCTACGGTAAAAACTATATTGCAGCACAAAGTATTTTAATGAATATCTGGCTGTTTTTTTCATTTTTCATAGACGGCTATGCTAATGCAGGAAACGCAATTAGTGGCAGATTGCTTGGCGCAAGAGATTACCAAAAATTATGGCATCTAAGTAAAGATATTAGCAAATATGCCCTAATAATCGCCTTACTATTAATGGGATTTTGTGCAATTTTCTACAATGAAATCGGATTGCTTTTCAATAAAGATCCTAGAGTGCTGGCGTTGTTTGCCAGTGTTTTTTGGATGGTTTTACTAATGCAACCTGTAAACGCTTTGGCTTTTATGTTTGACGGTATTTTTAAAGGCCTGGGCGAAGCAAAGTATTTACGTAATGTTCTGTTGGCAGCTACTTTTTTAGGTTTCACCCCTGCCCTCTTACTAGCAGATTATTTCGGTTTAAAACTCTATGCGGTATGGATTGGCTTTTTTGTCTGGATGCTCATTCGTAGTAGCGCTCTCATCATTCGTTTTAGGCAAAAATACCTTAAACAAAGCCTCTAAAACTTCACAAGGCTTTAACAGCTGTCTTAAGAAAATTCTCGGCATTTTCTCGTATTTTTAAGCAACAGAAGAATACGTATGCAGTTACATAAAAAAGGCTTTATTTTTAAAACTTACGAGCCAAAACATACTACCCCATTTGAGCGTCTTTTTGAAATTTTTAAAGAGTTGATTACCCACACTTCAGGAGATTTTGATGAGGCGATTGATTGGATGCGCGAACTGGATAAAGAATACCAACTCACCACGGCAGATTACACTCTGGATGATTTTATTGCCGATTTACTGAAAAAAGGATATATACAAGAACGCATAGCGCCAGATGGTAAGGGTAAAGAAATTAATATTACTTCAAAAACAGAACAAGCTTTAAGGCAACGCGCTTTAAATCAAATATTCGGTAAAATGCGTAAAAGCGCAAGCGGGAATCACAAAACCAAATTTAAAGGAAATTCAAATGAAAAAACAGGAGAATTCAGGGCTTACCAATATGGCGATACGCTAGATAAAATATCAATAACCGAAAGTTTAAAAAATGCGCAGATAAATCATGGTTTAAGCAATTTTGATTTAACCGAAAATGATTTGGTGGTTGAAGACAGTCAATTCAAATCTCAAATGAGTACTGTATTGATGATAGACATTAGCCATAGCATGATCTTGTATGGTGAAGACCGTATTACGCCTGCAAAAAAAGTAGCCATGGCCTTGGCTGAATTGATTATTACGCGCTACCCCAAAGACAGCCTAGATGTGATTGTATTTGGTAACGATGCTTGGCCTATAAAAATCAAAGATCTTCCCTATTTACAAGTAGGGCCATTTCATACCAACACCGTAGCCGGCTTACAATTGGCTATGGATATTTTGCGCCGAAAGAAAAATGCCAACAAACAAATTTTTATGATTACAGACGGTAAACCAAGTTGTTTGCGGTTACCCGATGGTAACTATTACAAAAATTCGATGGGTCTTGATGAGCACATTACTCAGAAATGCTACAATATGGCCGCTCAAGCCCGTAAATTAAATATACCCATTACCACGTTTATGATTGCTAGCGACCCTTATTTAATAGAATTTATAAAACAATTTACTGCTTCAAACCAAGGCAAAGCATTTTATACCGGCTTAGATAACTTAGGCGAAATGATTTTTGAAGATTATGAAACCAACAGAAAAAAAAGATTACGTTGATATCGCGTTCAAGACGGATTTTGAGGCAGATGTTACAAGTAGTAAATCATAATAACTGCGCCAGGGATTGAGCAACTGTTGGAGCTCTTTTTGATGGTGACAACAAAAAAGCGACTTGCGAAAGCCCGGCCCTTTTGGGGGCGCCCCGAAAAATATTAAAAAAATTGAAATTAAAAACTTATGAATCCAAACGCTATAAAAAACTTAGGAGACTTAAAAGCGAGTGAGTATAAATCTAAATCTATTAAAACAGAACTCCGTGATAATTTAATTACTAAAATGAAGGCAGGAGAGCAGGTTTTCACAGGAATTTTTGGTTATGAACATACGGTGATACCTGAGCTAGAAAGAGCAATTTTATCTAGACACAATATCAATTTACTGGGTTTACGTGGTCAAGCTAAAACACGTTTGGCGCGAATGATGGTTCAACTTTTAGATGAATATATTCCCGTAATTGAAGGTTCAGAAATCAATGACGACCCATTAAATCCTATATCTAGATACGGAAAAGAAAAGATAGCCGAACATGGTGTTCAAACTCCGATTTCTTGGTTGCATAGAGAAAATCGTTTTGCAGAAAAATTAGCCACTCCAGATGTAAGTGTAGCCGATTTGATTGGTGATATAGACCCAATAAAGGCAGCTAATTTAAAATTAAGTTATGCAGATGACCGAGTGATTCATTTTGGTATGATACCCCGCGCGCATCGTTGTATTTTTGTTATCAATGAATTACCCGATTTGCAAGCCCGAATTCAAGTGGCTCTCTTTAACATTTTACAAGAAGGCGATATACAAATTCGCGGGTTTAAATTAAGGTTACCACTAGATTTACAGTTTATTTTTACGGCCAATCCAGAAGATTATACTAATAGGGGAAGTATTGTTACTCCGCTTAAAGATCGCATAGGCTCACAAATTCTAACACATTATCCGCAAAATATTAGCATAGCAAAACAAATTACACAGCAGGAAAGCGGCATTGATAAACATCAAAACGCTGCTATTTATATACCAGAGTTGGCTCGGGATTTGATTGAACAAATTGGTTTTGAGGCTCGCAAAAGTGAATATATTGATGCCAAAAGTGGTGTAAGTGCTCGTATGAGTATTACAGCATTTCAAAATTTAATGAGTACAGCAGAACGACGTATGTTGTTGAATGATGAAAATAAAACCAGTTTGCGTTTTGCAGATTTTATGGGTATCATTCCTGCTCTTACCGGTAAAGTAGAGCTGCTATATGAAGGGGAACAGGAAGGACCAGATTTTGTTGCTAAACACCTTATTGAAAATGCGGTTAAAAGTATTTTTCCTAAATTGTTGCCAGAGATTAAAAAACTTAAAAAGCAAGAGGAAGCCAGCCCCTATGATGAGGTGACTGCTTGGTTTGTCTCGAATGATGGGATTCACCTAGATGAAGACTTTGGGGAGCAAGAATATTTGCAGACCTTAACCCAAATACAACCATTGGTAAATCTTGTGCAAAAGTACTTGCCAGAACTTAAAGAGAAAGATCTAGCTTTTACACTTGAGTTTGCTTTATGGGGTCTTACCGCTTTTAATATGCTGAGCAAGCATCAATATAACAACGGCACTCAGTTTCAAGATTTATATAGCAGTTACCTTAGCGGATTGTAATGCTATAATAAATCAAAAGCAGTCTTGGCTTTTGGCTAGTTGAATAAATTAAAGTATCTTATTTTAAAAAATTATGTTTTTACTGCAACAAACTTTTACCCCAAACCAAGAAAACACAGGTACCCAACAGCAGTTTGGTTGGTACAGCTTAACCGACTTTATAACGGCAAATTGGTTATATATCATTGCTCTTGTATTTATTGTAGGTTTGTTTATTTATGTGAATAAGAAAAATAAAAAGTAATTAAGTAAAGCCACTTTTGTTTTAATTACAACGCATTTATATCTTTTGGCCTTGAGCCTTGTATTAGTATTGGGAAGCTTTGGCTTGTTCTCAAGAAACCCTAGTAGATTCATAAATTCATCAGAACTAAAAAACTTGTAGCGCATTAATTTTAGAGGATCGCTAAATGGTTTTAGCTTTATAGAACCCCACAAAAGACAATATGTTTCTAAAGCAGAATTAGTCGCCATTATTTTAGAAAAATCGAATCAAGTACGCTTTTTTCTTCAGTTCAAAAACAACCAAGACCTTATAAAACCTATTAAGGATATTTTACCCCAATCAAGGGAGTAGGTGTTTAATACTGTAGAGGGCGCACCACCTGTTATATACCCTTATCTTTCTGGCTCTAATTCGGTAAACACGAGTTACAGTAAATCATTTATATAAGATACCCTAGAAGAGATTGCCGATGATTTTGGTAGTAATAATAAAAACATCATTAAACACAATATTTCTGCTAGAGGTATTAAAATTTGCCTCGAATCTTAAATCTGCAATGGTTGTCATTTTTAGACAGCCTATTTTTTTATCTTGTCTTTAGCCAACCGGTAATACTCAATCGTTTATCGTGGGTTACTTTTTTTACTTCATGTTCTAAAACTTGACTTTCAAAAACAACTAGTCTACCTGGTTTCGGTACAACACTCACCTCTCCATTTGGCGTATAAATAATCAATTCACCACCGTTTTCGGATCTCCAAGTGCTATCATTTAAATAGCATACTACAGATAGTTTACGGCGTTGGTCATTCATAAAAGTATCTAAATGCCTTTGGTAATAAGTTCCTTTAGGATAAACTGCAAAATGAAACTCTTTATGCAGTATGCCTAAAAAGCACGTTTTATTTAAGTAGTGCACCAGATTATTAATTTTATTAAAAAATACCTGCTCGGCTTGATGAGAAGCTTGGGCTTCATCTATCCATAAAATAAAATCGCCACGTATTTCTTTTTCAATCAATTCATTGGTTTTATTACCAATGGCAGATTTTTTAAACTGTTCTTGATCGTAAAGTTCCAGTAACCTTTTGCGTAAGGTATTTACTTCACTTTCGTTAAAAAAGCCATCTACAATACTATATTGCTGCCCTACAAGATTGGCAATAATTTTTTCAAATTGCGGATTTTCTTGAAAATCCAGCTGCTCAAATAATTCGGTTGTATTCAATATTTCAATTCTAAAAAAAGCCTAACAAAAATAGATTATTCTTTCTTTAGTTGCATTCTACTAAAACATTTTTTTCGCTTTTAAATTGTAACTTTGTCCGAAAATCAAACAAATGGATATATTACAATTTTTGAGCGGTAATGGCCTTTTTGTCATTTTAGGTTTGGTGCTTATAGGAGTGGTTTTGTATAATAAATTTAAAAAGTAATGAGTAAAATAAGAATTACCAAGCAATTTAATTTTGAAACCGGACACGCGCTTTACGGATATGATGGAAAGTGCAAAAATGTGCACGGCCATAGCTATAAACTAAATGTAACTGTTATTGGCACGCCTATTCACGATAGCAATCACGTAAAAAATGGCATGGTGATTGACTTTGGGGACCTAAAAAAAATAGTAAAAGAAGAGATTGTAGATCAATTTGATCATGCTACTGTACTCAATAAAAACACTCCACACATTGAGCTGGCCGAAGAATTAATGAAACGGGACCACAACGTTATTTTAGTAGATTACCAGCCTACCAGCGAAAAAATGATCACCGATTTTGCCGATAAGATTAAAGCTAGACTTCCTAAAAATATTGAGCTTTTTAGTTTGAGATTGCAAGAAACAGAAACCAGTTTTGCTGAATGGTTTGCTAGTGACCAAGATTAAGGCTATTTATTAAATGTTAAGTAAAATCGAATTTATTGAACTTTGTGAAAATCAGCTAGAGCAGCATATCAATCTCCTCCAAAATGAAATAGAAAGTCTGCAAAGCGATATGGCGGGAGAATCAAAATCTTCTGCAGGCGACAAGTTTGAGACTAGTAGAGAAATGTTTTCGGCTCGGTTAAATCAATTAGAATTCAGTCGTAATCATTTTTTGCAGCAACATACACAGCTAAAGCGCTTAAAAACTCAGAAAACTTCAACGGTAGTCGCTTGGGGTAGTTATATAAAAACAGAAAAAGCTAGCTTTTTAATTGGCATACCTTTATCTATTCCAAAACTCGAAAAGAAAGGCATTTATTCCATCGGATTGCAGTCTCCTCTTGCTCAAGCCTTTTTGGGCAAAAAACGGAATGACAAAATACAATATGCTAAAGAGACTTACTGCATTATAGAATTAGATTAGTCTTGATTCTAGTAAATCGTCTTTAAGTTCTAACCAGCCTTTTTCTCCTGTTTGCAATTGTTTTGGCGTTTCAAAGAATATAATTTCATCTTGATATCTAGCTTGATTTAAAAAATGCGTCCCTTGATAAAAAGACTGTTCTACTTGTACTGCAACTCCATTCTTTTGCTTTTGACGGTGCCACTCTAATTCAAAAGGATACACTAAAAAAGAACCTTTTAAAGCCTCATTAAACCACGAGGCCGGTAATTCATTTACCTCATAAAATAAGGCTGCCACAGCTTTGCTCTTCGGATTTTCGAATAATGTCTTAGGATTTCCCTGGGCTATTGTTTTACCTTTCTCTAATACCAAGACCTCATCAGCGAAAGCTAACATATCATCTCGATCATGGGTAGCAAAAATACAGGCAATTTTTTCTTTTTTGAGGTAATTAAAAATACTCCTTCTTAAAGTATTCTTCTTAAAATTATCTATAAAGTTAAAAGGCTCATCGAGCAATAGTAATTGAGGAGCTTTGGCTAAAACTTGAGCAAGAGCTACTCGCTGACGCTGACCACCACTTAGATTTTTCACTTGAGTATGAGCAAATTCTTCTAAACCTATAACCCTTAGCAATTCAAGGCAACGTCGCTCGTTTTCTTCTGGATGCTGTCTGCTCAAATGCTCTTTTATATTTTCTGAAACGCTCGTATAGGGCATAACATTATCATACTGAGCTAAATACTTCATCTGCGGGTGACCTGGCACCAAATTATAAGCTGGCCCTAAAACACGTTCAGCTTTAAAATGAATGCTCCCTTGATGTAAATCGAATAAGCCATATATACATTTTAATAGTGTGCTCTTCCCACAACCACTAGGCCCTATTATGGCTAAATGCTGATTGGCTTGTAAGCTAAAACTAATATTTTGCACACCTAAATTACCTCGATGTAAGTAGCTGATTTGTTGTATTTGGAGCATAATAACGTAAAGTTAATAGAAGCTATGGTAAGCTGATTTAAATCAGTTTTTATTTATCAAATTTTTATGAAATTTAAGGTAGAATTTAAATCAAACCAAACGTTATGAAAAAAAGAGAACCCATTTCAAAAATTATGAGCCAAGACGTTATTACCCTAAACACCCAACAGGGTCTTGCCGATGCAGAACGTTTATTTAAAAAACATAAAATACGACACATACCAGTAATAAGCGGTGATAAAATTAAAGGTATGCTAAGCTATACTGATTTGCTGCGCATTAGTTTTGCTGATGCAGTAGACGATGAAGATAAAAGTGTAGATACTGTAGTCTACGAGATGTTTACCATTGAACAGGTAATGGCAAAGGCATTAACTTCTGTAACTCCCAATCACAGCATTAAAGAGGTTGCAGAAATTTTAGCTGAAAAAGAATTTCACGCGCTACCGGTTATTGAAAATGAAAAGCTAGTAGGGATAGTAACCACCACAGATTTAATTAAATATTTGATAGACCAGTATTAAAAAAAATAAGGCTGTTTAAAAACCTGTTTTTAAACAGCCTTATCTCTTTTTAAAGTTGCGTTTATAGGTTTTTTATACCCATATTCCACAGCGTGAAGCCGTAAATATCGGCATATTGGTCTATAATTTTACTTACTGGCGTTCCTGCTCCATGACCTGCGTTTACCTCAACCCGAATCAAAACCGGGTTATTACCCGCTTGCTTTTCTTGCAATTCTGCTGCAAATTTAAAACTATGTGCCGGCACCACACGATCATCATGATCTCCTGTAGTAATCATGGTAGCTGGATAGGCAACCCCTTCTTTTACATTGTGAACAGGAGAATACCCTTTTAAGTAAGTAAACATTTCTTCACTGTCTTCGGCTGTTCCATAGTCATAAGCCCAACCAGCCCCAGCGGTAAAAGTATGGTAGCGCAACATATCTAACACGCCTACGGCTGGCAATGCCACTTGTATAAGATCTGGTCTTTGCGTCATTGTAGCTCCCACCAATAAGCCTCCGTTTGAACCTCCTCGAATAGCCAAATAATCACTAGTAGTATAATTTTTATCGATTAAAAATTCCGCGGCAGCGATAAAATCATCAAACACGTTTTGTTTCTTTAATTGAGTACCAGCGTTATGCCATTTTTTTCCGTACTCACCACCTCCACGTAGGTTGGCCACGGCGTAAATCCCGCCTTGCTCCATCCATACCGCATTGGCAATACTAAAAGAAGGCGTTAAACTTATGTTGAAACCGCCATAACCATAAAGAATTGTAGGGTTTTTGCCATCTAAAGCAAGACCTTTTTTATGGGTAATAATCATAGGAACCTTAGTCCCGTCTTTAGAGGTATAAAACACCTGTTTACTTTCATAATCTTCTGGATTAAAATCGATTTTTGGTGTATTAAAAACTTCTGAATTCCCTTTTTCTATATCATATTTGTAAATGCTACCTGGGGTAACATAGTTAGTAAAAGAATAATACAATTCTTTATCTTCCTTTTTAGCTCCAAATCCATTTACGGTTCCCACACCAGGAAGTTCGACTTCACGAATTAATTTACCCTTGTAATCATATTGTTTTACCATTGAAACGGCGTCTTTCATATAATTGGCAAATATATATCCGCCCCCTTTTGTAGGAGTCAAAACAAATTCTGTTTCAGGAATAAGGTCTTTCCAATTTTCTGGTTGTGGGTTTTTAGCATCTACCTGCACCACTTTTTTATTGGGCGCATTTAAGTTGGTTGTTAAAAACAACTGATCTCCTTGATTATCTAACAAATATGTATCTGATTTGGTGTGATCTAAAATAGTTACTAATGCACTATTCGGTTTTTCTAAATTTTTAAGAAAAAGCTTATTTCCCGATGTACTTACACTGGCTGCAATAAGTAAATACTTATTGTCTTGGGTAACCGCAGATCGAACATAACGATGTTTTTCTTCTGGGGTTCCTCCAAAAATCAGACGATCACTTTTCTGGGCAGTACCCAATTGATGATAGTAAAGCTTATGCTGATCTGTTTTTGCCGACAACTCGCTACCTTCTGGTTTATCATAGCTGGAGTAAAAGAATCCTTCATCACCTTTCCAAGAAATTCCACTGAACTTAACATCAACTAACGTATCTTCTACAATTTCCTTAGTTTCTGCATTCATCACAATAATCTTTCGCCAGTCGCTACCTCCTTCAGAAATAGAATATGCTAAAATTTTACCATTCTCAGAGAAACTAAATGCATCTAAAGAAGTTGTTCCGTCTTCGCTGAATTTATTAGGGTCAAGAAAAACTTCTGCTGTAGACGCATCCTCATTTTTCTTATGACGATAGATCACATATTGATTTTGCAAACCATCATTTTTACTAAAATAAGTGTAATCACCCTCTGTATATGGCGCACCTACTTTTTCGTAATTCCATAATTCTGCCAAGCGATTTTTTAAAGAATCTCTGTACGGAATTTGATCTAAGTAATTAAATGTAACTTCATTTTGCTGCTTAACCCATTCTTCGGTTTCAGCACTTCTGTCATCTTCTAGCCATCGGTAAGGATCTTTTACTTCTTGACCGAAGTAAGTGTCAACACTATCTACCTTTTTGGTTTTAGGATATGTCAAAGCAATATCTTTTTGTTGGTTTTGATTGTCTTCTTTTGGCGTTTCTTTGCAAGCCATTACGCTTACGGCCAAAAGTGGTAATATTATTTTTTTCATGCTACTGCTGTTTAATTGCCCCTCAAAAATAACAAATTATATCTGAGAAAGTAAGGTTTAAAATTTAAAGGCCTATTTGAATTTGAAAAGCCACCTCAACATCTGTTTCTCCTCCCGTAAAAGAACCCATTGGGTTAGTTACATCTTTAAGGGTTGGTTCATGAATTAATTTCACAACCAATGTGCCGTTACCTGCGGTTTGGGTTTCCCAAATGGTATTTAGCCCAATAGGGATACCTGCTGCATCTATTCCCGAAGCGCTATCATTTCGTGTTAGATCTACCGCTACTTGACCAAAGGCATAAGTAACAAAATGATCATTGCGTTCCTCACGAACTTCATTGGTAATATCTTCGATATCTTGCGGATTTGATTTGTTAAAAAATTGCAGCCCCACTTGATAAGTGGATCCTGGTTTTAGCATAATTACCGGTTCTTGGTAATTTTCATCTCGGTAGCTAGGATCGGTATAGGTGTAGGTTTGAGTTTCATTAGCTTCATTTACAAATGTTAGCGTCACATCGGTAATTACTTCTTCCTCATTAATGATTTCTGGGGCATCATCATCTGAGCAGCTAGTAATAAGAGTTAAAAATAATAAACTAAATAGGGTAAACGAAATTGTTTTCATGGTATTTAAATTTAAAATTAATAATTATAGGTAAGGTTAAGAATAAAATTGCGTCCCGGTTGATAGGCATAATAACGCAATCTGTTTAAATAATCGTTGTATTGAGTATTCAATATGTTTTGAACTTGGAAATTTCCTTCTAAGCTGCCTGTTTTAAAAGGTGTAAAGCGCGCAGACGATTCAAAACCAAAAAGGATATAGGCTTCTGGCGGCGTACTTATATCGACCAATACCTCCTCATAGTTACCTTCGTTAAGCACTTCATAGTAAAAATTATTATTAGGATAATTATGTTGCCATAGGCTATGTTTAGCCTGGACGCTCATTCGTAAATCTTTCCAATTTTCTCGTTTATAGGTTAGCTGATACAAGAAATTGGGCGCGGGCATCTCGTTTAGGTAATTATCTGCATCTAAATCGCGTCCTACCAAATAAGCAAAACTAACTTGGCTTTCAAAATTTTTGGCTATTCTGTAACTGGCCTGGGCATCTATTCCCCACAACAAGGCATCTACCTGTTCGTATTCCCAGACAGGAAAAGCCCCTCTAACAGTGGTTTCTAGGCCCTTTGGAACTAAAGTGATAAAATCTGTAAACCTATTTAAATAAGGATTAGCCACGAAGCTAAACGCATTTAGGTCTTGCGCTAAGCTAAGGCTTATTTTATGTGAGGTTTCGGGTTTAAATCGCAAATCGCCCAATTCAATAATGGCTGCTGAATGGTGTAATCCATCCGAAAATAATTCGGCTACATTAGGCGCACGCTGCCCTCTTGTATAATTTAGAGTAGCTTCAAAATCATTTTGTTCATATCTCAAACCTCCAATCCACGAAAAATTTTGAAAATCAAATTTAGGATTGGTTAAGTATTGCGTTCCAAAATCTTCTATTATAATATTAGAAAAATCTTGCTGGTAACCTTTTTTATCCCAACTCGTTTTCAGGTAAAATTTTTGAGCATCGAGATGGGTATAATCAAAACGAAGGCCTGCTTCTGCAGTCCAGTATTCATCCCATTTATAATTTCCTGTGATATAACCCCCTACCTTGTACTGCTTGTAATCTGGAATTAAGCGTTTAACACCAGTAAGCGGATTGGCAAAATTATCTTGATAGGTCAGAGCCACTCCCGCGTTGACATCATAATTTTTGTCGTAATCAACCTGCAAATTTGTTTGAAACTCATGGGTTTTCAAATTAAGATCTAGTGAGGCTTTTCCTGCATCATCACCTCGACGGATGTCATACTCTAATCTATTGTTTTCCTGATAGGCATAATGCATTTTTATTTTACCTATATTCTCCAACCTTCTGTAATAAGACAGCTTGGCTAAATGATGGGTTACCGATTGTTTGGGTTCATTTATCTTATAAGAAAAGTCGCTCGATCTTAAAGGTTTCTCCCGATTAATAGCTCTTATTAAATCAGACACATTACCAATATGCGCATCTCTTAAAATACCGTTTTCACTTTGATAGTAGCTATAGTAAACTTCAAAGCCTTGTACAAATTTATTTAAACCACCTCTTAAACTTAGAGCCTTCTCTAAATGGCCGGTATTCGCTAAAAAATTATCTGGCGCCTTTGCATCGCCAAAGCGTTTAAACGACGCATCTGCCTGAGCATACCATCCTTTCTCGAAAGACCTGGTAAGCTGGGTATGTAAACCTCCTCCTCTACCATTACTGGCAGCTACAAGACCAGTATAACCGTAAAGGGTATCTTTTACAGGTATCTTTGCTGGTGAAGTAATTATAGCTCCTCCTAAAGCATCCCCTCCTAGAGCCAAAGCCGACGCTCCTTTAACCACCTCTACTTCCTGGGCGGCTTGCATAGCAATACTAGGTGCGTGTTCTACCCCCCAATCTTGGTTTTCTAAACGTACGTTGTTTTGCATCAATAAAACTCTGCTACTATGTAACCCTTGAATAACGGGTTTTACAATACTATTTCCTGTAGTCAAAGAAGAAACTCCAGCTATTTCTTGCAAAGCATCCCCCAAACTTCCACCTCTGTGTTTGTCTAAAACGGCTCGATCTACCACAACACTAGGATTAGATTTTGTTTGATCTTTATTAATTTTCCCTACCAGGCTTACCTCTTCTAACTCCTCTAAATGATGTTCTAAGTAAATGGTGGTTTTAGTGTTTCGTTCTATCAAGATAGGGTAGATTAGTTCTTGACAATCAGGATGGTTGACGCGTAGATTTTGAGCCCCCTCACATACCTCTTTAAATTTAAATTCGCCCTTAGCGTTAGTGTATATTATTTGATTGGTGTTTAACAATTCTACTTTTGCATTGGCTAAGGCTTGCCCGTCATGGAAATCAATAACCTTTCCTTCTAAAATGAATGAGCAAGATTGACTATAAGCAAAATAGCTTACAGAAAACAGAAGCAGTTGCACAAATAACTTCATATTTAATTAATTTTGTTTGATTTAATTTACGGTATATAATTGGTGGTAATACAAGAGCACCATTCATACAATAAGTTAGCGTAAATTGTACTGCAACACAACCGAATCGAAGTCCGGTGTATTGATAAGAAAGTTCTAAACAGAGATTAAATTAAATAAGGAGGGGGTTTGTTTTTTAATTCACAAACCGGTAGCTTTTGATAAAGCAAATTTGCGTGCTCCACTATTTTTTCTCGCTCAAGGCGGAAGACGGGAGATTCAAGATGATATTCGAAAAATGTATCTTGACTAGCAACTGGTGTTTTTTGTGCGTGAGAAAGCTGACACCAAACACAATCGTGGCTGGTGCTTATATCATCATCGTGAGAAGCGCTATGCAATACTCCCAACTGGAGCATAACAAAGATTCCCAACAAAAATGTAGTTACTATATTTTTGACACGATCACTCATCTTGTTGCAAAAATAAACAATAAAAAATCAATACTTATAAATTTATCTTAAATTCAAAAGTATTGAATACTTTTATCAGGCAGCGATCTTTTTTTTTGCATCTAATACTTTAGACCAAATTTTGGTCGATCAAATACTCGGCTATTTGCACTGCGTTGGTTGCAGCCCCTTTTCTTAAATTATCGGCAACGATCCACATATTAATAGCATGAGAATGAGAATGATCGGCACGTATTCTACCTACAAAAACCTCGTCTTTACCTCGAGCAAAAACCGGCATAGGATACGCGTTTACATCAGGGTTATCTTTAAGCTGAACGCCAGGTGTTTCTTGCAAAACAGCTTTAATATCGCCCACACTAACCGCTTTCTCAAACTCAACATTAACCGATTCACTATGACCGCCTACAACGGGAATTCGCACAGCAGTAGCCGATACTAATACATTTTCATCGTGTAATATTTTTTTGGTTTCTTGCGTGAGTTTCATCTCCTCTTTAGTGTAATCGTTTTCTAGAAACACATCGCAATGCGGTATAGCATTTTGGTGTATAGGATATGGATATGCCATCTCGCCTTTTTTAGATTGCATCTCGTTCTCCAACTGCTGAACCGCTTTTACACCAGTTCCTGTAATGGATTGATAGGTAGAAACGATTACTCGCCTTACTTTAAACCTTTGATGTAACGGATTTAAAACCATTACCAATTGTACCGTAGAACAATTAGGGTTGGCTATAATAAAATCTTCCTTGGTAAGCTGGCTAGCGTTAATTTCGGGAACAATAAGTTTTTTTGTGGCGTCCATTCTCCAAGCCGAAGAGTTATCGATAACTCTAGTTCCTATCTCGGCAAACCTTGGCGCCCAAAGCAACGAAGTATCTCCACCGGCAGAAAAAAGAGCAATGTCTGGTTGCTTCTCTAAAGCGGTCTGCAAGCTTACAATAGGATGTTCTTTTTTCTTGAAAACAATAGATTTTCCAACCGATCTTTCCGAGGCTACGGGAATCAATTCGGTAAGGGGAAAATTGCGTTCTTGTAAAACTTCTAAAATTACTTGGCCTACCATACCAGTGGCACCAACAACAGCTATTCTCATTGTTTTTTATTTGGGGTTATGCGAGCAAATATACTATTTTACAAATTTTCGTGTACTTTTAAAAAACAAAAAACCCTAAAAATCTGGTTTTTAGGGTTTCAAATTATCTACTATTTAATTAAAGATAAACCTTATTTTTTACGCAGCTCGTCTCTTATCTCGATAAGCAACTCTTCTTGGCTAGGGCCTTTAGGTGCTGCTGGTTTTGCCTCTTCTTTCTTCTTTGTTTTCTCATAAGCTCTTAAAAACAAGAAAATAAACAAACCTACAATTATAAAATTAATAATTGCTTGTATTAAATTACCATAGGTAATTACTGCTGCGTTGGCTTCATTAGCAGCCTCTAGACTCGCATATGTTGCGCCGTCTAAGGCAATGAATTTTTGGGTAAAATCTGTACCCCCAGTTATTACACCAATTATTGGCGTTATCACGTCTTTAACCACAGAATCAACAATGGTTTTAAAGGCAGCACCAATAACCACCGCTGTGGCCAGTGCTACAATGTCTCCTTTCATAAGGAACTTCTTAAAATCGCTAAAAAAACTCATATTATTTAGTTAAGGTTATTTCAGCAATTTAATAAAATATTTGAATTTAATTTATAATTTTTCGCTTAATGCGTTGAGATACCGAAGTAATCAGTTCATAAGATATACTTCCTGCCAAATTAGCAAATACTTCAGCACTTAATTCGGGTCCAAAAACAATTACCTCATCGCCCTCTTTGCAATTAATATGGGTAACATCTACCATAATCATATCCATACATACGTTTCCTATGATAGGTGCTTTCTCCCCTTTTATAGAAACATAATTTTTACCCTTTCCGTAAATTCGGTTAATCCCATCGGCGTGACCGAGAGGGAGGGTTGCTGTCTTAGTAAATTTTTCGGCTATAAATTTGCGGTTATATCCTACAGATTCACCTGGTTGCACTTCATGAATCTGTGAAATTATTGTTTTTAAAGTAGCTATAGGCTTAAGTGCGGCATCAACCGCAAAATCATTACTATAACCATGCAAACCAATTCCTGTGCGAACCATATCATGGTGCGCTTCTGGGTAATTTAATATGCCACTAGTGTTGCATAAATGCTTTAAAGGCTTGTATCCCAATTGATGGATTAATTGGCTACTCATAGCCTCATAGTTTTTAATTTGCGAGAGTGAAAATTCTTTTTCTTTTAAATCTTCACTTGCCGCCAAATGAGAATATACACCCTCAACCTGAACAGCCTTAGTGGTTCTTAATTTTTCAATCACCCCATCCAACTCTTGATTGGCAAAACCCAAACGATTAAAGCCGGTATTCAATTTTAGGTGTATAGGGTAATTTTTTTGTTTATGCGCTTCCGCGGAAGCGATAAAGTGATCAAGTACAAATTTACTATAAATGCTAGGAGTAAGACAGTTTTGTATTAGGGTCTCAAAATGCATAGATTGGGGATGAAGCACCAAAATAGGTTGGGTAACTCCCACCTCTCTTAATTTAACCCCTTCATTTGTATAGGCTACCGCAAAAAAATCTATACCCAATTCTTGTAATTTAAGCGCTACTTCACCTGCTTCGCTCCCATAAGCAAAGGCCTTTACAACGCCCATTACTTTGGTACTAGATTTAATTTTGCTTTTTAAGTATTCAAAATTATGTGCTAAAGATTTTAAATTTATTTCTAATACTGTTTCTCCTATCATTTCTACATTATTTTAAGGGCTCTTGATCTGTTCCTATTTCATTATCAATTATAGCCGAATCTTCTCTTTTCTTTTGTTCTCGCATCGCCTTTACATAAGCCGCACGACTTAGGGGTTCGTATTCTAGCGTTTCTCCCAATAACACTAAATCTTTACTAGCAGCTTTGCGGAAACTATATTGCGCCAGGTTTCCCGTACGCGTACAAACCGCATGTACTTTAGTCACATATTCTGCAGTGGCCATTAAATTAGGCATAGGACCAAAAGGATTACCTTTAAAATCCATATCTAGCCCAGCAACTACCACTCTTATACCTTTATTGGCCAAATCATTGCAAACACTTACAATTTCATCATCAAAAAATTGAGCTTCATCAATGCCTACTACTTGACAGCCATCGGCTAGTAGGCGAATATTCGCAGCTGCAGGCACCGGCGTAGACCGTATTTCGTTTTCATCGTGAGATACCACAAAATGATCATCATACCGCGTATCGACGGCAGGTTTAAAAATTTCAACTTTTTGTTTGGCAAATTGAGCGCGCTTTAGTCTTCTTATCAACTCTTCGGTCTTACCAGAAAACATACTACCGCAAATAACCTCAATCCAACCAAATTGCTCTTCGTGATTTACTGTATTTTCAAGAAACATTTTGTATTTTTCAGCCTTTAATTAATGGGATATATTTTTGTCTTTTTTCTTAGAGTAAAATTAATAAAAATACCACCGCGTAAATAAACTTATAAAGAAAGTTATGAAAAAGCAACTAGAAGCCGAGTTAATGAGTCTTGCACACCGTATTTTACAATTACGAAACAGAGCAGAAGTGCACGAGTTAAAAGCAATTAGCGCAGAATTGCATGAAAAATTGAGCGTGCTTTCTTTTACCGAAAAACATTTTGAAGGTAACCAACCTACAATTGGTAAATCCCAGATTGAAGAACGCTTGGCAAGATTTGATGAATCTACCCACACCCAAACTAAAACCACCGCAACCAGCCAAGAAAAGCCCATTGAGAAAACTTCAGAATCTGATCATAAAGATATTACTGAGTCAAAAAAAGACACCCCAAAAGAAGAAAATACATCAGATTTAATAACCTCTGAAACTTCAAAATCAATTAACCAAGAGAAAACTGAAACAGAGGCTAGCGTAAAAAAAGAAGAAAACACCACAGATTTTGGAGTTCATTTTGATGAATTACCTCAATTTGAACCAATAGGCACCACAAAAGAACAAGAAAAACCAAGCCAACCAGCTACTACAAAAAAAGAGCAGTCTTTACCAAAACAAGAGATGCTTTTTGGAAGCGAGTTAGCCGAATTTGAACCTAAAAAAACACACAACGACCAGGTTGCACAGAAAAAATCACTCAATCAACGTTTGAAACAAGGTATACAGATTGGGCTAAATGACCGTTTGGCCTACATCAAACATTTGTTTGATGGCGATGCAAACGATTATAATCGCGTGATTTCTCAGCTTAACACCTTAGAGCATTGGCAAGAAGCGCATAGTTTTCTTCAAGAACAAGTAAAACCCGACTATAACCATTGGGAAAACAAAGAAGAAATTGAAACCCGCTTTATGAATGCAATTGAAAATAAATTTATATAATGAGTAAATTATTTCTAGTTCCTACCCCCATCGGAAATTTAGAAGACATTACTTTAAGAGCTTTACGGATCTTAAAAACGGTCGATTTTATTTTAGCCGAAGACACAAGAACAAGCGGTAAACTTCTAAAACATTACGAAATAAGCACGCCTATGCATAGCCATCATATGCATAATGAACATAAAACTACAGCCAAAATAGTTGATCGTATTTTAAATGGTGAAACCGCCGCACTCATTAGCGACGCGGGTACACCTGCCATTTCTGATCCTGGCTTCTTACTCACCCGAGCTTGTATTGAGGCCCACATAGAAGTAGACTGTCTACCAGGAGCTACGGCTTTTGTTCCCGCACTAGTCAATAGTGGATTACCAAATGACAAGTTTGTATTCGAAGGTTTTTTACCCGTCAAAAAAGGAAGACAAACCCGCTTAAAGTTTTTAAGCGAAGAAACTAGAACCATGGTATTTTATGAATCACCTCATAAGTTGATTAAAACCCTAAACCATCTTGCTGAATACCTAGGAGAAGGGCGATTAGCCAGTATTTCGAGAGAAATTTCAAAAATGCACGAAGAAACCCAAAGAGGCAGTTTAACAGAATTAATTGAACATTATACCGAAAAACCACCCAAAGGCGAAATAGTTCTCATAGTTGCAGGAAAAACCGCTTAATCTGCTTGCTCAATAAGTGCTTCTATTAAATTTAAAAGCGCCAGCCGATCTTGCTTTGAATAAGATGTTAAATGAAAATGTTTCTTCTCCTGATTCAACAGCAAAACTAGCTCATCTCCCTGAAGATATGCTGATTTGATATCGGTTATTTTAATTTTATGTTTTGGGTGATTTTTCAGCTTAAAGCGGATAAAAACAGGGTCATAAAGAACTTGATTTTTCCGCAATCTCATGACGAAGAAACTAGTAATTAATAATAGATTACCTAATATTATAAGGTAAAAGTAAATAGTGCTTTCACTAAGAATATAACCTGACAAACCAATAAGTAAAAGCAAGGCGCCTACTACTATCACTAAACCTATAATCAAAAGGTTATTTTGCTTAAATTTTAAGGTATCCTGCTGCATAATTATTTATGGTTGTTCAAAAGTAATTAAATAGCTTTGCTTTATGAAAGACTTATTAAAAGATATTCGTTCTTGTACCTTCTGCGAAAAGAATTTACCCCTTGGTGCTAAACCCATAGTGCGTTTTAATCAAAATACAAAAATACTATTGATAAGTCAGGCCCCAGGAAGAGCTGTTCACAACACCGGTATTGACTGGAATGATCCTAGCGGAAGAAAATTAAGAGAATGGCTCGGCGTTACAGATGAACAATTTTATAATACCGATAACTTTGGCGTAATGCCCATGGGATTTTGTTATCCTGGCAAAGCCAAAACTGGTGACTTACCTCCTAGAAAAGAATGTGCGCCTTTATGGCACAAAAGCATATTAGACGCGTTTAAAGATCAACCTTTAAAAATACTCATTGGGGCGCACGCTTGTAAGTATTATTTAGACGGTAAAAAAAGTTTAACCCAGCAGGTTGAGAATTTTAAAGAATACCTTCCTCAATACTTACCCTTACCGCATCCTTCCCCCGTAAACCGATTTTGGAGAAGCAAGAATCCTTGGTTTGAAAAAGAAGCAATTCCTAATATAAGACAATATATACAACATAAAGTTTTGTAACTTTATCTGTTCAAATCCATAAAAAATGCGCTGGACATTAAAACCAATACCCGATATTGAAAAAGTCAAACACCTACAAGGGGCACTTCAAGTAGACCAGAATATTGCCACTTTATTGGTTCAGCGCGGAATTGAAAATTTTGAGCAAGCAAGAGCCTTTTTTAGACCAAGCCTAGCCGACCTGCACGACCCCTTTTTAATGCAAGATATGGATATCGCTGTAAACAGAATTGAACAAGCCATACAGCTTAATCAAAGAATTCTTGTATATGGAGATTATGATGTAGATGGCACAACAAGTGTTGCATTGATGAGTTCTTATTTACGCAATTATACAGAAAATGTAATTTGCTACATACCTGATAGATACAAAGAAGGTTATGGTATTTCTTATCAAGGTATTGATTTTGCACACGATAATGAATTCGATTTAATTATTGCGTTAGATTGTGGCATCAAAGCGGTAGATAAGGTAGATTATGCACAAAAGAAGGGATTAGACTTCATTATTTGCGATCACCACAGACCAGGACCCGAAATACCAAAGGCAGTTGCCGTTTTAAATCCTAAGCGACCCGATTGTAACTACCCTTACAAAGAACTTTGCGGATGTGGAGTTGGTTTCAAATTAATACAAGCTTTAGAAAAAAATCAAGGTAGAGGTATTGAGTTTTTAACCCCTTATTTAGATCTAGTAGCCACAGCCATTGGCGCAGATATTGTACCTATAACAGGAGAAAATAGAATTTTAGCTTTTTACGGATTGCAGGTAATCAACAGCTTGCCTCGTGTTGGTTTTCAAGCCATTATAAAAGAAATCAATAAAAAAAAACTAAGCATAACCGATGTAGTTTTTATCATTGCACCCCGAATAAATGCTGCTGGTCGAATGGAACACGCTTTACGCGCGGTGGATCTAATGCTTACCACCGACCCCAAGGAAGCACAAGAAATGGCTCATGCCATTGATAGATTTAACCAAGACCGTCGAGAAACAGATAAAAATATAACTCAAGAGGCATTAAGCCAAATAAAAAGTTTAAAAGAAGAAAAAAGAACCACCACAGTAGTTTATCAAAAAGATTGGCACAAAGGAGTAATAGGAATAGTGGCATCGCGTTTAACCGAGACCTACTACAGACCCACCTTAGTGTTTACAAAAAGTGGAGAAAAGTTAGCTGCTTCGGCAAGATCTGTAAAAGGATTTGATTTATATGCGGCTTTAGAAGCCTGTCAAGAATTAATTGAGCAGTTTGGAGGTCATAAGTATGCTGCTGGCCTAACCTTGACTGAAGAGAATTACAGCCTTTTTAAACAAAAATTTGAACAAGTCGTACAACAACAAATCAACCCCAAACTACTAGAACCCGAAATAAACATCGATTTAAAATTAGACTTCAAATCAATAACTCCAAAATTTTATAGAATCCTGAGCCAATTTGCGCCTTTCGGTCCAGGAAATCCAGCCCCCATCTTTATGAGTGATAATTTGAAAGAAAACGGCTTTTCTAAACAAGTAGGAGCAGATAAAAATCACCTTAAATGCAGTCTTAAACAGAGTGGCAGTAAGCATATTTTTTCTGGGATAGGATTTAACTTGGGTAAGCATCTACAAGATCTACTCCGCGCTAAAAGTTGCTCGGCTGTTTATAGTCTAGAAGAAAACGAATGGAACGGTCAAACCACCCTGCAACTTAAGCTAAGAGATTTCGATTTCAAGAATTAGCCCAACCTGTAGCACCACTTAATTCTTGTTAACTGAAAACGAAGTGCTTAAACCGCAAAAACGCTCCATCTAGCATTGTCTGGCAGCCTATATAAAAAATTTAATTACAAGTCTTTTAAATAAGTTATAAAAGACTATCTTTGCACAAAATTTTTTAAGCGCAATCCATTAAGTTGATCAGCTATGATGACAACATTTAAATCGTTTAAGTTTCTAATTGCACTAGCAATAACCTTAACTGCGATCCCTTTTAACTCATTGGCTAAAGAATCAAATTCTGAAGTTGAAGAGCAGTTTAACCCTACAGACATGATAATGCATCATATTGGTGATGCGCATGGATGGCACTTTTTAGGAAGTGGTGATAATTCATACACCTTGCCATTACCCGTAATTCTTTATACTGAAGACGGAGTGGTTTCTTTTATGTCTAGTGAATTTCATCACGATATTGAAGGTGAAGTTGTGGTAGAGAAAGACGGTAAGCGCTTTGTAAATTATCACGAGACGATTTATCAACTTAATGCGGGTGAAGAAAAACTTAGTTTTGGTGAAGACCATTACCCCAATAATGCTACAGCTCCAACTGATTTATCGATAACTAAAAACGTAGCGGCTATGTTTTTAACGGTAATAGTAATGCTTATTTTCTTTTTTAGCCTAGCGCGTCATCATAAAAAAAGTGACAAAGCGCCAAAGGGTCTTAATAATGCCTTGGAAGCCTTAGTTCTTTTTGTACGTGATGACATTGCCATACCAAATATAGGTAAGAAAAAGTATATGAAGTTTATGCCATTCTTACTAACTGTATTTTTCTTTATTTGGATTACCAATTTATTAGGGCTTTTGCCTGGAGCAGCAAACGTTACTGGAAATATTTCGGTTACGGTTGCTTTAGGATTATTTACCCTAATTTTGATTTTAATAAACGGTAATAAAGATTACTGGGCGCATATTTTCTGGATGCCCGGTGTACCCGTGCCTGTTAAAATATTATTAGCACCAATTGAGTTGATTGGATTATTCATTAAACCAATTGCCTTAATGATACGTCTATTTGCGAATATCACTGCGGGGCATATTATTATTTTAAGTTTATTAGGCTTAATTTTTATTTTAGAAAATGTAGGTGTAGCCGGAATTTCGGTTCCATTCGCCTTATTTATAATGGTATTAGAGCTATTAGTAGCATTTTTACAAGCTTTTATCTTTACCATGCTATCGGCCCTTTTTATTGGAGTGGCCGTTGAAGAACATGAACATCATTAATTTTAATTTTTTAATTTTTTAATTTTTTTTACTATGGAATTATTATATGTAGGATTGGCAGCTTTAGGAGCTGGATTAGCAGTTTTTGGAGCAGCATTTGGTGTTGGTAAGATTGGTGCAGCCGCAATGGAGGCTATCGCTCGTCAACCAGAAGCAGCAAACAAAATCCAAACAGCAATGATTATTGCGGCAGCTCTTGTAGAAGGGGTGGCGTTATTTGGTGTAGTAGCAGCCTTACTAGGGGTGTTAAAATAAGCCTATTGAAAAAACACTTCTTTTTAACGGTTGGTTAAAAAGAAGTGTTTTTAAAAAAATTAAATTAATTTTAGATAGTATAAAAACCTATGGATTTAATTAAACCAGATTTTGGATTATTTGTGTGGCAAACGGTTGTCACCTTAATTTTAATATTTCTTTTAGCTAAATTTGCTTGGAGACCTATCCTTGATTCCATAAAGAAAAGAGAAGACTCTATTAATGATGCCCTAGACGCTGCCGAAAAAGCACGTTTAGAAATGCAAAATTTAAAAGCCAACAACGAGAAGTTATTAAAAGAAGCGCGTGAAGAGCGTGATAAAATGCTTAAAGAGGCGCGTTCGATTAAAGAAAGAATGATCAACGAAGCTAGCACAGAAGCAGAGCTAAAGGCAAGCAAAATGATTAGTGCTGCACAAGAGGCGATTGCACAAGAAAAACAAGCTGCACTGAACGAAATCAAACAGCAAGTAGCCGAATTGTCAATCGAAATCGCAGAAAAAGTAGTAAAAAAAGAATTAAACAGCCAAGAAAATCACATGCAGTTAGTTGATAATATGCTAGCCGATGTGAAGCTAAATTAACAAAAACTATGGCCAATACTAGAGCAGCACAACGCTATGCCAAAGCAATTTTAGAATTAGCTAAAGAAAAGGCGGTATTAAAAGAGGTGAATTCAGATTTTCGTTTACTAGAGAACACTCTAAAAGAAAATAAAAATTTAGCTAATATCCTTAAGAGCCCTGTGGTAAAGGCAAGTGATAAACAAGCGATTTTAAATCAGATTTTTACAAACGTTGATGCCATCACCCAAAACACCTTTGGTGTGCTTATAGAAAATGGTCGCATAGCTCTTATACAAGATGTAGTAAAGCAATTTATTCGTTTGTATGATGAAGATCAAAATATTAAGGTAGCTCACGTAACTACCGCAACCGCATTAACACCGGCTATGCATACTAAATTACTGGATAAGGTTAAACAACTTACCGGTAGTGAGGCCACCCTAACCAATGCTATTGACGAAAGCATTTTAGGTGGTTTTATTTTACGTGTAGGCGATTTACAATATGATGCTAGTGTAGCAGGCAAATTAAATTCGCTTAAAAAGAAGTTTAATCAAAACGCATATATTTAACAGAAATAAAAACGATACGTGCACGTATTCATTTATACTAAATAATTATGGCAGAAGTAAATCCTGCTGAAGTTTCAGCAATTTTAAAAAAACAATTATCCGGATTTGAGGGAAAAGCTTCCTTAAATGAAGTGGGAACCGTACTTACCGTAGGTGATGGTATTGCCAATGTTTACGGCCTTACCAATGCAGAATACGGAGAACTCGTTGAGTTTGAAGGAGGTCTAGAAGGAATGGTACTTAACCTAGAAGAAGATAATGTTGGGGTAGTACTTTTAGGTGCTTCAAAAGCAATTAAAGAAGGTGATACCGTAAAAAGAACTCAGAAAATTGCTTCTATTCAAGTAGGAGAAGGTATCGTTGGTAGAGTAGTAAATACACTTGGAAAACCTATTGATGGCAAAGGAGCTATTTCGGGCGAAACCGTTCAAATGCCGTTAGAGCGAAAAGCTCCTGGGGTAATTTACAGAGAGCCCGTTACAGAACCTTTACAAACCGGAATCAAGTCTATTGATGCTTTGGTACCAGTAGGAAGAGGACAGCGTGAATTAGTAATTGGAGATAGACAAACTGGTAAAACTACTGTTTGTATTGATACTATTCTTAACCAAAAAGAATTTTACGATAGAGGTGAACCTGTTTACTGTATTTATGTAGCTGTAGGTCAAAAGGCTTCTACCGTTGCCGGAATTGCTAAAACTTTAGAAGATAAAGGCGCACTAGCCTACACTACTATCGTAGCTGCAAATGCATCAGACCCAGCTCCTATGCAGGTTTATGCTCCGTTTGCTGGTGCTGCTATTGGTGAGTATTTTAGAGATACTGGTAGACCAGCCTTAATTATTTATGATGATTTATCAAAACAAGCCGTGGCTTACCGTGAGGTATCTTTATTATTAAGAAGACCACCGGGACGTGAAGCTTATCCTGGAGATGTATTTTACCTACACTCAAGATTATTAGAGCGTGCGGCAAAGGTGATCAATGATGATGATATCGCAAAAAACATGAACGACCTACCCGATTCTTTAAAAGATCGTGTAAAAGGTGGTGGTTCTTTAACTGCTTTGCCTGTTATTGAAACTCAAGCAGGTGACGTTTCGGCTTATATTCCAACAAACGTAATTTCGATTACTGACGGTCAGATATTCTTAACTTCAGATTTATTTAACTCAGGTGTACGTCCTGCAATTGATGTAGGAATCTCGGTTTCTCGTGTAGGAGGTTCGGCCCAGATAAAATCGATGAAAAAAGTTGCTGGTACTTTAAAATTAGATCAAGCCCAGTTTAGAGAGCTAGAAGCTTTTGCTAAATTCGGATCTGATCTTGATGCCTCAACTTTAAGCACTATCGAAAAAGGTAAGCGTAACGTTGAGATCTTAAAACAAGCTCAAAACGACCCTTACCCAGTAGAGAATCAAATTGCAATTGTTTACGCGGGTTCTAAAAACTTGCTGAAAGAAGTTCCTGTTGATCGCGTAAAAGAATTTGAAAAAGAATACCTAGAATTCTTAGATGCTAAACATAGAGATGTTTTAGACACATTAAAAGCCGGTAAGTTAACCGATGAGACTTTAGATGTGATGACAAAAGTAGCGAAAGAGTTATCTGGAAAATATAAAAAATAAAAATGAACTTCAGCAGTACTAGCTTAATAAGTCCTGCTGAAGTTTAAATTCATCATTGTATAATGGCAAATTTAAAAGAGTTACGCAGCAGAATTAGTTCGGTATCTTCAACAATGCAGATTACCAGTGCCATGAAAATGGTATCGGCAGCAAAATTGAGCAAAGCGCAAGATGCCATTACCGCTATGCGTCCCTATGCAGATAAGTTGACAGAATTGCTTCAAAACTTAAGCGCGTCTTTAGACGAGGGTGCAAATAGTAAATTTGCTGAACAACGTGAAGTAGAGAATGTATTGGTCGTGGCTATCTCGTCAAATAGAGGTTTGGCTGGTGCTTTTAACTCAAACATCGTAAAAGGAACAAAGAATCTAATTCAAAACGATTTAAAAGATAAAAAAGTTAGCTTATTTACTCTGGGTAAAAAAGCCAATGATATCTTGAAAAAAGATTTTACTATCGCTAAAAACGATACCGCTATCTTTGATCATTTAGAATTTGACCAGGTTGTTCTTCTTGCTGAAGAAATCATGCAAGATTTCATCGATAAGAAATACGATCGCGTTATTTTAGTATACAATTCTTTTAAAAATGCTGCAACCCAAATTGTAAAAACAGAACAGTTTTTACCTATTGAGCCGCTAAATCAAGAGCAAGAGGAAAATACGCTAGCCGACTATAAGTTTGAGCCTAATAAAACCGAAATTATAGAAGAGCTTATTCCTAAATCGTTAAAGATGCAATTGTTTAAAGCACTGCGCGATTCATTTGCTTCTGAACATGGAGCTCGAATGACCGCTATGCACAAAGCTACAGACAACGCTACCGAACTTAGAGACGCTCTAAAATTATCTTATAATAAAGCAAGACAAGCTTCGATTACCAACGAGATTTTAGAAATTGTAGGAGGTGCAGAAGCACTTAACGGTTAGTCTATATAAATAAAATATTGAAGCCTCGGTTCCCGAGGCTTTTTTTATACCCTATTTTTATCCGCTTTAAGCTTAATCCAAACCGCTTGTATATAACTTACCGCATTGCTAGATTGCTAATAAATACCTACTTTTAAAACCTCAACTAAAGAGCCTTGAACACATTAAATAATTTCTTTAAAGACACATTAATTTATGGTATGGCCACCGTCTTACCACGATTAATGAATTTTTTATTGGTTCCTTTACTTACAGTTACACTAGAAAACGAAGATTACTCAGACAACACCGTTTTTTATGTTTATGCTGCTTTTTTTAATGTTTTACTCACCTATGGAATGGAAACTGCTTTTTTTAGGTTTTTTAGTAAACATCAAGAAAAAGAAAAAGTATTTTCTACGGCATTTATCAGTCTTACTTTCACTACTGTAGCTTTTATAGTCTGCGTTTATCTTAACAGTGCGTTTTTAGCACAATGGGTCAATTTAAAACAAGATTACTTTAATCTACTCATTGCGGTAATTGGTTTAGACACCCTTGTGGTAATCCCCTTCGCCTATTTGCGGGCCACAGGGAAACCCATAAAATTTTCTGTAATTAAAATTTTAAATATCGCTTTGTATGTAGGTCTTAACTACTTTTTTTTGTGGTTTATCCCCCAAACCAATTGGTCTCTGGGTTTTCTAGATTATTCTCACGATCTAGTTACCTATGTTTTCATAGCTAACCTAGTGGCCAGTTTGTTCACTCTGCTTTTGTTGTCGCCTTATTTTTTTAAAACAAAATGGCAATTTGACACAAGAATTTTTAAGCAGTTAATACAATACGGTTGGCCTATAATGGTGGCGGGATTAGCCTATGTAATCAATGAAAATTTTGATAAATGGCTTATACCTCAACTGCTAAATAAGGATATCAATGGAGCCTATGCTGCTTGCTATAAAATTGCGGTTTTCATGACTATTTTTATTCAGGGTTTTCGTCTCGGCGCCGAGCCATTTTTCTTTAACCACGCTGCACAAAAAAACGCAAAACAAACATATGCCGTTATTATGAAGTACTTTGTGATATTAGGTAGTTTAATGCTAGTGTTTGTATGCGTTTATTTGCATCTCTTTAAACGATTAATAGTAAGAGATGATTCTTATTGGATAGCCATAAACATTGTACCCGTCGTCTTACTGGCTAATTTATTCTTAGGTATTTACTTTAATCTAGCCTACTGGTATAAACTAACCGATAAAACCCGTTATGGAATGTATTTTTCAGTTTTAGGAGCAGGAATTACCATCCTACTCAATTACAGCCTTATTCCTGTTATCGGTTTTATGGGCGGCGCTTACGCAACTCTTGCTGCTTATGCCATTATGGTGGTGATTTCTTATCTTTACGGAAGAAAATACTACCACATACCCTACGATTTAACCAATATTTTAATTTATTTGGGATTAGGAATTGGTTTTTCATTTGCTTCATTCTACATATTTAACAGCGATTTATATATAGGAAGCCTGTTACTTTTCTTATTTTTGGGAATCATTTACATAAAAGAGAGAAAATTTATCGCTCAATTCTTATAACTAGTCCTATGACCGTTAAAATCATTAATAAATCTAAACATCCATTACCCCATTATGCTACACAAGGAGCAGCCGGAATGGATTTACGCGCCAATCTAGAAGATAAAGTTATTTTAGGTCCGCTAGAGCGCACCCTAATTAAAACAGGCTTATATATTGAACTTCCAATAGGCTACGAAGCTCAAGTAAGACCTCGTAGCGGTTTAGCCTTAAAAAAAGGCATTACTGTACTTAATTCTCCAGGCACAATCGATGCCGACTACCGAGGAGAAATAGGCATTATTTTGGTGAACCTCTCACAAGAATCTTTTGTTATAGAAGACGGTGAGCGTATCGCACAAATGGTTATTGCCCAACACGAACAAGCCAATCTAAAAGAAGTTAGCGTTCTCGAGGAAAGCCAACGTGGCGCCGGAGGATTTGGTAGCACCGGAAAATAAGTTAAAACGACATTAAAAATATCTTATGAAAATTATTGTACCTATGGCGGGCAGAGGCTCGCGTTTAAGACCGCATACCCTCACTGTACCAAAACCACTAATACCCATTGCGGGTAAACCCATTGTGCAACGCCTTGTAGAAGATATTGCACAAGTACTCGATGCGCCAATAGATGAAATAGCCTTTGTAATAGGAAAAGATTTTGGTCTGGAAATAGAAGAAAAGCTTAAGCAGATTGCCCAGAATTTAGGTGCCAAGGCGAGTATTTATATTCAAGATCAGCCATTGGGCACTGGTCATGCCATTATGTGCGCACAAGACTCTTTAAGTGGTCCCGCAGTTATCGCTTACGCGGATACACTATTTAAGGCAGATTTCACGTTAGATAAAGAAGCAGATAGTGTGATTTGGGTAAAACAAGTTGAGAATCCCGAAGCTTATGGAGTGGTAAAATTAAACGATAAAAATGAAATAACAGATTTGGTTGAAAAACCAAAAGATAAAGTATCAGACCTTGCCGTTATCGGTATCTATTACTTTAAAGATGTAAACGTACTTAAAGATCAATTGCAATTGGTTCTTGACGAGAAATTAATGCGCGGCGGAGAATATCAAATCAATGACGGTATAGAAAAAATGAAGCAAAAAGGTTTAGTCTTTAAGCCTGGGAAGGTAGATGAATGGATGGACTGCGGAAATAAAACGGTGACGGTAGCAACCAATAAGCGCATGCTTAACTTTTTGCATCAAGAAGAAAAGGAGCAACTTGTCTCTGATGATATTATTTTAGAACAATCAACCATTATTCCTCCTTGTTATATTGGTAAAGGCGTTAAATTGGTGAACACTACGGTTGGTCCAAATGTTTCTATAGGAGAGGGGTGTAGCATAGAAAACAGCCAGATAAAAAACAGTTTAATACAAACCCATAGCAACATTAGAAATGCACAACTCGATGAGGCTATGATCGGGAATCACGCTACATTTGATGGTAAATTCACAAAAATTAGCATTGGCGATTATTCAATTTTAGATTAAGATGAAGCAGTATGCAATAGGACTTTTTATGTGTTCTCTGTTCACCGTTATTGGAGTACAGCAAAAGTTTTATGCGCAAAAAAGTCCTATTGTTTCCGATTCGATTAATCAAGCTAACTTGGGTCAAGTAAACGACGAATTTCAAGAACTTTTTTTTGATGCCTTGGCGCAAAAAGCTATTTTAAACCATGAGCAGGCTATAAATCTATTATTAAAAGCCAAAAAGTTTAACCGTAGCCTAGCGGTAGATTTAGAACTTGGTAAAAATTATTTCGCGCTAAAAGACTATAAAGAGGCCGAGAATTCACTTCAATTATTACTTCAAAAATATCCGCAAAAGCGCGAAGCTAAAAGCTTACTTTTTCAAGTTTACTTAAAAACAAATCAGTACAAAAAGGCCATACCGCTAGCACAAGATTTTGCCAAAAAAAATAATTTATTTTATGAAGATTTAGCCAATTTATACTTGCTTACCAATAATTATGAAGCTGCACTGGAGAGTATAGACTATTTAAATTTGCAAGAGGGCTATTCTGAATATAGAGAAAATTTTAAAAAAAAGATATTTCAAAAGGCTCCCGCTAGCCTTAAAGAAATTTACCTGCGCAATTACATCGACAGGCATACGGGAGAAGAAGATGCTTACTTGGTTTTAATGCAGTTTTATCAAGAACAGAATGAACTTGATAAAATGATGCAAGTTGCCCAAAAATTACTACGAGTAAATGCCAATGCCCCTGCAGCACATTATGCCCTATATAAGCAATATCTCAAAGACAGAAAGTTTGATCAAGCCATCGCATCTATAAAAAAAGTGATCAAAAATGTTGATAATTTAACTATAAAAAAGCGGGTATTACAAGATTTTGCAAAATTTGTCCAGCAACAACCACAATATAAAGATGAATTTTTGGCTTTGGTTGAAACCGAAATCGAGCGTGAAGCAAATAGCGAACTAGTAGCCAAGTATATGGTCGATGAAAACCAGCTTGCTGCTTTTAAACATTATACCTCTAAACTACAAGAAGATCCTTACCATTTTGAAACCCTTAAAAACGTGCTTATTTTAGCTCAAAAGCTAAATAAATATGAGGTACTCTTAGAGGTTAGCCAACAAGCAATTGATGTATACCCCTCTCAAGCATTCTTTTATTATACCCTCGGTTGGGGGCAGTTAAACACGCTTAAACTTAAGGCTGCAGAGAAAAACCTTTTAATCAGTTTAGATCTGGTAGTAAATAACCCAAATTTACAGGCAGATATTTATAGGGCCTTAATCAATTACTATCAAGATATGAATAACTCAGAAAAAGTTCAATCATACAAAAATCAACTTCAAAATTTAAAAAATCGCTAGAGGCATGCTTAAAAATATAATTTATTTGTTTGCGGTTAGCCTTATTCTCTTGGGCTGTAAAACCAGTAAACCCCTAAGTGGAAAGGTTTCAAAAGATGTCTCGGTTAGGCAACTTACCAAGATTCACGAGAAGTCTTTTCCCGCTATCAAAACTTTACAAGCACGCTTACGCGGAAGCTACACCAGCAAAGAAGAATCACAATCTATTGCTATTAGTGCACGAATAGAAAAAGATAAAGCCATTTGGTTAAGTGCAAAACTGGCAGGGATTATTCCTTTAGCCAAAGTTTATATCACTCCAAATAGGGTACAATACTATGAGAAAATAGACCAAACTTACTTTGATGGTGATTTTGAATTGCTTAGTGAATGGCTCAATTTACCAGTTGATTTTGATCAAGTACAAAATCTTTTGTTGGGACAAGCAATGCTTACTGTTACCAAAGGTAAATACGATTTATTATTTCAAGAAAAAGAATATAAGCTTACCGCTCAACTCAATGCTTTTTTGAGCCAAACTTTATTAATAAATCCGGCTCATTTCCGATTAAATGCTCAACATTATCATAAATTAGGTCAAGCCGAAAGTATTCGCATAAATTATCCCGAATATCAAAAAATTAACGATTTTTGGTTTCCCAAGAAAATTGATATACAAGCAAACAAAGTAAACGAAAACACACAAATTGAAATCGATTACAGAAGTATAGAAGTGAATAAGCCTGTAAGCTTCCCATTTGAAATCCCAAAAGGATATAAAGCCATAGAATTACCATGATTTATAAAACGCACTTTACCTTTTTTATGTTTTTCTTATGCCTGCTGTTGACCACACCGGTGTTAGCACAAAGCACGGCTCGTGAACGGCTTGAAGCAAAACGTATCGCATTAAAAAAAGAAATTGCGCAAATCAATAATTTACTAGAAAACAACCAGAAAAAAAGTAGGTCGCTACTGGTTCAAGTTGAAGATATTGAGCGTAAAATAAGCTCAACTCAACAACTGATAAAAGTGACCAACCAACAAGCGAATTTGCTTACCCGTGAGATAAATGAAAATTTGAGTAAAATCACCAAATTACGTAAAGATCTAGAGCAGCTAAAAGCTGATTATGCAAAAATGATTAGCAAATCTTATCGAAGCAAATCGCAAAAAAGCAGGGTGATGTTTTTACTTTCATCAGAAAGCTTTTTGCAGGCCTATAAGCGGTTGCAGTATATGAAACAATATGCTGACTACAGACACCAGCAAGGGGAGGAAATAAAAGAACAAACCCAAGAATTAAAAGAGCTAAACAATGAATTAATCGAACAGCGTAAAGCCAAGGAGTCTTTGTTAGCCGATAATCGAAAAACCCAACAAAAACTCAAAGAAGATAAACGAAGGCAAGAAATACTCATTGCTGAAGTACGAGAAAAAACAGGCAGCTTTAAAGCCCAACTTGCAGAGAGACAAAAAGAAATTAGCGAAATAGATGCGCAAATTCAGAAGCTAATTCGTGAAGCCATCGCTGCAGAAAACAAGAAAAAAGGTGCTAAAGTTAGTAAAAACAAATTTGCTTTAACACCCGAAGCTAAGGAACTTGCAGCCAACTTTGCCTCCAATAAGGGTAAATTACCTTGGCCTGTAAAATCTGGAGTGGTTACTATGAAATTTGGCGAACACCCATCAAAAACCATTCATACCGTTAAGATAATGAATAATGGTGTTCGTATAGAAACTAATGAGAATGAACCCGTGAATGCCATTTTTAAAGGTGAGGTATTTAAAATCCAGGCTATAAAAGGCGCTAATAAAGCCGTTATGATTAGACACGGTGACTTTATATCGGTTTATAATAACCTTAACGATATTCGGGTTGAGGTAGGCGAAAAAATTTCGCGTGGGCAAATGATAGGTCAGGTAGGAAAAGCAACGGCAACCCAAAGACCTACATTAAATTTTTATATTTTTAAAAATACCACCTATTTAGATCCTTCTTTATGGATTTATAAGATGTAAGTAAATTGTAATATTGTGATCTCACGAGAATCTTCTATTTTAACTAGAATTAGCAATCTTGCCTGAACAGGACACTAAAAATTAAAGAAAGAGCCGTCGTGGCAATTTCTAAGAAATACTTAGATGAATAAAGTTATTTTTTGAGGGGTAGATAAAAGAAGAAAAAAAGTGGAGAATATCGGAGTCGAACCGATGACCTCTACGCTGCCAGCGTAGCGCTCTAGCCAGCTGAGCTAATTCCCCTGACTTTGTTGGGTACAAATATAATTTTTTTATTTAAATGTACATCATTTTTTATTGAATTCTTCGCCTTTTACTAGATCTTAAAAATCAATGCTTTTTACACCTCTTTTTCTACAAAATCTATTTTAGGATTGAGTATTTCTTCAATTAAACTTAGTAAAGTCGCTTCAAAATCGGCTAATAATTTTGCATCAATAAAAGTTTCTTTATCCTGCTTAACCTGCATAAATCCATTTTTTAAATTTTTAAATGAAATTATTCCGCCTTGAGCTTGGTCGAAACCTTGAGTGCGGTGCACCATTAACGCATAACATAAAACCTGTAAAATTTTGCTATATTGATAATCGCTGATAATGGTATCAAAATCTTTAATTTTCAGCTGACTAGGAGTTACTAAGCCGGTTTTATAGTCGATGATACGCAAAACCCCATTTTTACGGTCTATTCTATCAATCTTCCCTCCTATTCCATAATCGTTTTTGGTATTTAATTTGATTTTGAGAGGTACTTCAAGTCCGATCAATTCAATTTTATTGTCTTTCAACTCTTTTCTTTCTAGGGCTAAAAACCGTTTTATATATCGTTTGGCCACAGCATATATCAACAAGTTTTGACCAAATAGGTTTTTGGAATTGGCATAAGTATTGGCAAACTGTTTTTGCAGTTCTTTTTCGTAAATTTTATCGATTTGATCAATGCTATTTGTGTTCAAAAATTGCCCCTTAAATGGATCATATAAATTTTCGAGTGTGTCGTGAATGATGCTTCCAAGGGTATTGTAGGCTACTGTTTCCTCGACTTCCTCTTGATCATTAATTTTTAATAAATATTGTTTATAAAAATCTTGAGGATTCCGCACATAGCTTGAAAGTGCCGATGGGGAAAACTTTTTGGCCATACTGGTCAACTCCCTTAACATTAAAGCGGTTTTTTTACTCGTTTTAGGTGTTTCTTTATTGATTCGTGCCTCTGGCATCCAATGAGTAACCTTGAGCTGCCGTTCATATTCTAATTGAGCGATAAATCTGCTTTTTTCTCCGGCATTCAAGCCTTCAAAATTAGAGTTAAATAACAAGTGTACATCTTCGGCCCTTTGTAGTAATCTGTAAAAGTGATAGGTATATATAGCATCTTTTTCTTTGAAGGTAGGCAAGCCGTACTGGTGTTTTAAATCATAGGGAATAAAAGAATTATTACTTTTTCCTGCTGGTAGGATACCCTCATTTACACTGGCCATAATTACCGTATCAAAATCTAATGCACGTGTTTCTAGCATTCCCATAATTTGTAACCCCTTAAATGGAGCCCCCGTAAAATCAAGTTGATGTTGATTAATACTATCTCTATAAAAGCGATGCAGTGCCGAGATGCTTTTGATTTGATCTACCTCATCGAGTAGGTTTTGCAGTTGATTGAATAATTTTTGAAAGTGATAAATGTACTCCCGCTCCAGAGCTTTTTGGGTGGTAAAAAATTTTTCAAAAATTTTAATGATTTGTAAAAAGTTTTCTAAAATCTCTACTGGCTTTTTCTTTTGCGTAAAGCAAAGATTAAGCAACTCAAATGATTCTGCTTTACATAAATCACGTAATTCTTTTAAAACAAAATATACCCTATTTTTTTCGGCTACATGATGCTGTAATTTAGATACGTCTTTACCTAATAGTTGTTGCATAAAAGGATGCTTAACTATTTCTAGAAATTGCTTGTAATAAATCTTCTTGTCTCCCGAAAGTTGAATTGCAAAAAGCGTTTCAAAAAAGCTTGCCAATGGGGTTTGACTTAATTTTAGACCCATGGTAATGTTTACAGCGTGCACATTATCTGGCAAAGAATTTAAAAGTACTGGCAATAGGCCTTCATCGTTTAATACCAGAGCGGTATTTTGAATTTTCTCTTCTGAGAAACTACGAAGTAGGTTCCCTATGTATTTAGCTTGTCCTACATTCTTAGGTATACCCGTACAATGAATTTCGCCAAAATTATAATAATTCTCGGGCATTTCAGGAAACTTTTTGTCTTGGTAATAAGACCATTCGCTTTTATAGCGCCTTATAAATAACCCTGCGGCATGATAATTTTTATCTAAAAAGTACTGATCGATGTCCCAGAATATTTCGGCTTGTGCTCCCGTTAGTAATTCTTGAAACAAAATTTGCTCTGCATTATTTAAGGCATTAAAACCAATTAAATAATGTTTGGTCTGTTTTTTATTTTCAATATAATCTTTAATTCGGTCGGCTGCAACGCGGTAAATCAATCCTTGATAGGCCTTTTTTTGTTGAAGTAAGTTAGCCACAAAATGTTGATAAAGGCTTGGCAAAGCATTCCAAAATGCCAAATAATTTTGGATTAAGCTGGTTTTTCTTTCTTGCTTTGACCAATGGTTGATATCTTGAATATCGCTCAGGTAATTAAAGAAACTATCGGTATCGATTAAATAACGGTCAATTTCATTGAAATCGTGCAAAAGTGTATGTGCCCATCCGTAAAATGTTTCAAAATCTTCCTTTTTCTCTTTTGGCATTACGGCTACATAGGATTCATAGAATTTAAATAAAGTCTTGTTAGCAGGCAACTGGCTTACCCCACTTACTTCTTGTATAAATTCTTCTATGCTTAATACTTCTGGAGCAAAAATTGTATCCTTTACCTCTTTGCGTAAGATTTCTTTAAGGAATGCCCCTGCTCGCTTACTGGGTAAAATAAATTTACAACGCTCTAGCCTGGGTTCCTGTTTCAAAATTTTAGATACCGTCTCTTCTATAAATGTTTGCATAGCCTAAAAATAAAAAAACGCCTCTTTTCAGAGGCGTTTTCAATATAATTATTTTAGTTTAATTAGTCTCTATTTTTTTCTAAAGAAACCTCAACTCGTCTGTTTTGTTGTCTACCAGCAGCTGTTTTATTGGTAGCTATTGGTCTTTCTTCACCGTAACCTTCAGAAGTAATTCTGCTGCTATCAATATTTGCTTGGTTTACTAAGTAATCTCTCACTGAAGCTGCACGTTCTTTTGAAAGTCTTAGGTTTAGTTTATTACTACCTTGGCTATCTGTATGCCCTTCAATATGGAAAACAGTATTAGGATACTCTTCCATGATGTCAGCGATAGATTCTAAAGCTTCAAAAGATTCTTTACGGATTGAAGATTTACCAAGATCGAATAAAATAGTTTTAGAATATTCATTCAACTCATTGATAATTTCAACAGTAACTTCTGGACAACCATTATTGGCTGTAGTACCAGCTACATCTGGACACTGATCGTCTTTATCTAAAACACCATCATTGTCTCTATCTTGCCATGGGCATCCGTTGTTTTCTGCAGGACCTGCCTCGTTAGGACAGTTGTCATCAGCATCTTTAACTCCGTCGCCATCGGCATCAGGACATCCATTTAATGATGCAACACCTGCCTCATTTGGACAATCATCTTCTGGATCGGCAATGCCATCACCATCTGTATCTGGACAACCCATAAACTCTGCACTTCCTGCTTCGTTAGGACATTTATCATCTTTATCTGGAATTCCGTCTCCGTCAGAATCAGGACATCCGTTAAATTCGGCTAAGCCTGGCTCATTTGGACATTCGTCTTTGTCGTCATAAACACCGTCACCATCTGTATCGGTTCCTCCAAAGGCGATTTTAATTCCCATAGAATGTTGGAAATGGTCTGGTCCTTCCATATCATCAAAAGCTTTTTTATAAGTACTTTGGATGTTGAAAGCAACGTTATCTGTAAACCAAAAATTAAATCCTAAAGAACCGTTTGCGGTTCCAAAACCTTCATCATCTAGCCAGTTGTACCCTGCTCCTACTCCTAAATAAGGATCAAACCAACCGGTTTCGTTAATCATCTCTCTAAAGCTGTATTGTACAGCACCATCAACAGCATAGTAAGTTAAATCATCTACGCTTTGATCACCAAACTTGTCGATACGGTTAAGCGAACCTGCTACTTCTGCAGAAAAGCCCGAACCGATGTATCTACCTATTGTTAATTTAGAAACTGAAGGTAAAATGTTGTAGTGATCTTTTACATTAAAAAACTCGCTGAACATGCCCCCACGTGGTGCATCTTCACCTACAGGATATGCGTCAACAGCGTTGATTCCAATACCAACCGCCCAAGGGTTGTTTTTATCTTGTGCTTGTAGGCTAGTTACTCCTAACAAGCATAAAGATGCCAATAATAATTTGCCAAGATGTTTCATATTCAATTATTTATTTTTAGTGTTATTGAAGCAAAAATAGAGGGTTCTTTAACATTTACAAAAATTAAAATAATAAAGTTTTCTTAATGAAAACCGCCTATTCATCAATAATTAAACTAAATAACTCCTAATTCTTTACCCACTTTTGTGAATGCCTCAACGGCTTTTTCTAAATGAGCTTTTGTATGTGCTGCAGAGAGTTGAACACGTATTCTTGCTTGCTCTTTAGGCACTACAGGATAAAAGAATCCTATTACGTAAATTCCCTCTTCCAGTAACCTATCGGCCATTTTTTGAGAAAGTTTTGCATCGTATAACATAACTGGTACAATTGCCGAATCGCCGTCTATAATATCAAAGCCCGCAGCCTTCATTTCTTTTTTGAAATAAGCAGTATTTTCCATTACTTGATCTCTTAAATGCGTGCTTGAATTAAGCATCTCAAATACTTTGTTTGAGGCGCCTACAATGGCAGGAGCCAAAGAGTTTGAAAACAAATAAGGTCTAGATCGTTGTCTTAACAACTCAATAATTTCTTTTTTACCAGTGGTATATCCGCCCATAGCGCCACCCAAAGCCTTACCTAGAGTACCGGTAATGATATCTATTCTACCCATTACATCTTTCTCCTCTAGTGTACCTATACCGTTGGCTCCAATAAAACCAGTGGCATGGCACTCGTCTATCATAACCAAAGCATCGTATTTGTCGGCTAAATCACAAATTTGATCAAGTGGAGCCACTAGACCATCCATTGAAAATACGCCATCGGTAACTATAATTTTAAAACGTGCCCCGTCTTCATTGGCTTGCTTTAGTTGTTTTTCTAAATCGGCCATATTGTTATTTTGATAACGGTATCTAGCCGCCTTACATAGGCGCACACCATCTATAATTGAAGCGTGATTTAGGGAGTCAGAAATAATGGCGTCCTCTTTAGTTAAAATAGGCTCAAAAACTCCTCCATTGGCATCAAAAGCTGCCGCATAGAGAATGGTATCTTCGGTTTGATAAAAGTCTGCTATATTTTGCTCAAGTTTTTTGTGGATATCTTGTGTTCCGCAGATAAAACGTACACTGCTCATACCAAAACCGCGTTCATCTAAAGTGTCTTTAGCCGCTTGAATCACCTCTGGGTGCGATGACAAACCTAAGTAGTTGTTGGCACAAAAGTTAATAACCTCTTCACCAGTTTCAATCTTAATTACTGCATCTTGTGGTGAAGTAATTACGCGTTCTTTCTTATACAGCCCATTTTCTTTAATTTCGTCTAACTGAGCTTGCAAATGTGCTTTAATTTCTTTGCTATACATAGTGTTTTGTTTTAAATATCAAAGATAAACAATCTTTAAGTTCTGCTTGTTTTCTAAATATATTAATACACCTTTCTTCACAGTATATCCTAACTTCTTAATTGCTTCGGCATATTCATTCAGTTGTATTTTATGATCAGGACTATAAGACCCGGTTTTATAGTCTATAATTACCGCTTCCTTGTTTTTGAGACAGAGACGATCTAAACGTTTATAAGCATGATCTACCAAGAGTTCTTTTTCTGTATAAACGGTATAAGCTTTAGTAAAATAGCTGTTTAATTCTGGATGATTTACCATTTTTATGAAACTTTGCTCGTAGGCTAAAGCTTCTTTTTGATTCAAGTTACCTTGTTCTACAGCATTGGCCAAAGCAGGCTGAATATCTTCTACAGTAATGATTTGACTTAAAATTTCATGTACCATATCTCCATAAGCTATGGCTTCTTCTTGAGACGTAAGCCACATACTCGCATTTTTGGTCATCAAAGCGGCTTGGTGATTTTCTGGCAGCGTTGAAATAAAGCTAAAATCCTGCATACCCCCCTTCTTGTCCTCAATTGCATTGGGCTTAGGCTTATGTCCCCAATGGTAATGCCAAGCATCTGCCTCCCACTTGTTTTGTTTTTCTAAAAATCGTTGAAACAGCACACCAAAAGTATTTTCTTCACGCTGAGCTGTTTTAGAAGTTTCTATTTTACTGATGATATACAACTGCTCTTTTGCTCGCGTTAATGCGACATACAACACATTTATTTCATCAAGTAACTTATGTTGGGCTAACACGTCAAAATCTTCTTTTAATTTTTTACTGTAATGAGGTGTTTCTTTGTTTACACTTAAATAGCCTAAGGGAAGCTCAAAATCATCTATTAACGCCCAGAGACTATCCCGACTAAAATCGTCTAACTTTTGTTGCGCAAACGGATAAATTACTATAGGAAACTCCAGTCCTTTAGACTTGTGAACGCTTAAAATTTGCACCGCTTCTATTCCTTGAGCGGCCACAATACTCAATTTATCTTTTTTCTTGTTCCACACCTCAACCAATTGCATTAAACCCGCATGGCTTTTTTGGGTAAACTCGTAAACAAAATCTAAATAGTACTGCAGATAAGCATCGGCTTTTTTTACAATTTTAAATGACCTTATCACATACTCGGCAGCTTCATATAAAGGCAATTTTTGGAACTGCTGCAAAGAAAAGTGAAATCCGAAAACTTGTAAAGAATCAAAAAATGATTCTATAGAAAGCGATAACCTTGTTTTATAAAATGCGAGTTCTTCTTCTGGAAATGTAATTTGTTTACTTATAAAATACAGCAATTCATATCTGATTTCTTTGTCTTCTGGCTGTAGGCTTAATTCAAATATTTGCTGCACAAAATTTACCGTTTTACTTTTACTAAGCAATAAGGCTTCTGATGAGATTACCGGTATGCCCGTTTCAACCAAATGATTGGCCAACAAGATGCCATGTTTGTTTTTCCGCGTAAGCAAACAAATATCGCTTAAGGGAGTACCTTCTTTTCTTAATTCTTGAATTATTTCAATGGTTTTTGCTGCATAGGCCAAATTTTGTTCTTCGCTGTTTTTACCTTCTATAAAGTCAAGCTGAACATAACCTTGCGCATTTTTCACTTTTTTCTGTTCGGCTTGAGCATATAAGTTTCGATAGGTTTCAAATGCAAAACAATCACTTAAAAAAGTAAAAAATTGATTGTTAAAATCAATAATTTCTTTGTAGCTGCGGTAATTTGCAGGCAAATTGAGTGTTTTCCCCGTGATAGAAAATGGGGAGTTCCCTTCGTATAAATTAATAAACTGCTCGGCTTTACCGCCGCGCCACCTATAAATAGATTGTTTTGCATCACCAACCAAAAATAAATTTCCCGTTTTATTTTCGGTATTAAATCCGCTTAAGCTGTTATTGATTAGGGGCTGCAAATTTTCCCATTGTAAAGCCGATGTATCTTGAAATTCATCTATAAAAAAATTGTGATAACGTTCACCTAGGCGTTCATAAATAAAAGGAGCCGGCTGGTTTTTAACTTCTTCGCTTATTTTTTTGTTAAAGTCTACCATCAGCAACATATCCCGTTCTTCCTTAATCAAATCTATTTCACTTTGAATGGCAAAAAGCAACGATTGTGCATCGACATTTTTGGCCAAGGCCGCATAAAATTTCACTTGATAATAATTGTCTCTAATCGCATTAAAAAGTTCGGCTATTTGGGGCTGTAATGCATCTATTTGCGCTTGCTCTTCGCTGGAGGTTTTACCCTTAGTATAAAGCGGATTATCGGCTATTTTTTCTTGCCAAACCGCACCCGAAACCTTAGGCAAATCGCCGTTTAAATTTTTCCTAAAAAAACCAGGTACAGAACCTCTGTTGAAACATTTTTCTGGAATTTGATTTTGTTCAAGCAACTCAAAAAAGGCCTCTGCATGCTTTTTATTTTGCTTGATTAGCTCGCTTTCGGCGGATTTCAACTGATTATAAAAGACATCAAAATCCTTCAATTCATATTCTGTCAATAAATCTAAATAAGCAAAATTGTCTTCTGCCAGTAACAGCTTAGCCATTTTGGTTAAATCCCTACGGATGTCCCAAGACTTATCATCGTCTGCTTTTTTAAGTACAAAATTGATTAATGCCTGGGTAATTTGAGGCTGGCTACCCGCTTTGTTTATCACACGATCTACCGCTTCTTCAATCACTAAGTCGCTATCTAGCTCTACTTCAAAATTTATGTTGATGTCAAGATCTTTTGCAAAGGTGCGTAGTAATCTATGCGTAAAACCATCTATAGTTGATATTTCAAAAGCCGCATAATTGTGTAAAATATGGTTTACTATGGCCTTACTTTTTTTACGGATTACTTGAGGTTCTAGTTGTACCGATTCAGCTACAGCATCAAAAAGAGCCCGACTATTTTCTGGGGTCACCTCTTGACTAAAATCGATTAAAGCGTGAAGCACTCGAGATTTTAATTCACTAACCGCCTTATTGGTAAAGGTTATAGCTAAAATATGCTTGTAGTAATCTGGTCTTGGCGCTTGTAAAACCAGTTGCAAATACTCTTTGACCATGGTAAAGGTTTTACCCGATCCGGCCGAAGCATTATAAATGATAAAAGAAGGCTGCTTTTGCTGTGTAGACATAGATAAGAATTTAAGCGAAAATACAATTATTAACAGTAAAAATTGAACTGCGTTTAAGCATTCAAAAAAGTGTTAATCATTTAAGTAATTTATAACATATTATTATTGCTTTACTGATTTGTTATAATTATTTTTGATGGAAATAAATTAAAAAAACTTAAATATATGGCTTTTAAACAAAACGACTTAGCATATGCAAAAGATGCATTAGAACCACATATCGACAAAGCAACCATGGAGGTTCATTATGAAAAACACCATGCAGGTTATACGAGCAAATTAAACAATGCAATTGAAGGTACCAATCTAGCCGATAAATCTATAGAAGATATTTTAAAGAATCTAGATATGGACAATAAGGCTGTGCGAAATAACGGAGGTGGCTTTTATAATCACAACTTATTTTGGGATGTTATGTCTCCTAAGGGAGGTGGTAAACCCACAGGTGATTTAGCCAAAGCTATTGATGAAGCATTTGGTTCTTTCGACGATTTTAAAGAGAAGTTTTCTAATGCTGCCGGTGGTCAATTCGGATCAGGATGGGCTTGGTTATGTGTTCATCCAGGAGGTAGATTAGAAATTTGTTCAACCCCGAACCAAGACAACCCGCTTATGCCAGGTGTAGGCTGCGGAGGACACCCTGTTTTAGGTTTAGATGTATGGGAACATGCTTACTACTTAAAATACCAAAATAAAAGACCAGATTACGTGAATGCTTTTTTCAATGTAATTAACTGGGAAGAAGTAGCAAAAAGATACAGTGACGGGAAATAAATACCCCTCATTAAATCTTTGGTTAACTGCCTACGTTTTAAGCTTTTTTTCATCCCGATCATTTCGGCATTTGAAAAAATAATAATGTAGGCAGTTTTTTTTATAATAAAACAAAAGAATTAGCGTTTTAAATATGCCCAATAAAAAAAGGTGGTAAACACCACCTTTTTGCCCCAAATTTTACCATAAACTTAACCTACTTAGATTATGGATATTCAAATATATATTTTTTAAAACAATAAACCTAAATAAAATCAATAAAAAAGCTAAAAAATTAAATTATTAGCACTTTTCCTTAATACGCTCGGCTTTTATTGCCTTCATAAAAGTTAATAAATGCTCTATTGACCACGCGATTACCCCCGTGGGTAGGATAATCTCCTGTAAAATACCAGTCGCCTAAATTTTTAGGACAAGCTTTGTGCAATTGCTCAATCTTTTGATAAATTACCTTTACCTCTGTAGTAATTGCATCATTTTTTAATAATTCTCCTATTTTGTCTGAAATCTCTTCATCGCTAAATGGCGCATAAATCTCTTTTACAAAATTTTTCACCTCATGGTCTTCTAACTCGGTTTGGGCTTTGCATTTTTCATACACCTGTTCTACAATAGCATATTGATTGTTTTCTTTTAAAAGCTCCAAGGCAGCGCGAAAAGCGACAAAATCTTCTAGTCTAGCCATGTCTATACCGTAGCAATCGGGATATCTTATTTGAGGAGCCGACGATACTACTACTATTTTCTTGGGATTTAAACGATCGAGCATGGTTAAAATACTTTTCTTTAAAGTTGTTCCCCGTACAATCGAGTCATCTATAATGACTAGGTTATCGGTAGGCTTTACTACCCCATAAGTAACATCATAAACATGCGCTACCAAATCGTCTCGGCTGCTGTCTTCGGTAATAAAGGTACGCAACTTAGCATCTTTAATGGCTATTTTTTCTGTTCGTAATCTATGCGAGAGAATTTCGGTAAGTCGTTCATCGGTTAGATTTTCTTTTTCCTTTAAGATCGCCTCATTCTTTTGGCGGTTGAGTTCATCTTGCGCAGCTTCGACCATTCCGTAAAATGAAGTTTCGGCTGTATTGGGTATAAAAGAGAAAACAGCATTAATCGTATCGTGATCTATCGCTTTAAGCACATCGGGCATAATGTATTTACCTAAGTTTTTACGCTCTTGATAAATCTCTGCATCGCTACCTCTCGAAAAATAAATCCGTTCAAACGAGCAAGCTTTACGTGTTAAAGGCTCAATAATTTTTTTGATTTGGGTTTTACCATCTTTTTTGGTAATCAAAGCGTGACCTGGCTCTAATTCTTTAACCGACTCAAAAGGAACATTAAAAGCGGTTTGTATTACTGGCCTCTCTGAAGCCGTAACCACCACCTCATCATCAATATAATAGTAAACGGGTCTTATCCCAGCAGGATCTCTAAGTACAAAAGAATCACCATGCCCTATTAAACCGGCCATCGCATAACCGCCATCCCAATCTTTTGAAGAGCGTTTTAAGATTTTAGCGACATTCAATTTTTTTGCAATATAAGGTGAAGCCTCTTTTTTGGAGTAGCCTTCTTTTTTTGCTTTTTTGTATAATTTTTCTACTTCAGAATCTAAAAAATGACCAATTTTTTCCATTACCGTAACGGTATCAGCTTTTTCTTTGGGGTGTTGCCCCAGCTCTACCAAGTTTTCAAACATGGTACTTACATTAGTCATATTAAAGTTTCCTGCCACAATTAGGTTTCTATGCATCCAATTGTTTTGACGCAAAAACGGGTGTACCGCCTCTATACTGTTGTTACCAAAGGTACCATAGCGTACATGCCCCAAGAATAACTCTCCTATATAAGGTATATTCTTTTTTTGTGCTGCAACATCATCCGCGTAAGCTGGGTTCTCTTTTAAACTGGTATTAATACGATCATTAATTTGAGCAAAAATATCTTGAATGGGTTGGGCCTGGTTAGAACGCACCCGACTGATATAGCGCTCGCCAGGTTGAGTGTTTAATTTTATACTCGCCAAACCAGCACCATCTTGACCTCTATTGTGTTGTTTTTCTAGCATCAGGTACATTTTATTTACACCATAAAATGCCGTGCCGTATTTCTCTTTATAAAATTCTAAAGGTTTTCTTAGCCTAAGTAGCGCTATTCCGCATTCATGTTTAATCGCGTCGCTCATAATGTGTGTTGTGTTGTTGTATTAAAAAACCCTGCCAAGCGGGCAGGGTACAAAATTAATTTAAATCTATTTCAAATTGAGTTAAGGATTTAAAAACTTTCAGTCGCTCCTCAATTTCTTGATCCTCAAGATTTAGCATGCGCTCGGTACCAAATTTTTCTACACAGAAAGAAGCAAGGTTAGAGCCGTAAATTATAGCTTTCTTCATATTAGCAAACGAGTAATCTTGTGTCTTAGCTAAGTAGCCGGCAAAACCACCCGCAAAAGTATCTCCTGCCCCAGTTGGATCAAAAACCTCTTCTAAGGGTAAGGCAGGCGCAAAAAACATTTCATTTTTATCAAATAATAAAGCTCCGTGCTCTCCTTTTTTAATCACCACATATTTTGGCCCCATTTCTTCGATTGCCCGTGCAGCTTTTACCAGTGAATATTCGCCAGAAAGTTGTCTTGCTTCTTCATCATTTATAGTAATAACATCTACTTTGGCAATCACCTCTTTAAGCTCTGATAGCGTATGATCCATCCAAAAGTTCATGGTATCTAGAATTATCAGTTTAGGTTGCTTAACCTGATTGATCACCCCCATTTGTACAGCAGGATGTAAATTACCCAACATTACCACCTCTGCATCTTGAAAAGCATCGGGTACTACTGGATCAAAATTTTCTAAAACATTTAATTGCGTGTCTAGGGTGTCGCGAGTATTCATATCATTATGGTATCTACCGCTCCAAAAAAAAGTTTTACCATCTTGAATTACCTCTAGCCCATCTATATTAATAGACTTTTCATGAAAGATATCTATGTATTTTTGAGGAAAATCACCTCCCACTACAGAAACAATAGCGCTATTTACACCAAACTTTTGTGCTGCTAAACCAATGTAGGTTCCCGCACCACCTAAAATCTTATCTGTTTTCCCAAAGGGAGTCTCAATGGCATCAAAAGCTACCGTTCCCACAATTAAAAGTTTACTCATGCTTTTTAAATTTTCGGCAAATATAAGGTGTTTAATACAATTTTTAGCAGTAAGAAACAGATGTCTATTTAAATTTCTAATTATTTAAGCCCAATTAAGCTAATTAAAAAAAATTATATTTTTGAACAAAAGCAGCGATTTACAGCCCCGTAAAAAATGTGAAAGATCTTGATTTTAAAGAACAAATGAAAAGTGCTACCAAGTGATTTATAATGCTTATGATTTTGAATGCTTTATGTTTGTTTATTTGCCTTACAGGGAAATTAAGGCTAACAGATTTATGTTGTATAGATTATGCTGAAACCTTATCTTCGTATTACACTAACAATAGAAGACAAGCTCGCGGTACCGCAATAAGACTAATGGGTTATTTTTTTTACTTATGAACGATATTTACTTAAACGGATTATTACTTCTTTTGGCAATATTGTATTTTTTGAAAGAATATAAGCACCAAAAAGAAGCATTGGCTACAGTTAAACACGGTAAAATTTTATTTTTTTTACAATTTATGGCCTCTATAGTATTCATAGGTCTCATAAGTTTAAAACTAATGAGCGTAAAGATTTTATTGCTGTTTATCCCCTCCTTAATACTTAGTTTCCACTTAAACTACCGGCTGTACAAATTAAAACCTTCTATCACCAAGATTATTTATACTCTAAGTGTTTATACCATGGTATTGATAGCCATTAAGGTTTTATTATTTCCGTCACACTAAGTTTTTTTATTGACTTGTTACAAAGCATGGGAGTTTAAAAATTTTTATTTCTAGAAACAACCAGCTATGCTAAAAAATCAAACTTTGAGCTACTACCAGTATGGTTGAGCCATGGTTTAAAATATAAATACCATTAAAAATTAGCTTAATTTGTAGATTACTCTCTGTAAAAACCCTTAAAAAATCGTAACATGGTTAATATTATTTAACATTTTTATCTGGTAAAATTTGTTTTAATCGTTTTTTTTTGATTTGTGGAGTTGATCAACAAAAACTATTAATTATTTTAACTATTTATTTATAAAATGAAAAATTTATTTAGAATACCATTAGCTATGTTCGTAGCAAGTTTAATTTTGGTGGGGTGTAGTAAAGATGGAGTTCAAGAAGAGACTGTGAATAGTAATAATACCTTTAATAGCACTCTAAGTGTTGATATGACTCCTGAAGAAGAAAGTTTAAAGTTTTTTAGAAAACATATGGCAGTTGTTGATGCAAGAGTAAGGTCTTTAAGTTCTGAGAAATTTGTTAGAGAGATTTACTTAGCGAATTTTTCTGAAGAAAGTTGGAGTAAGAATAAGATTGGTCTTGGAGGTTATCCATTTAGTGATGATGGAGAAGGCAATGATCTAATTGCAAATGACGGCATATACACTAGTTTGGAAGAGTACGCTTATAAAGAAGAAGATAATGTGGAGTATGATGATGAACATCCAATTGTTTCGTATCTCGATTATGTTTTTAAATCACAAGAATTTCAGCATAATGAAGAGTTAATAGATTTATATTATGAATACTTAGCTGATTTGCAAGCAGAATCGGGGAGCAAGCCAAAGAAACCTGAAGTAGAACTAAAAGCTCATGTTAGCGGTCATTGTGAAAGTGTTTATTTTTGTTCAGAAGGCTGTATCGCTGATTGGATTTGGGATGAACTTGGTTGTATCTGTTTTGAAAACTGCGGTGATATTGATTTCTCATTTGATTTCAATTTAAGTTGGTAATTAACTGATTTGAAACGGCCTAGTTTTCTAGGTCGTTTTACCTAAAAGAGTAAATGCTCCCAAAAATTGTCTCGTTAATAAATTTTAAAAGTTTATTAATGCGTTTCGCTAAAATGCTCCTTAGGCTTGCCCCAAAGAAATTTATATATGAAAAATTTGCTAAAAAAATACAGTGAATTAAACATTTTATTTTTTTTAATAGTCATTCTCCTCATAAAGGCTTTGCCTTTAAGGCTACTATTTGTAAACTTTATTGCTTTTGATCTAGAAAATATATTTTTTAATTATTTAGAGCTTTTAGTTTTAAACTTTATATGCTTAGGTTTCGTTTTTTATATACTGAAGCGATATAAGTATAAAATTTCATTTTATAACATAAAAGAGACTAATGTTATTTATTTTTTGCCTTTAGTTTTAGCTCTTCTAATTTTTACAAATATATTCTCGAATATTAAATATTTAGATTCTTATGAGCTGCCTCTTTGTATAATTTTGATTTATAGCTTGAATATTTTTTTTTCAGCATTTCTAGAAGAATTGTTTTTTCGAGGTTTTACATTGAGTTTTTTACTTAATCATAATTATAAAAATGTATCAATTATCATCATTAAAAGTGCCTTACTTTTTGGGTTGCCCCACTTTATAAATTTTTTTAATAAAACTCAAGATATATATTCTATTTTATATCAGGTAATATTTGCTATTTCTTTAGGTTTTCTATACTCTGCTGTATATTTAAAGACAAAATCTTTGATTGTCCTTATTTTTTTTCATTTTATTAACAATGTTGTATCTAATATTGATGACCTTATTGTTAAGTATGAAAAAATAACTATTTCTGTAAATAACAATCTTACGTTTTTGCAATTGATTATAGAGACAAGCTTGGTTTGTTGCATATCTGTATTTTTTATTTTTTTAGGTGTTATCATTTTAAGAAAAGTAGATTTTAAAGATGTGATTTTTTTTAAGTTAAATTAAAATTTTATAATTATAACAAATGCGAATAATAAAACACTTTAAAAAAAATAAGTTTAATACTATTTTTTTACTGGGCCTTCTTTTGGAGGTCCAGCTTTACATTACATTATTCTTTATTTTTGCTTACCAAGGTTTAGATAACAATCTCTTTAAAGAAGTACAAGCAAAACCAGAAGCATTTTCTTTTAGCAGTAATCTGCATACCTGGCTATTCATCCTCTTTTTTATACCCCTTATAGAAGAGGTGGTTCATAGGTGGCATGTTGGTGTAGCACATAAAAAAAAGCGCACTAAAATAGTAATTACTATTTTTAGTCTTCTGGCAATTTTAATTTTTTTTTCAATCTGCAACTAAAATTGAATTTTTATTTTTATCATTATTAGGCATTAGTTATTCTTTAAACTTCTTTAACAAAACCTTTTCGACACTTAAGATTAGCCTCGCTCAGATTATACTTACTTCGGTAAGTTTCAGCTTTTTTCACTACGGGCCTATGCGTCTATTCGATACGCCAGATATTGCGAGCTTTAGTTTGACTTTACACTTCATAGGCGTCAGCTTTATTCTATGTTATTTACGTATAAATTACGGCTTATTTTGGGCATTTCTTTTTCATTTTGTGTTCAACGCAATTTTATTTTCATACCAATTTTCAACATCTGAGATTAATGAAACGCCTATAACGCATACTACCTCATGTTATACCTTAAGCGTAGCAGAATCTGGAGTATTGGATAATTTAGCTGATTTTGAAATTTCTCAAAAACACCTGCAATGGAAAACGCTTCACTTAAACACTGGGTTTCATAAAGCCTTGCAGTTTAATAAAATGGATCTCGATTTTTTTGCTAACCAGAAAAATATACAATTAGATTCCGTTTTAGATTTATATTCCCAGAAAAAGCAGTTTAAGGTGTACTCCTTGAATATTCAGAAAAAAGACTCCTGTTTAATCGAGCTAGAAGAGATTTTACGTTTATTAGAAAAAGAAGGACTTATGGTAAAACAAAAACAACTAGATGCTATGCGCAACAAATAAATCTTTATTTAAATATGAAAAAAATAGTAAAATTGTATAAGTCAAAAAATAAATTTCTATTATTATCATTTATTTTTCTAACATTAGGCGTTTACAATGTTTTGGAAAGACGTCCTGAATATTATCAGTTATTATTTATAATATCTATAACTCAATTCGCTTTATATTTTGCGACTGTTTTTTTTAACAGAAAAACTAAAACGCACTAATACAATTGATAAAACGGCTTTATAAAGCCGTTTTACTTCCTCCCAAAATCTGCTGGGATTTCCCCCCAGTTTTTAGTATCCCATTTTATGATTTTTGTGGTGAAGTAATTCGTTGCCAGCCATTTTTCGGCACGATCTACCAACTCAAAAATCGCGGCATTCTTAGGGTTTCGTTTTAATTTAGTATTACATTTCTTTTTATACACCCAGCCAATCGCAATTTTTGAATCGGAATAAACGGCGTGAGCATATTGGTTTTTTTTAAGTAAAGCCAGTGCGTGTACAAGTGCTAGAAATTCACCAATATTATTGGTTCCTTCTTCAAAAGGACCTTTATGAAAAATTTGCTTGTTGTTTTTTATCCAAACACCCCGGTATTCCACCTTTCCCGGGTTTCCGCTTGAAGCGGCATCAACCGCCAGCGCATTAAAATCTACTTCTTTAACTCTGCGTTCAAGTTGTTCTAAACTGGGCTCATTTTTATTATGCGCCTTTGCCTTTACCTCATCGTAGGCTTTATTAAAAGCTTTTTGTGCTTCAGTAAAACTAGAAAAACTCTTGTATTGCGCTCCTTGGTAACCTGTGATTTGTGCTTTACAATCTTCCCAGGAGGTGAAAATGCCGGTTTTTCTTCCTTGCCAAACAACATAATACTTTTGCCTTTTAGCCATTATTGCAATAAGTTTTCTATTATTTGAACAAAATGCTCATGCTCTAAACCGTGAATTTTCTCTTGTAAGGAATCTAAGGTTTCATCGGGTTTAATGGGTACTTTAAATTGCGCTATATGCTCGCCTTCATCATAATTCTCATTCACATAATGAAAAGTTATACCTGTTTCGGTGTCATTATTTTGTAAAACCGCTCGGTGTACAAAACTACCGTACATACCTTTACCTCCATATTTAGGTAACAAAGCAGGATGAACGTTGATTATTTTATTAGGAAAGGCCTCAATAATCGCTTTAGGCATTAACCATAAAAAACCGGCCAGAACAATAAGGTCGGGCTTTATTTGCTGCAACATTTGCAAAAGTTCATTACTTTCATACAAAGCTGCTTTGTCAAAATGTACGGCTTGTACCCCATGCTCATGGGCCATTTTTAAGACAGGAGCTGTCTTTTTATTAGAGAAAACGTGACTTACTTCTACCTCAGCGTGGCTATCAAAGTGCTGTATAATCTTTTTGGCATTAGAGCCTTTACCTGAGGCAAATACCACTATTTTCTTAGTCTGCGGAAGGGATTTATCTTTCAAAACATAGCTTTTTTGGTGAATTATTAGGTAGTAAAAATAGTTACTTTGTATAAATTTATGTAAATTGGGCACACATTTTTGGCAAGAAAACTTGTTTTAACCTAAAGTTTTTTATTTTTGCCACTTAATCAAATTTTAAAATTAGAAGATTATGTCAGACATTGCATCAAGAGTAAAAGCAATTATCGTTGATAAATTAGGAGTTGACGAGAATGAAGTAGTAAACGACGCTAGTTTCACCAACGATTTAGGTGCTGATTCATTGGACACCGTTGAATTAATTATGGAATTCGAAAAAGAGTTCGATATTCAAATTCCAGATGACCAAGCAGAAAACATTTCAACTGTAGGTCAAGCTATTTCTTATATCGAGGAAGCAAAAAAATAATACATCTCAAGTATGGAGTTAAAGCGAGTAGTAGTTACAGGTTTAGGTGCCCTTACCCCCATTGGTAACAATATACAGGAATACTGGGATGGTTTGGTAAGCGGGAGAAGTGGTGGAGCACCCATCACTTATTTTGATACTGATAAATTTAAGACGAAGTTCGCTTGTGAGATAAAAAACTTCCCTTTTAATGAGTATTTTGATCGCAAAGAATTAAGACGTCTTGATAAATTTGCACAGTATGCATTGGTTGCTTCAGATGAAGCTATAGCCGATTCAAAACTAGATCTTGATACCATTAACAAACACCGTGTTGGTGTAATATGGGGTGCAGGTATTGGCGGTTTAGAAACTTTTCAAGAAGAAGTTAAAAACTTTGCCAATGGCGACGGTACTCCAAGGTTTAACCCATTCTTTATCCCTAAAATGATTGCTGATATAGCTCCAGGGCATATCTCTATTAAACATGGATTTATGGGACCAAATTACACGACAGTTTCAGCTTGTGCTTCTTCGGCCAACGCATTGATCGATGCGCTTAACTATATAAGATTAGGCCATAGCGATGTAATTGTTACCGGAGGTAGCGAAGCCGCTGTTACCCAAGCAGGTATGGGAGGTTTTAATGCGATGCACGCACTATCAACCAACAACGACAATCCAACCAAAGCATCAAAACCCTTTGATGCAACACGAGACGGATTTGTTCTAGGTGAAGGTGCAGGAGCATTAATTCTCGAAGAATACGAACACGCTAAAGCGCGCGGAGCTAAGATTTATGCCGAAGTAGTTGGAGGAGGAATGTCTTCTGATGCTTATCATATGACGGCTCCACACCCTGATGGGATTGGCGTAATGGCCGTGATGGAAAATTGCTTAAAAAACGCTAACTTAAAACCAGAAGATGTAGATGCTATCAATACACATGGTACCTCTACACCGCTTGGTGATGTAGCCGAACTTAAAGCTATTTCTAATGTATTTGGAGAGCACGCAAAGAATATCAATATCAACTCCACCAAATCGATGACCGGGCATTTGCTGGGTGCAGCTGGTGCGGTAGAAGCTATTGCCTCTATCTTAGCTATGCAGCACAGTATAGTGCCACCCACTATTAACCACGAGGTAGCCGATGAAAACATTGACCCTAGTTTAAACCTTACGTTAAATAAGGCGCAAAAACGAGAGGTAAATGTAGCCATGAGTAACACTTTTGGTTTTGGCGGTCACAATGCTTGTATTTTATTTAAGAAATTAACTGAATAAGCCTTTGTAATTATATGAGCATTATTCAAAACATATGGAATTCCCGTTCAAAAAAGAACGGGAATTTTTTTGTGGCTATTCAGAAAATTATTGGGTTCAAACCCAAAAACATTGAAATTTACCAACGTGCGTTTACCCATAGATCTATGAATAAAAAAGATCCGCAGGGTAACGATATAAATTACGAACGCTTGGAGTTTCTGGGTGATGCTATGTTAAGCGCAATAATAGCCGCCCATTTGTTTGAAGAAGCCCCTCAAGGAAATGAAGGCTATCTAACCAAAATGCGATCAAAAATAGTAAGCCGTAAACATCTTAATGAATTAGGTAAAGACCTTAACCTCATCGGTTTAGTTAAAACCAGTTTACCAAAACAAAATTTTGGCGATAACATTCACGGCAATCTTTTTGAATCCCTTGTAGGTGCTATTTATTTAGATAAAGGGTATAAAAGCTGTAAAGCGTTTGTAAAGCGCCGCGTAATTGACCCATATGTCGATATTGAGGAGCTAGAAGGCTTCGTTATTAGTTACAAAAGTTTACTTATAGAATGGTGCCAAAAGCAAAAAATCGCTTTTAATTTTGAGTCTTATGAAGATACTGGAGTAGCCGAACAAAAACATTTCGCAGTCAAATTATGGCTAAATGATAACGTACGTGCTAAAGCACGAGCCACCAGCAAGAAAAAAGCAGAAGAAAAAGCAGCGAAAAGAGCCTATTTTGCCTTACAAAATAAGATTGGTTAGTACTTTTATAAGCTACTATTTACCTACTATTCTTCACAATTAGTTAACGTGTTTTTGTGCTGGGATTTTGTTATCTTTGATTTTGGTTGGCACACCAAAAATCAAAAGGAATTATGGCCTATAAATTGCTTGTCGATGAATTGTTAGAAGATGATTTTTACCTTATAGGCATTCACACTTCTTTAGAGCATATTCGATTAGCTTATTTTGCCAATAAATACCTGCAACTACAATTCAAACGTTGTGCAAGCGATTTAGATTTTAAAACAGATGAACAATTGGCTTATTTTGCCTTATTTCATCACCAAGATATCTATCGCGAGGTAGATTACTATTTAGTCGAGAACAAAATCAGTTATCTACCGCAAAAAAAACCAACCGCAGGATCTTTGTTTCAGGATTTACCAACAAATAGTAGAAACCTCAACTTGATACCCGAACATCCTAAAGTTGACTTCTGGTTGAAAATAGAAAATGAATCTGACGAAAATGAAATTTTAGGTTTCGTGAGCAAGCTTAAAGAAATAAACCAAGTATTGACAGCATATACAATAGATGCGACAAAACTAAAATCAAAACATCATTTAATTTTTAATTAATGAATAACATAAAAAAAACAAAAATAGTAGCCACTCTAGGGCCTGCAACTAGCAATAAAAGCGTTTTAAAAAGCATGCTTGAAAAAGGAGTGAATATTTTTAGAATAAACTTTTCACACGCCAATTATGACGATGTAAAAAAAAGAATTGCGAGTATTCGCGAACTCAATGAAAAATATGGGTTTAACGCGGGCATTCTAGCCGATTTACAAGGTCCTAAATTGCGCGTGGGTATCATGAAAGAAGAAATTGTTGTGAGTAAGGGAGACCAAATCACCTTTGCTACGGGCGAAGAGTTTCAAGGTACAAAAGACCGGGTTTTCATGAATTATAGCGAATTTCCTAAAGATGTGAAGCCAAAAGAACGCATTCTGCTCGACGATGGAAAGTTAATTTTTGAAGTGGTAAGCACTAACCTAAAAAATGAGGTAGTTACCAAGGTTGTTCAAGGTGGGCCGCTACGATCAAAAAAAGGGGTGAATCTTCCCAATACTAATATATCGTTACCGGCTTTAACCGAAAAAGACTTTAAAGATGCGCAATTTGCTATTGAGCAGGAGGTAGATTGGATCGCCCTTTCATTTGTTCGTAATGAAAAAGACCTGCAAGTACTCAACGATCTCATTAAAAAACACAGCGAACACAAAATACCGGTAATTGCAAAAATTGAAAAACCAGAAGGAGTAAAAAATATCGATAAGATTATTAGTGCTTGTGACGGTTTAATGGTTGCACGTGGCGATTTAGGTGTAGAGGTTCCTGCCCACGAAGTACCCCTAATTCAAAAACAATTGGTTTTAAAAGCCAAAAAAGCACGTATTCCTGTAATTATCGCCACACAAATGATGGAAACCATGATCTCTAGCCTCACCCCTACCCGAGCAGAGGTTAATGATGTGGCCAACTCTGTTATGGATGGTGCCGATGCGGTAATGCTTAGCGGAGAAACCTCGGTAGGAAAATATCCGGTACAAGTTATCGAAAAAATGTGCCAGATTGTTAAAAGTGTTGAAAACTCAAAACTCATAAGCGTACCCCATGACCCACCGCATATTCGCACCAACAGGTATATTACCAAAGCTGTTTGTTACCACGCCGCTATTATGGCCAATGAAATTAGCGCCAAAGCCATTTGTACTTTAACCAACTCAGGGTATACCGCCTTTCAAATCTCTGCTTGGCGTCCTAGCGCTCATATTTTAGCTTTTACAAGCAATAAGCGCATACTTACCCAATTGAGTTTATTATGGGGCGTTAATGCCTTTTATTATGATAAATTCGAAAGTACCGATAAAACCGTTGAGGATGTAAATCTTATTGCAAAAAATAAAAAGCTGGTAGCCTCAAACGATTTTGTAATCAACTTGGCCTCCATGCCAATAGAAAATAAAGGTATGGTAAACACTTTAAGGGTTTCAGAAATTAAATAAATTATGCTGGGCGTTTCCCAGTAACCCTTTCAAAGGCTTACTGGGTCGGGCTTTCGCTACTCGCTTTTTGCAAAAAAAATGCAAAAGAGCTCAAACAAACCGCTTAATCCCTAACGCAAACAAAAGTAACCTATGAAAAAGAGTATATTTAAATTCATTGCTATGCAGGCGCTTATCGGCGCGGTTATTTACTTTATAATTCACTACTTTATCTTCAATAAACAAGAAGATTTATCAGGTAGTTTGCTTACTACTGTGTTTTTTGTGATTTTTATCGCGGTAATTACACCGCTTATTTTTGCTCTTATCCGTAAAATTCGTAAAGTTAAACCTTATAATTTGGCTGCAGACGAGCAGGTTTTACATGAAACAACCGCTTTTATTCCCGCCTATATGTCTGTACAAAAAACCAATATCAGGCTTACAGATAGGAACTTTATTTATTGGCAAGGCAATCAAGAATTGGCCATCCCCTATCAACAAATAAGTTTACTTGAACTACAAACACCCTTTGGTGATAGCGCCTATAACATACACCTAAAATTAAATAGAAGAAAAGCCCAGTTGTTTTTTACCGAGGATAAAGAAGCTATTTTAAAGATTTTAAAAAACAAGCTATAATGCAAAAAAAAGCGGCCCTTGAAGGCCGCTTTTTTTTTAGCTGACTTCTATTTCTATACTATTATGGCTTGTAAATATTGTTTTCTCTATTTACATCGGCCATTTTTTGTGAAGGGTCAATCTCTATCTTCTTTATCTGGTTTTTATCGTTAAACAAAACGATTTCATAAGTAGGATGACCCCAAGCCCAGGCAGTTAATTTTTCTGCTTCTAAAGGCTTTTGCCAATACATCATTTCTAACGGGATGTAGAACATCCTGCTGCTTCCATCGGTAAAAGTTACCTCTAGCTCAATGGGCATAGGCATTAAACCATGGCGTTTTAGCGTAATTTTAGTACGCTCTGTAGGTAAAGCATTCACCGCTTCAATTCCGTAATCAATGGTATTAGTAGTTCTTGTCCAGTCATTTAAATACCAGCCTAACTGTGCACCACTAACCTTTTCTGCTACACGAATAAAATCATTAGGAGTAGGGTGTTTAAATTTCCAGTCTTGGTAATAACGCTTTAAAGTTTTATCTAAATTTTCTTCCCCTATTAAATAACCCAACTGCGATAAGAAAACGGCACCTTTCGAATAAGCCGCAAGACCATAAGCTTGGTTTAGAGCATATCTGTCTGCGTGTGTAGTTTGCGGTTGTTCTGCACCCGAATTGGCCAAGTAAATATATCCGCGGTAAGCGTTCTTTAAAGGAAATTCATTGTTTTTATCTAATACATGATCTTCGGCTAGCGTAGAAATATAGGTGGTAAAGCCCTCATCCATCCATTCGTGTTTAGACTCATTGGTAGCTAATACAAATTGAAACCAAGAATGAGCCAATTCGTGCGCCGTTACTCCTAATAAGCTTTCGTAGGTACGGTTTCCAGTAATTAAAGTGCTCATACCATACTCCATTCCGCCATCGCCACCTTGAATTACAGAGTATTGTTTGTAAGGATATGGACCAATGTGCTCATTAAAAAAATCTAATAGCTTTTCTGTATCGGGTTGTAATCTTTTCCAGTTGGCGGTGAAATTGTTTTCTTGCTCATATTCCGGATTATCTTTATATAAAAAGTGCAAGGTTACCCCCTCTTTGGTTACGCGTTTATCGTGTACAAAATCGGGATCTGCTCCCCAGGTAAAATCGTGTACTTGCGGCGCTACAAAATGCCAAGTTAACTTTTTTCCTTTGTGCTTTACGCGAGTACCTTCGGCTTCGTAGCCATGACCTATCTCTTGTGGATTTTGCAAATATCCAGTTCCGCCTAATGTGTATTCTTTGTCGATAGTGATTTTAACATCAAAATCACCCCACACCCCGTGAAACTCTCTTGCGATGTATGGATTAGCGTGCCAACCCTCAAAGTCATACTCGGCTAATTTTGGGTACCATTGCGCCATTGATAAAGCTACACCCTCTTTACTATTACGCCCCGATCTTCTTATTTGTTCTGGTATCTGCGCCTTCCAGGTCATTTGTAAAGTGGTTTGAGCTCCAGGCAATAAAGCTTGATTCAGCTTAACTTGCAAAATACTCCCTATTGTTTTATGCTTCACCGCAACTCCGTCTTGAGATAAGGTGTTTACTTTGATATACCCCATTTCTTTATCATTTAGCAAAGCAATGCGACTTACTGGTTTAGGGTTTTCTTTAGTGCCTTGATTTTCTACCATTCTACCATCTGGATCTGGTATATCTTGTAAACGTGCGTCCATCTCACTTCCCGGTTGAAAAGCATTGAAGAAAAGATGATAAAAGACTTGTTTTAAGGTGTCTGGAGAATTATTGGTATATACCAACTCTTGTTTACCGGTGTAGGTGTAATTTTTTACATCTACATCGATTTCCATTTTATAATCTACATGTTGTTGCCAGTAAGAACCGTTTCCGCCTTGAGCGAAAACAGAAAAGTAACTTAAACAAGCAATACAAAAAGTTAAAAAAGTTTTTTTGGCTATCATTATAATTGGGTTAAAAAAAAGTGTTCTCTAGGAGCGGCAAATAAAATTATCGACTCTTTAGAGAACACCTAATTAAAATTAATATTAATATTATTTGCTCATTTTATCGGCTAAAATAAAGGCATTGTACAAGTTAACCATTTTTCCTGAAACAGAAAGTTCACTAAATGGTCTAACGTCTTCTGGGTTACCACCAACAATTACATCTGCACTTGAAGATAAACCACTTTGCATAATTACTTGTTTAACTTGCGCTGCAGTAAGTTTAGGATAGTAAGAACGTATTAAAGCCGCTACACCTGCTACTGCTGGAGCCGCCATGGATGTACCTTGTAAGTACTCATACTGATCTAAAGGTGTGGTGGCCCAAATTTTTGTACCCGGTGCAAAAACATCTACATTTTGTTTACCGTAGTTAGAAAAACTTGCTACTAGCTTGTCTCCATAGGCATAACTTGAAGCACCCACAGTAAGGAAATTATCGCTTATCTCCATGCTTTCTCCTGGCTTTTGGTCGTTTGGATAAACCATTTTGGTATCTAAATCTGTCGCATCATTTCCTGCAGCGTTTACAATAAGTACGTCATGCTTAGCCGCATATTTGATAGCATCGGTTACCCACTCTGGATTTGGTGAAAAGTATTTACCAAAACTGGTGTTGATTACTTTAGCTCCGTTATCAACTGCATAACGTATAGCTAAGGCGATATCTTTATCATATTCATCACCGTCTGGAACTGCACGTAAAGCCATTATCTTTACGTTTTTAGCAACTCCATTCATTCCTATGTTATTGTTTCTCTCGGCAGCGATGATCCCTGCAACGTGGGTACCGTGCTTAGCGTCTTCTTTCTTCTCATCTGGACCGTCTACATCATTATTACCGTAGTTAACATCGGTAATATCATAAGGGTCATCGCCAACTATAGCTCTACCGTCAAGTTCTAAGTTAAAGTGAGACTCTAGTCGAGTATTAAAATAATCTATACCCTCCTGCAGTTGTTCTTTAGCTTCTTCTAAATCACCAATATTCATCATGATATTATTAAGAAAAGCTTGGGCTTGCTGCAACTCTGGGGTATCAGCTTCCATAGCCATTAATTCTTTACGGCTAAAATCTTCTTTCCCTAACTTTTCACTAATCAATTTTGACGAGTTGTTTACGCTTGCCAACAATTGTTGGTAGTAGTTTTGGTTTTGTGTGGTTTCGTTATATTCTTTTTCAAACTCCTGCTGCGCCGCTTGGTACATTTCAAACTCAGCTAAATCTGATGCTGCCACATCATTTTTGGTTTTACCTTCATATTTTGGCTGCAGTCTTTTAATAATTCGTACATATTCTAAATTTTCAGCAATGGCATCACCTAAGAAATTCCATCCGTGTATATCATCTATGTACCCGTTTTTGTCATCGTCAATTCCGTTTCCTGGAATTTCATCTTCATTTACCCAGATAACATTTTTTAGATCTTCGTGTTCTATATCGATACCACTATCTATTACCCCAACTATTACAGTTTTTCCTTGATAGTCTTTAATGATTTCATCATAAGCTTTTTGCACACTCATACCCGGTATGGTATCTTGTACCAAATCTGCTCCTCCCCAACCTTTAAGCTCAACATCTGTAAGCGCAATATTTTTTAACGGTTGTTGGTCGATGTTTTGTATGGGTGTAGAAGTAATCACGGGGCTGGTTGTCCCACAACTTGCGGCAATAAGGGCAACAGTTGTCGCTGCAAAAGCCGATTTTAAAAATGGTTTTCTCATGGTTTATTTAATTATTAAAAACTTCGTTAAAGGTGTATATTTTATCTACTCTCACTCCTTTTTCTGTATTTTTAAGCGTGATGATTTCATTATGTGCATCGTGCTCTAAGAACAAATAATATTGTTGAGCTGCCGCTTCTTCTAAAAAGGCTTTCTTTTCTTGTAAAGTTAGCAAAGGTCTTGTATCGTACCCCATTACATAAGGTAAAGGCACGTGCCCTGCTGTAGGTAACAAATCGGCCATAAAAACCAATTTTTTACCTTGATAATTGATATGTGGAATCATTTGCTTTTCGGTATGTCCATTCACAAATCTTATTCCAAAATTTAATTCTTGGTTGTGTTGGAAATCTTGACCGTTACGAGGTAAAAAACTTAATTGCCCGCTTTCTTGCATGGGTAATAAATTCTCTTTTAAAAACGATGCTTTTTCTCTATCATTAGGATTGGTTGCCCATTTCCAATGCTCCTCATTAGTCCAAAATTTTGCATTTTTAAAGGCGGGTTCATATCCTGTACGGTCTTTATTCCAAGCAATTGAACCTCCGCAGTGATCAAAGTGTAGATGAGTCATAAAGACATCGGTGATATCATCTGGATGAAAACCTGCTTTTTTTAATGATTTTTCTAAAGAGTCATCGCCCCAGCGATAGTAGTAACTGAAAAATTTATCAGATTGCTTATCGCCTAAACCATTATCAATCAAAATCAATTTATCTCCTTCCTCAATCAAAAGACAGCGCGCTGCGATATCTATCATATTGTTAGAATCGGCAGGATTGGTTCTAGACCATAAACTTTTAGGTACCACACCAAACATGGCTCCACCATCTAACTTAAAGTTTCCTGCTTCAATAGGATAAAGTTTCATAAAAAATATAAAATTTATTTTTGCTGCAAAATAATAAAATCATTAGGTTTTATTGGGTTTAAAAGTATATTTAACACAGCTTTTTTAACATTGTCAAAGGCTTTTTTTAAAAAAGTAGTATTTTCGTTTCAAAAATAAAACCTATGGTAGAATTAGCCGGAATTATAATTTTAGGAATATTAGCCCAATGGGTAGCTTGGAAATTTAAAATACCGGCCATCTTACCACTCATTCTTATTGGTTTATTTGTAGGGCCAATTGCTACTTTATTTACAGAAGATGGGAGTAAACTAATCGAACCTATATGGAATGGAACCTCTGGTCTTTTTCCTGGTGAGAGTTTATTTTATTTTGTTTCACTAGCTATAAGCATTATCCTTTTTGAAGGTGGTTTAACCTTGCGGCGGAATGAAATTTTAAACGTAGGACCGGTTATCGTAAAATTAATTACCGTGGCCGTGGTCGTCACTTTTATTGGTGCCGGAATAGCGGCCCACTTAATCTTTGGGCTCTCATGGCAAATATCATTTCTTTTTGCAGCTTTAATTATTGTTACAGGGCCTACAGTTATCACCCCTATATTACGTAACATTCCGCTTAAGAAAGATGTTTCGGCTATTTTAAAATGGGAAGGTATCTTAATAGATCCGATAGGTGCTCTTGTCGCTGTATTGGTTTTCGAATTTATAAGTGCTGGTGAAGGAAAGGAGTTTACGCAAACCGCATTGATTGAATTTGGTAAAATAGTTCTTTTCGGATTTACTTTCGGGTTCACTTTTGCCCATACCCTTGCTTTTGCAATTAAAAGAAACATAATACCGCACTATTTACTAAACGTATTTACCTTAGCTACCGTTTTGGGAGTTTTCGTATTATCTGATGCTTTCGCGCACGAAAGCGGACTTTTGGCGGTTGTAATTATGGGATTGGTAATGGGTAATATTAATTTGCCTAATATTAAAGAAATACTCTATTTTAAAGAGTCGCTAAGCGTGTTGCTTATATCTATCCTCTTTATTTTGTTGGCAGCCAATATAAATATGGAAGATTTACTCTTGGTTTATAACTGGAATGCCTTAATCTTATTTGCTATCGTAGTTTTTGCGGTAAGGCCTTTAGGAGTGTTTTTAAGCAGTATTAAATCGAGTTTAAAAACCAATGAAAAAATCTTTATCAGTTGGGTGGGGCCACGTGGTATTGTTGCAGCGGGTATTGCTTCTTTATTTGGCTTAAAGCTAGCCAGTCAAGGGGTAGCTGGTGCAGAATACATCACCCCATTAGTGTTTATGATTGTGTTGGGTACCGTTTTACTCAATGCAACTACGGCAAGAAGTTTTGCCAAATTGGTGGGTGTATTTCTTACCCATAGTAGCGGAATTTTAATAGTTGGTGCCTCTTCGGTGTCCCGACTTATTGGTAGCTATTTAAAACAGAACAACCGCCACGTTGTATTGGTAGACAACAACCGAAACAACATCCGTAAAGCTAAAAATCTAGGATTAGAAGCGATGGAAGTTAGTGTATATTCAGATGAATTGACCAATAATATAGAACTTAACGATGTGGGTTATCTAATGGCACTCACCGGAAATACTGAAATTAACCAGACTGCTATTGAAAAGTTTCAAAACCATTTTGGTGAGCATGGTTCATTTAGATTGGTATCATCAGATGAGATGACAGACCCCGAAAACAATCCAAAAGAAGGCTTGTTTTCTCCTACCGATGATTTTATAAAACTCACAGAAACGGCGAGGAAATACCCTCAAATAAAAGAAATAAAGCTTAATTCTCAAGAGCATTATAGCGGCTTGATAGAGATCACAAAAACAGATCCGGATATCATTCCGCTATTTGTAAAAGATAAGCAAGGCGAATTGAACATTATTCCATCGCACAGTCAAGAGGTAGAAATTGAGCAAGATTATATCTTGGTGTATCTAGGAAAAACCCTTGAAACCGAAGCCAAGCAAGAAAAAACCGACTTAAAAGAGACTGTAGAACCCAAAGAAAAGGCAAAAACCGAGTAGGCTAATCGGTTGTTATGCTGGCTAAAAGTTCTTCGGTAATTTCGAGGGTATGATACACGTTTTGTACATCATCATCTTCCTCAAATTTTTCGATTAAATCAAGAATTTCTTGTGCTTGCGCAACTGGCAGACTTGTCGTGTTTAAGGGTATGCGTTGTAATTCTGAGTTTTTAACTTCTACATTTAATCTCTCAAGGGCTTCATTCATCTTCCCAAAATCGGTAAAATTGGTATAGATGTAAATAAAATTATCGGTATGCTCAAATTCTTCGGCCCCAGCCTCAATAAGCGCCAACTCAATATCTTCAAAATTTACACTTAACTTATCTTTTTCTATCGCAAAAACCCCTTTGCGATCAAATAAAAATTCTAATGAGCCATTGGTGCCTAGATTACCTCCATTTTTTGAAAATATAGATCGAATAGAGGCAACGGTACGGTTGGTATTATCTGTAGTGCACTCTACAAAAATTGCAATGCCGTGTGGTCCATAACCTTCAAAACTCACCAGCTCATAATTATCGGCATCTGCTCCGCTTGCTTTTTTAATGGCCCGATTAATCGTGTCTTTGGGCATATTAACACCTTTGGCATTGGCAATTGCATTGCGCAGCGCTGGGTTGACATCTGGATCTGGCCCTCCCCCTTCCTTAACAGCGACACTTATTTCTTTTATTGCTCGAGTAAATTGCTTGGCTCTTTTTTTATCCTGCGCTCCTTTTCTATGCTTTATATTGGCCCATTTACTATGACCTGCCATAATTCTGAATTTTAAAATTAAAACACAGAATAATAGCCATTTTTGTATTAAAAAGCAACCCAAAAAAACTAATTATAACTAAAAGGAAATATTAGGCTCTAAACTTGGTTACTATTCTATCTATTAACTTTTCTAAATAGTATACTTCTAGAGCTACTTATTACTGTAATTAACGGAATTGAGGCAGCTTACATTAAATTTTAGTATTTTTTTTAATAAAAATGACACAATCATTTGGATTTAAAACAAAAAAATTAATTTCACACTTTTTTAACAAAACATATTAAAATGAAAAAAATTATTTTTATGGCCTTAACGGCTGGAGTTTTTGCATTTACCTCTTGTTCAAGCGATGACGATGGAGGCTCATCAAGCGATTGTCAGACTTGCTCTTTAGATTTTGGTGATATGTCTATTAGTAGTGAGTTTTGTGACAATGGAGATGGCACAATTACCCAAATAGATGAAGATGGTGGTGAGACTATTGTAGATTTGGAGGGAATGAGCTTTCAAGAATATATCACCGCTATGGAGCAAACAGGAATGAACTGTAAGTAATATAGTTTCAAAATAAAACCCCTTGTGAAAGGGGTTTTATACATAAAAGTTAGTCATTTAATTTAAGTACTGCCATAAATGCTTCTTGTGGTATCTCCACATTACCCACTTGTCGCATTCGTTTTTTACCTTTTTTCTGTTTTTCTAAAAGTTTACGCTTACGAGAAATATCTCCTCCATAACATTTTGCCGTTACATCTTTACGCAGCGCTTTAACCGTTTCTCTTGCAATAATTTTTGCTCCTATAGCCGCTTGTATAGGAATATCAAATTGCTGTCGCGGAATTAATTCTTTCAATTTTTCACACATTTTTTTCCCAATATCGTAGGCGTTATCTACGTGAAGTAAAGCCGATAGCGCATCTACAGTATTCCCATTAAGCAAGACATCTACCTTTACCAATTTTGAAGGTTTAAGGCCAATTGGGGCATAATCAAACGAGGCATAACCTTTAGATACCGTTTTAAGACGATCATAAAAGTCAAATACAATCTCAGCCAAAGGCATATTAAAAGTAAGCTCCACACGCTCTGGAGTTAAATAAGTTTGGTTTACGATTTCGCCTCGTTTTTCTATACATAAAGACATCACTGGGCCAACAAAATCGGCTTTGGTGATAATAGTTGCCTTGATGTATGGCTCTTCTACCCTATTTAGCTTTGAGGGCTCGGGTAAATCTGACGGATTATTAACCAAAATAACTTCATCGGGTTCCTTGTTGGTAAACGCGTGATAAGACACGTTAGGCACCGTGGTGATTACGGTCATATCAAACTCGCGCTCTAGTCGTTCTTGAATAATTTCAAGGTGTAACATTCCTAAGAAACCGCATCGGAAACCAAAACCTAGGGCGGCAGAACTTTCGGGGGTAAAAACCAGCGATGCGTCATTCAGCTGCAGTTTTTCCATAGAGTTGCGTAGCTCTTCGTAATCTTCGGTATCTACTGGATAAATACCCGCAAATACCATTGGTTTTACATCTTCAAATCCGGCAACGGCCTCGGTGGTAGGATTTTTAGCATCGGTAATCGTGTCTCCTACCTTAACATCACGCGCGTCTTTAATTCCCGTAATTAAATAACCTACATCTCCCGTTTTTATTTCTTTTTGCGGACTCTGTTTTAGAAGCAAAGTACCTACCTCATCGGCGTAATAATCTTTACCGGTCGCTACAAATTTTATGTGTTGGCCTTTTTTAATGCTTCCATTAATTACCCTAAAATAGGTTTCTACACCACGAAAAGGATTATAAACCGAATCAAAAATAAGCGCCCTAAGAGGAGCATCAACTTTTCCTGTAGGTGCAGGAATACGCTCAATAATAGCAGTTAAAATTTCTTCTATACCTATACCGGTTTTTGCACTTGCAGGAATTACTTCCGATGTATCGCAACCCAATAAATCAACAATATCGTCGGTTACCTCCTCGGGGTTGGCACTGGGTAAATCTACCTTATTTAAAACAGGAATAATTTCCAGGTCATTTTCAAGCGCTAAATATAAGTTTGATATGGTTTGCGCTTGTATGCTTTGCGCCGCATCTACCACCAACAGTGCTCCTTCGCAGGCAGCAATAGATCGCGAAACCTCATAAGAGAAATCTACGTGACCAGGTGTATCGATTAAATTAAGCACATATTCTTCTCCCTGATAAGGAAACCGCATTTGTATGGCATGACTTTTAATGGTTATGCCGCGTTCTCGCTCTAAATCCATACTGTCTAGAAGTTGTGCTTGCTTCTCTCTTTCGGTAACCGAACCAGTGAAATCTAAAAGCCTATCGGCCAAAGTACTTTTACCGTGGTCTATATGAGCGATGATACAAAAGTTTCTTATGTGCTTCATAAATAATATTCTAAAAAATGGGTGACTCGTAAGTCACTTTTTACTTGTATTTGCAAATATACTATTTTGATTTTCAAAAATAAGTTGCAAAAGTTAAATAGAATTAAGTAATTTCGTATCCACACGATGTAATTGGTTATTAATTGGTTAGATTTTTTATTTATACTTGTTTTTTATTAGCGTTTAGCAGCAATCTTAACGCTCAATTACATATAAGGGGCAAGGTTCTTAATAACCAGCAAAACCCTATAGCTTTTAGCAATATTATTTTGTATCAAGCCAAAGATTCTAGTTTTGTTAAAGGCACCAGTAGCGACAATCTTGGTGCTTTTCATTTTGATAATTTAAGCAGCGGTAAATATAAAATAGAGGTTAGTTACATAGGTTACAAACCTTTAACCAAAACAATTAGTTTAGATAAAAATGTAAACCTAGGAACATTTATATTAAAAGCAGAAGAATCGCTTTTAGAGCAGGTGGCTATTACCTTAAGAAAACCCAAATTAATACAGCTAGCAGACCGGCTTATTTTTGAGGTAGCCAACACCAGCCTCTCAACCAGTAGTGCTTGGGATATTGCTAAGCATACTCCTGGAGTAGTAAACTTAGGCGATAAACTAATGGTTAAAGGTGCTCAAGCAAGCGTATACATAAACAATAGAAAGGTTTATTTAAGCCCAGAAGAAGTGCAAAACATGCTCGAAAATTACAGCGGTGAGGCCGTAGATAAAATTGAATTAATTACAAACCCCTCTACGGCTTATGACGCCAACGAACGTGTTATTTTAAATATTGTAACCAATTCTTTATGGTTGCCTGGTTACAAAGGCAGTGTTGCCGCACAATATAAACAAGGAGTATATGCCAAATATCAATTAAATAGCAACCATTTTTATAAAACCAAAAAGCTTAATCTTTTTGCCAACCTATCGTTTTCGCCAGAAAAAAAGCTCAAGCAAGATGAAAGTTATATCAATTTTTTAAATAATCAAGACCTAATTTATGAGAATTGGCAAACCGACTTTGAAAAAACAACTCGTGCACGTAGTTACCAATTAAATACAGCTATTGATTATATTTTGAGTAACAAAGAAAAGCTTTTGTTGAGCTTAAATACCAATTTCACCCCTTTTCAAGAAGACAATATACGAGGAAAAACTCAAATATTTAATAGCCAGAAAACCAGAGACTCTTTATTTAACACCCGTAGTCTTTTAGATACAGAGCGCTTAAATTTAGGTCTAAATCTGGCGTATCATTACCAAATAAATGAGCAAGCCTTACTCAAAGCTCATTACCACCAAACATTTTTTGACCGAAACATAAATCAAGACATTCAAACTATATATAAAGCAGATGATTTAAGTGTGCTCAATGAAAATAGCTTTACCACAGATGCCAATCAAAAAATTGATATTTATGCTACGGGGTTAGACTTTGAAAACTCTTTTAAAAATATAGACTTTGTTGCCGGCATAAAACTATCGCATATCAATTCTGAAAATAGTTTAGCTTATACCAATATTAAAAGTGATGCTCAGGCAGTACAGAATGTACCCAATTTCAACGCCTTTGACTATAGAGAAAATATCTGGGCAGCTTATACCAGCGTAAAAACAAATGTTAAAAAATGGACCGCTCAAGGCGGACTTCGCGTAGAATACACTTATAGAAAAGGAGAAAATATTGCCAACACTCAAAATTTTAAACGCGAGTACACCAGTCTTTTTCCTAAAATAAACCTTAGCTACGCCATTGATGAAAAACAACAGCTGGTATTTGATTATTCCCGAAATATAGTCCGACCTAATTACGAATTATTAAATCCGTTTTCTTATTTTATCAATGAAAATAGTTTACGCACCGGTAATGAAAAGCTGTTGGCAGCAATAAGCAGAAATTTTTCTTTTAAATATCTTTATGGAAATAATTATAGCCTAGATTTATATTATCGTGATAACGGCAGAAACACCACTCAGTTGACTTTTCAAGACAACAGCTTGCGGCTGTTACAAAACATACCCTTAAATGCAATTGACAGTAAATCATGGGGATTAGATGTTTTTCATGGTCGTTATCTCTTCGATTGGTGGTATGCACAAGCCATACTATCTGTTTTTCACGAAGAAGAACGTTTTCCTGCACTTTTGAGCCCAGAAAACGCATACACTAATGAGGTGAACGGTTTTTACAGCTCTTTGTATAGTAGTTTTACCCTATCAAAAGATCAAACCTGGAGCGCAGATGCGTCGTTTTTATATATTTCTAATTACCTAAGTGGTTCTTTTGTGGTTGATAATTTAAACAATCTCACTATAGGGGTAAAAAAGTCTTTATGGAACAATAAAGGTGAATTATCGCTCCAAATTGCCGATATCTTTAATCAATATGCTTCTCGATTAAAATCGGTTTATCTCAACCAAAATAACGGTTATTATGCCTTACCAGAAAATAGATATGTACAACTTGGCTTTACTTATAATTTTGGAAATACTTTACTTAAAGACAACCAAAGAACCATAGACCAAAGCGAACGCGAACGACTGGATTAATTTCGCTTAAAGCGGATAGAATTACTCCTAATAAAACAACAGTGGCTGTTAAATTAAAATTACCTTTTAGCTATATCATAAGCCTACTGGCTCGTGAATAATACCTCTTTTTTTGAGGCAGCCTTATAACCGCAATTCGGCTTTTAACAACCTACTTTAAAAAATAACCGATTAAAATGCTAAAAATTTGGCTAAATCGTTTTTTTTTTAGATTTGATTAATATTGATTTAATTTTTTTATTATGAAAAAATTATTATTCTTTTTTTGCTTGATTTTTGCAGCAAATTTTGCCTTTGCAGATAGTGCTAATAATTCAAAAAACCATAATTTGCAAGAAAGCTATGGCACTTGCACTTATTATATTACGCAAATAACTATTCATGAAGATGGTAGAATTACAGAAACCACAACAAAGTACACTACTTTTGCTTTTAGTGAGTCGCATTGCAGAGAAATAGCCAAAGCACATGCCGCTTTTTTAAATGAAGCGCCCTAAAATAAGTTTTATTAAATGCTACGCATTTTTAAATGCGTAGCTTGCATTTAAGAATTATGAAGCAAATCTTACAAATTATTAGCATTTTTTTATTCGTTAATGCTTATGCCCAAGATGCTAATCAACTACTGGTTGAATATCATTTTAAAAACGACTATTATAGTAATGAAGAAACTTTAGTTGTAAAAAATAACACGACTCTTTATACAAATGATGAATTGAATTTAACAAACGATGATAATGTTGCTCAAAATGAAGACGGCAATTATTTAATAGGTCAAAAAAAAATCAGTTTAAAGAAAAAATCCATTTACGGAAATTTAAAGAACAATACCTATAGCATTATCATGCCTTCTAAGAAAAAAACCTATTTTGTAAAAGATTCTTTAGGTGATTTAGATTGGAAGATTCACCCTAAAGACACCCTAAAAATTGGTGACTATCTTTGCACCAAGGCAACACTCAATTTTAGAGGAAGAGACTATATAGCTTATTTTACAGAAGAAATACCCATACCAGCGGGACCTTGGAAATTTAAAGCTTTACCTGGCCTTATATTGTTTATTCAAAGTACTTCTGGAACACTCACTTATTCTTGGCAGGTAAAAAAAATAGTATTGCCGTTTAACGCAAAAATAGATTTGCAATCGCCTAATAATTTTAATGATAAAGCTATCTCTTTAAAAGAATACGTAGGAATTATTGATGAAAAACATTTAAGCGACGCTAAGATTCTAGACGCTAGAGCCCCAAAAGACACGGCTGTTGAATCTACAAAAATTAGACGACTAGGAATTGAATTGGTTTATGAATGGGAAAAATAGCGTTTACTTTACTCCTTTTAATTTCTACAATATCATCTGCCCAGATAAAATTAGTTGGTACAATATCGAGTAAATCAACTTTAGAAACTCCTGTAACCGTAAAAGTAAAAGACAGTTTAAATGAGTCTATTATTGCTTATACCTTTACAGATCATAATAATAAGTACAAGCTTACAATAGACAAAATTGGTAATTTCAATTTAGTTTTTACCGCACTAGGTTTTGAGAAAAAAACCATACCAATTAAAATTACAAAGGAGCAAACAGAAGTGAATACTAACGTAGTACTTGTAGAAAAGTCTATGCGATTAGATGAAGTCGTTATTCAAGCCGAAAAAGCTATAAAAGTAAATAATGATACTATAGTGTTTAAATCAAAGTTTTTTAAAGTAGGAACAGAAGAAACGGTCGAAGATTTACTTAAGAATATTCCAGGCCTACAAATTGATAATGAAGGAACAATAAAGGTAGGTAATCAAGAAATTGAAAAGTTAATGATTGATGGGGATGATTTTTTTAAGAAAGGCTATAAAGTATTGTCTAAAAATATGCCCGCTTACACCATCGAGGAGATTGAAATCTTAAAAAATTTTTCGAATAATAGCCTCTTAAAGGGTATTGAAGAGAGTAAAAAAGTTGCTTTAAATTTAAAGGTAGCCGATAAATTTAAACGCGTTTGGTTTGGCAACCTTGAAGCCGGTTTAGGAAATGATAATTTTTATGAATTTAGAGGGAACCTGATGAACTTTGGTAAAAAGAATAAATTTTATTTTTTAACCAATTTGAATAATATCGGTTACGATAGCACAGGAGATTTACAACAGTTAATTAGCCCAATAGGGGGTGGTGAGGTTACCAGTATCGGTAATAACCAAGGCGCTAAGCAGCTCTTAAATTTGTTGCCAAGTACTACAAATTTCAATCAAAATCGAACCAATATCAATAATGCAGAATTAGCTTCTTTAAATGCAATCTTTAATCCTACTAAAAAGCTAAAAGTTAAAACCTTAGGCTTTTTTAATTGGGACGAATTAGACTTTTTTAAAAATAATGTAAATGTTATTGAAACTGAAGGAACAAGCTTTACCAATATAGAGAATTATAAATTAAAGAATCAAAAATCAATAGCCTTTGGTAAGTTAGAACTAATTTATAATAGCTCAAAAACCACTTCATTAGAAGCTACTACCAAATATAATAATGCCCGTTTTAACGATGGCTCTAATCTACAATTCAACACCACTTCAACTATTCAAGATTTAAAGCACTCTAAAACGCTTTTTGATCAAAAAATAAGCTACACCCAACAACTTAAGAATAAAAAAGCAATAGTACTTACAGGCCGTTTTATAGACGAAAAAGCACCTCAAAATTATAGTATAAACCGTTTCTTTTATCAAGATCTATTTCCAGAAAATAGAGATGCCAGTAGTGTTGCGCAAAGCAGCGAAAATCAAATGCAATTTGCAGGAATAAATCTTAATTTTTTAAATCGCAAAAAAAATAATGACTTGTTAGCTATTCAATTAGGAAACGAATACAGACAAGATGTGTTAAGAAGTACCTTCTCTCTTTTAAAAGATAATGATGTAGTAGCGCAACCTAAAGCTTATCAAAATGATTTAACCTATTTGGTTAATGATTTATATTTCAAAGGTAAATATCGTCTAGAGTATAATGATATTGGTGTAACCGGAAAATTTGCAACACATCAACTCTTTAATAAATTAGAAAACAAACAGTTTTCCTCAACACAAAACCCCTTCTTTATAAACCCGAGCATTGGGTTAGATTGGAAAATAAACGATAAAAATAAAGTTGCTACTGCCTATAGTTATAATACTACCAATGCAAAAATTCTAGACGTATACAGCAATTTCGTTTTAACAGGATTTCGTTCGTTTGAAAGTGGCAGCAGTACTTTTAATCAACTTGATGCATCTCGATTTAATATAAATTATCAATTAGGCAATTGGACCGACAAGTTTTTTGCTCATTCTCATTTGGTGTACATCAAAAATCATAATTTTTTATCCTCAAACACTTTAATCAATCAGAATTTTACTCAAACTGAAAAAATATTGATAAAAGATCGTGAATATTTTAGTGTAAACTCATCTTTAGATTATTATTTAAATTTAATCTCTTCTAATATTAAATTAGATGTGAGCTATTCTAAAAGCGATTTTAAAAATGTAGTAAACAATTCAAATCTTCGAGAAGTAGTCTCAAAAAATTACAACTATGGCATCGCGTTACGCTCTGGATATGACGGAATTTTCAACTATCATGTAGGAACTAAATGGACTACTGCAACTATAAGAACATCTATAGCTAATTCTTTCACAGACAATATGAGTTTTTTAAACTTATCTTTTGTTTACAATACCAAGTTCAATATTCAACTTCAATCAGAACGTTATTATTTTGGCAATCTATCAACCGATAACACTTATTATTTTTTAGATTTTAATGCACGCTATAAATTAATTAAGAATAAGCTAAGCCTAGGAATATCAGGAAATAACTTATTTAATACAAAAACGTTTAGAAGTTACTCGGTAAGCGATATTGGCTCTTCTACTACAGAATATAGACTCTTACCTAGGTTTTTACTTTTAAAAGTGAATTATAGGTTTTAAAAAACAGCACATAAGTCTTTCAATTATAATTACTTTAAAAAATAACCGATTAAAATGATAAAAATTTGGTTAAATCATTTTTTTTTGTAGGTTTGATTAAGATTAATTTAAATTTTTTTTGAAAAGATTATTATTACTTAGTTTACCTTTATTTTTAATGTCTTTCACACCCACTTGCGATAGGTGGTCTTCAGAAGTTTATTATGCAGCCCTCGAGGATGGTTATGATAGCACTACTACAGCAAACTTTGCCTTAGATATGTATGGGGACTGTATGGACTTAATTGGTGATGGTTCATTAGAAGTTAATATTGGCGACTAATATGAAACGAACATTAATTACTTGCGCCTTTCTATTTTCATTTTTAACAAGTTTTACGCAGACCTTAAAAGTTGAATATAAAGCTAGCATTAAGGATCATGAAAGCAACAAAAATAATGATAATATAAGGGCGCAAAATTATTTTAGAAAAACAACAAAAGAAATTAAGGATATGCTCAAGCAAGTACCTTATATCTTAATAACAGATAATAAAAATTATTTTTTTTATTATGAGGAGCCTTTGGCATTGGGAAGTATTAGTCAAACAAGAATTAACCTAATGAATTCGCTAGTAATGAATTCAAATAGCATATATGTAGATTTTAATAAAAAAAACGCTTATTACCTACCTACAAACTTTAGTTTGATTAGACAGGTAGACATAAGTAATATAAAATGGACAATAACAAAAAGTAAAAAGAAAATACTAGGATTTACTTGTTATAAGGCATTAGGAAAAATAATTAATCAGAACGAAGATTATAAAAGAGTTTATTCTATTGAAGCTTGGTTTACGCCAGAAATACCATATAAAGGAGGGGCAACTGCATATGGAAATCTTCCTGGTTTGATTTTACATTATAAAGATAAACAGGCAAGCTTTTCTGCCACGAGCATTGATGAGGGTGATTTTGAAATTAAAAAACCTGAAATGAAAAAAAATAGAATTATTAAACATTCTGCCTATAAAGAAAAAATGGATAGAATGACAGGCGAAATGTTTAAAAAAAGATAGTCCATATTAATTTAAGTTCATTCTTTATTTTTTAAAAAAAAATTTTCTTTTTATCACAAGCTTAGTCCCCTACTCCCAAAGAATAAATGGGCAAAACAGAGTGTTGTTTTTAGCTAAGAACGCTGCCAATAATCACTGTGCAAATAGATGCGGCTGTAATTCAGAAGATTTTTTTATCCATTATGCCTATAATATTTGTATTAATGGTATAGAATTATAATCGATGTTTAAATTTTTTAAGTCTTTACTGTTTTTCCTTTGCGCATTAAAAGCCAAACTATTTTTATTTATTCTACTCTTTTCAGCTGGTTTTAACTCTCTAACGGCCCAAGAGATAAAGTTAGAAGGTAAAGTGCTTGATAGTACCTTAAACCCTATACCTTACACCAATCTTATTGCTACGCCTCTAACAGAAAACCAAAGTATTACCTTTGCAATTACAGATAATCAAGGACGCTACAAGCTAAATCTAGCACAAGCCGTTAGTTATCAATTAGAAATCACCCATATGGGCTTTTCTAAAGTAACCGATACGGTAAAATTTTCTCAAAATAATGAAAAAGATTTCTACCTAAAAGAAAGTAATGAGAGTTTAGAAGAAGTACTCATTCAACAAGAAATGGCGGTAATTGTAAAAGAAGATACCATCACCTACCGCACAGACCAGTTTAAAACAGGGAAAGAAAGAAAGTTACGAGAGGTATTAAAAAAACTACCTGGTGTAGAAGTAGATAGAGAGGGCAATGTTACCGTTAACGGGAAAAAAGTAACCAAGCTTTTGGTCGAAGGAAAAACTTTTTTTACTGGTAACACAAAATTGGGCGTTAATAATATTCCTGCAGATGCTGTAGATGAGGTAGTCGCACTCGATAACTATAACGAAGTAGGTTTTTTAAAAGGGCTGAGCGATAGCGACCAAATGGCACTTAATATTAAATTAAAAAAAGGCAAAAAGAAATTTTTATTCGGCGATCTCGAAGCCGGTGGAGGTATTAAAGAACGGTACCTCATTCACCCCACCCTATTTTATTATAGCCCCGAAACAACTATTAATGTAATTGCCGATTTTAATAATATTGGTAAAAAGAGTTTTACCATGCAAGACTATATTAATTTTGAAGGCGGTTATGCCGCCATACTAGATCGTTCTCACAGTTTTGGCTCCATTTACGGTAGCGATTTTGCACGATTTCTAAACCAAAAGGATTTTCTATACCAAAAAAACGATTTTGGGGCAGGTAGTATTGCTCAGCAAGTTAATCCCAATCTCAGACTAGAAGCATTCTCTATTGTAAACCAAGGGAAAACCCAAACTAAAACCACCAATAAAATAGCTTATTTAACAGAAACTAATGTAGATGAGTTTAGAGAAAGTAGTCAAGAAAACACGATGCTATTCAGTTTAAACAAAATTAAATTACGCTTTCAACCCAATTCTAATAGTGACCTAGCTTATGAGGCTTTTTTTAAATCCTCTAACGGCGATGCACATCAAACCCTAAATTCATTTACAATATTAGATACAGCATTAACAAAAATTAATCAGCAACCTAAACACTTATCTGTAAATCAAGAAATCCGATATAACAAACAGTTTTCATACAAACATACTTCTACCTTAATAGCTAACTACAAATACAGTGATCAAGAAACCGATAACAACTGGTTTTTTAGCCAGCCTGTATTTATAGATTTAATTCCGTTTCAACCAGATGGTGATTTTTATAATTTAATACAACAAACGGCCACCAAAAAACACCAAGCCAATATAGATTTAAAACACTATTGGGTGCTTAATAACTTCAATCATATTTATCCGCGAGCAGGATTCACGTTTTTTAATGAATCATTTTCAACACTAGATCTACAACTTTTACAAGATGGTACAAGCAATAGCTTTAAGAAAAACGGCTTTAATAACGATTTAAATTTTCGCTTAACCGATAATTATATCGGGTTTCAATACAAAGCCAAAGCTGGCGATCTTATTTTAAAACCCGGAGTAATGTATCATTCTTACTTTTGGAAAATAGACCAATATTCAAATCAAATCGCAAACAAACAAAAAAACCTACTCTTACCCGAATTGAATATTGAATACGAAATTTCATCCGCAGAAAGCTTAGAACTAGATTATAACTTAAAATCTAACTTTACAAACGCCTCGCAATATGCCAATAGATTGCGTTTGGTGAGTTTCAACCAATTGTATCGTGGTAATGAGCACTTAGAAAACCAAGTTTACCATTCAGCTTCTTTACGTTACAAACAGTTTAATTTGTATAAAGGTATATTCTTAAATGCTAATTTTAATTACACCAAACGAATAAAATCCATAAGAAACAGCACACAATTAGAAAGTATAGATCAAGTAAGCACTACTATTTACACCAGTTTACCAGAAAATACCTATACGCTTAACGGGGCAATAAACAAAAAATTACCTAAATACAGCTTTAGACTACGTGCCAACATTAGCCTATCAAACTATTCAAGAATTATAAACGATAATACAAACGATTACCAGTCTCAAAATTACCAATACACTTTTGAAGCTTCTACACGTTATAAAAAATGGCCCAATTTAACTTTAGGGTGGGAACAGCGTTTTAGTAATTTTGCATCCAATACTTTTAAAAATAGCTTTACCCAAATCAATCCGTTTGCCTATTTAGAATGGGATTTTTTAAACGATTTTATTTTTAAAGCTAATTATACCTATAGTTATTACGAGAATAAAAATTCCCGTCAAATCAATCGGTTTAACCTAGGAAATCTATCCCTTTACTACAACAAAGAAGACAGCCCGTGGGGTTTTGAGCTAGCGGTAGAAAATATCTTTGATGTCCAGTATAAAAGAGAAAACGCTTTTAATCAGTTTCTGGTAACCGACAGAAATATTTATGTGCAGCCCAGAACAGCATTATTTAAACTAACTTATAAACTTTAATATTTTGGGCAAAGCCTACGGCCCGGGCTATACATTACAATCTTTTTTTGCCATTTATCAAAGCAAAAAAAGTATTTTCATTGCTATCCCTTTTGCATTAAAAAATTCTACACCAGCACAGCATACTACAATTGCTACTTATTTCTTAATTTTGCAGCACAAACGTATTAAAATTCAATTTTGGCAAAAATAGGCGATATAGATGTAGGAGAATTTCCGTTGTTGTTAGCACCAATGGAAGATGTGAGCGACCCCCCTTTTAGAGCCCTGTGTAAAGAGCAGGGAGCAGATGTAGTATACACCGAGTTTATCTCGTCTGAAGGTTTGATACGTGACGCCGCCAAAAGCGTCATGAAATTAGATATTTATGAAAAAGAGCGCCCCGTAGGCATTCAAATTTTTGGAGCCAATTTAGAATCGATGCTAGAATCTGTAGAGATTGTAGAAAAATCTGGGCCAGATATTATCGATATTAATTTTGGTTGCCCGGTAAAGAAAGTAGTCTCAAAAGGAGCTGGCGCCGGCATTTTAAAAGATATCGACCTTATGGTTTCCTTAACCGAGGCAATGGTAAAGCATACCAATTTACCCATCACAGTAAAAACCCGATTGGGCTGGGACCATGACTCAATTAAAATTGTAGAAGTAGCCGAGCGTTTACAAGACGTGGGTTGCAAAGCCATCTCTATTCATGGCAGAACACGCGCTCAAATGTATAAAGGAGAAGCCGACTGGCGCCCCATTGCCGAAGTAAAAAACAATCCGCGTATGCACATTCCTGTATTTGGAAACGGCGATGTAGACACCCCAGAGAAAGCGGTGAAAATGCGAGATGAATTTGGCTTAGACGGAGCTATGATTGGTAGAGCTAGCATTGGTTATCCTTGGTTTTTTAGAGAGGTAAAGCATTTTATAAAAACAGGAGAGCATCTAGCTCCACCCACTATGCAAGAGCGTCTTAATGCCGCTCGCAGACATTTGCAGATGGCTATAGATTGGAAAGGTGATCGCTTAGGTGTTTTTGAAACCCGTAGGCATTACACCAATTATTTTAAAGGCATTCCTCATTTTAAAGAACACCGTACGCGTATGGTCACCAGTGATGAGGCGGTAGATGTTTTTAAAGCATTTGATTTAGCCGAAGCCGAATTTGGAGATTTTCAATTTAGCCGTTGATAATTTTACCTATTCGGGTGGCGCCAATATAAGAAGCGGTAACTCCTAAAACCATAATGGTTACCAAAACCAAGACCAAGTTTTGCCACTCAATCGCTACGGGATAAGCTAAGGTAGGAGTTATCATAATCAGCTCAAACTGCTGCTGTAAAACAATAATGAGGTAGCCTAAAAATAAACCCAATATTCCTCCAAAAAAGGTAAGTAAACTACCTTGTAACAAAAAAATGCGCTTAATTTTATTAGATGAGGCGCCCAAAGCATAGAGCGTATTGATGTTTTGGCGTTTATCTAGAATAGACATGACAATGGCACCACCAACGTTAAATAGAGCGATGATGAGCACCAAAGTAAAAATCATATAAACCGCCAAATTTTCTGTGTTCAGCATTTTATACAACTTATCATTAAGCTCAATTCGGTTTTTAATTTTTACGGGGTAATCGAATAATTCATAAAGCTGTTCTTTTACCCCTTCTTCATCGGTGCCGGGTTGCAAATTTAATTCGATACCGCTAATTTCATTCGGCTCATAGCCCAATAATTCTTGAGCCAAAGCTTTTGGCGCAAAAACATATTTATGGTTTAAATCTTCATTTATACTATATATCCCAATTACCAAGGTACTAACACTTTCAAAAGCTTCTTGCGCACTACTAAGTTGCCCCACTCCAGGCTTGGGAACCATCAGCTTTAATACATCGCCATAACCCGCAAAACCCAAGGCTAATTTTCGGGAAATACCACTACCAATTACTACTTGATTTTCTTTAGGGTGCAACCAAGTTCCCCCTATCAAACTGCTGTCTACGGCATTTACGTTTAAGTAATTCTTATCTACCCCTTTAATAAAAGCCGGTAAATGTTTGTTGTTAAACTGCAGCAACACCTTCTCTTCTATAACCTGAGTATATTGACTAATGCCCTGTATACTTCGCAGTTTATTAATTTGAGATGAATGAAGCCTTATTGTTTTTCCCTCATACGGAATCACCTTGAGATCCGGGTCAAATTCATTGGTAAAAGACAAGCTAAACGCTTTAAGTCCCGCAAAACCAGATAATACAATAAACAAAGCTGCTGCACCAGCAAAAACGCCCAATGCTGCAATACCGGTTATGATATTTATAGCATTGGTCTTACTTTTTGTTCCTAAATAGCGCTTTGCGATGTATAAGGAAAACCCCATTTATGATTTTTTACGACGATCTAATAAATCTCGATTTTCAATAGGATTTTCTTTTTCGGTCACAGCTTTATCTATATTTTCAATATAATCAAGCGAGTCATCTAAATAAAAAGCCAAATCTGGCATCTTGCGCAACTGATTTTTAGTGAGCTGAGCCATTTGATGTTTGATCTTTGGCTTAATCTGATTCAGTTCGGCTAACAAACCGGCAGCATCTTTAGTTGGGAATATACTCAAATAAGCCTTAGCTAAAGATAAGTCTGTAGTTACCCGCACTTTAGATACCGATATAATAATATGTGTAATTCCAGCATTTTTTAATTCTTGCTGTAAAATACGAGCCAAGTCTTCTTGCAATACGCCCGCAATTTTCTTCTGTCTATTTGTTTCTTCCATACTGCAAAAGTAGTTTATTTAAAAGGAATTGTATTTTTGTGTACAAAAATAATAAAGATATGATGCAAAAAATAGAACATTTGGGTATTGCCGTCAAAGATTTAAAAGAAGCCAATAAAATCTATCAAGCTTTGTTGGGAGTAGCCCCCTACAAAGAAGAAAGAGTAGCCAGTGAAGGCGTAGTTACCTCATTTTTTAAAACTGGCGAAAGCAAAATAGAATTGTTGGCAGCAACTAATGAAAACAGCCCAATAGCCAAGTTCATCGCCAAAAAAGGCGAAGGTATTCATCATATTGCCTTCGCTGTAGCGGATATAAATGCGGAAGTGGCAAGATTAAAAAAGAAAGGATTTGTAGTGCTCAATGATGAACCCAAACGTGGCGCCGATAATAAAATGGTGGTTTTCTTGCATCCTAAATCAGCCAACGGGGTACTGGTAGAATTATGCCAAGAAATAAAAAAATAGATTTTTTGTTGCACAATAAATAAGTATTATTTAGTTTTGCCTACCGAAAATCAGGACCCATAGCTCAGCTGGTTAGAGCACCTGACTCATAATCAGGGGGTCGATGGTTCGAGCCCATCTGGGTCCACTTTTCTCTATAAGCTCGAAAATATTTCCCTCTCATCGATTTTTTTGATTTATTTTAACATTCTTTGCTGAATTTTGTTCAAATAATGTTTAATTTTACCGCCTATAGATCTAGTGTAGAATGAAAAGAATATTTAAACTTATCGCCATTGTAGCCATTTTACTATGGGCAATAGATAGTTCTGCTTTTCAATACTCTGCAGCAACAAAATCACCGCCACCACCAAATGATGCTGCCACAAGAGCTAATCCTCAAGGAATACCTCCACCACCTGGTCTAAACATAGACAACCAGACTTGGTTGTTACTTTTAACAGCCGGAGGAATAGGAATTATTTACTTCCGTAAAAGAAATCAAAAGGCTTAATTTTTTAAATCTAATAGACGTTTGACGTATTTTCCTATCACGTCAAACTCCAAATTAACGGTATCGTTAACCTTAAGTTGATTTAAATTGGTATGCGCTAGTGTATAAGGTATTATAGCCACGCTAAAACTGTTATACTGACTGTTTACAACCGTTAGGCTAATTCCATTAACAGTAATAGAGCCTTTTTCTATAGTCACATTATTCAGTTTAGAGTCATAGGTAAATGTAAACAATGTACTCCCCTCCTGCGGCTCAATATTCGTACACACTGCTGTTTGGTCAACGTGCCCCTGCACAATATGACCATCTAAGCGTTGAGACATCAACATGCCACGCTCTAAATTAACAGCGTCTCCTACTGCCCAAGAACCTAAACTAGTTTTGGCTATGGTTTCCTGAATGGCAGTAACTTGATAGTTATCATCAAATATCCCCACTACCGTAAGACAAACACCATTGTGCGCAACACTCTGATCTATTTTTAGCTCGGGGGTCATCGCTGCCTCAATAAAGAAATGCAAATTACCTTCTTCCTTTTCAATTCGTTTTACAACGCCTATTTCTTCGATGATTCCTGTAAACATAGTTATAAATACTTACCTTTGTAGTGCAAAAATAGGTATAATTTTAAGTTACTCACTAAAATTAACCTGTCTTTCTTTATGAATTAAAACTGCGACACAAGTGAAAAAACAGAATATAAAAATAGGCATAAGCATTGGCGATTTAAACGGAATTGGAAGCGAAATTATCCTAAAAACATTTGCCGACAATCGAATGCTTGAGTTTTGCACCCCAATTGTATTTGCCAACACCAAGCTGATGTCTTTTTACAAAAAGCATTTTGATGTAAACACAAATATTCAAGGCATTAATGACGCCAGTGAAGCTATTGAAGGAAAATTTAATGTGGTAAATGTCTGGAAAAATCACTTAAAAATAAATTTTGGTAAAGAAGATACCTTCTTAGGTGATTTTGCTTTCCAATCGCTTGAAGCCGCTACAGCAGCTTTAAAAGCAAATACAATAGATGCTTTGGTTACTGCACCAATTCATAAAAAAGTGATTCAATCTGAAAAGTTTAAATTTCCTGGCCATACCGACTATTTAGCTCAAGCTTTAGAAGGTGAAAGTCTTATGTTTATGATTTCAGAAAATTTAAAAGTAGGCCTTTTAACCGATCATGTTCCTGTAAAAAACGTACCACAAGTTATAACCGAAAAACTCATCACTAAAAAACTTCAACTCATTACCCATTCGCTTAAAGCGGATTTTAAAGTACAGCGACCAAAAATTGCCTTTCTAGGTATCAATCCTCACAGCGGAGACAATGGAGTAATTGGAGATGAAGATGATAAAATACTCAAGCCAACCTTAGAAAAATTACGTGAGCAAGGACATTTGGTCTTTGGTCCCTACGCTGCCGACAGCTTTTTTGGTACCAAAAATTATGAAAATTTCGACGCCGTTATTGCGGCTTATCACGACCAAGGTTTAATCCCGTTTAAAACATTGTCTTTTGGTTCAGGCGTAAATTATACCGCGGGCTTATCGCGTGTAAGAACTTCGCCAGATCACGGCACTGCTTTTGAAATTGCGGGTAAAAATGAAGCTAACCATCAATCTTTTCAAGAAGCGGTGCACGCTGCAATCACTATTTTTAAAAACCGAAAAGAATATCAAAAGCTCACCAAAAATCCGCTAAAAAAGCAAGGTAAAAAATTATAAACATTTCTTGTTAATAAATACTTGTATCGAATTTATTTTTTTATATTTGCACGCTTGAAATCAATGATGTAATGAAAAAGCTAAAAGAATATATCATTCCTTTTGTAGGATTGAAGGTTGGCAAACATCATTTTGATTATCAAATAGATAATCAATTCTTTGAGTTCTTTGAATATGATGATTTTAATTCCGTAAAGGTTTCGGTAGATTTACTTTTAGAAAAAAAATCCAATATGCTAGAGCTACACTTTAGTATTGAAGGTACTGTAAATCTTAATTGCGATGTTAGCAATGAAGCCTACGATCAACCTGTTGAACATCAATTGCATTTGGTGGTAAAATTTGGTGAAGAGTACAATGATGAAAACGAAGAATTATTAATTCTTCCGCATGGTGCCTATGAAATTGAGGTGCACCAATACATCTATGAAGCTATAGTTTTGGCTTTACCCTACAAAAGATTGCACCCGGGCATTGAAGACGGTACATTAAATTCAGAAATATTAGATAAGTTAGAAGAATTGCAACCTGTACAAAAGGAAGTAAATGAAAATAATGAGGTAGACCCTCGCTGGAATAAATTAAAAAACCTGTTAAACGACAATAAATAACTTAGTTATGGCACATCCTAAGAGAAAAATATCTAAGACTAGAAGAGATAAAAGGAGAACGCATTATAAAGCAAAAGCTCCACAAATTGCTACAGACCCTACTACGGGAGAAGCTCATCTTTATCACAGAGCACATTGGCACGAAGGAAAACTCTATTACAGAGGGCAAGTACTTATTGACAATACAGAAGAAGTTGAAGCTTAATAAGCACTAAAATTTTTTTTATAAGACTCTCCGCAGTGAAGCTGTGCGAGAGTTTTTTTGTTTTATCTTATTTCTAGAATGCTATGAGCGCATAATAGTTTTTCTATATAAGTTGATAAATTGACAAAAACACCTTAATTTGCATCTGCTAAATTTTATTAATTTACTCAATATCAAGTTTTAATATAATTTAGCGGTAATTTTGCTGAAATAATTTCAATTGTATGAATACAATCAAAGCAGCTATAACCGCTGTAGGATCTTTTGTTCCTGAGCATGTGTTGTCTAACAAAATGTTAGAAGAAATGGTAGATACCAATGATGAATGGATTACCACAAGAACAGGAATAAAGGAGCGCAGAATATTAAAAGATGCCCACAAAGGCACCTCTTATTTAGGTATAAAAGCAGCCCAAAATTTATTAAAAAAAGCCAATCTTGACCCAAAAGAAATTGATTTGGTTCTCTTTGCAACGGCTACACCCGATATGCCTGTGGCTTCAACAGCGGCTTTTACCGCGAGTGAAATTGGCGCCACAAACGCATTTTCTTTTGATTTACAGGCGGCCTGTTCTAGCTTTCTCTACGGTATGTCTACCGCTGCAAGTTATATAGAGTCTGGCAGATACAAAAAAGTATTGCTTATTGGTGCAGACAAAATGTCTTCTATCATCAACTATGAAGATCGAGCGACTTGTATTATTTTTGGTGACGGTGGAGGCGCTGTTCTCTTTGAGCCCAATGAAGAAGGCTTAGGACTGCAAGATGAATATTTGCGTAGTGACGGCATAGGTAGAAATTTTCTAAAGATTGAAGCAGGAGGATCTATATTACCTGCCTCTGAAGAAACGGTAAAAAATAAATTACATTACGTTCATCAAGACGGTAAAACCGTGTTTAAGTTTGCAGTTTCCAATATGGCCGATGTTAGCGAGAAAATAATGAAACGCAATCACCTTGAAGAGAAAGATGTTGACTGGTTAGTAGCGCATCAAGCCAATAAGCGAATTATCGATGCCACTGCAAAACGCATGGGGCTAAGTGAAGATAAAGTACTTATGAATATACAGCGCTACGGTAATACAACTTCGGCTACCTTACCGTTGCTGCTAAGTGACTATGAAAAACAACTTAAAAAAGGAGATAACCTAGTTTTCGCCTCTTTTGGCGGAGGCTTTACTTGGGGTTCCATTTATTTAAAATGGGCCTATAATTCTTAAAATCATAACGATTAATACCACAATATTATGGAATTAAAAGAAATTCAAAACTTAATAAAATTTGTAGCAAAATCTGGTGCTAGCGAGGTAAAATTAGAAACCGATGATGTTAAAATTACAATCAAAACAACATCTGGCGATGATAAAGAGACTACCATCGTGCAGCAAGTGCCAATGCAAGGAATGCCACAAATGCAAATGCCGCAAATGCACGCTCAAGCACCGGCTACACCAACCGAAACTACAGCTACACCGGCAAAACAAGAAACTGCTGCAAATGAAGATGACTCAAAATACATTACGGTAAAATCTCCAATTATAGGAACTTTCTACCGAAAGCCTTCACCAGACAAACCTACCTTTGTAGAAGTAGGAGATAGTATAAAAGAAGGAGATGTACTTTGTATTATTGAAGCAATGAAGCTATTTAATGAGATTGAAAGCGAAGTATCTGGTAAAATTGTAAAAGTATTGGTAGATGATTCATCTCCAGTTGAATTTGACCAGCCTTTATTCTTAGTAGACCCGTCTTAATCTATTTAGAATATAAAAGTCTTTCGTGTCCAAAAAAATATAAACAGTATGTTTAAAAAAATATTAATTGCCAATAGAGGCGAAATTGCACTACGTGTAATTAGAACCTGCCGTGAAATGGGAATCAAAACTGTGGCGGTATATTCTAAAGCCGACGCAGAAAGTTTACATGTGCGCTTTGCAGATGAAGCCGTATGTATTGGTCCGGCTCCTAGTAACGAGTCTTATTTAAAAATACCCAATATTATTTCGGCGGCAGAAATTACCAATGCAGATGCAATTCATCCAGGATATGGTTTTTTAGCAGAAAATGCAAAATTTTCCAAAATCTGTGATGAGCACGGTATTAAATTTATTGGTGCATCGCCAGAAATGATTGAGCGAATGGGCGATAAAGCCTCGGCTAGAGCTACTATGATGGCCGCAGGAGTGCCTTGTATCCCAGGTTCTGATGGTCTATTAAAAGATTATAAAGATTGCCTGAAAACAGCAAAAAAAATGGGGTTCCCTGTTATGCTTAAGGCAACTGCTGGAGGAGGCGGAAAAGGAATGCGCGCCGTTTGGAAAGAAGAGGACCTTGAAGCTGCTTGGGATTCTGCCAGACAAGAAGCTGGTGCGGCTTTTGGTAACAACGGAATGTATATGGAAAAGCTTATCGAAGAGCCTAGACATATCGAAATACAAGTAGTTGGTGATAGCAAAGGTAAAGCTTGCCATCTCTCTGAAAGAGATTGTTCTGTGCAAAGAAGACATCAAAAACTTACCGAAGAAACTCCCTCTCCTTTTATGACCGATGAATTGCGCGAAAAAATGGGAGAAGCAGCAGTAAAAGCTGCCGAATATATTAAATATGAAGGGGCTGGTACAGTAGAATTTTTAGTTGATAAGCATAGAAATTTCTACTTTATGGAAATGAATACGCGTATCCAAGTAGAACATCCAATTACAGAGCAAGTTATTGATTACGACTTGATACGAGAGCAAATTTTGGTTGCCGCTGGTGTAGAAATATCAGGAAAAAATTATTTCCCTAAATTACATTCAATAGAATGCCGTATCAATGCCGAAGATCCTTACAATGGCTTTAGACCTTCACCAGGTAAAATAACCAATTTACACGCTCCTGGAGGACACGGTGTGCGCATAGACACACATGTTTATAGTGGATATTCTATACCTCCAAACTATGACTCCATGATCGCAAAGTTAATTACTACGGCTCAAACAAGAGAAGAAGCCATCCATAAGATGAAACGCGCTTTGGATGAATTTGTTATTGAAGGTGTAAAAACAACGATTCCTTTTCATAGACAATTAATGGATCATCCTGATTACCTTGATGGAAATTACACCACCAAATTTATGGAAGATTTTGTAATGGATGAGAAATACCAAGATCAATAAGTAAATTATAATAGTACTTGAAATAAAAGCCTTTACCTGCGTGTAAAGGCTTTTATTTTTAAACCCATTTTAATTACAGTACACTTCATTCAATTACATCCCATTTTATGTTTTGAAATTAAATACTTTTGCCCGATATATTCGAAAATTAAAAAAATTAAATTGTTTTCAATTAAGCTTTGTTTATCTTTAACCTAATTCATCTTTTCTTAATTTTAAAAAGGGCCAATTTTTTAAATCTGGCTAAAACATAAACCTATTCTATTATGAGATTTAGTAAGCGCTTCGGTTTTAATTTTTTTTTCTTTTTTACCCTAATATTAGTAAGCTGTAACAGCAAAAAAGAAGATCAGGAAGTAGATAGCTTATTTAATTATAAGGCTTACATCAGTACGCATACTTACGGAAAAACCTCTATAAACGAACCCATTCTAATTAGCTTTAATAAGCCTTGGCCCGAAGTTGAGCTTAACCAGGAGGTGGCAGACAAATATCTAGAAATTTCTCCTGCCGTAAAAGGAAAACTATATCTTGAAAATGGAAAAAAACTAATTTTTAAACCTCAAGAAAAATTAAAAGCGAATACTACCTATTTTGTAACTATACCCTTAGATCTTATTTATAAGGATATTTCGAATGAGCTTAAAAGCTATACTTTTAGTTTTAAAACTCTGGAGCAGAATTACAAACTTAACTTAGGTAACCTACAATCTTATAACGATTCTCAGCAATATTTAACGGGTCAAATAGAAACTGCTGATGTTGCTGAGCTTGACCAAGTCAAGCAAATTCTCAAAGTAAAACAAAAAAATCAAGAGCTCCCCATAATTTGGGAAGAGAATTTAGAAAGCAGTCAGTATTTCCGTTTTAAAATTGATAATATCACCCGATATATAAAAGACTCTCAACTAAAAATTACTTATGATGGTTCTCCGATACAAGCAGACTATAGCGGAAAAGATGAATACTTAATTCCTGGAAAAGATAATTTTAAAATTGTAGATATACAAACCCATTCTGGAGCCGAAGCTGCATTAAGTCTAAATTTTTCTGACCAACTTGATCCTAACCAAAATTTTCAAGGATTGGTAAAATTGGCAGAAAGCAATAACCTAAAATTTGAAGTAGAAGGTAATGTTTTGTACGTCTATCCAAATATACGACCTGCTGGCGAGGTTTTATTAGAAGTGTTTGCCGGTATAAAAAATTCAGCCGGTTTCAAACTAAAAAACACCTATACCAAAAATATATCTTTTGAAGAGCTCAAACCAGCGGTACGTCTAATCTCTAAAGGGAACATATTGCCCGCTTCAGACAAAACACCTATTTATTTTGAAACGGTAAATTTACGTGCCGTTGATGTTCGTGTGATCAAAATTTATAAAGACAACGTTCTCGATCATTTACAAGATGCTTCTCTAGGTGCTCATTATAATTTAAAACGTGTAGGGCGAAAAATAGCCCAAAAAACAATCGTTTTTGAGAACAATACTCCATTTGCCTTAAAAAACTGGAAAGCCCATGCGCTAAATTTATCTGATTTTTTTAAATCAGATCCGGGTGCACTTTATAGCGTAGAGATAAGTTTTAGACAAGAATACAGCAATTATGATTGTGGTGAACAAGAAAACCAACAGCCCATCTTGCAAGCAGAAGTTAGTTATCCCGAAGAAAATTACAGAGAAGAACAATATTGGAACAATGAACTTTACAATTGGCGAAAAACACCCTATAACTGGAGAGAAAGAAATAACCCTTGCAGCCTTTCTTATTATGAAGATGATCGTTTTGCTACAATTAATATTTTAGGTTCAGACTTGGGTTTAATAGTTAAAGAAGGTACAGATAATACCTACCACATATCGGCAAATAATTTGCTTAATACGCAACCCGAAAGTAAAACCAAGGTGAGTTTATATAACTATCAAAAACAATTACTTAGCCAAGCCTACACCAATAAAAACGGGCAAGTTAAGCTTAAATCCAAACAACAAGCTGCTTTTGTAGTGGCACAAAAAGGAAAACAATATGCTTACGCCAAGCTAAGCGGTGGCAATGCACTTTCTCTTAGTAAATTTGATATAAGTGGTCAAGAAGTTCAAGGCGGATTAAAAGGCTTCATCTATACAGAGCGAGGCGTACATCGCCCTGGAGATACTATACATTTAAACTTCGTTTTAAACGATATTGAAAATCCATTACCTAAAAAACATCCTGTTCAATTATCGGTTTTTGATGCAAGAGGCCAATTGGTTTTGCAAGAAAATAAGAGTGAGTTTTCGCATCCCACACAAGCCATTAATAATTTTTATTATTTTCCTATACCCACCAAAGAACAAGATGTAACAGGCAATTGGCAAGCCCAGATAAAAGTAGGTGGGGCAAGTTTTTCAAAAACTTTAAAAGTGGCTACCGTAAAACCGAATCGATTAAAGATAAATTTAGATTTTGGCGAAAAGGTTTTAAGTACCTATAAGCCATTAGTGGGTTCATTACAATCTAATTGGCTACACGGCGCTGTAGCCAAAAATTTAGAAGCAGATATAGAAGTAGAGCTCAGTCCAGCGGCGGTGGCGTTTCCTCAATATAAATCTTATATTTTTCAAGATCCAGTTCGCAAATTTGAAAGCATCACTAAACCTTGGATAAAAGATAAAATAGACCATAATGGACGTCTTGATTTTAAAGAACAAATTAACTTAAATAAAAATGCGCCTGGAATGCTGGAGGCAAATTTTTTAACTAAAGTTTATGAGGGTGGTGGAGACTTCTCTATAGATGTGAAAACTAAAAAATTGGCCCCGTATACACACTTCATCGGAATAAAATCTCCTGAATCAAAGGCTTTTGGTGCGCACAAAACCGATGCCCAAATTCCTTTTGATATAATTAGTTTAAATGCCAAAGGACAAGTTGCCCCATCACGTAAACTTAAGGTATACGTATATAAAATAGAGTGGCGTTGGTGGTGGATTAGAGGTAGATCAAACCTTTCTCGTTACGAAAATACCCAGGTACATTCTCCATTTTTAGAAAAAAACATAACTACAGATTCTGCTGGAAAAGGCAGCCTTTTTATAAAAGTACCCGAAAACCAAGCTGGTCGTTATTTAATTAGAGTAGTTGATTCTATCTCTGGTCATGCTACAGGAGTGACAAGCTACTTTTTTAAAGATTATTACTCTTTAGGATCAAATGCCGCAGCAGATGCCGCGAAAATGCTTCTATTAAAATCAGATCAAGATAGCTATGAAGTGGGAGAAAAAGCACGTATTAGTTTCCCGTCAAGCAAGGTAGGTAGAGCATTGGTAAGTCTTGAGAATGGTAGCCGAGTGCTTTCGCAACACTGGGTGACTACAAACAAAGGCAAAACACAGCTAGAAGTACCAATTACTTCTGCAATGGCACCCAATATTTATGCGCACATCACTTTGCTACAACCCCATGCACAAAGCAAAAATGACCTCCCGATTCGATTGTATGGGGTAATACCTTTAAAAATAACAGATTCTAAGACGCAATTAAATGCTGTAATTGAAATGCCGAAAGAATTAAAGCCAGAGCAACAATATGATATCCGCATAAGCGAAAAAAACAAAAGAGAAATGACCTATACATTGGCAGTAATAGACGAAGGTTTGCTCGATTTAACAGGTTTTAAAACACCAAATATTCATCAGGCATTTTACGCTCGTGAAGCTCTTGGAGTAAAAACCTACGATGTATATGACCAAGTAATTGGAGCTTATGGTGGAAGCGTTAATAACGTATATAAAATTGGTGGTGGCGAATTGGCTGCGGGTGCCAAAAACCGAAAAGCAGATCGTTTTAAACCAGTTGTTTCTTATTTGGGTCCATTTAAATTAAAAGCTGGTCAAAAAGCAAAGCATCGGCTATATATGCCTAATTATGTAGGGGCAGTTCGGGTTATGGTGGTAGCTGGTAATCCCAAAACCGAAGCCTACGGTAAAAGCGAAAAATCGGTTCGAGTGGCTCAACCCTTAATGGTACTCAGTTCACTTCCGCGAAAGCTAAGCCCTGGTGAAGAAATAAATTTACCGGTAACTGTTTTTGCAATGGAAAACAAAATAAAACAAGTTGAAGTAAGTCTAAAGCTTGACGAAGCATTGCAAGCTATAGGACCCACCCGTAAAAAAGTAACTTTCGAAAAACCAGGTGAGCAAATAGTATATTTTACTTTTAAAAGTAATTCCACCTCAAAACCTCAAGCAATAAAGGTTTTTGCTCAAGGACATGGCGAAAAGGCCTATAGCCAAACCGAAATAGATATTTTTAACCCTAATCCTGTAAGTTATAAATCAACTAGTAGTACCTTACAACCTAAGGGAGAATTAAGTTTAAACTATAAGTCATTTGGCGAATCAGGAAGCAACTCGAGTCAGTTGGTGTTTTCGAGCCTACCTACCATCAATTTAGAAAACAGGTTAGATTATTTAATTGACTATCCTCATGGATGCTTAGAACAAATTACTTCGGGTGCATTTCCGCAATTATTTTTAAGTGATTTGGTGGACTTACCTGCCCATCGTAATGGAGAATTAAAAAGAAATGTTCAAGGGGTTTTAAACCGTTTAAAAGACTACCAGTTAAGTAACGGCGGTTTCTCCTATTGGCCAGGACAAAGTGAGGCTCACGATTGGGCAACTACCTATGTAGGGCATTTTATGATTGAAGCCAAAAGACAAGGTTATGCTATACCAGTAGGTTTGCTAGATAACTGGATGAATTACCAAAGACGGGAAGCCAGAAGATGGCAAAACCGTTTAACCTCTTATAACACAAGTTTAAATCAAGCTTACCGACTTTATGCTTTGGCTTTATCTGGTAATGCAGAGCTGGCGGCGATGAATAGACTTAGAGAATCTGAAGAAATGAGCAATACTGCAATTTGGCGATTGGCGGCGGCATATGCCGTGCTTGGGAAAAAATCGGTAGCCGAAGATTTATTAAAACCAGTTCAAGACAATTTTACTAGTAAAAACCAAATCAGCTCCAGCTTTCAATCAAAATTTAGAGATAAAGCAATGGCATTAGAAACTTTGGTGTTACTAGAAAAAACAGCGCTTCAAATGGAATTTGCACAGTCTATAGCCAAAGACTTATCGTCAGACCGATGGTTTAGTACACAAGAAACTGCCTATGCATTATTATCTCTTGCAAAAATGGCCGCTACAAATGCAACAGAGCCTTTTTCTATAGTTTATGAAATACAAGGCGAGTCTAAAGAGGTGAGCACAAATAAAACTATGGTGGCTGTTCCTTTACCCGAAGCTAAAGACCGCACGAAAATTAATATAACCAATAGGGCAAAAAATCTTGTATTTGTAAATTTAAATCAACAAGGCATTTTGCCTATAGGCGAAGAGCTAGAGGAAAAGCGAAATCTACAATTAAATTTGCAGTTTTTAAATACCAATGATGAAAGTATAGCGGTAACTAAAATAAAACAAGGTACCAGCTTTAAAGCTAAAATAAGCATACAAAACCAAGGAATAGATAGGGTTGAACATATTGCCCTTAGTCAATTTTTACCCAGCGGATGGGAAATTATAAATACCAGTTTTACCAACTTTGGCACTGATCGTTCTGCTGCTAATTACCGTGATATTCGAGACGACAGGGTGTATATTTATTTTGATTTAAAACCAGGGGAAACCCAGACTTTTGAAATTGAATTAAACGCTTCTTATTTGGGTAAGTATTATTTGCCGGGAACTCAAGTTTCTGCTATGTATGACAGAAATTATTTTGCCAGAAACAAAGGAAAATGGGTTGAAGTTATACGTTAAAAATTTCGGTTTGCTCAAAAATAAACGTTTATACTCGCTAAAGAATAAAGTTTTTCTTTTGCTTCTGTTTTTGGTCGTAGGAGCAATCTGGTGGTTTTGCTTACCGCAGAAATTATTTGATAAACCTGTTTCTACAGTTGTTTATAGCAAAAACGGATATTTGCTCGGTGCTCGTATTGCTAAAGATGGCCAATGGAGGTTTCCTTCAAGCAAAAAAATTCCTTTCAAATTTGAAAAAGCAATTTTACAGTTTGAAGATGCTTATTTTTATAAGCATCCTGGGTTTAATCCAGTTGCTATAGCGAAGGCCGCCTATCATAATTTAGCATATGGTAAAAGGCGAGGAGCCAGTACCATAACCCAGCAGGTGATAAGGCTTTCTAGAGGCTCGACTAAACGAACCTATACCGAAAAACTCATTGAATTTGCAAAGGCATTGCGCTTAGAATTGAGATACTCAAAAAAGGAAATTTTAAATTTTTATGCTAGTTATGCCCCTTTCGGGGGAAATGTAGTAGGGCTAGAAACCGCATCTTGGCGTTATTTTGGTGTATCGGCTACAGATTTAAGTTGGGGACAAGCAGCTGGTTTGGCTGTTTTACCTAATGCGCCCTCACTTGTTTTTCCTGGTAAAAATGAAAAGCTTTTAAGGCAGAAAAGAAATCGCTTACTCAAAAAATTACTACAAAACGAAATTATAGACCAAGCAACTTACCAACTAGCTTTAGCCGAAGATTTACCGCAAGAACCTTTAGCGCTTCCAGATCTGGCTCCTCATTTTGTAGAAAGAATAAAACAGCATCAACCCAAGAATCCAGTAACCAGCGATATCGATTATTTTTTACAGCAACAAATTAACCAAATCGCTAAGCAACACGCTCAACAATTATCACACAACCAAATTAAAAATTTAGCCATTTTAGTTTTAGATGTGCCCACGCGAAAAGTTATCGCTTATATGGGTAACAATCCTAATTCATCTCAAGATCCTTATGTTGATGTTATACAACAACCCAGAAGTGCGGGGAGTATTTTTAAGCCCTTTTTGTTTACCGCGGCATTAGATGAAGGCAATATTTTACCGAATACCTTGTTGGCCGATATACCTACCAATATTAATGGGTATTCCCCTTTAAACTTTGATAAATTATACCGTGGTGCCGTACCAGCAAACGAAGCCTTGGCGATGTCTTTAAATGTTCCTGCCGTTCGACTTTTGCAAGATTATGGAGTAGAAAAATTCTATAAGAAACTAAAACGGCTGAATCAGCACAAGGTCAATCGGCCTGCTGCGAGCTATGGTCTTTCTTTAACTTTAGGTGGTGCCGAGTGCAGTTTATGGGAGGTAACCCATGCCTATGCCAATATGGCCAGTACGTTAAACTTCTATTCAAAAAATTCTAGTACTTATAGAACTAATGAGTTTAAAATAAATACAATTCTGCCTGAAAAGGATGAACATTTTGGAGCACTAACACAGGAATCACCTGTTTTCGGAGCTGGTGCAATTTATCATACCTTTAAGGCGCTTAAAAAAGTAAATCGCCCCCAATCTGAATTGAATTGGCAATTTTATTCCAGTGCACAACCCATTGCCTGGAAAACGGGAACCAGCCATGGTTTTAAAGATGCTTGGGCTGTAGGAGTTACCCCAAAGTATGCAGTAGGCATTTGGGTAGGCAATACAGACGGTGAAGGAAGACCCGGTTTAACAGGAGTTAAAGCCGCTGCCCCCATTATGTTTGAGGTTTTTTCAAAATTACCTGTTTCAAAAGATTTTGATATTCCTTTTGATGATCTAATAAAAAAGAATATTTGTAAGCATAGCGGTATGTTAGCTGGTTTGCAATGCCCTGAAACAGAAGAATCATATATTCCTAAAAAAGGAGAAAAAACGAGCACATGTAAATTTCATCAAATCATCAATTTAGATTCGAATTTAAAATACCAAGTAAATTTAAATTGCTATGACAACCAGAAAATTAGACAACAATCCTGGTTGGTTTTACCCACACTTTGGGCATATTACTACAAACAATTTAATCCGCATTATAAGGACATACCAGCTTTTTCACCTGAATGTTCTCAAAGCTTGCCAGATATAATGCATTTTATCTTTCCGGTAAATCAAGAAAGTATCTTACTTCCCAAAGGATTTAACGAAAAATCTAATCCTCTTGTTCTAAAACTGGCTCATCGCTTTCCAGAAAAAGAGGTGTATTGGTATTTAAATAGAAAATATATTGGAAAAACCCAACATTTTCACGAAATGCAAATCTCTGCGCAAGTAGGAAAATACCAGCTGCTGGTTTTAGACGAATTGGGAAATCAATTATCTCGAGATATCGTCATTCAAAAGAATTAGAAATCATTTAAATAAAATTTAACATTAAATTAGTTCAGTAACAACTGAACTAATTATACTTTTGCATTCCAAATTTTATTTATTATGGTAAGTTGTAGTGAAGAAAAGAAAAAACTAGTAGAGCGTTTAGGTATTCATTTTGAGCGTGAATCAAATATTACTCCACTGGCTGCCCGCATATTGGCCTTGCTAATATTAACACCGTCAGAAGGTCTTACATTTGATGAAATCACGCAAATAACAGGAGCCAGTAAAAGTTCTATTTCGACCAATGTGAATTTACTGCTTCAGTTAAAGAATATAGATTATTTCACAAAACCAGGAGATCGTAAGCGTTATTTTAAAGTATCAAAGAATCATTTAGAGATTAACTTAAATGAGAATCTCTTAAAGGTAAATCGTGGATTAGAGATAATCGATAGTATAGATCAATTCAATAGAAAATATGAAGATGACCAGTCAGAAAAGCGAAAAATACGGCAGTTATACCAGGAATATCTCAGATCTCAACAAGAAAATTTGAAAGAAGCTATAAAGAAAATATCTAAAATCTAAGTCAAGAAAAATAATACTATGAAAAACAATAAAATACCTTTCGGTTTTGCAATATTAATGGCCATTATACTGGGCTCTTGTAAAGAAAATACATCGGCTGGACCAGGAACGATGGGCCCTAAGCAAGTTCCGGTTACAAAAGCAATCACTAAAACGCTAACAGGCTATCAAACTTACCCTGTTAGCATAGAAGGCACAATCAATAGCCAAGTTAGACCAAAAGTAACGGGATATATTACCCAAGTAAAAGTTGATGAAGGCCAGCAAGTAAAAGCAGGAGAGGTACTTTTTAGGTTAGAAACCGAAAGTTTATCACAAGATGCCCAAGCAGCTAAAGCTAATGTAAATGCTGCACAAGTAGAGGTAAATAAATTAAAACCACTAGTTGAAAAAAATATTATTAGTGCCGTACAACTTGAAACCGCAAAAGCAAAATTAGCACAAGCAAAAGCCAATTATAACAGTGTATCGGCTAGCATAGGTTATGCGACTATAAAAAGTCCGGTTAACGGGTATGTGGGTTCTATTAATTATAGAAACGGCGCTTTAGTTTCACCAAACGATGTCTTGACTACGGTTTCACAAACCGATAATGTTTATGCTTTTTTTAGTATGAATGAAAAGCAATATTTAGATTTTATCGCTAATGCGGAAGGAAAAGATTTACAAGACAAAATAGATAATTTTTTACCTGTAAAACTGCGTTTAGCCAATGACGAAATCTATAGTGAATCTGGAAAAATAGAAACGGTTTCGGGTCAAATCAATAAACAAACAGGTACGGTAAGTTTTAGAGCCCAGTTTCCTAATTCTAATAGAATTTTAAGCAATGGTAACAGTGGGAAAATATTAATTCCACAAAAATATGAAAACAAGGTTGTAATACCTGAATCATCAAGTTTTGAAAGACAAGGGAAGGTTTACGTATTTGGCGTTCAAGGAGACACTTCAGCGGTAGAAAAACCTATTGAAGTGCTTGATCGCGTATCTAACTTGATTGTGGTAAAAAAAGGAATTAAGGAAGGTGATTCATTTGTAGCAAAAGGTACCGGGCAGCTTAGAAACAATATGCCTATCAAACCTATGCTTGTGCCATTCGACAGTATTGCCAAGCCTATTGAAACTATATTTAAATAATTAATAGCTCAGCTCATTATGTTAAAGAAATTTATAGAGAGACCTGTATTAAGTACAGTAGTCTCCATTGTAATTGTGATTTTAGGAATTTTAGGGATTATAAGCCTTCCTGTCTCACAATATCCAGATATCGCACCTCCAACCGTACAGATTACCGCTAATTATCCAGGCGCCAATGCAGAGACCGTTCTTGAAAGTGTTATTATTCCTATTGAAGAGCAAGTAAACGGGGTAGAAGGTATGGACTATATTACCTCTACCGCCAGTAATTCAGGAAGGGCAGAAATCCAAGTGTTTTTTAAGCAAGGTTACGACCCAGACATCGCTGCAGTAAACGTACAAAACCGGGTAGCGAGAGCTAATCCTTTATTGCCGGCAGAGGTAGTACAATCTGGTGTTATCACGCAAAAACAACAAACAAGTGCGTTAATGTTCTTGGCTGTTCTATCTAAAAATAAAGACTATGACGCTACGTATATTCAAAATTATTTAAATATCAACGTGCTACCTGCTTTAAAAAGAATTGATGGAGTGGGAGATGTAACGGTTTTTGGAACACGTAATTATGCGATGCGCGTGTGGTTAAAACCTGAAAAATTAGCTGCTTATAATTTGATGCCTTCAGATATACGTGCTGCGATTAACGAGCAAAGTACCGAGGCAGCTGCAGGTAGTTTGGGTCAAAACAATGCCGAGTCTTTTGAGTACGTTATCAAATATAGCGGAAGATATAAAACAGAAGAGCAATACAAAGAAATCATTATAAAAGCCCTAGACAACGGGGAGTACCTTAGACTTGCCGATGTAGCCGAAATTGAGCTAGACGCCGAAGGGTTTAATGTTCAAGCTACCACAAATGGCTACCCAGCAGTTAATATGGCAGTCTACCAAACGCCAGGTTCAAATGCACAAGAGATTATAAAGCAAGTACATGAGAATTTAGATGAATTTGAGAAAAGTTTCCCAGAAGGATTAGAGGTTTACATCAACTTAGATTCAAACGAATTTTTAGAAGCTTCCATAAGCAAGGTAATCAGTACGCTAATTGAAGCATTTATTCTAGTTTTTATCGTTGTTTTTATCTTTTTACAAGACTTTAGATCAACGTTAATTCCTGCCATAGCAGTACCTGTTTCTATTATTGGTACCTTCTTCTTTTTAAATTTATTTGGTTATTCTATTAACCTACTTACCTTATTTGCTTTGGTTTTAGCTATTGGTATTGTGGTAGATGATGCGATTGTGGTAGTTGAGGCTGTACACGCCAAATTAGAAGAAGGGGCAAAGTCAGCTTTATCGGCTACACGTACCGCAATGGATGAAATTACAGGAGCAATTATTTCAATTACCCTAGTAATGGCCGCGGTATTTATTCCAGTAACCTTTATAACGGGTCCTACAGGTGTTTTTTATGAGCAATTTGGTATTACCTTGATTGTAGCTATCGCCATTTCGGCAGTAAATGCCTTGACATTGAGTCCGGCGCTGTGTGCTTTATTTTTAAAGACCAACCACGAAGAGCACCAAAATAAATCTTGGTTACAGCGTTTTTACCATAAATTCAATACGGCTTTTGAAGCTACTACCCAGCGCTACGTTAAAAGTTTATCTTTTCTCTACAAACACAAATGGATTACCCCATTTATATTGGTTTTGGCTGTAGCCGGAATTTACTTTGCAGCAGAAAAAACACCAACAGGATTTGTTCCTAATGAAGATAGAGGGGTGCTTTTTGCTAATATAGAGTTGCCAGCAGGTGCTTCTTTAGACCGTACTGTAGCGATTACCAATCAATTAAAAGATAAGGCCAATCAAATTCCTGGAGTAACGGGAGTAACTGTTGTAAATGGTTTTAGTTTAATTAGCGGACAAGGGAGTAACTTCGCAATTGCCTTTGTACGCCTAGCTCCCTGGGATGAGCGAACAGATGATGCTTTATCATCTGACGCAATTACCGGACAACTATTTGGTATAGGTGCTCAAATTCCAGGGGCAAAAATGATATTCTTTGCACCTCCTAGTATACCAGGATTTGGCGTTTCCTCTGGTTTTGAGTTTAAATTACTTGATAAAAGTGGGGGAAGCTTCAATGATTTAGACTTAGCTGCTCAAAATTTCTTAAGCAAACTAAATCAACGTCCAGAAATACAGTATGTTCAGAGTTCGTTTAACACTAATTATCCACAGTATGAGCTCAATATAAATGTACCTAAGGCAAAAGAAGCAGGGGTTTCAATTGCTAACATATTTAATACACTACAAGGTTATATTGGTAGTATTTATACCGCCGATTTTTCGCGCTACGGTAAACAATATCGTGTTTTCTTACAGGGCCTTCCCGAAGATCGAGCCAGTATTGAAGATTTAAACTCTATATACGTACGAAATAATACAGGTGAAATGTCACCAATTACTACTTATATCGATTTAAAACGTGTTTATGGTCCGCAACAAGCAACTCGATTTAACCTATTTAATTCTGTGGGCGTAAGTGGAGCTTCGGCTCCAGGATTCTCTTCTGGTGATGCTATTGCAGCCCTGCAAGAAGAAGCTAGTCAACTTTCAACAAAATATGGAATTGGATATTCTGGTTTAACCAGAGAAGAAGTAAATGCAGGATCACAGGCTTTCTTCATTTTCTTATTAAGTATTGTTTTTGTGTATTTTATTTTAGCAGCGCAATACGAAAGTTATTTTATACCATTTGCGGTTCTATTATCATTGCCAGTGGGGGTATTAGGAGCCTATATGGTTACCTATTTTGCAGGATTGCAAGCCAATATTTATTTTCAAATTGCATTGATTATGCTGGTTGGTTTACTAGCAAAGAATGCCATTTTGATTGTAGAATTTGCTATGCAACGTAGGCAACATGGTATGCCCATTGTGGAAGCGGCTTTAGAAGGTGCAAAAGTAAGATTAAGACCAATTCTAATGACTTCCTTGGCTTTTATCATAGGTTTATTGCCTTTGGTTTTTGCCTCTGGTACAGGTGCAGAAGGTAACCGTTCTATTGGTACAGGTGCTGTAGGCGGTTTACTAATAGGTACTATTTTAGGGGTATTTATTATTCCTATACTTTATATTTTCTTTCAGTGGTTACAAGAAAAAGTAGTAGGGAAAACCATGCTTGAAAAAGAAAAAGAAGCACAAGAATTAAACGAAAAAAATGCATAATGAAAAAAAATAGAATATACAATCTTTTGCTAATTGCCAGTATGCCCTTTTTGTTGGTTTCCTGCTTTGCAGCAAAAGATTATCAAAAGCCAGAAGTGCTTGAAGAAACTCACTTTAGAACAGATCAAATAGCTAAAGACTCTACATCTTTGGCTCAGCTATCCTATCAAGATTTATTTACTGATAGTATTTTGCAAGACCATATCAATACAGCGCTTAAAAACAATATCGATATTAGGGTGGCCTTGCAGCAAATTATCGCTGCAGAAGCTTATTTAAAACAGGGTAAAGCAGGTTATTTACCTAGTTTGAATGCTAATGCACAATGGACCCATCAAGAATTGGCAAGAAACAGTCAATTTGGTAGTTTCTTTAATGGTGCTTTAGATCAATATGAACTGAGTGCTGGCTTGTCTTGGGAGGCCGATATCTGGGGAAAAATAAGGAGCCAAAAAAGAGCATTTGAAGCTTCTTATTTGCAAAGTGTGGCCGCACACAAGGCTGTAAAAACCCGATTAATTGCCTCTGTAGCGAATATTTACTACCAATTACTTGCCTTAGATGAACAGATTAAGATTACCGAGCAAACCATAGAAAACCGACAAAATAGCTTATCAACTACCAACGCCTTAAAAGAAGCGGGAAATCTAACAGAAGTTGGGGTTCAGCAAACCGAAGCGCAATTATATACCGCTCAAGCCATATTGGTAGACTTGCAAAAACAGGTACGCTTACTAGAAAACAGTATGTCTATTCTTTTAGGGGAGGCGCCACAATTTATTCCTCGATCTGCATTAAGCGAGCAACAAATTACAACCGAATTAAAAACTGGAGTGCCAGCACAACTTTTAAGCAATAGACCCGATGTAATCGCAGCCGAAATGGCTTTTAGAAATGCTTTTGAGCTTAGTAATGTTGCTCGTAGTAACTTTTACCCATCTTTAACTTTAACCGCCAATACAGGCTTTCAGAGTTTAGATTTAAGTGAGTTGCTTGATGCCAACTCATTATTCGCAAATGTAGTTTCTGGCTTGGCCCAACCTATATTCAATAAACGCCAAATAAAAACGCAATATGAAGTAGCTCAAGCCCAACAAGAACAAGCAAGATTGCGTTTTAAAGAAGCTATTTTGCAAGCGAGTAAAGAAGTTTCAGATGCCATGTATGCCTACCAGGCTGCTGAAAAAAAGCAAATTCTAAAACAAAAAGAATTTAATGCTAACCAAAAGGCTACAGATTATTCTGAAGAACTGTTAAATAATGGGTTTGCTAACTATTTAGAAGTGCTTACCGCTAGTGAAAATGCTTTAAATTCTCAATTAGGAATGATTGATGCAAAATACAGTCGTCTTAAAGCCGTTGTCGATTTATACCGTGCCTTAGGAGGCGGATGGCAATAGAGAGAATTGTATTACAAGCAAAAAAGCAAATCGAAAAAATCGATTTGCTTTTTTTTTACCAGTTTGTATAGGGTAATTTCATTAAGGAGGCGTTATAATAAGCCTTATTACCCGTCACTTCTTCTCCTATCCAATCGGGTAAAGCAAGTGGTTGATTTATATTTTCTAATTCAGCTTCAGCTACCACTAATCCGCTATTTTCTCCTAGAAATTCATCTACCTCAAATAACTGATTTATAAATTTCACGTAATAGCGATATTTTTCAATTTTACCTGGCTCACAAATTTTCAAAAGTTTTTCTGCATCAGCTACAGCTATAGTTTGTTCCCATTCAAACCGACTCAAGCCTTTTTCATCAGATTTACCTTTAACGGTTATCCATGCTTTTTGTTCTTGAATTCGGATACGTACACTGCGTTCAGGATGCGTATTTAAATAGGCTTGAATGGTATATTTTTTCTCAAAAGCCAAAGCTTTATACCGACTATTTTTTACTAAAAATTTACGTTCTATTTCGCGCATTGGTGTGAACTGCTTTTAATGATACTTTGAAGCAACAAAGGTATTGCTAAATGCATTGTTAGCAAATCATTATTTCTTATTCTAACTTTGTAGCATGGTAAAAGAGCGCAAAATAATACATATAGATATGGATGCCTTTTACGCCTCTGTAGAACAGCTAGATCATCCAGATTTACAAGATAAACCCATTGCGGTAGGCGGTGGCGGTAAAAGAGGTGTGGTGGCCGCTGCCAGCTATGAAGCCCGTAAATTTGGGGTACGAAGCGCTATGAGTGGTAGGTTAGCTAGTAAGCTTTGCGCGGATTTAATTTTTATAAAACCACGATTTGAACGTTACAAAGAAATATCTGGACAAATACGTAGCATCTTTTTAAATTATACGCCTTTAGTAGAGCCTTTATCGCTTGATGAAGCTTATTTAGACGTTACTGAAAACTTAAAAGGCTTAAGTAGTGCGTCACAAATCGCCCGCTTAATACGAGCAGAAATAAAAGATAAAACCGGACTAAATGCATCTGCAGGCATTTCAATTAATAAATTTGTTGCTAAAATTGCTAGTGATATAAACAAGCCTAACGGGCAAAAAACTGTACCTCCCGAGGAAGTTGAACAATTTTTAGAAGATTTAGAAATAAAAAAGTTTTTTGGTGTTGGTAAAGTTACCGCACAAAAAATGTATCAGCTTGGAATTTTTAAAGGTTCAGATTTAAAATTAAAATCACTAGAATTTTTAGAAAATCATTTTGGGAAAAGCGGTAAATTATATTACCAAGTTGTAAGAGGGGTGCACCTAAGTGAAGTGAAGCCAGAGCGAATACGTAAATCTGTGGGTGCCGAGCGCACTTTTTCAAACAATATTAGTTCTGAAATTTTTCTTGAAGAACGTTTAGGCCATATTGCTGCAGAAGTAGCTCAGCGCCTAGACAAAAATAAATTCTCAGGCAAAACCATTACACTTAAAATAAAATATGGCGATTTTAGTGTACAAACCCGAAGTAAAACCCTGGCTTTTTATATTCGAGATAAAGCCCTCATTCTCGAAAATGCAAAGTCACTGTTGTACCAAGAAAAATTGCATAACTCCGTACGTTTAGTAGGAATTTCGATTACTAATTTAAAAAAAGCTGGACATGAATCCGTAAAGCAAGAACCAACAACATTTATGGGTAAACAACTTAAATTTAAATTTTAATCTGGGTAGCTTATTTACTTGTTATATTTACAACATGAAAAAAACCTTGGGAAAAGATCAACGTTTAAAAAGTAAAACAGCTATAAAAGCACTTTTTGAAAATGGAGAAACGCAGAAAAAATTTCCGCTCAGAATGGTATATAATCCTGCTTTTAAAAAAAATCAAGATGCTCCAAAAATAATGGTTAGCGTTCCTAAGCGCAACTTTAAACTTGCAGTTGACAGAAACCGTATCAAAAGACAAATACGCGAAGCTTACCGGTTACAAAAAGATCAGATTAAGCTGCATAAAAACTATCATATCTTGTTTATTTTTTTAGGTAATAGAAAGCAGACTTCTACCACTATTTCAAAAGCAATGCAGCAGCTTCTAATCGAATTTAATAAAAAAGTTTAGCTTTAAGAGCCACTAAAAATCTAATCTATACTTGAATTTTATTTGCTTATATTTACCCGACAGGTTTACTCCTGCAATCAACTTTTTAAAGCAAAACATTCATGAAAAAAGGAATAATAGGAATAACGCTGGTAGGTATTTTTATACTTACATCGGGATTTAAAAATGATTTTTTTGCTATAGCCAAGCAAATAGAACTTTTTACTTCTGTTTTTAAAGAGATAACCATGAATTATGTAGATGAAACCAATCCTGCAGAATTAATGGATACAGCTTTAACTGCTATGTTGCGTGAATTAGACCCTTACACCCAGTATTATAATCAGCAAGAGGTTGAACAAGCCCTTATCAATCAATCTGGTGAGGTGGCCAGTATTGGGGCACGTATAAAAAGTAACAAAAATAAATTAATTGTTGTAGCCTTAACCCAAGATGCCCCAGCAGATCAAGCCGGTCTAAAACCTGGTGATGAATTGGTGCGAATAAATGATATTACAATAAGTGAATATGCAGAAAATGCAATTAACTTACTCAATGGGGCGGCTAATACCAGTGTGAATATTGCGTATAAACGCCAGGGTAAAATTTATGAGGCTCAAATAAAAAGATCTGCTCGAAAAGAAAAAGCGGTACCGTTTTATAATTTAGATAAAGAAGCCAACGGATATATTGTACTTAAAGAATTTACGAGAACTGCTTCTTTTGAAGTAGGAATGGCAGCAAAAGATTTAATAGATCAAGGCGCAAAAAGACTGATTTTAGATTTACGCAACAACCCAGGAGGATTATTAAGTGAAGCAGTAAATGTTGCTAATTTATTTGTCCCCAAAAACACCTTGATTACCTATACCCAGTCTAATATTGATAAATACAATCAGAGTTATAAAACTAAAAATGAAGCTTTAGATACGCAAATACCCTTAGCAATTCTTATAAATGCCAAAAGTGCCTCTGCAAGCGAAATTGTTGCGGGTAGTTTACAAGATTTAGATCGGGCAGTGATTATTGGAGGCAAAAGTTTTGGTAAAGGATTGGTACAACGCCCTAAAAATTTAAGCTATGGTTCTCAGGTTAAAATAACCATTTCGCGGTATTACACCCCTAGCGGAAGATGTATTCAAGCCTTAGATTATAGCAAAAACGGACAGGCTATAGAAAATAAGAAGCACAAAGCATTTAAAACCAAAGCAGGTAGAATAGTTTATGATGCGGGAGGTATAACACCAGACGTAAGTTTGGCTTCTTCTTTAGTAAGTCCTGTCACCCAAGCACTACTAGACCAAGGTTTGATTTTTGATTTTAGCACTCAATATTTCCTTAATAACAAAGGGGTAAATATGGATTCTTACCCTAAAAATGCTGCTATTTTTAAAGCATTTGACCAATTTCTTAAAAAGGTTGAATTTAATTATGAGACCAACACTGAAAAAGATTTAAAAAAGCTTAAAGAACAAGCTGAAAAGGAAGGAATGGCTACTAAACTAAATGAAGCACTAAGCAATTTAGAACTTCAACTTAAAAACACAAAAGCCGAAGCTATTGAAAGACAAAAAGAAGAGATACTATACTGGATAAATAAGCAGTTATTATCGAATTATTTTTATGAAAAAGGAGCCTATGAATATTTTTCAAAACACAATTCCGAAATTTTAGAAGCCAAACGCATTTTAAGTGATACTAAAGCTTACGCCGATATTTTAAATAAAGCTTAATTTATAAATATGCGCGAGAGGTATAAAAATCAATTACAATTCTTGGGTTATCAAAAAGCTCATCATTTAATTTTACCAGATTCCTTTTACGGATTAGATTTTTTTAAACTACCCGCTAAAGAAAACCCTATTCAAGCCGTAGAATTAGCAGCACTTCCCGATAAATTGATTTTAGGTAAACGAGCAGAAGCTTTTTTTGAGGCAGAGATAAATCAATCTAACCGCTATGATGTACTAGTTAGTAATCTTCAAATAATCGATAATAAAATAACCCTAGGTGAGATCGATTTTTTACTAAAAGATTTAAGATCTGGTGATATTTCACACGTAGAACTAGTTTATAAATTTTATTTGCTTGATATACGTATTAAAAATCCGCTTGAAGCTTGGGTAGGAGCCAACCGAAAAGATTCGCTATGGCGAAAATTAGATCACTTAAAAAACCATCAGCTTCCGCTTTTACAAAAGCCTAGTGTTCAGTATTTTTTAAAAAAATTGGGGATTAACCCTAATCAAATTAAGAATCAATATGCCCACTTTAAAGCACATCTTTTCTTACCAAAGGGATATAATAAGCCCATTTTACCAGATTTAAATCCTAACTGTATTTCGGGTACTTACGTAGATTTAAATAGCTTTAAAAGTGATACGTATTTTAGAGATAAACTGTATTATTCTCCGTTTAAAAAAGACTGGAGTATAGCTCCTCATTTGGAGGTAAATTGGGAAGATTACAACAAACAATTAGAAGAAGTTGAATATCTTGCTCAAAACAAAAAATCATCTTACTTATGGGTAAAAAATAAGCTCGAGCAAATCGAGCTTATCTTTGTAGTTTGGTGGCCTATTGACTAAAAATTAGCTTACTTCGCTACTCCCCATTACGGTATAAGAGGGATCTTCAATAATATTCACCTGTATAATTTTCTCTGCATTATGTAAAAGTCTTCTACAGTCTGGACTCAAATGCTTGAGATGTATTTTTTTACCTTGTTTTAAATAGCGTTCGGTTAATTTGTTTACGGCGTCGATTGCACTCATATCTGCAATTCTACTTTCGGCGAAATCAATAATCACTTCATCAGGATCATTTTCTACATCAAATTTACTTGTAAAAGCCGTGGTCGAACCAAAAAACAAAGGTCCGTACAATTCATAATGCTTCACTCCATTTTCATCTACATATTTTCGTGCACGTATGCGTTTAGCACTTTCCCAAGCAAATACCAATGCCGATATAATAACACCAATAAGTACAGCTAAGGCTAAATTATGCAAAATAATGGTTATAAAAGTTACCACGAGCATAACAAATATATCGTGTTTAGGCATTTTTGAAAGTGCCTTAAAACTTGCCCATTCAAAAGTACCAAAAGCCACCATAATCATAACGCCAGTTAAAGCCGCCATTGGTATTAATTCTATTACAGGAGCTCCCACTAATATTATTACTAATATGGTTAAGGCCGCTACAATACCCGATAATCTTGCTCTAGATCCAGAAGATAGATTTACTAGAGTTTGAGCAATCATTGGGCAACCTCCCATTCCAAAGAAAAAACCGTTGGTAATATTGGCAGCCCCTTGTGCTAGGCATTCTCTATTGCTATTTCCTTTGCTATTGGTGATTTCATCTACAAGGTTTAAAGTAAGGAGCCCTTCGGTTAAACCTACTGCAGCCATTATTAGTCCATAGGGTAAAATTATCTTGAGTGTTTCTAAAGTAAATGGAATATCGGGAATATGAAAGGGAGGCAAACTACCGCTTACTGAGGCAATATCTACAACCTGTTTAGTATCTATATTGAAGACTAGTACCAAGATAAAAACAACCAAAATAGCTACTAAAGAAGCAGGAACAGCTTTTGTTATTTTTGGTAAAATTAGGATAATACCTATGGTTAATGCGGTAAGACCCGCCATAATTAAAAATGGTGTTCCTGTGAGCCAAGTATATTCTCCATTCATTTTAATTTTGAATTGCTCTAGCTGCGACATAAAAATAATCACCGCTAAACCATTTACAAATCCAAACATAACGGGTTGTGGAACCAACCGAATGAATTTACCTAGTTTAAAAAGCCCTACCAAAATTTGTATAAAACCTGCAATAGCTACCGCTCCAAAAACGTATTCTAAGCCATGCGATTGCATTAATGCGATTAATACCACTACGGTAGCCCCAGCACCGCCAGAAACCATACCTGGTCTACCTCCAAAAATGGCGGTAATTAATCCCATTATAAAAGCCGCATATAAACCCACTAGCGGAGGGAAATCTGCTAAAATGGCGAAAGACAGCGATTCTGGAATCATTGTCATAGCTACGGTTAAACCGGCTAATATTTCTGTTTTATAGTTTACTTTTTGCTTAAAGTCAAATAAATTGAGTACTTTTTTCATAAGGTAATGGGCTTTATCACTTGAAAATCAACCTGAAAGCTCGTTTTTTAAAATAGTTTGCAAAAGTAAAAAAAATAGATGACTTCATGGGTCTATATAGCTTAAGCTATTTATAGTAAAGCATATTGATATGCGGTATCCCATCTTCTAAGTAAGAGTCTCCTGATTTTACAAATCCTAAGGAGGTATAAAATTCTAACAAATAAAGCTGTGCTGAGATTCGAATTGAAGAGGTAGAGTAGTGTGATGCTATTGCCTTTATGGCTTGATGCATAAGTTGTTGACCAAATGCTTTTTTACGTTGATTTTTTGCAACCAAAACCCTGCCAATACTAGCTTCAGTAAAATAAAGTCCGGGTTTAAAACAACGAGCGTAAGCTACCAATTCATTATTTTTATAACCTAGTATATGCAAAGCCTGTTGATCTTTATTATCTAGATCTGGATACAAACAATTTTGTTCGAGAACAAAAACATCAGCTCGAAGTTTTGCAAGCGCATACAGCTGATTTAAAGAAAGTTGACTGAAATTTTTTTGATAAAAAGTAATAGGCATATTTAGTCTTGTACAATTATTTCTTTGGTATCGTTCTTATTAAATTCTGGTTGAAGATTAAAATGATTAATACCGTATTTTTGGTTCAGTAATACTTTTAGTTCTTCTAATATTTCATTAAAACTTGAAAGCGAAATATCGTGATGAAAATCAAGATGAGCTTCGAGATGAATTTCGGTTTCATTGAGTGACCAAATATGCACGTGATGCATATTTTTTATTTCGGGAAAACTACAAGCTGTTTTTACTAATTCTTCTGTTCGAATAGATTCTGGGGTAAAGAGCATCAAAATATTAAAAGAGGATTTTAATAAATCATAACCCATTACAATTAAGTAAACAGCAATACCAGCAGTAAGCAAACTATCTATCCAATAAAATCCGTAAAAACGCATTAATAAACCTCCTAATAATACCGCTACGGAAGCTAACATATCGGTTAATAAATGAAGATATGCCGATTTCATATTCATATTTGCTTTACTGTCTTTTTTCATCAGTAAAACACTAAACCCATTACCTAAAATGGCCACTGCGGCCAACACGATTACTATAGTAGAATCTATGCTTTGTGGATTTATAAATCGATCTATGGATTCTTTTATTAAAAGGACAGAAATAACCATAAGGCTAGCGGCATTAACAAAAGCTGCAATAATTTCTGCCCTTTTATACCCGAATGTTTTACTAAAAGAGGCACTTTTTGAAGCCATTTTGTTGGCCCAAAAACTTATAATAAGACTCACCACGTCTGTAAAATTATGTAAAGCATCAGACAATAAAGCGAGGCTACCGCTAATAAGGCCTCCTATAACCTGTGAAATGGTTATGAGTATATTTAAAAAAATAGATATTTTTAAATTCTTACCTGAAAGTACAGGATGTTTATGATCGTGGTGGTGACTCATATTATTGGCAAGCGATTTTATTTACCCGGTTTTGATGTCTTCCGCCTTCAAATTGAGTACTTAAATAAGTGTCTACCATTTCAATTGCTTGCGGTAGACTGGTAAAACGAGCAGGAATACTTAATATATTTGCATCGTTATGTGCTCGTGCTAGTTCTACTATTTCTTTGGTCCAACATAAAGCGCATCTCACGTCTGCATGTTTATTAGCGGTCATAGCAGCACCATTACCGCTTCCGCAAATAATTATTCCTAAATCTACCTTTTGCTCACTTACCGATTGAGCAACAGGGTGAATAAAATCTGGGTAATCTACACTCTCTTCGTGGTCTGTACCATGATTAATTACTTTTACTCCTTTATTCTCTAGATGATTAATAATGGCTTTTTTGTATGCCGTACCGGCATGATCGTTTCCAATTGCGATGGTCATAATAAAATTTTGTGTTGTTGATAGAGACAAAGGTATGAAGTTTTTCAGCCAGAATGATTATTTACAGGTGTGTTAATTAAAAATGATAAACACTTCAGCTTAAAGCAATTAATAATTCACTCATTTTGTTGATAAGTGCTAATATTTTCTTAAAACTAATTTTTGCTTATTCCATATTTATTTCCATATAACAGTTTATTTAGCGAAATCAAGTGAAGTTATTGATTTTTTAAAAAAAGTTTTGGGTTAGAATTTCACACTTATTAACATAGTATTTAAAAATCTTTAATAAACATTCTCTTGTGAATTGACTTTTTAACAGTTGTTAATAAATGTATCTAAAATAATATAAATCAATATTTTACTATTAACAAATGAATTAAAGATAGTTTAGAATATGTGCTTAACGAATAATCAAAAAATTGATATGTAAAATTATACCGCTATTCACAAACAATAATAATCATCATTTTTTTTTTTTAATTTAAATAAGAAGAAAATAATAATACTATAGAATGTTGATAAGTTGGCTAAAGCGAAAAAGAACCCGAATTAAACTTAAAAAAATAGATAGACTAAAACTACCTATTTAGAAAATGGCATTAATCGAAAAGAAAATACTTAGATAGCCCAAAATAAAAATGAGCATAAATAAGAAAAGATATTTTTTACTTTTAGACATCAAAAATGGATTGTTAGTAATGTATACCTCAAAAATACAATATTTTTGCATTTATTTAACATTATTGTAATGTTATTTAATGGTTAGCTTTATGTAAAGTAGTAAAGTTGTGCTATTTTTTATATTTTAAATACAAAAGTTTATATAAAATACACTTAGCATTCGTTTATATACTTTACTTTTATCCAAGTAAATAGATACTATGACAAAAAGAAAAAAGAAAAAATCCTCTCAAAATAAAATAAATAATCTCTCTCAAAAGATTTTAAGCATATTGCGGGAACATCCTGAAAAAACTTTTAATTACAAGCAAATTGCGGCTAAATTAAAGGTTAATGATGCTTCAGGTAGAAATCAAATAATTAAAAAACTCAATCAATTAGCTGGGAAAAAAGATATTTTGTCTGTTGATCGGGGTAAATTTAAGATCAATTTACAACATAATTACTACCAAGGTGTGGTTGATATGACCTCTAAAGGTGATGCTTACATAGTATTAGAAAATGAGGATAATGATGTTTTTGTACCCAATAATCAATTGAATAAAGCTTTAGATGGAGATTTGGTGAAAATTTATATCTATAACAAAAGAAGAAATAGAAGAAGTGAAGGTGAGGTAGTTGAAGTGATAGCCAGAAATAAAACAAAATTTGTAGGTACCTTGAGCAAACAAGAGAATTTTGGCTTCGTTGTAGTGAATGATCCTAAAATGTATACCGATATTTTTATAGGGAAAGATCAATTGGATAAAGCTGAAGATGGAATGTTGGTTTTGGCTGAAATAAAAGAATGGAAGAAAAAAGGAGATTCGCCTCTAGGTAGTATTGTTGAAGTTTTAGGTAAGCCAGGAGAACACGAAACAGAAATGAAAGGAATTCTGGCAACAAATGATATTGCGGCTGAATTTCCAGAAGAAGTAGAAACATTTGCGCAACAGCTAGATACAAGTATAAATACACAAGAAATTAAAAAGAGAAAAGATTTACGGGAAGTACTTACTTTTACTATAGATCCTAAAGATGCTAAAGACTTTGATGATGCTTTGAGTTTTAGAACTTTAGAAAATGGCAATGTAGAAATCGGCATTCATATTGCAGATGTTTCGCATTATGTAAAGCCCGGCACGCCATTAGATGATGAAGCATACGAAAGGGCTACTTCTATTTATTTAGTTGACCGCGTAATACCCATGTTACCCGAAGTTCTATCAAATAAAGCTTGTTCCTTGCGACCTCACGAAGAAAAATTTACTTTTTCGGCTATTTTTGAACTCAATGCACAAGCCAAAGTTATTAATCAATGGTTCGGTAGAACGGTCACCTATAGCGACGCCCGTTTTTCCTATGAAGAGGCACAGCATATTATTGAAACTAAACAGGCTAATATACCGGCAGAGATTGCAATTGAAGGCGAAAGCTATGAAGCCGATTCAAGGGTGGTTGAAGCGATATTGAGTCTAGACAAGTTAGCTAAAATTTTACGTAAAAAACGTATGCAATCGGGTGCGATTTCTTTTGATAAAGTTGAAGTTAAATTCAATTTAGATGAAGATAATGAACCTTTAGGTGTATTTTTCAAAACCGCGAAAGACGCCAATAAATTAATCGAAGAATTCATGTTATTGGCCAATAAAAAAGTAGCCGAGTTTATCGCTAAACAAGAACCAAAGAAAACTTTTATATACCGCTGCCATGATGAACCTAACGATGAAAAATTAGCTTCTTTAGAGACCTTAGTCGCTAAATTTGGTTACAAACTTAATTTGAGTAGTCCTAAAGCTATTTCTAATTCCTTAAACGGATTGCTAGAAGAAGTACAAGGTAAAAAAGAACAAAATCTGGTTGATACGCTTACCATTCGAAGTATGAGTAAAGCATATTATAGTACAAAAAATATCGGGCACTACGGCTTAGCTTTTGACGCATATAGTCACTTTACCTCGCCTATTAGACGATACCCAGATATTATGGCACATCGTTTATTGCAGCATTATTTAGATCAAAAATCGAGTCCAGACGATGAAGTTTATGAAGATCGATGCAATCATTGTAGCGATATGGAGAATTTTGCCACACAAGCAGAACGCGATTCCATTAAATACATGCAAGTAAAATTTATGAAAAATCATCAAGACGAAACCTTTTTAGGTGTTATTTCTGGTGTAACCGAATGGGGTATTTATATTGAAGTACAAGAGAATAAATGTGAAGGAATGGTACGCTTGCGCGATTTAAATGATGACCACTACGATTATGACCCAGAAAATTTTGCTGTGGTTGGGAGAAATTCTAAAAAGGTGTATCAATTAGGAGATGATGTGTTGGTAAAAGTTAAAGAAGCCGATGTAATTAAAAGGCATCTTGATTTTCACTTATTAGGTCATGTCGAATCTTAATTTTATAAGTATGAAAAATGTTATAGGAATATTTAGTATTTTATGGTTGGCAATTTTGCAACCACAAATTTTAAATGCACAAAGAAATTTTGAAGTAGATGACTTTAAAGAGGTAAAAGTCTTTAGTAAAATTCACGTACAAGTAAAAATAGCAGAAACCAATCGCGTTGAAATAAAAACTGGAAGTCCAGATGATATTTCAATATTTGTAGAAGAAGGAATTTTAAAAATTAAATCGGCCTTAAAAAATCTTTGGGAAGATGAGGATATACAAATTGATGTCTATGCTAAAAATCCGGTTACTTTAGATGCTAATGAAGGTGCTTATATCTATGCAGAAAAGATAAATCAGCCAGAGCTACATCTAAAAGTACAAGAAGGTAGTGAAATCAAAGTAGTAGATATTAATGTAAAAACCTTAAAGTTAAAAGCGGTAACAGGTGGAATTTTAATTGCCAAAGGTTTAGCAGAAGACCAGATGGTTAAAGTAAGAACAGGGGCAGAGTATGATGGCCAGGGTTTAATAAGCAAAAAAACTACTGTAGAAATTAATGCCGGGGGATTGGCGCACGTGCATGCCACAGAAGCTTGTGATGCAAAAGCCAGCACTGGGGGTAGTATCTTAATTTATGGTAAACCCAAAAACCTGAATAAAAAAGCAAGCTTTGGCGGAAGCATCTCCTTAAAATAAATCAGTTGCTTACCTTTGTATAAGATAGATGCTTCTAAGTATGATAGATATTATTCTAAAGGCCATACCCTTAGGCTTTTTTTTAGCTTTTTTATTGGGTCCCGTTTTTTTTGTTTTACTCGAAACAGCAGCCTTAAAAGGATTTAAAGCGGCTATATCTTTTGATATAGGCGTAATAGTAGCCGATATTGTCTTTCTATGCATTGCTTATTTTAGTACCAGTAAGCTTTTAAACAGTATTAAAGACGATCCTGCTCTTTTTATTTTTGGCGGAGGTATTCTTATTACCTATGGATTAATTACTTATATAAAAGGCAAAAAAGCAGTAAATACACATAATGATAATGAGGTACGCCAATTAAAAAAAAGTGATATTGCTGGGCTTTTTGCAAAAGGATTTCTACTCAACTTTGTGAATATTGGGGTGTTGGGATTCTGGCTGGGATTAATCATAATTTTTGGACCCCAATTAGATATGCAACCCGATAAATTATTGGTTTTCTTTGCCAGTGTATTATTGAGTTATTTTGTGGTGGATTTGTTAAAGATTCTATTAGCCAAAAGACTGAATCATAAATTAACCCCAAAAAGAATTATTTCTATTAAAAAAATAATAAGCTTACTCATTATAGTTTTTGGATTGGTTCTAGTGGGTAGAGGTATTTTCCCCGAAGAGCTTAATAGCTTTGAAAAGGATGTTGAATATAATTTACCTCAAGAATAATGAAATAAAAACAAAAAATGCAACAATTTAAATTGTTGCATTTTTTTGAGGTGCCGAGCGGATTCGAACCGCTGTAGATGGTGTTGCAGACCACTGCCTAGCCACTCGGCCACGGCACCTTATCATTGCAGTGCAAATGTAATGAAAAAAAATCTATAAAAACAAATTATCGTTTAGCCTTTAAAGTGATACTTACCGAAGCTACATCACCACCAAGTGGCGGATTTACTTTAGCTACACTTACTTCTGCTTTAGTAACTTGTTTTAAATCAGTAAAAATACGGTCTAAAATACGTTGAGCCACGTGTTCTAATAATTTAGAACGAATGGCCATTTCTTCTTTTACAATTTTGTTTAAATGAACATAATCTACAGTATCGCTAAGTTCATCGCTTAAAGCGGATGGAGCTAAATCTGCTTTCACTTTTAAATCTACTCTATAATCGCTCCCTATTTTACCTTCTTCTGTTAAACACCCGTGATGTGCGTAAACGCGAATGTTATTTAATTTTATAATCCCCACAATATTTTTTTTACGAAGATACAAGCATTTATTTTTTCAACTTATTTTTAAATGAAATTATTCTTTTAAAGAATGTTCTTCCAGCTAGGATGATGTTTTTTTTAGAATATTTGTATTTTAAATTATTTTGGATAATAAATTAGAAGCCATTTTATGAAAATTAATGAGGCGTTAGATAAATTACTTTTTAATAAATTCACATTTATATTTTATTTAATTATAACACCATTTAATTTATATGGATTATATGTTTTTATAAAAGATCAAGAATATAGTCATTACAATATAATCGATTGGATAATATTTACAATAGTAATGCTTATACTAATGCTATATCCAATAGCCTATTACAAAAGATCTAAAACAATCGAATAGCTTACCTCAATATCCTTGAGGGTTTAATTAAACTATCAAATATCAATAGGTAATCTACAGGTAATTTTGTTCCAAAATATAATCGGTCTAAAACAAGTGAAAGTATTTGAGACTAAATTTTTAAAATACTTTCATGAGAACAATCTAGTACGTTTTAATTTTTGATAACTTTGCTACTTATCATTTTAAAGATTATGGCAGAAGAAAAAAAATCATTGAATTTCATAGAACAAATCATAGAAGAAGATCTTCAAAACGGATATAAAAAAGAGGAGTTAAAATTTCGTTTTCCACCTGAGCCAAATGGTTATCTTCATATAGGTCATGCCTCATCCATCAATCTAAATTTTGGATTAGGTTTACGTTACAATGCGCCCGTAAATCTACGGTTTGATGATACCAATCCCATTAAAGAAGAAAGCGCTTATGTAGATGCCATAAGAAAAGATGTAGAGTGGTTAGGTTTTAAATGGGAAAAAGAATGCTATGCCTCAGACTATTTTCAGCAATTGTATGATTGGGCGGTAAAGCTTATTAAGGCCGGTAAAGCTTATGTAGATAGTCAGACATCTGAAGCTATGGCGCAACAAAAAGGAACCCCAACCCAAGCGGGTACTTCTAGTCCATATAGGGAGCGTAGTGTAGAGGAGAATTTAGAACTTTTTGAAGCCATGAAAAATGGTAAAACCAAAGAGGGGGAGCACGTATTACGCGCCAAAATAGATATGGCTAGTCCTAATATGCTTATGCGCGATCCTGTTATGTATAGAACACTACATAAACCACACCACCGTACTGGAGATGCCTGGAAGATTTATCCGATGTATGATTGGGCACACGGTGAAAGCGATTTTATAGAAGAAATTTCGCATTCTTTTTGTACGCTTGAGTTTCTTCCGCACAGAGAATTATACAATTGGTTCTTACAACAAATAAGTACAACCAATGATTTTGTACCAAAGCAGAGAGAATTTGCTCGTAGAAATTTAAGCCATACGGTAGTAAGTAAGCGTAAATTAGCCCAATTGGTAGAAAAGGGTATTGTTACGGCATGGGATGATCCTCGAATGCCTACTATTTCTGGTTTGCGTCGTCGCGGATACACACCTAACTCTATTCGAAAATTTGCCGAAACTATTGGAGTAGGTAAACGCGAAAATGTAATTGATATGAGTCATTTAGAATTTTGCGCTCGAGAAGATCTTAATAAAACTGCAACCCGTGTAATGGGTGTTTTAGATCCTTTAAAATTAGTTATTACTAACTATGATGAAGCGAAAGAGGAATGGTTAGAAACAGAGAATAACCCAGAAGATGAACAGGCAGGAACACGTACTATACCTTTTTCTCGTGAAATTTATATCGAAAAGGAAGATTTTAGAGAAGAAGCCAACCGTAAATTTTTTAGATTAAAGTTGGGTAAAGAAGTACGTTTAAAAAGTGCTTACATCATTCAGGCCAACGAAGCAATTAAAGACGAGAATGGAGAAATTGTAGAGGTGCATTGCACCTATGATCCAAAAAGTAGAAGCGGTAGCGGTACGCCAGAATCAAAACGAAAGGTTAAAGGTACCTTGCATTGGGTTTCTATAAAACATGCGGTACCGGCCGAAATTCGATTGTATGATCGACTTTTTACCGATGCGACTCCAGATGCTCATAAAGAAAAAGACTTTTTAGAATTTATAAATCCTAAATCTTTAGAGAAGATTACGGGATATGTGGAGCCGGCGCTTCAAAAAGCAAAAGAGCTGGAGCATTATCAATTTCAACGTATAGGTTATTTTTGTGTTGATCAAGATAGTTCAGAAAACCAATTGATTTTTAATAAAACGGTAGGTTTACGAGACTCTTGGGCTAAGATTGATAAGTAAATAATTTATAATAAATTTTAAACTATTAACCCATCATTAACACATAAATGATGGGTTTTCTGTTAAATTTGAGCAATTATAAATTTTAAATCTAATCATCATGGCAAATACAGGAAATACCATTTTAGCATTACTTACAGGAGCAGCGATAGGAGCAGGCTTAGGTTTACTTTACGCGCCCGATAAAGGAGTAAACACCCGTAAAAAGATTAATAAAGAAGCAAAAAAAGCTAAGGCAAAACTAGACAAGCAATTAGAGGAAACCTCTAAGAATTTAAGTGAATCTGCTCAAAAAGCTAAAACGAATTTTGAAACCCGATTAGAAGAAACATTGTCTTCTGCTAGTTATAAAGCCGACGATATTTTGGTTGCTATGGAAGCTAAATTAGAAGAATTACGCAAAAAAAATGCTCAACTTCAGAAAGAAGTAGGTGGTAAAAAAGCCAATGCCTAATTATGGGGGTAAACCATTTATCTGATCATATTAACGAACTCAACGAGAATATTAAGAATTATATAGAGAGCCAAATCGCTTACTATAAATTAGATATTTTCAAAAAAATGAGTAGGACATCCGCTATGCTAGTTAAACTGCTGGTGGTAGGTGGTATTGGACTGCTTTTTTTATCTTTTTTTTCTGTAGCTATTGCTATACTTATTGGTGAAAGTATTGGTGCGCTTAGCCTTGGTTATTTTATTGTGGCGGCTTTTTATGCTTTAGTAGTACTTTATTTTTTAACCCTAGGAAAAAATTTCTTTGATAAATTGATTCTCCAAAAATTGTCTAAAGAGTTTTTTAATGATGATAATTTAAAACAAACTGTTGATCAGGCATTAGAAAAAGAATTGAGCCAAACTAAAGAAAAAGAGCTATGAGAATTTATACCAACTATAATCAAATAGACGAAGATCTTAAAATTTTAAAATTACAGACAGAGATTGATAAAGAGAAAGTTAAACTCAGTGTCAACGAAATTAAAGAAGATCTTTCTCCTGTATCTTTGGTTACTTCTCTATTCTCTGCGGTTGTTAAGAGAGCTTTCATCATTAAAGCAGCTAGTAAACTTTTGGGTAGATAGGCTAAGACTTTATAGTAAAAAAAAACCGGTTGAAAATTTTCAACCGGTTTTTTTGAGATTTAATTTTCGTGGTCTTGATTATTATCTCGTTTTTTATTGGTAATCCCTTTGGCTTTATTCTGTTCTTTCATTTTTTCACCAATTTGGTTCGAGGCTACAAAAGAAGCAATCATATTATTTAACATATCGCTTCCAGCTTGAGGTGAATTAGGTAATAAAATCAAATTTGTATTGGTTTCACCACCTATTGATTGCAAGGTATCATAATGTTGAGTAACCACAATCAAAGCCGAAGCTTCTTGCGAATTTATTCCTACGTTATTTAGTACGTCTACAGACTCCTCTAATCCACGTGCTATCTCTCTTCTTTGATCGGCTATACCTTGACCTTGTAAACGTTTACTTTCGGCCTCTGCGCGTGCCTTAGCAACAATTTTAATTCGATCTGCTTCAGCTTCATACTCAGCTGCTACCTTTTCGCGTTCAGAAGCGTTAATACGGTTCATAGCCTCTTTTACTTTAACATCAGGATCAATATCGGTTACTAAGGTTTTAATGATATCATAACCATATTCTACCATAGCATCATTTAGTTCACCTTTTACAGCAATGGCAATATCATCTTTTCTTTCAAAAACATCGTCTAACTTCATCTTTGGTACCTCTGCACGCACTACATCAAAAACATAAGAAGTGATTTGATTTTGCGGATTTTCTAACTTATAGAAGGCATCATAAACCCTATCGCGTATAACTTGAAATTGTACCGATATTTTTAATAATACAAAAACATCATCCTTCGTTTTGGTTTCTACAATTACATCAAGTTGTTGTATTTTTAGATTAATTCTTCCTGCAATTCTATCAATTAAAGGTATTTTAATTTGTAAACCAGAGTTTCGTACGCTCAAAAATTTACCAAAACGCTCAACAATTGCAGCGCTTTGTTGTTTTACGGTGAATATTCCGGAAATAAGAATTATTAATCCGAAAAAGAATAAAAAGCCCAGTAAAAATGTTCCCATTGTAATAATTTTTTAATTTAGTTAAATATAAGTTTATTTTCCTTTACTTTGACCTATGAAAAAAATTTTATTTGCCTTTTTCTTTTTCTCTTCAGCAGTGTTTTATAGTCAAGAAAACATAGAAAAACCAATAGATTCAATCTCCCAATCTACCGATAAATTAGGACTTAAAATTGGTTTAAATTACTTTGGTTTACAGGGAAATCAATTTGAAACCCAAGACGAGCTCGGCTTTAATGTAGGACTTATTTTTAAAACTGATCTAAGTAAACATTCAGGATTTCTTTATGGAATTGATATTTACAAACAATATTTTTCTGTAGAAGCTATTGATCTTTTAGGAAGAAAAGAAAACGTTAAAAATGAATTTTTAGCAGGTCAAATACATTTTTCTTTTAATTACAGTTTGATACCCAACCACTTAAGTATTTTCACAGGTCCAGCAGTACAGTTTAACTCAAAATTAGATTATGACAACCGTTACAAAAATCATCAATTGGTTGCTCAACCCAGCTTAAGTATTACAGAATTTAAAGAAGTTAATCGTTTTAATTTTATCGCTCAAGGCGGAATTATGATGGGATTAAAAAACATACAAGTGTTTCTCAATTACCAATATGGTCTCTCCAACTTTATGGCTCCAAGCAAAGACCAACAAAACCCCGATAAAGATTTTACAGCCAACGCTAGTACTATTACTGCAGGCTTAGTATTTTACCTTAATTAAATAGCTCCTTTAAAAAACTTGATTCAGTCTTTTAAAAGAGCTATTAGAATAGAGTAGGAGGAATTTATTTTAGTTGTTGAATAGCAAATTGAATGCGATCAATAGCTTCTATTTTACCTATAAAAGCCAAAATATGGAATACATCTGGTCCCATCATATCTCCCACTAAGCTTAAGCGTAAAGGTTGCATAATTTTGCCAAAGCCAATACCTTTATCAGTAATGAATGCCTTTATTTCAGTTTGTAATTCTTCTTGTTTTTCTGCCTCTGTACTTTTTAATAATTCAATAAGCTCTTGCATCAAAACTGGTGTATCTTGTTTCCAAGCTTTTTTTGAAGCCTTAGGGTTAAATTCGGCTGGAGCCTTAAAGTAATAATGACTTAAGTCCCAAAAATCTTGAACAAAAGTAGCACGTTCTTTTATCTCATTGACTACAATTTCAATCGCGGGTAAATCAGCTTGAATTCCTTTTTGCATGAGTATTTTTTGAAATTCTTCAGCTAATTTTTCCGTAGTTTGTTCTTGTAAGTAATGATGCTGAAACCATTTGGCCTTATCAGGATCAAATTTGGCACCAGACTTAGAAACGTGAGCTAAACTAAAGGTTTGTATTAGTTCTTCTAATTGGTATAATTCTTTTTCAGAACCTTCACCTTCATTCCAACCTAAAAAGGCCAGCATATTGATTACCGCTTCTGGTAAATACCCATCTTCACGATAGCCATTAAAATATTCACCGGTTTTAGGGTCTTTCCAACGTAACGGAAATACGGGGAATCCCATTTTGTCTCCATCGCGTTTACTCAATTTCCCCTTACCTGTAGGTTTTAAAATTAAAGGTAAATGAGCAAATTTAGGAGTTTTCCAACCAAAAGCTCGGTATAATAATACGTGAAGCGCCAAAGAGGGTAACCATTCTTCGCCACGAATTACATGGGTAATTTGCATTAAATAATCATCTACAATATTGGCGAGATGGTAGGTGGGCATGCCATCACTTTTAAAGAGTACTTTATCATCTAATACTTTTGTATTTACTTGTATTTCTCCCCGAATTTCATCGGTTAGTTGTAAGGTTTCATTCTCTGGTGTTTTAAACCGAATCACATAAGGATCGCCCGCTTCTAATTTTTGCTGAACTTCGTGGGCTGACATAGAAAGCGAATTTTTAAGTGATTGTCTATTGCTCCAATTATAAATGAAGGTTTCTTTTTTTGACTCGGCTAAGGCTCTGGCTTCTGCTAATTCTTCAGCAGTATCAAAAGCATAATACGCCTTATTTTTTTCTACTAAAAGCTCGGCATATTCTTTATACATCGATTTGCGTTCGCTTTGGCGATAGGGGCCAACATTTTTTTCTTTATTAGGTCCTTCGTCATAAGGAATGTTGAGCCAATTCAATGCCTCAATAATATAGTCTTCTGCGCCAGGTACAAATCTATTTTGATCGGTATCTTCTATGCGTAATATGAATTCACCTTGGTGTTTTTTAGCAAATAAATAGTTATATAATGCCGTTCGAACACCGCCAATATGTAAAGGGCCGGTTGGGCTGGGTGCAAATCTTACTCTTACGTGGTTTGACATAGCTTTCATTTTTTGGCAAAGATACAACCTATATTGATTTTAAGAAATGCTCGGGCATACTTGTGCGTTAAAAGCCTAGTGCATGTCATGAAAAAAATATATTTTTATACGTTATAAGTTTAGGTAACAATGGAGCACTTTAGGGTAATTGAAAAGAAACTGACTCAATTTATAAGGCGGTATTATACCAATGAATTGATAAAGGGAATTTTATTGTTCTTTAGTATTGGAATCCTTTATTTTTTGGGTGTCGTTTTTTTAGAATATACACTATGGTTAAATCCGTTTATCCGGAAGTTTTTGTTTTGGATTTTTATAGGTGTTGAGGCTATTTTATTGTTTAAATTAGTGGGTATTCCTTTGCTACAACTCTTTAGGCTTCGTCAAGGAATTAGTTATGAAGAGGCTTCTCGATTAATAGGAATACATTTTACCGAAGTAGATGATAAACTGCTCAATCTTCTGCAGTTACAAAATAAATTAAGCAAAGAGGATTCTAAGTTATTGATTGCCAGTATAGAGCAAAAAGCAATAGAGCTTAAGCCTATACCATTTCAACAGGCTATTAATTTTAAAAGTAGTTTAAGTTATGCCAAGTGGGCTATTTTGCCCGCGCTTATTTTTACTATTATCTATGTTACAGATTCACTAGATTCATTCAATCAAAGCTATGCCAGGGTAGTGCAGTATAACCAAGAATTTACGCCACCAGCACCTTTTGAATTTAGTATAGATAAAAATCAGTTACAACATTTTGAAAAAGAGAGTTTTACTTTAGAAGTTAAAGTGCACGGTAAGCTTTTGCCAGAATCAGTTCATTTATTAGTTAAAGATAAAAAACAACTACTAAAAAAAATAGATCAAAATACCTTTACATTTCATTTTGATAATCTTACAGAGAATTTATCGTTTAAACTCGGAGCCAATGGTTTTTATTCAAAAACTTATGACTTGCTGGTGCGTCCGGTACCTAAATTAGTCGATTTTAAAATGCAGTTGCAATACCCTGCATATTTAAATAGATCAGAAGAAACGATAAGTGGGACGGGAAATGCCAAAGTACCAGAAGGCACCAGTATAAAATGGCTGCTAAAAACGGAGAATACAGAAAATGTTTGTTTAAAGACCAAAGATACTGTTGTTTCTTTGGCTAATGATACTGATCTTTTTCATTTTAATAGAAGAAATATTAAAGCGGCTTTATCTTATGAGGTCTTTACCAGTAATGCTTTTATAGAGGCATATGAAAGAATGAATTATAAGATTGAGGTTGTCAAAGATGAGCTTCCGCGGATTAAGATGCAACGACAAATAGACAGTTTAGAAACAGATAATTGGTATTTTAAAGGCAGTATTCACGATGATCATGGTTTGACTCAATTGGCGCTGGTTATATATCCTATAAACCAAAGAGAAGAGATAAAAGCTATTCCTATTGCCTTTACCGGAGAGAACTTTGCCGAGTTCTATTATGACTTCCCTAATGGATTGGACTTAACACCTGGAACGGCTTATCAATTTTATTTCGAAGTTAAAGATAACGATGAATTAAACGGTTTTAAAAGAGCAAGGAGCGAAGTTTACAACTATAGGGTAAAATCTGAAAAAGAGAAGGAAAAACAGTCCTTAACGGAACAAAAGCAAGCGATATCGGGAATGAGTGAATCCTTAAACGAAATGCAGAAACAACAAGTCAATTGGAATAACCTAAAAGATGATCAAAGAGAAAAAGCCCAATTAACTTATCAAGATAAACAGAGATTGAAGGATTTAGCGGAAAGGGAAAAACAACAAAATGAAATGATGGAGAAGTTTGCTAAATCACTTGAAAAAGAATTGAATAAGAATGAAAAAAATTCCTTGCTAAAAGAAGCCTTAAAAGAGCGCTTAAACGAAGTGAATAAAGACCGTAAGAAGGATGATAATTTATTGAAAGAATTAGAAAAATACCAAGATAAAATCCGTAAAGACCGTTTAGATGAAAAGATGGAAAAATTGGGTCAAAACAACCTGACTCAACAAAAAAAGCTAGCGGAGTTATTGGAATTAACCAAGCGGTTTTACGTGGAGCAAAAAGCCGAACAATTAGCTGCCGATTTGAAGGAATTAGCCGATAAACAAAATGAATTAAGCTATAAAAAAGAGGAGAATACGGCCGAGGAACAAAAGGAGTTAAATGATGAATTTGAAGAATGGCAGAAAAACATTGATCAATTGCATAAAGAGAATGATGCCTTGATTAAGCCATTAAAATTAGAACGTTCTGAAGTGTTAGAACGATCTATTAAAAAAGATCAAGAACTGGCAGAGAATATTTTAGAAGAGCAGAAGGAGAATACAGAAAATCAAGAGCAATCCCAACAGAATAGTAATCAGAGTAAAGCCGAAAAGAAGCAACGTCAGGCGGCTCAAAAAATGCAACAAATGGGTCAGAAAATGCACCAAATGATGCAGAGTGGGGCTCAGGAGCAGATGCAAGAAGATGCGGCAATGTTAGAAAGGCTATTGCATAATTTATTACGGTTTAGCTTTAGTCAAGAGGATCTAATACAGCAATCAGAAGAATTTAAAGTGCAAAACGCTTTATTAGAAGGCATTAGAACTCAACAAAAGCTAAAGGAAAATTTTAAACATATAGACGATAGTTTATTTGCATTGGCAAGCAGAAACCCCATGATTTCGCCTAAAATAGACGAAGTTATAACGAGTATAAATTCTAACGTAGATAAAGCTTTATCTCGTTTAGCCGAAAATGAGGTGAACTATGCTAGCGCTAATATGCAGTATGTTTTTAAAGGGGCAAATGATTTGGCTAATATGCTTGCGCAAAGCTTAGATCAAATGCAATCAGCTATGCAAATGATGGGTCAGGGTAAATCGGGTCAAGGTAAACCGAAACCTGGACAAGGCAAGGGTCAAGACGGAGAATTTCAATTAGAAACTATTATTAAAAAACAGGGACAACTGGGTAAAAAGGAAGGAAACAAACCTGGTTCAAAACAAGAAGGTAAGCAGGGTCAGAAAGGACAAGAGGGTCAAAAAGGTGAACAAGAAGGAGCAGGCGCACAGGGCGAGTCTGGACACTCTAATTCTGAGCAGGGAAAAGACGGAACGTCTGGAAGTCTTGGTGATTCGGAAAAAATGAGTAAAGAGATATTCGAAATTTACAAACAACAACAAGCACTGCGTTTTCAATTAGAAGATGTTTTAGAGTCCTTTAATATGGATAAAGAGACTAATCTATTACTTAAGAAAATGAAGGAGGTTGAAAAGAAGATATTAACCCAAGGATATACCGAAGAGACGGGAAGGAGAATGCGAGAAATCCAGCATCAATTAATACAAGTAAAGGGGGCTTTGGTAGAGCAAGAACAAGAAAATAGACGTACCGCAACAACTAATGAAAAGGAGTTTAGGAATGAGCTAGATAGGCTTCCCTTAAAGGCTAAAGAATATTTCCAAATGGATGATATTTTAAATCGACAAAGCTTACCTTTGCAACCAAAATACGAAGAAAAAGTACGTAATTATTTTAAGAATACCAATGATTCATTTTAATAACGAAAACGATTTTCAGCTTTCTTCTCCTCAGAAATATGAACGCTGGATTAACCAAATTATCTTATCTGAAAAGCATCGTCTAGGCGAAATTAATTATGTTTTTTGCGATGACGATTTTTTGCTTAAAATTAATCAGGACTATCTTAATCATGATACCTATACCGATATCATTACTTTTGATTATAGGGTAGGAAGGGAGTTGTTTTCAGATATATACATTTCTACCGATCGAGTAAAAGAGAATGCTGAAAAATTTGGGGTTAGTTTTGAAAATGAACTTAATCGGGTTATGGCACATGGGATTTTGCATTTATGCGGATACGGTGATGCGACCGATGCTGAAAAGAGAATAATGCGTGAAAAAGAGAATGAAAAAATTGATATGTTCCACGTGGAACATTAAAAGCGTTAAGAATGTTTGATAAAGAATATGATGTTATTGTTGTAGGTGGAGGTCATGCAGGTAGCGAAGCTGCTGCGGCATCGGCTAACATGGGATGTAAAACACTTTTAATTACCATGAATTTACAAAATATCGCTCAAATGTCGTGTAATCCGGCAATGGGGGGTATAGCTAAAGGTCAAATTGTACGTGAAATTGATGCAATGGGGGGTTATAGTGGTATTGTAAGTGATACCAGTGCAATACAATTTAAAATGCTTAATAAAAGCAAGGGTCCAGCGATGTGGAGTCCCCGAGTGCAAAGTGATAGAATGCGTTTTGCAGAAGATTGGCGGCTTATGCTAGAACAAACACCAAATCTAGATTTTTATCAAGATATGGTAGAAGGGATTTGGTTAGAAAAAGATAAATTAAAAGGAGTTAAAACAGGATTAGGATTAAAAATAAAAGCCAAATCGGTTATCTTAACCAACGGAACTTTCCTAAACGGTCTTATTCATATCGGGGAAAAAAACTTTGGGGGAGGAAGAGCAGGAGAAAGAGCTGCTACTGGCATTACTTCAGACTTAATTGAATTGGGGTTCGAAGCCGGTAGAATGAAAACCGGTACACCTCCGAGAGTGGATGGACGTTCTTTAGATTTTTCTAAAATGGTTGAACAACCTGGTGATGAGAATCCGGCTAAATTCTCTTATTTAGATGTAACACAACCTTTAAAAAACCAGCGTAGTTGTCATATGACTTATACTTCTAATTTGGTTCACGATCTGCTACGCGAAGGTTTTGATCGTTCGCCTATGTTTAACGGACGTATTGAAAGTGTCGGTCCACGTTATTGTCCAAGTATCGAGGATAAAATAAACCGTTTTGCAGATAAGGATCGGCACCAACTTTTTGTAGAACCAGAGGGCTGGAATACTGTTGAATATTATGTAAATGGCTTCTCTACTTCCTTGCCAGAAGAGGTACAATACAACGCACTTAAATCAGTAAAAGGATTTGAAAACGTAAGATTTTTCAGACCCGGATACGCAATTGAATATGATTATTTTCCGCCAACACAACTAAAGCATACTCTGGAAACCAAGTTGGTTGATCACCTGTATTTCGCTGGGCAAATAAATGGTACTACAGGTTATGAAGAAGCTGCGAGTCAAGGATTAATGGCAGGAATTAATGCAGCGCTTAAAATTCAAGAAAGAGAAGAGTTTATTTTAAAGAGAGATGAAGCTTATATTGGTGTTTTAATAGATGATTTAATAACTAAAGGTACAGAAGAGCCTTATAGAATGTTTACCAGTAGAGCCGAATATAGAACGCTTCTTCGTCAAGATAATGCCGATTTTAGACTTACTCAAAAAAGTTTTGACATAGGATTGGCTAGTGAAGCTCGCTTAAAGCGGATGAATTACAAGCAGGAAGAAGCTGATAAAATGGTTCAGTTTTTTAAAGATACTAGCGTCGCGCCAGAAGAGATGAATCCTATTTTAGAAGCGCACAATTCTGCACCTGTGAAACAAGCCGGTAAGATGTTTAAAATCTTCGCAAGGCCTAAAATGACTTTAGAGACTATGCGTTCGGTAAAAGTTGTTGAAGATTACATTGAGACGCATAAACTTGATGACGAAATTTTAGAGCAAGTAGAAATACAGGTTAAATATTCGGGTTACATCGAGAAAGAAAAAAACAATGCAGATAAATTGAATCGCTTAGAAAACTTAAAGATTCCTGATAATTTTGATTACTTTAAATTGCAATCCATGTCGATGGAGGCAAGGCAGAAATTATCGGAGATCAAACCTACAACGGTTTCTCAAGCTTCTAGGGTGAGTGGCGTTAGTCCTGCAGATATTTCGGTTTTATTGGTTTATATGGGAAGATAAACTCTATTGTTTCACGTGGAACAATTAAGGCAATGTTATGAAAAAACTAATACTATTACTGTTTTTATCGCTAAATTTAAGTGCTTGTTTTAATCTAAAAAAAGCTCGGGAAATAGAATTTTATGAATTAGAATCTCCCGAGAAAAGCGTTTTTAATTTAACCGGATACGTTTTTGAAACAAATAGCAATCTTCAAAATCAAAGACAGCAAATTGCCAATCATTTCGGAAAAAGTGCAACCGATAATTTAAATTATTTTACAACTAACAGGCTTGTTCTAGATCAATCGATAAACGTATACTTACATTATACTACAGACCATGATGCCAGGGTTAATCTATTAAATCCAATGGTAGATAAATTATTGTATGAAGATAGTAGAGATACCTGGGAGGGTGAACAAGATTATCAAAGGCTATTAGACAGAAGAAGAAAACGGGCTCGAGCAAACAATACCCATTATTATATGAGCATTTATTTGATGGATGATAATGGGAATGATGTTTTAGGTCAAGAAGGTCTAAGTAAAGAAATAGCGATCAAAAATCTAGATCAACTAAGAAAAAAATTGACCCGATAAAATTATGAACCTGCTAGAGCCTCAAAGAAAGATTTTTGAAACCAAAGATTTTACTGTTTCAGATGAAACATTTGATTTGTATGCTAATGCTAAAGAGAATATCTTAATTACTCAACCCCAACCTGCCTTAGATAAATTACCCAACTATTATAGTAGCGAAGACTATATTTCTCACACCGATGCATCTTTTAGTGTTTTTGATAAAATTTACCAGATGGTAAAACGTCATATGCTCAAAAAGAAAGCTAAGTGGATTGAAAATCTAAATCTATCGGGAAATCGAATATTAGACATCGGCGCAGGTACAGGATCTTTTTTACAATTTATGTTTACGCGTGGTTGGGATATCGATGGGGTGGAGCCTAATCAAAAAGCACGAGCCTTGGCAAACGATAAAGGTATTAAGTTACAGAAAGATTTGTCGGCAGTAAAAGGGCAATTTGACGTAATAAGTTTATGGCACGTATTAGAGCATTTGCCTGCATTACCAGAACAACTTGAACAGATAAAAAAATTATTACATAAAAATGGTAAACTGGTAATTGCTGTACCAAATTATACCAGTTATGATGCCCAATTCTACCAATCTTTTTGGGCTGCTTATGACGTACCTAGGCACTTGTGGCATTTCTCGCCAGATGGATTAATTTCGCTTCTAAAACAATTTGATCTAAAGTTGGTAAAAACTCATCCTTTAAAATTTGACGCTTATTATGTAAGTTGGCTTTCTGAAAAAAATAGAACGACCAAGAATCCTTTTAAAGCATTTTGGGTAGCTACTAAAAGTAATTATCAGGCAAAACGAACTAACGCCTATTCAAGTCTGGTATATATCTTCGAAAGTATATAAATTTTAATAATTAACCTATATAAGCCAATTTAAGAGTACTTTTTATTGAATATATCTATTACCTTGTATTTTAAATTTAATCCGCTTAAATCGCTTTAAATTAACCTTATTTTTATAGAGATACATTATAGGAGAAAGTTTATAAATAAGATTTTATTATACTTTATTTTTTTTACTATGACAAGTAAATACTTACTACATTTGCTAAAAATAAAATTAAATATGAAGAAAATAGTTTTTGCTGTCATTGGGGTTTTCGCACTGGTATCTTGTAATCAAGAAAAAACAGCTTATGTAGATAACACTGTGCTAATTCAAGATTTTTCACAGATGAAAGAAACCGAAAAACGTTTCAATAAAAAATCTGAAAAACTAAAGCGTACGCTAGATTCTACCGCGATGGCTTTTAGACAAGAAGTTGAATCTTATCAAAACAAAATGCAATCACTATCCGCGCAAGCTAGACAAGAAGAAGAGGCGGCTTTGATGCAAAAACAACAGCAATTGCAACAGAGTCAGCAAATGCAAAGCCAAGCTTTAAGACAAGAAAGCGATGAAGTAATCGATTCCCTCATTACTAAAGTAAAAGATTTTGTGGCTACCTACGGAGAGAAAAATAATTATACCTATATCTTCGGGTCTAATGAATCGGCAAATATTATGTATGCCAAAGAGGGTAAAGATATTACGCAAGAAGTTTTAAAGGCCCTGAATGAGTCAGTTAAATAAACCTATTATTGCATAATTTTATAAAAAGGTTGCCTAATCGGCAGCCTTTTTTAATTCTTGTTCTTTCTTGTGAATTAGTCGCGTAAGCTGAATAGATAAATCGGTTAAAACTAATTTATCATTTCCATTACGTTCAATATGGTAAAGCGCTTTTTCTAATTCTTTCTGAATAGGTATTATGTTACCCCCGTGAATAAAAGGGGCGAAATTTTTTAATTTAAAACCAGCAGTTTTGGGTTGAAGATGTACCAAATCGTTTGCCGAATAATTAAGCAATAAGGCTTGCCTAAAAAAGTTAAGACAGTATAATAAAAATTGCTTTTGGGTTTCTCGACCGGATTGAGCGACCTCTGTACTCCAATTAATGAGATCTTTTATAGCCGTTTTATTACCTTTAGCTCTAAAGGCAGCACGTACCCAGGTGATAAACCATTTTTCAAATAGTTCTTCGGTTTCAGATTGGTTGATTAATTTTAATGCCTTTTGAAAATCACCCTCGGCTTGTTGTGCAATTTGCAAGGCTAAATTGGGCTCGATTTGCTTTTCAATTAAAGCCTCGCTTAAAACCGCTTCTCCTAAAGGAGGAAAATGCAAAACTTGACACCTAGATTTGATGGTTGATATAATGCGGTCTTCGTGAGCAGTAAGTAAAAGCAATACGGTTTTTGAAGGCGGCTCTTCAACTAATTTTAATAGCTTGTTCGCACAATCCTTATTCATCTTGTCTGCACCCCAAATAATAAAGACTTTATATCCGCCAGAGAAAGATTTTAACGATGCGTCTTTTAAGATATTTTCGGCATCTCTAACGTTGATAATCCCTTGCTTTTTCTCCTCATCAAGGTATTGGTTCCAGGCATATTCGTCTGCATAAAGATTTTCCTGTATGAAATTTTTCCATTCGCTTTGGTAATCCTTGCTAGATTGCTTTTTATGGGTTTTTCTTATAATAGAAGGAAAAACAAAATGTAAATCGGGATGCGATAAATCGCTTACATATTTTTTTGCTTGGATTTTATTTTTCTCAGGGCCACATTCGGTTAAAATGTACTGTGCATAAGCTAAAGCCATAGGTAGGGTACCAAATCCGGTTGAACCCACAAAGAGTTGAGCGTGGGGAATAATATGCCGACTTGCGGTTTTTTGCAAGTGATTTTTAATATGATCTAAGCCGATTATAGAAGAAAAATCCATAAAGCGAAAGTACATAAATTTTTGTAATTTCATCCCGATTTAAAAATTGCCACAGGTGTTAGGACTTTGGGCTGTTTTTATATTTTTACGAAATTAAATTAATGCTAAAATAGAATGCGATGAAGACTATAGATCAGTTTAACTTTAAAGATAAAAAGGCACTTATTAGAGTTGATTTTAATGTACCCTTAAACGAGGATTTTGAGGTTACCGATACCACTCGAATATTAGCAGCAAAACCAAGTATAGGTAAAATACTCAACCAAGGAGGAGCTGCCATTCTAATGTCTCACTTAGGTAGACCCGAAAACCAAGAACAAAAATATTCTTTAAAGCATATTGTACCAACATTATCCGAAATTTTGGGAGTTGAAGTTAAGTTTGTAGAAAATTGTGTAGGCAGTAAAGCCGAAGAAGCTGCCAATCAGCTTAAAGCCGGTGAAGTATTATTACTCGAGAACTTACGCTATCATAAAGAAGAAAAACAAGGTGATTCTGAGTTCGCAAAAGCATTAGCTAGTTTGGGAGATATTTATGTGAATGATGCTTTTGGTACGGCTCACCGTGCACACGCATCAACAACGGTAGTGGCTCAATTTTTTGAGCATAAATGCTTCGGATATCTTCTAGCCAAAGAAATTGAGAGTATCAATAAGGTTTTTCAAGCCAAAGAAAAACCGGTGACCGCTATATTAGGCGGAGCAAAAGTGTCTTCAAAAATAACTGTAATCAGTCATATTTTAGATAAAATAGATCATTTAATAATTGGTGGGGGAATGACCTTCACTTTTATAAAAGCATTAGGTGGTGAGGTAGGTAGTTCTTTAGTAGAAGATGATAAATTAGCTTTAGCCTTACAGATTTTAGAAGAAGCTAAAGCTAAAAAAGTACAAGTACATTTACCTGTAGATGCGGTCATAGCCGATGCTTTTAAAGATGATGCAAAAATTAAACTGAGTGCGATTGATAATATACCTGAAAATTGGATGGGGTTAGACGTAGGGCCAGAGACCAGCAAGCTTTTTGAGCAAATAATTCAACAAAGCCAGATTATTTTATGGAATGGACCTGTAGGGGTTTTTGAAATGTCTTCTTTCGCTAAAGGAACTTTAAATTTAGGAAACGCAATTGCAAAAGCAACAAAAGAAGGAGCTTTCTCGTTAGTAGGAGGAGGAGATAGCGTAGCCGCCGTGAAACAATTTGGTTTAGCCGACCAAGTTAGCTATGTTTCCACTGGAGGTGGTGCAATGCTCGAAATGTTAGAAGGTAAAGAATTGCCAGGAATAGCAGCCATAAACAAAGATTAATTTAAACCTATCACATGAAATTTAAACTTATTGCATTATTCTGTTTTTGTAGTGTGAGCTTCTTTGGTGTAGCTCAAGATAGTGCAAACATAGCCGATCAACCGGTAACAGATAGTTTAAGCAAAGAAGCCAGTGCAAAAGAGTTGCACAACATGCTTGAAAAAGCTGTTTTAACTTATTTAAAAGATTATAAAGAGCTCAAGCAAGTCGATTCGATCTGGCAACAGGAATTAATGAACTCAGACTTGTACGCAGAAATGAATCAAGCCATTCAAGAAGGTGAATCATTAGAAAATGTGCCTAGGCAAATAAATCGGGATACTTTAATTGCACGTCTTGATCGGTTAAATGCCAAAACTCCATTTAAAATAAGTTATAATACCTCATTAGAAAAAGTAATTAATTACTATTTAAAATGGCGTAAAGAAAGTGTGCAACGCTTAATGAGTTTAAGTCATTACTATTTTCCTTTATTTGAAGAGAAATTAGATCAGTACAATATACCGCTTGAGATGAAATACTTGGCTATTGTAGAATCGGCATTAAATCCGCGTGCAAAATCTCGAGTGGGCGCAACAGGATTATGGCAATTTATGTACCCAACAGGTAAAATGCACGGTTTAGAAGTGACGAGTTACGTAGATGCTAGAATGAGTCCAGAACGCTCAACAGAGGCTGCAGCTCAATACTTATCTACCTTATACGGTATGTTTAATGATTGGGATTTAGCTCTTGCAGCTTATAATTCGGGTCCAGGAAATGTTTCTAAGGCAATAAGAAGAAGTGGCGGTCAAACCGACTATTGGAAATTACGCAACTATCTCCCTAGAGAAACAGCTGGCTATGTGCCTTCTTTTATCGCTACCATGTACTTGTTTGAATATGCATTTGAGCACGGATTTAATTCTGCTAAACCACAAATCACTTATTTTGAAACCGATACTATTCAAGTTAAACAAGCGCTTAACTTTGAGATGATTGAAGATATAACTGGAGTTGATCAAGATTTGCTTGAATTTTTAAATCCAAGTTTTAAATTAGGGGTTATACCGCAAATAGAGGGTAAGCAATACCATTTAAGATTACCTAGAAAAGAGGCTGGTTTGTTTGTGGCAAATGAAGATCTAATTTATAAATATGTAGCACAAAAACACAAAGAAGCGAATATGCCCACAAAAGAAGAACTTCTTGAACCCGTTCGGTATAGAGTAAGAAGTGGAGATTTTTTGGGTAAAATAGCAGCTCGATATGGGGTGCGTGTTAGTCAAATTAAACAATGGAATAACTTACGCAGCAATAATTTACGTATAGGACAATATTTAAGTATTTTCCCTAAAAATACTTATGCAAGTCGTTCAAAATCAAACACAACCAAACATTATATTGTAAGACAAGGAGATTCTTTATGGAGTATATCGCGTAAGTTTCCTGGAGTTAGCGTACAAGAAATTCAAAAATGGAACGATATTAGCGGTAGTCGTTTAAAACCAGGAATGAAATTAAAAATTTCAAATGGCTAAACTCTTGTAGATTATGATAAATAAGATTTTCGGGCTATTGTTAGCTAGTTTTTTAGTTTTAGGTTGTGAGGAGCAACCCAAAGATGCTAAAGCTAATTTACCCGATTCAAATGGTCGCATTAATAATGTATCGGTAGTAATAGATCATGCCTTATGGGAAGGCAAAATAGGAGAGGAAATACGCTCTGTTTTGGCAGCAACTGTAGATGGCTTAACCCACCAAGAGCCTCTTTTTACGATGAATCAGATACCGCCAAGCGCTTTTGATGGCTTTGTACGTAGTAACCGTACTTTTTTAAAAATAGGTAAATCAGCGCAAGCGTATTTTGAAATTGTACAAGATACCTTTGCTAGGCCACAAACTGGGGTATTTGTATATGCGCCTACACAAGAGGAGTTAATTAAATTGTTAGATAATAACAAAGATGCTATTGTTTCTTCATTAAAAAAAACCGAGCTAAAGGAACAGCAAAACCGAATTGCTAAATCTTTAAAACCAGACCAAGTGATTCGTGAAAAATTAGGGGTTTCCTTAAACTTTCCTACGGCCTATCGTTATGCTAAACAGGAAGATAATTTTTTCTGGATTCGTAAAGACATTCCAAAAGGTACCATGGAAATTTTGCTTTATGAAGTTCCTTTTCATACTATCGAAAAAGATACCAATATAGTAGGCAATATTATTAAAATGCGTGATAGTATTGGTAAGCAACACATACCGGGGCCCAGAGATGGGAGTTATCTAGTTACCGAAGATGCCTATGCTCCGTACTTATTCGAGACGCAAATAGACGGTAAGTTTGCCTACGAAAGTAGAGGAGTTTGGGAAGTAAAAAATGCTTTTATGGCTGGCCCATTTATCAATTTTGCGGTTAAAGATGAAAAAAACAAACGCTATGTTATTTTAGAAGGTTTTGTTTTTAGACCTTCAACCAATAAGCGAGACCATGTTTTTGAACTAGAAGCAATTTTAAGATCGGCAAAAATCAATTAAATTAAAAATGCGCATTCTTTGCTAGAATGCGCATTTAATATAAGTTTTAAGTAAAAAAAAGATTACTTTTCTGTTTGCTGAGTGTCGGTTTTTGAATTCTCTTCTTTTGAAGCATCTTTGAATTCTTTGATACCACTGCCCAATCCTTTCATTAATTCGGGTATTTTCTTACCGCCGAATATCAATAATACAACCACGACAATTAAGATGATTTGCGGTGTACCTATGGCTAAAAAATGGTTTGCCAACATAACTTTAAATTTTTAAGATAATACAAAAATACGAATTAAAATTGAATTCAAAATCGATAGCTTGATTTATTCAAGATAAACCTGCAATAATATTTTATATTTGTATAGTAAATTGGCGCCCTATGAGTAAACCCAAGAAGAGTAAAAGAATTAAAAGAAAATTACTTTACAAGTATCGGCTGGTCGTTCTCAACGAAGATACCTTTGAAGAGCAATTTGCTTTGCGTTTAAACCGACTAAACATATTTGTAGGCGTAGGTATTTCAACTATTTTAATTATAGCCTTTACCACGGTTTTAATCGCTTTTACACCCTTGCGGGAATACATACCCGGTTATGCCAGTACAAAATTGCGTAAACAAGCAACAAGCCTAGCCTACAAAACCGATTCACTACAAATTGCACTCGATCAAAAAAACAGGTATTTAGAAAGTATTCGGCGCGTGTTGGCAGGAGAGGTGAGTCCGTTAGATTTTGAAGAAGAAAACTTAGATACCGTCAATCAAATTGTTGCCGATACGGTAAATTTCAATGCCTCTGAAACCGACTCGCTTTTGCGTAAAGAAGTGGCCGAAGAAGAACGTTTTAATGTTCAAAAACAATTGGATTCTAAAGTAGAATTTTCTTTGTTTTCACCGCTCAAAGGTGAAATTTCAGAAAATTTTAATCCGCAAACAAAACATTATGCAGTCGATGTGGTGGCTCAAGAGAATACACCTGTTAAGAGTATTGCAGACGGTACGGTGATTTTTGCAGAATGGAGTGCTGCTACTGGTTATGTGATTATTTTAGAACATAACCACGGTCTGTTATCGGTTTATAAACACAATAAATCTTTAACCAAGGCACAAGGCGAAATGGTGGTGGCAGGAGAGGTCATTGCTAAGGTGGGTAATACAGGTGAATTAACCACAGGACCCCACTTGCACTTTGAACTTTGGAGTAACGGTTACCCGGTAAATCCACAAGAATTTATAGAATTTTAAACCATAGGCTATGTCCATTAAATCATTTGCAGCCAAAATATTTGCTAAAGTGGTGAAGGCACAGATTGATAGCTGGGCCAACAATCCGGTGAAAGCTCAAGAAAAAGTGTTTAATCAATTGATTAAACAAGCTCAACATACTCAATTTGGTCAAGATCATCAGTTTTCAAAAATTAAAAATCAGCAAGATTTTGCCAATTTTGTTCCCGTTAAAGACTACGAAGCCTTAAAACCTTATATAGAACGCGTAAAACAAGGTGAGCAGGATATCCTATGGCCAGGTAGGCCCATTTATTTTGCTAAAACATCGGGTACCACCAGTGGTGCAAAATATATTCCCATTACTAAAGAATCTATGCCCAGTCACATCAAGGGAGCGCGTAATGCTATATTAAGCTACATCAATGAAACTGGCAACAGCGATTTTGTAAATGGTAAAATGATCTTTCTACAAGGTAGCCCAGTGCTCCATGAAGAAAACGGTATAAAAGTAGGTAGACTATCGGGTATAGTGGCTCATTTTGTACCCCGCTACCTGCAAAAAAATAGGATGCCCAGTTGGGAGGTAAATTGTATTGAAGATTGGGAAACCAAAGTAGAAGCTATCATCAATGAAACCATTAGCGCAGATATGCGCGTCTTTAGCGGAATACCGTCTTGGTTACAAATGTACTTCGAACGCTTGCAAGAACGTACTGGTAAAACCATAACTGAGATTTTCCCTAATTTTAATTTACTGATTTATGGTGGGGTAAATTTTGAACCCTACCGACCCAAATTTGAGTCGCTTATTGGTAAACCTATAAACAGCATAGAACTTTTCCCTGCATCAGAAGGTTTTTTTGCCTATCAAGACAGTCAAAAAGAAAAAGGGATGTTATTGCGTTTAGATGCGGGAATTTACTATGAGTTTATTGAAGCCGATTCTTTTTTTGAAGAAAATCCCGATCGTATTGGTATTGCAGATGTTGCTTTAGGCGTTAATTATGTTATGATAATATCGACCAATGCTGGATTATGGGCATATAATCTGGGCGATACAGTGATTTTTACCAGTTTAAAACCCTACCGCGTTTTGGTTTCAGGAAGAATTAAACACTTTACTTCGGCTTTTGGTGAACACGTAATTGCCAAAGAGGTTGAAGAGGCACTACAACAAGCGGTAACAGAGCATAGGGTAGAAGTAAGCGAGTTTAGTGTGGCGCCGCAAACAAATCCGGAAACGGGCTTACCCTATCACGAATGGTTTATTGAGTTTAATAAACAACCTGATAATTTGACTACCTTTGCGCAAAGCATTGATGAGGCATTGCAAAATCAAAACAGCTATTACCAAGATTTAATTCAAGGTAAGATTTTGAAAACATTAGTCATTAGCCCAATAGTCGAGAACGGATTTCAAAGGTATATGAAAGCCATAGGTAAATTAGGAGGACAAAATAAACTCCCCAGACTTACCAATGATCGTCAATTGGCCGATAAATTATATGAATTAAAACTAGTAGAAACGAATGATGAATAAAATTAAATCGCAAGGAAGGTCTAGAGCTCAAGAAAGCTCTAATGCAATTGAAAGGCTATATATTACCATGCGGCATTTGTTTAACCGAGGTTTTTATAAACCTATGGGGGTCTCGGGAGAAACGCTACGAGAGGCATTGCTAACTCTTAGACCTGAGATTTATGGTACTATAGCTTCAGAAAAGGTAGAGTTAAACGGACTTATGTATGTGATGGATCGTCTGCCGGTTGGTATTGAGGAGTGCCGTTTCATTAACCTTACCAGCGATGAAGGTTATGCCAATTCTCATTTCAAACCTATTGTTCCACCTAAGCGAAGAAGAAATTGTTACCGCATAGACGAAGAGCAAATGAATATAGAGGTAACCCGCGGGAGGTCTGAAATTTATGATATTCTTACGCACCTTACTTTCTTATTTATCGAGTCGCATAAAATCATGAAACGGGTGGTTATTAATGAAGATGGTAGTGTAAATCGCGATTGGAAAAAGCTAGAAGCCGCCATCAAAAAATCAGATTTAGACCAAACAGAAATCGAAGTAGCCTTAAGTCATACCGCCAATATTTTAGGACGTACTTTTGATGAGGTTCGACGGGTTCATCCATTATTTAGTACCGCATCTCACCCTAACCGCTTTTTTCAAATTATTTACTTCTTAGGTAAACTAGCCATAGATGAGGCAGTAAACAATAACAAGCGTATAGTAACTTTTAGTCCGGTTTTACGCGAGCGTTTAGGACATCACATCCACGGTGAAATTTGGGCCAATCGCATCAAAAATTGTCTGATTGATCATAATCTATACCACAGAGACTTGCATATAATAAGTGCAAATATGCATAGTGTAATGAATACCCTATACGCACCCATAGCTTTAGCTGATGCTTGTAAAGAGAAAAGCATGTTTAAAGTGTATGAAGAGCTTAGTGATACCAAAAATAAAGCCCTTCGAGCAAAAGTAGAGCAAACCGCCTTGGAAAATGGCATGCTATTTTTACCCGATGAAAGCGGAACCAATATTGATGTTCAGATTTTTGATACGGCAAAAATACAAGACATCAACAGTAAAATATCGGCAAATAAAGACCATGCACCAGTGATTATCGTTATGGATTACGCCTTTGGTGAACAGGCTTATGAAACTATGGATGAGCTTTTAAAGCCCTTTAAAAAAGAGGATTCCTTGCAATATATGCCTGTGAAATCCATTTCTATAATGGGTAAAGCTGGTATACTTGAAGGAGGTAAAGGCGATATAATGATTCCTAAAGCTCACTTATTTGAGGGCACCGCCGATAATTATCCATTTCATAATGAACTTACTCGATCCGATTTAGAAGGTAATGATATTGCCATAGTAGATGGAGCTATGATCACCGTACTGGGTACTTCTTTACAGAATAAAGATATCTTAAAGTTCTTTTATGATTCTACTTGGAATGTGGTAGGACTAGAAATGGAAGGCGCACATTACCAAAAAGCCATCCAAGCCGCCTCTAAGTTGAGGGGTAATATTAGTGAAGAAGTAAAAGTGCGGTATGCTTATTATGCTAGCGATAACCCCTTAGAAACAGGAAGTACTTTAGCTTCTGGCGGATTAGGCACTACTGGAGTTAAACCTACTTATTTGATCACCGAGAAAATTATTGAACAAATTTTTAGATAATGAATAAAGATAATTTAGACAGCCAAAAGCAAAATGAGGAAATAGATATTTTTGATTTATTTCGCTTAATAAAAAATGCTTTTAAAAACATATATCATCGTTTTTTGCTTTTGGTTCATTTTTTACTGCGAAACGCTCTGCTAATACTGGCAGTGATTGTTATTGGTATCGTTTTGGGTTACTTTTGGAAAACCTCTAGTCAAGAATACCTCCAAACTCAAGCTACACTTAGCGTTAATGAAGAAGGAACCGATTATTTGTATAATAAAATTGATGAGGTTAATTTTTTATTGCAAAAAGACAATACCAAATGGGCAGCGCTTCTAGGAGATGAAGAATTAAAAGGTCTATCTCTTGAAGTTAAACCGGTATACCTTACCCAATTGCTATCTAACGAAGAAGAAAATTATTTAGATTATATAGAGGAGTCTAAATTACTAGAAGAGGAACAGAAAAAAGAACTTTTGCAGAATAAAATACGTGTGCATAAAGTAATTTTAAAACATCCGGCAGATAAAGAAGGTAGTTTAATTTTAGAAAAAATAATAAATCAGCTAAAAGATAATGCTTACTTTAAAAAGTTATTCCAAGAAAAGGCCAGCTTTTTAGCCGATCAAGTGCAAGCCAATAAAGAATTTATCGCTTCTTTAGACCGTTTAATAGCCAATTACGCTAATTCAAAAGATTCTCCTGCCGATGCCAAGATAGTAGTAAATGGTGCTAATTTTGACTTTGACGGACTTATTTCGCAGCGTACCGAGTTACAAATAGAAACTCAAAACTTAATCAAAGAGAAAATTCAACAAGAGGAGTTTTTAAGAATTATTGATTTGAGCATGCCTCAACCACTAAAGCAGAAGTCAATCCTACAAAAAAACAAAATGCTGCTTACCCCTATAATTTTGTTGGTAATTTTGTTTTTAGGCTATCTATTCTTCAAAATTATTGCGCAAGCTAAATCTTTGAAAACTAAATCATGAAAACAATATTAGTAACAGGAGGAGCTGGATTTATCGGGTCTAATTATATCAATTATATTCTTAGAGCCAAGAAAGAAATTCGGGTTGTAAATTTAGATAAACTCACCTATGCGGCCAATTTAGATAATATTGAACAGCCCAATCACCCCAATTATCAATTCGTTAAAGGCGATATTTGCGATGCGCAATTGGTGCATAATCTTTTTGAGGAATATCAATTTCAAGAAGTGGTTCACTTTGCTGCCGAATCTCATGTAGATAACTCAATTGCCAATCCCGCTGTATTTGTAGAAACCAATGTAAACGGAACTTTTAATCTTTTGCAAACCGCCTACAAATTATGGATGACCGCTCCCTTCCAGCATAAAACTGCTTTTGTAAAAGCCCGATTTTTGCACGTCTCTACCGATGAGGTTTACGGCACACTGGGAGAAAAAGGCTTATTTACCGAAGAGACACCTTACGCACCCAACAGTCCTTACAGCGCTTCAAAGGCAGCTTCAGATATGTTGGTGAGAAGTTATTTTCATACTTATGGGATGCCTGTTTTAACCACCAATTGTTCTAACAATTACGGTCCTTATCAACACGATGAAAAATTAATTCCAACCATAATCCGTAAAGCTTTAAAAGGAGAGCAGATTCCTATTTATGGTGAAGGCACCAATATTAGAGATTGGTTATATGTAGAAGATCACTGTAAAGGGATTCAGAAAGCCTTAGAAGACGGAAAATTAGGCGAAACCTATAACATTGGCGGTAAAAATGAACGACAAAATTTATATATCGCTCAGTACATCTGCAAAATCCTAGATCAGCAGCATCCACGGGCCGCTAAAGCTTCCTATCTAGAACTTATCACCTTTGTAAAAGACAGACCTGGACACGATTTTAGATATGCCATAGATGCTCAAAAAATAGAAAATGAACTAGGTTGGCAAGCCCAAGAAAATTTTGAAACAGGAATAGAGAAAACCATAAACTGGTACTTAAAAAAATATTTACAATGAAAGGAATTATTCTAGCCGGAGGTTCAGGTACGCGTTTGCACCCCTTAACCCTTGCCGTAAGCAAGCAATTGTTGCCGGTGTATGATAAACCCATGATTTATTACCCGCTTTCTACTTTGATGTTAGCGGGTATTCGCGAAATCTTGATTATAAGTACACCACACGATTTGCCTTTGTTTAAAAAGCTTTTAGGCGATGGCAAACAGTTGGGCTGCCAGTTTGAGTACAAAGTACAAGAGCAACCCAATGGCTTGGCAGAGGCTTTTATCATTGGTGAAGAATTTATAGGTAGAGATAAAGTAGCTTTAATTCTGGGAGACAATATCTTTTATGGTTCTGGACTAGAAAACTTACTCAAACAAAATAACAATCCAGATGGCGGGGTGGTATATGCCTACCATGTACATGACCCTGAACGCTATGGAGTGGTAGAATTTGATGAAGAGGGTAAGGTGATTTCTATAGAAGAAAAACCCAGTCAACCCAAGTCTAAATATGCCGTGCCAGGAATTTATTTTTACGATAACGAAGTGGTACAAATCGCCAAATCTATTCAACCCAGCGCACGTGGCGAATTAGAAATTACCGATGTAAACAACGCCTACCTTAAAAAGGGTAAATTACAAGTAGGTATTTTAGACAAAGGCACCGCCTGGTTAGACACCGGCACCTTTAAGTCACTCATGCAGGCTTCTAATTTTGTAGAGGCTATAGAAGAACGACAAGGATTAAAAGTGGGAGCACTAGAAGAAGCGGCCTATAATATGGGATATATCAACAAATCCCAATATAAAAAGTTACTCGAGCCATTAACAAAAAGCGGTTACAGCAAAAATTTACAATAAATGCAGATAGAAAAAACCAATTTAGACGGATGCTTTCTCTTAAAACCCCGTGTTTTTGAAGATGAACGCGGCAGTTTTTTTGAAACCTTTAATCAACAGGTTTTTGAGCAAACTACTGGCTTAAACGTCAATTTTGTGCAAGACAATCAATCTATTTCTAAATATGGCGCTTTACGCGGAATTCATTTACAAACAGGAGACCATAGTCAGGCAAAACTCGTACGGGTTATTCAAGGCGAAGTACTCGATGTGGCAGTAGACCTAAGAAAAGACTCGCCAAGCTTTGGAAAATCCTATCAAGTAAAGCTCAACCACAAAAACAATTATCAGTTATTCATCCCTAAAGGATTTGGCCACGGATTTGTAACCTTATCTAAGCAAGCTATTTTTGCCTATAAATGTGATGCCTACTACCATAAAGCATCAGAAGCCGGTATTATTTATAATGACCCTACATTAAATATAAATTGGCAAATACCTGCAGAAGAGCTTTTACTTTCTCCTAAAGATCAAGTATTACCTACACTCAAAAAAGCCAATTGGTTATGAAAATTTTAGTTACCGGGGCAGCAGGGCAATTGGGGCAATGCCTTCAGGTTGCAGCCAAAAAATATACGACTTTAAATTTTTGTTTTACCGACTCAAAAGAATTGAATATCGCTTCCGCGGAAGCGATTCAAAGCTATTTTGAAAAGCACAACTTTCATTACTGCATAAACGCAGCGGCTTATACCAATGTTGAGCAAGCAGAAACCGATATAAATAAAGCCTTTTTAATCAATGCAGAAGGGGTAAAGCACTTGGCCGAAGCCTGCCAAAAGCACCAAACTAAACTGATTCATATTTCTACAGACTATGTTTTTGACGGTGAAAAAAAATCGGCTTACACCGAAGAAGATCAGGTAAATCCAATAAACGTTTATGGCGCTTCTAAATTAAAGGGAGAGCAGTACATTCAAGAAATATTAAAAGAATACTATATTGTGAGAACCTCTTGGTTGTACTCACAATTCGGACATAATTTTTTTAAAACCATTTCACAAAAAGCAGCATCAGGCGAAAGCCTAAAAATTACCACTCAGCAAAAAGGAAATCCTACCAATGCTAATGATTTGGCGGCAGCGGTCCTTCAAATAATCCTATCGCAAAAGAAAAACTATGGTATTTATCATTACAGTAACTTGGGCGAGGCCACTTGGTATGATTTTGCAAAAGCTATTGTAGAAAGGCAAGATAAAAAGACAATGGTGCAAGCTTCAAATGCCTATAAAACAAAAGCAAAAAGACCAGTAAATAGTTGTTTAGATAAAGGTAAAATCATTGAAACTTTTGATTTAACGATACCTCAATGGGAAGCGAGTCTTACAAATTTAATAAACAACGAGTCTTAAAATAGCAAGTAGAATTCACTAAAAATAAAAGTGTATTCTTAGCTTAAACTAATTTTTACGCTCTGCCTTAAGGTTTTCTTGGCTAGGTATTAACAAGAATGTAACGCTAGAGAAGGTATTTTTCTGCTATTTTAGACAAAACATAAGTAAAAAGGTGTGCAAAAGTCTTTTGTTTATGGATTAACCCTTACTTACAATTTTAAAATGGAATTAAAAGAATACCTCCCCTTAATGATCGATGCGGCGCGAGATGCGGGCATACAGATATTAGAAGTATACAACGGAAAAGATTTTCAAATCCAAGAAAAAGAAGACTTAAGTCCGATAACCTTGGCAGACCAAAGAGCGCATAAGACAATTGTAAAGGCATTAGAGGCAACTGATTTTCCTATTTTGTCTGAAGAAGGTGCCGAAATTCCTTATGAAACTAGAAAAGATTGGGAATATTTCTGGATGGTAGATCCGTTAGACGGTACCAAAGAATTCATCAAAAAAAACGGTGAATTTACAGTCAATATTGCGCTTATACATCGGCAGAAACCTGTGCTGGGCGTGGTATATGCGCCAGTATCAGACCAATTGTACTTTGGTGGAGAGCAAATAGGAGCTTATAAATCTGAGAACACAGACCCCGAAACCGAATTGGAATTGATTACCAATGAGAGCGGAACTATTAAAATTGTGGCCTCACGTTCGCATACCAACCAAGAGACTAAAGATTTTATAGCTGAATATAAAGATGCCGAAACTCTGAGTATGGGAAGCTCTTTAAAGTTTATGTTGATTGCCGAAAGTAAAGCTGATATTTATCCGAGGTTTTCACCAACAATGGAGTGGGATACCGCTGCTGCACATGCAATCTTAAGAGGCTTGGACCTTGAGGTGATAAGCTTAGAAGATAAACAACCACTACGCTATAACAAAGAAAATTTGCGCAACCCTAATTTTTTGGTAGAGCGATAAAAAAGCTTCATTAAAGCTATTTGCCAAAACCGTTAATACCGAATATAAAAAACTAGTTGGTCCTACATTTGGTTAACTTTAAGTACATTTGCTGGGTAAAAACATCTACAATAGTATTTTGAAAAAGCAACTCATCAAAAAGCTTAAAAACACCAATCCCGATCAAAAAGATGTACTTAAGAAAGGTTTCTATTTTTTGATATTTAGAGGCGTGGGTATCATAGCCGGTTATCTTTTTACGCTCTATATTACCAATGTTTTCGGAGCTAAAGTAAACGGACTCATAAGCTTGAGCTTTAGTGTTTTCATGTTTGCTAGTATTATAGGCAGGTTGGGTATTGACGTTAATTTTTTGCGCTTTTATGCCAAGCCAGAAAACTGGAAAAAAGATCCAGGATTATTTTACCGCGTGGTAAGCAAGTCTTTTTTAGTAAGCTTGGTACTTATGGGGTTGCTTCTGTGGGCACAAGACTTTTTTATTTTGCATATTTTTAAAAAAAACCAATTAGAACCCTATTATTTTTGGAGTGTTCTAGGAATTCCTTTTTGGACCATCACCATGCTTTGTGCAGGAGCTTTGCGGGCCAAAGGATTAAACAACTGGTTTGCATTTTTCAATAATACAGGCCGTTTTTTGCTTACTATTCTACTTTTAGCTGTGGTTTATCTTTTTAGTACAGTAGCTCCCGTTATGCTTATTCAATTACATTTTTGGGCCCTGGTGGTATTGGCACTCATTGCATTTTGGGTAGTAAGTAGAGAGTTAAAGCAATTAACATTAAAATCGGGAACCAACTCATGGCGTTTTTTACGGGAATCTTTCCCTATGTTACTCTCCTCAACCATTATGGTATTTTTGGGTTGGTTAGATACTTTTATATTAGGTATTTATGAAACCGATGAAAATATTGGTATTTATAATGCAGCACTAAAACTGGCGCTGGTTACCAGTTTTTCTATTGAAGCGATTAATTCTAGTTTGGCGCCTAAAATTGCAAACGCTTATGTAAATAACCTAAAGGAAAGGTTTTTAGGCTTAATCAAATTTTCTACTCGTTTAAACTTTAGCCTAACGGTTCTTATTGTTATGATACTTCTCGTTTTTAATCAATGGTTTTTAGGTATATTTGGAGAAGAGTTTAAAGCAGGTAGTATGGTTTTAATAATTTTATGCGCTATACATCTTATTAATAGTGCTGTAGGCTCGGTAGGAATCATTATGCAAATGACAGGTAAACAAAAACAATATCAATATATTGCATTCATATCTTTAGGTATTAACTTATTGTTAAACTTTATCTTGATTCCTAGGTATGGAATAAACGGAGCGGCAGTAGCTACTGCCATTAGTTTATCGGTATGGAATGTATCTGGGTGTGTTTATTTAAAACGGAAAGAAAATATAAGAACCTATATATAACTCAGTTATTTAAATAAATGATTTTTAGTTACAATTAATAATTATATATAATCTTAATAAAACCAACCAGATGAAACACTTTAACCTTTTATTATTCATAGTTATTTTTATTAATAATATGAATGCACAAAATTGGGAATTAGAACATAGAAGTCCTTACGAATCATTTAGGTTTTTTAATACTGCTGATGGATTAGCAGCGATAGTCAATGAATCAAGCAATGAATTAATTAGTTATCATTCATCAGCTTTTTCAGGATTAATAGTAAGAGTTAAAACTAATTTAAATAATGTGAATGATGTTAATTTACAAGAATTAGATTGGATTGATCTTGAGTCCCCAATGAGAGGTGGTGGATTTAATATTACAAAAATAAATAATGAACATTATTTATTTGGTATGGGTACTAGAAGAAATGAATGCTCTGATTTCATCGGTGCTACAATCTTTGCAAAAAAAATTAATCCGTCTACGGTTACAAGCTGGCAAAATCAAAATTCTCCTATAATTAGAAAACAATTAGATTTTAGTAACTTTGATTCTAGGGCTAACAATGGGATTGCAGATAGCAGTGGGAATTATTATTTTTGTAATGCTAGTGAAAAAAATATTTATGTAATAAATATGTTTAACAATCAAAATAATCCTATCAATTTAAGTTCTATCTTTAACCTGAATAATAATTATATTAGAGAATTTAGAAAAATTTCAGATAATAATTATACTCATATTGTAGGCCTTGAAACAGGCGGTGAAAATATTGTATATATAAGAGCTGATAAAGTTTCAGGAAATTATACTGCTGCTAAATATGAAATTGACTCTATTATAAACCCTCTCCAAATTAATAATAGGGTAATAAGATTTGACAATGCATTTGACCTAGGTTTAACAAATACTGGTAATGCAGAGATGTTATTTTTAACTAATGATAATAATATATATTCTTTAAATTTTACGCAAAATGTTGGTTTAACCAAAAATGGAAAAGGAGTTTTAAAGTATAATAATTCAGTTAACCCTTCGGACAATTTAGAACTTGTTAGAGGTCTATCTTATTCAGATTCAGGTAAATGTTTTTTAATCCCAAAATCCTACTATAACACTAATAATGACAATCTTACATTTTATTTTGACGGGACCAATATTTCAAGTACTAATGTAAATATGGGCGGCATGATATTCGACAAAATTCCTACTATAAATGGTTTGTCTAATAATAATTACATTTTGACTCGTAATCATAAAAGCACTTTTGATACCGATTTCGAACGAATTAGACTTTATAAAACTAACAACAATAATATTATTGACGATTTTGAATTAAATTTAAAACTTAATTTGACTACTAAAAATTTTCCTCATGGCGGTGGTAACATAATTAATAGCTTAGCAATATTTGAAGATAACCTTCTTTATAATGAAATGAATTTTTTAAAATATAAAAATTTAAACACTAACTCGATAGATAGTAAATATTTGCCTTTAAGCGCTACCTCAATGATTCCCATTGGCAATGATGAATTTATGGGAGGCATGTATTACGGTCCTTATCTTAACAGATTTAAAATTGAAAACAATACAATTCTTCTTAAAGATTCACACTTGATTGATGATGATTTCAAAAAAATAAAATCTTTAGCATTTGATGGAAATATGGTATATGTTGGATTATATCATAATTCTACATCTAATACGAATAATAGTAATATTTATAAATTTAATATTCAAGACCAAACCAATTCTACTTTAGATAATAATGATGTTTTATTAAATATAGATGAAACTAATTTTGTTCCATCATTAAAAGTTGTTGAATATCCAAATAATCAAAAATGGTTATATGGATTGGCACAACATCATAGCAATGATGGATTAAAAAAATATAAATTATTTAGAAAAGCCTTGTCCTCAAATGAATCAGTTGAAGAAATCATACTTGAAGACGATTACGGATCTCTTAAAGATATGGCTGTTATTTCGGCTATAAATAATGAAATATATATTTATTTTATAACTCAAAAAAGTAATAGTGGAGATTTATTTAAAATTAAGATTACAAATCCAGCCCTACCTTTGCAATCTTCTAATATTCAGCATTTAAGAAATTTTGATACAAAAGTGCCTATGAATATTAAATCATTTTTATCTAAGCATTTAATAGTTACTTTTAAATGTAAGGAAATTGGCTATATAACACAAGATTCAAACTCTTTTTTATTGCCGTTCAATAACATGCCAATACCAACTGATTTTCAGTCTGATCTTGTGGTGATTAACAAAAAAAAGATATTCATAGGTACTAGGGAAGGTGTTGGAAATATTGACAATAACAAAGGAGGTGCTATTTATAAATTAGAACTCCCAGAATATATGGGGTTCTCTTATCAGTTTAGGGAAGATTGGGGCTTGCATCCATCAAATATTTTATCTGGTGATATCAACGGTGATGGTTATGATGATATAATTGCTACCACTAGTGAAAATGGATTCATTAAATGGAATATTAAATTGAATACTCAACAGTTAGATTTTGATAATGAATATAGTTTCAACCTAGCTTCTGCAAATTCTGATTTTATTTTCTCAGGCGATTTTAACGGTGATGGTTTGGATGATATAGGCGTCAATAGGATTAGTGATCCCAACTCTGTAAATATTGGAGAATGGATTATCTTTATTAATGATGGAGATGGGGGCTTTTATTCATTTAATCAGTTTCGTTATAGTTGGGGAATGCAACCTGATAACATTACTACAGGAGATTTTAATGGCGATGGGTATGATGATATAGCTATTTTCAAAATTAATGATGGTTGGTATATCAAATTAAACAATCAAAATAATGGTTTTCAATCGGGTCATATCAAATATAACTGGGCTAGTAATCCAGATTTTATATTTTCAGCAGATTTTAATGGTGATGGGTATGATGATTTGGGGATGAAAAATTCAAATTTTTCAATGGGAGACTGGATTGTAAGATTTAATAATAAATCTAACTCTTTTGAAAATCAAAAAAGGTATATTTGGGGAACATCTCCTGATTTAATAACCGTTGGTGATTATAACAACGATAGTTTTGCTGATATTGCTGGAAATAGACATAATGATAACCAAAGCATGATATTAGGAGAATGGATATTCAGATTAAATTACGGCTATTATTATACGGGTAATACCCTTGATTTTTTTGATCCAATTGGTTTTAAAAAACTACCTACTATTTCTTTGAATAATTTTAATTTTTTGGTTTATCCCAACCCTTCTTTTAATAATAAAATTCAAATTACAAGCGAAGAGTCATTTAATTATGAAATTTATAATTATTATGGAAAAAAAATTAAAGAAGGTAAGAAAAATAAGAGTTATACCGTAGAAATTAATGGTTTAGAAAAGGGTGTTTACTTTGTTAAAGCTTATTATAAAGATTCAACTTTAACTAAAAAAATTTTAATCAACTAATTTTTTGGTCTTAAAAATAGTTAAAACCATGTACTACAGTGTATTGCACTTTCTTTAGTTTCTACCCAAAGCTATCTTTTTATTAAGATAGGTCAAAGATGTAATTGTCATACCGTTTCTCGATTGACAATACATATAGTCTGGGTTACAAAATATCTTTACTAAGTACTTTATGAGAATATTTAATCCAAATTTGCAATGCTGAGGTCAATAAAATTTTGAAAGAGATAAGTTGTTCTGACTATAGGTATATTGATTTGCTCAGAGGTTGTATGTTAGTATAGCAGTAAACTCAATAAACTGAAATGTAGAACATCTCGTAATTCTGAATAAGAATTTACAAAACTAAATGACCGTTTTGTGGTCAGCCTTTTTTAGTTAAGTTATTATGTGGAGTCGAGTGCAGGATATATTACTAACTAAACGGTCAATGAGTGTTTGGAACATCATTGCTAGGATTCAAAGTGATAATTCAAATTTCATATATTGGAATAAAAGGGACTACTTTTAATTTCCAGTTTTAATAAACTTTCATAACAGAGATATTTAGCTTCCTTAATCACATTCAAAATCGTGTTCTTCGCCTATAATTAAAGATTCTGAGGGTTTATAACCAATTAAATTTATTACAGTACCAAAACTATTTTGATCTAAGGATTCACGTTTAATCATTCCCACATCCTCCATATATGTTTGCCTAAGGTTGTAACCTAAACTAAAATAAAGTCTTTTATAAATACAAGAATTTATAGAATAAAAGTTAATATTACACTCTTCTATAATTTCTACTTGTGAGTTATTATCTGAATAGCTTGTTTCATTAAAATCAATAATGGTAACTTCATTTGAATCTTCTGTTTTTATTATTTTACCATTTTCAAACCTTAAAAAATATGAATTAATTACCGTACTACAAGGATAGGCATACTCATAGTCTTCATGACCTTCGTAATAACGCTCCCACTTATAATACAATTCAGTTTCTTCAATCAAATAGTTTAGTTTATTATTAATGGTTTGTGATGAAACAATTTCTTTTTTTATTTTGTATGTCCTATAATCCAATGGATAATTATATATTTTAGTATAATACCAAATATTTCCTACTTGGAATGGAAGGTAACTCTGAGGTGATTGTATTGTCTGGAATTCAAAAGTTAATTCTGCTTGATTATATGGGTTAATTTTAGCTATTACTTTTCCATTATAAGTTGTAAAACTCTCTAAATTATTTAAAGTATATTCGTTAACATTACTATTTTCTATTATCAAAGTATCATTTAGATAAAGGTCGTAACTTATATCATCACTTTCAACTCCATTAGCCAATCCATTTTCTGAGATACTCCAAGAAATTTTAACGCTATTATCAGTAATCTCTGAAATGGATATATTGAAATCATCTGCTTGTAAAGAACTTATTTCAACATGATCATCATTTGAGCAACTAATTAACAAAGTTATAAATATAAGTAAGCATATTTTTTTAGTAATGAAATTATAATGAAATTTGAATTTTATAATCATAATGGTTTGAAAAAATTAACATATACTAAAATAAACAAAAAAGAGACTAAGCTTAAAGGTTTATATCTTTTTTTAATTTTAACCATTAATTTTACACTCTTACTAAATTTCTTAGGCGAAATTTTTAATGGTATATTTCAAATAGGTTTTACAGATGAGCTTGCAATACTATTTACCTATTTTTTGGGTTTTATACTTCTATTTGCTAAGAAAAAAATAATAATATACCAGCCAGAGTTTATCATTATAGGCGCTATCCTTAGCCTAGTGTATCTGCTTTTTTATTACAATACTTTCATTTCTTTTTTTTACGAGTACTATAAACTTTTTGTTTTTGCAGCTTTTATCCCATTAATGTCTAGTATTAATTATAATAATTTTAAAAAAATACTTACTGTCCTTAAAAAACTCTTTATTGGTGTACTTGGATTAAACTTGTTGTTCATCATACTCCAAATAGTTACAAACAATCAAGTTTTAGCCTGGGTGGGTTATAGCGAATTACGTGTAAGCGGTTGGGAGAAAGTTGGAAGATATACAGGATTATTTGATGTAGGCACCTTAGGCGCCACCGCTTTGATGATGTTAATTATAAATGAGTTGTCTGAAAAAAAAGATAAAGCTTATTTTATATTAATCGGTTTAAGCGTAATTTCAATACTTGCCTCTAGTTCTAAAACCAGTTATATAATATTTTTTGTTTGGATTTTAATCTACTTTAGAAAATACCTGATTAAGTATATTTTAAAAATCACCTTAGGTATAATACTGTTTTTAAGTATTGTAATTCCATACACCTATGAAGCCATACTTTCTAAAATTAAGCAATATGCTTATTTCATTGAAATGTTAGATATGCCGCATTTAATAAATTTAGGAGTGGTTGAAATGAGAGCTATGTTTTGGGCTCAAGCTATACATATATTTAAAAATAACCCTTTTGGGTTGGGTTTTGGTACTTTTGGAGATGCGTCCTCAAAGTATAACCCTGAAGCATATAAGATGTCTGCGAAATTATGGCCAGAAAGATATGTTTATTTATCGGATTCCTCTTTAGCTCATCTAATTGCTGAGCAAGGGGTAATCACGTTCATTTACCTTTTCCTAATTAGTGTTCCTTTTTTCAAGGCAAAAAAATGGTCTCATTTAGGATGGATGATGTTAGTATTTTATTTAATACAGATACCTTTTACAATGGGTTTTTCTGCGGGTACTTGGCCTTTTTTATTTGCTTTGGGTTATGCGATAATTTATTATGAAAATAAATTCAAAAAATATGATTAAGAAGTTTAATTACTTTTTTGTGATTTTTGTTCTAGCAATCATTAGTGTAATTAAATTTATTAATGATAATAGAAAGGATTATTTTTTCAGACATAGATTTGATCTAACTAATATAGAATATTTAGAAAGCTATACTGTTGAGGTTTTAGATTATTCTTACAACCAATTAACAATTAGTAATAATGATTTGAAACTAGAACCAAATCAGACATATGCATTAACTAATGCAGCTAATGAACAATTTATCTTTGCGTTTTCTTCCTCAGAAATAAAGGATAATAAGATATTTTTAAATAATCTTGTTTGGTATTTTAAAAAGCCTTTAGGAGATATTGAAAATGCTAAATTGTCTAAAATTAATTTGCCTACTAAAATAAAAGACGGAAGTGTTAAAGTAGCAATGTTAACTGGTCAATTTGGTTGTTGTATGATGCATGGAAAAAAGTTTAGGTACTTCTGGCAGGAAAAAAACCCGAATGTACAATTTAAAGGAACTGAAAAGGATGTTTATAGTTATTCATATTACGGTGGTGCTGCAGCTAACTCTTCCTCTCTATTAAAAGAATCTAGGGCCATAGAGCCAGCAGATGTTTACGTAATATGGACAGGAAGAAATGAGAAAAATAGTGATTTATTAGCTAATAATATTCAGCAAATACATAGAAATTTAAAAAGGATTAGTCCTGAAGCGGAAATAATTTTGATATACCCAAGTCCTAGTCCCGTTCCAGAATTAGATGAAAATATAAGCTTGAATGTTAAGTGTTTAGATGCCCTCGATTTAAAGGGTATTAAAAAAATAGATATCTACAGTTTATTTAAATCAAAAGAAAATTGGCAAAATTATTACTTTGATTATGAATATGCTTTATCAAAAAAGGCTTATTTGGAAATTGTTAATCTTTTGAATGATGAGATTTAATTTAGATGCTTTAGATTCTGCACGAATCTTTTTAATCACATTAATTGGTATTAGTCTACCTTATCACTCACCTCCACTAACATTAATAGCAATTTGCGTTGTTCTGGTTTTAGGAATTAAGGCAAATTTTAAAACGTTCTTTAATTTTGATAAATTATGGAGGACTTATCTAATTTTTGGAATAGTTTACCTGTTAAGTTGTTTAATAAGTAATTTAATAAATGATGAAGGTCTTACCAGCAAGCATCTTACTAAAAACTTCTTTTTCATCTTATTACCACTATCCTTAGGTGCAAATCGTGATATATTAAAATCATTAACCATTCGAAAGTTTTTTATATTTTTCTGTATTGCGACCATAGTTTTTGTAAGTGTAGCCTTAATAAAAACACTCTACTTATTTAAAATAGGTGTGGTTAATACAATATTTTATGAATCCATTGAACAAACAGCTAGGATTCATACCACCTATTTATCTTTATTGATTGTATTAAGTTTTCATTATTTACTAAATCAATATCTTTCATTAAATGCAAGAACTAATATTAAGTCAAGAATAATACTATTAGGTGTAATTTTCCTTTTTACGCTAAATTTTATTGTTTTAGCCAGAGTGGGCATTATAGCAATGGTATTTATTATATTATTTCATTTAATTTTTAATGCTCAAAATTCAAAATTTAAACTCTTTTTCACCACTTTAATTATTTTTGGAGTCATTGGAGCTGGATTTATAAAGTTTGGTTGGTCTGGTGAAAGAATTAAAAATTTATTCGAAGCAAATCAAAATAATAAATCAGACACCGCAAATAGAGTTATATTATGGACTAGTGCATTGGATGCATTCCAAAATAGTCCGAATAAATTGTTAGGAGCTGGTCTGGATAAAAGTCAAGTACTTTTAAATAATTCTTATCGGGCAAACAATTTCTTTGGCTATAAGTCCAATTACAATACACATAATCAATACCTACAAACTATGCTAGAAAATGGATGGATGGGTATATGTATTTTACTTTTTGCCATAATTTATGGCTTTATTAAAGCGATTAAACAAAAAAAATATCTTTTTTTAGGAGTTCTAATGATATTTTGTATTTTCTTTTTAACCGAATCAATTTTAGAAAGACAATTAGGCATTTTAAGCTTTTTAATTTTTCTGCCACTTAGCTATTTATATAAAAATGAAAATTAAGTTACTTTCTAATATGTATCCATCGGCAACAGACAAGCTATTTGGCGTGTTTGTTAAGAAAACGGTTTTTGCGCTCGAAGAAAATGCTGCTGTATTTACGCAAAAAATTGTCATCCGTGGAAAACGTAACTCAACAATTAAAAAATTGCTAACTTATACTAAATACTATATAAAAGCAATTTTTAGTGTTTTACATCGTGAACATGATTTAGTGTACATTCATTTTTTAACCCATAACTTAGCTTTAATACCTTGGTATAAATGGCTGCAGAAAAAGCCAATTGTGCTTAACTTACACGGCTCTGATATAAGTGCTATAAAACCCAATTCAATTTTAGACCATTGGCAAAATAATGTGCTAAAAAACATAGATGCCCTAGTGGTACCTTCATTATATTTTAAGCGGGTAGTACAAAAAAGATATCCAAGCCTTGATATACCATGCTTTATTTATCCTTCTGGCGGAATTAATACCGCTTTGTTTTATCCAGATGTTTCAAAGCGAAAAGCACTGCAAATGGCCTATGTTTCGCGAATAGATGAAGGCAAAGGATGGCAAGATTTTTTGGCCATTTATACTCAATTAAACAAAGCGGGAATAGCCATTAAGGCGGTTATTGCTGGAGATGGAAATCAAAAAAATATGCTGCTTGAAGCTATTGCAGAAAATCCTTTTAAAGAAGGGATTGACTTTAGAGGCTTTCAGGAAAAGGAAAAATTAGCCGAGATCTACCAACAAGCAGAACTTTTTATTTTTCCTACAGAACTCCCAGAAAGTTTGGGCTTGGTTGGTCTAGAAGCCATGGCTTGCAAAAGTATCTTATTTGCCAGAAATATAGGAGGAGCTACGGGTTATGTACAATCTGGAGTAAATGGTTTTTTATTTAATTCTGTGCCAGAGGCGGTGCAACAAATTAAAAATTACTTAGCTTTACCCATAGATAAACAAAACCAAATTCAGGAAAAAGCTTATGCTACTGCACAAACCTATGAAACTAAGCAGGTGGCAGCCAATTTATATGCTAACTTTAAAGAATTATGCTCCTAAAAATAAAGCTATTTTTTTACTATGCTCTAATACAGCATTTACCTCATTCTAGGTTGATTGGGTTTTGTAATAAAATTAGGGTAGCTTACGTTGCCAAAGTACTAAAGCTTATGCCATACGATAGCAGAACTAAATTAGAGCCCAATGTTTATCTTTCAAACACCTTAGGTACTCGAATAGGGGTGAATTGCAGAATTAACGAACATGTTTTCATACAACAAGCGATTATTGAAGATGAGGTCTTAATTGCTCCACATGTGGCTATACTAAGTACTTCACATCAACATCAAAGAACCGATATAAGTATTGTAAATCAAGGAGATACCAAGCCTCAACCACCAACTATAAGAAAAGGAGCTTGGTTAGGCCGAAACGTAGTTATTATGCCTGGTGTTGAGGTTGGAGAGGGCGCCATAGTAGGTGCAGGAGCGGTAGTAACCAAAGATGTGAAAGCTTTTACGGTGGTAGGTGGTGTACCAGCAAAATTGATTAAAACGAGAAAACAATAAACTTTTAAACTAGAAAATTATTTTTCATGAAAAGCCACTTTTGTATAATTTTTCTTTTTGCAATTTGTTTATTTACAGCTTGTTCTAGTAATAATGATAAACCATTCTACGATGAAAATCAGAAGATATTTCTTGTCGCAGGGCAAAGTAACGCAGCTGGTGTCGGAGATAAAGATATCTCTATTTTTCAACCTAATAAAGAGGTATATGAATATGATTCAGTAAAAGATACCATCAAAATACTGAAAGATCCTGTAGGCCAATATCACCTTAATTTTCAAGCGGCTCAAACAGGAAGTTTTATTCCAGCCCTAGCCTATACGTATAATGAAATAAGCAATCAAAAAGTATGTGTTGTTCAAGCGGCAAAAGGTGGTTCTTCTTTAACTGTTGAAGCAGAGGTGAACAATTGGGGCAATTGGAGTGAAAGTGGTAAATTATTTTCTTCTAGTATTTATAAAACTCAAAAAGCTTTACAGGTGTTAAAGCAGAGTAATATTCATGCTATTTTTTGGTGTCAGGGAGAGAATGATGCTCAAGCTGTCTACCAAAATAGCATTACAAAAAAATATTATAAGAATGCTTTAATTGAGTTGATTAATAGGTACCACAATCAATTTGGAGAGATACCCTTTGTATTTATAGAAACGGGTAGATTTAATGGGAATAATGCCAAAGATGAAGGATATAAAAAAGTAAGAGAAGCACAGAGAGAAGTTGCGTTAGAAATGGAACACGTCTATATTGGTTATAATGAAACTGAATTTTTTCCAGAAAGGGGCTGGTTAAAAGATATGGTGCATTACAACCAAGAAGCTTTAAATGATATCGGTAAAAAATTAGCTTACTTTTACACCGCTCTCGAATACTAAAATAGTAATGAAGCAAGACAAAAATAAAATATTAAAAGGCTTAACATTAATCTGTATCGTCGTAGCCACATTTTTTCTACCTATTAAAACCTCTATAAGTAATATAGGTTTAATTGGTTTGGTGGTCACCACCTTATTATCGTTTGCATTGCATGGCTTTCAGTTAAAGGGTAAATTGATCTATTTCTTCTTGTTTTCTCCTATGGTATTTTTTATACCGCTTTTATGGGGAGTAACTTATAGTCCGTTAAAACAAGAAGCTTTTCAAGAAATAAGCAAATATATATTCTTAGGCCTAACGCCCTTGTTTTTGTTTAGAAAAGATATACCCCCAAAATTATTCAGAAATTTTGCGGCTTATGGTTTACTTGCCGGTGCATTTATATCAGCTTTAGCTTTAATAGCGATTAATATATATCATTACAGTCAGTCAGATTATCCTTTACACTGGTTGCTCAACCATACATTTACCAACTTCAATTTTACCAAGCCTCTTCCTGATATGCATCCTATTTATATGGGTATGTATATGGCTATGGCCCTGAGTATCTTACTCTTTTCTAAAATCAAAATACCGCGTTTACTTAAATTCTTAGGCTTTTTAGTTTTTAGTTTATGTATTGTTTTTTTGGCTTCGCGTATTATTTATGGTGTATATGCCCTGCTAATTCTTTTGTATCTTATTCATAATCTTTCTTTTAAAACCTTTGCTGTGCTCATTACAGCAGCTGTTATTTTGTTAGCTTTTAGCTTGAGCCTACTGCAAAAAACCTACATCTATCATAAAACAGTTGACGGAACTTTCTGGGAGCTTCAAGAAAACGTAGGTACTTTTAACACTAACAATAAACAAAGGGTAGATTCTCGTTTTTCTAGATGGAAGGTCGCCCTAGAGCTTATACAAGATAAACCAATTTTGGGATATGGTGGGGGTACAGAAAATGAAGTTTTAATAGAGCAATACACCCAATACAATATGAGTAACTCTTTAGAGCGAGGTTACAATGCTCACAATCAATACATAGGCTATGTATTGCGTTTCGGAATTTTTAGTGTGCTTTTATTGCTTTTATATTTCTTTAAAAACGGTGTATCTGCTTTTAAACATCAAAACCTTTTATTTTTATGCTTTCTCACCATATTGTTTTGGTGCTTTATGGTCGAAAATATTTTAGATAGAAATATGGGTATTAATTTTGTCGCCCTTTTCGGGACACTCTTCTATGCAGAATTTTTGGCTAAAGCCGATAAAAAAGAAACGCATGAAAAAGTGGCTTAACCCAGATAAAAGCCAAGTGTTTTTTTGGTTCCTCTTTCTTTTTTTAGGAATTGAGGCGCTAAACAAATTGTATTATCATATTATCGAGGCTGAGTTTTATCTACAGAAGCTGGTCAAGTTATTGGCTTTTGCTTTTATGTTTTTGAGTTTATTATTTACCCGTACCCAACAACTTTTGGGTATTTTTTTACTGGTGCTATGGTTTGTTTTGGGACAATACTTTTTACCTCAAGCTTTCACTACATTGGCTATAATTGGTTTTGCTCGCTATTTGTTTTTCTTGATTTTATTGCTCTATTTTAAAGATTTAAGGTCTTTTGATAAACATAAAACCCGAAAAATAACAAGCTTCTGGGAGTTCTTTTTATGGTTGAACAACAGTCTTATAGTACTAGGGGCTCTTTTTCAATTAGAATGGTTTAAATCTTATGAAGGCGAGCGTTGGGGCTACAATGGTTTGGTTTGGGCTTCGGCAAATTCAACCTACCTGTATTTAAGCGCTTTGCTTTACTTTGTGTTTTATTATAAAAAGAAATTTTATTACCAACCTCTGTTTTGGTTTACCTTGGCTGCTTCTTTATTAATTGGCACCAAATCGGTTTACTTGGCCGTTTTTTTATTCAGCTTGGTGCTTTTGGTAAACGCAAAGATTAGTAAAAAATGGGTTTTAGGGAGCTTAAGTATAACCAGTATGCTTTTTTTGGTTGGAGTATACGTTTTATTCAATTATAGTCTTTTTGCCGAAATCAGCAAAGAAGAGGGCTGGTTAACGGCAGTACTTTCTTATAGAGATGATTTATTACTTACAGAAACCATTCCGTACATTCAAGAAAATTGGCGAAGCCTTCATTATTTTATTGGCGGACTTTCTAATCCGTTGCTGCGACCGCAATTAGAATTGATAGACTTATGGCTGTATTTTGGTATTCTAGGAGCGCCCTTGTATTTGTATCTCTTTTTTAGGTATTACTTCAATTTTAAACTAGCCCAGCAAGATAAACTATGGTTTGCGGTGCTTTTTGCGGTTCCTTTAATAACAGGTAATTTTTTCTATAATGCCTCTGTACCTATATATTTGTTGCTAATCAAGTTAGCTTATTTAAAAACACCCGATAAATTTTCGAATACTGGAGATAAGCCCTAATTTTGACGCTTTTATTTGCATATACCCTATGGCCCAACGCATTCAAATACTCAACACCCAGATAGACAACTTAAGCATGGCAGAAACCTTGCAACGTATAGAGCTGGCTATTGCACAAAATAACCCCCTGCATCACACGGTGGTAAATGCAGGGAAAATTGTGGCCATGCAAAAGAATGAGCAGCTGCGAAAAAGCGTAAACGAAGCCGATCTCATCAATGCCGATGGTCAAGCGGTTATCTGGGCAGCAAAACTTTTAAACCAGCCGTTAAAAGAGCGGGTGGCCGGCATAGATTTGTTTGATAATCTGGTTAAAATGGCACACCAAAAGGCTTATAGTGTTTACTTATTGGGCGCTCAAGAAGAGGTGGTATCCGCTTTAAGCGAAAAATTTAAACAAACCTACAATGCAAACGTGATTGCGGGATATAGAAATGGCTATTTTTCTCAAGAGCAAGAAAAACAAATTGTAGAAGATATCGTTAGCACTAAAGCAAAAATGCTGTTTGTTGCCATTAGCTCTCCCAAAAAAGAGATATTTTTGCATACCCATCGTGAGGCTTTAAAACAAATTCCCTTTATTATGGGGGTAGGCGGTAGTTTTGATGTATTAGCCGGCAAAACCAAAAGAGCTCCTAAATGGATGCAAAAAAGCGGTTTAGAGTGGTTTTACAGGTTTTTGCAAGAACCTAAACGTATGTGGAAACGCTATTTAATTGGCAATTCTAAATTTATTGGCCTGGTGGTAAAGGCTAAATTTAACTTTAATAAAAAGAATTCTTAAGATATGAAAATCAAAAATATTTGCTGTATAGGTGCGGGTTATGTAGGAGGGCCAACTATGGCCGTAATCGCACAAAAATGTCCAGCTATAAAGGTTACTGTAGTAGATATTAATGAACAAAGAATAGCCGCTTGGAATGATGAAGATTTGAGCAAATTGCCGGTATACGAGCCAGGATTAGATGAAATTGTAGCACAAGCTAGAGGCAAAAACCTCTTTTTTTCTACTCAGGTAGATGAGGCCATCGCTGCCGCGGATATGATTTTTATTTCGGTAAATACCCCTACCAAAACTTATGGTAAAGGTAAAGGTATGGCAGCCGATTTAAAGTATATCGAGCTTTGTGCACGCCAAATTGCTCGCGTAGCTACATCAGATAAAATTGTGGTAGAAAAATCAACCTTACCCGTGAGAACAGCATCGGCTATAAAAAGTATCTTAGACAATACGGGTAACGGTAGCTCGGTTAAGTTTCAAATCTTATCCAACCCAGAATTTTTAGCCGAAGGTACCGCTGTAAGCGATTTATTAAACCCAGATCGTGTGCTCATTGGCGGAGACAATACCACCGATGCAGGTAAAGAAGCCATCGAAGCTTTGGTTAGTGTTTACGGGCAGTGGGTGCCTCAAGAGCGCATCTTAACCACCAACGTATGGTCGTCTGAGCTTTCTAAACTTACCGCCAATGCGTTCTTGGCGCAACGCGTTTCTTCTATCAATGCCATGTCTGAGCTTTGCGAAAAGACCGAAGCCGATGTTAATGAAGTGGCACGTGCCATTGGTATGGATTCTCGCATTGGTGCAAAATTCTTAAAAGCCTCGGTAGGTTTTGGCGGGTCTTGCTTTCAAAAAGATATTTTAAACTTGGTTTATATTGCAAAAACCTACGGCTTAAACGAAGTAGCCGATTACTGGGAGCAAGTAATTCTTATGAACGATCATCAAAAAAGAAGGTTTGCCCACAATATCATCAGTACATTATTCAATACGGTATCAGGTAAAAAGATAGCTTTTTTGGGCTGGGCGTTTAAAAAAGATACCAACGATACTAGAGAGTCTGCCGCCATCTATGTGGCCGATGAGCTTCTTAATGAGCAAGCACAAATAGCAGTGTACGACCCCAAGGTGCAAACCCAGCAAATGTATACCGATTTAGATTACTTAAATACAAGACCTAGTGCCGCCAATCAAGCCGGTCTAACAGTTCATCAAAATCCGTATGAGGCTTGTAAAGACGCCCATGCTATTGCTATTTTAACCGAGTGGGACGAATTTAAAACATACGATTGGCAAAAAATTTATGACCAAATGCAAAAACCTGCTTTTATATTTGACGGTAGAGGAATTTTAAACCTTGAAGAATTAGAAAAAATTGGTTTTGTATGCTACCAGATAGGGAGTAGCGCGAAACAATTATAAAATAGACTTTTAAGCAAACAATTATGCCAAAGCAAAGAGTATTAATTACCGGTGCAGCTGGATTTTTAGGTTCGCATTTATGCGATAAGTTTATCCAAGAAGACTTTCACGTCATAGCAATGGATAACTTGATTACTGGCGATCTAAAGAATATAGAACACCTGTTTCATTTAGAGCAATTTGAGTTTTATCATCACGATGTTACCAAGTTTGTGCACGTTCCAGGAAACTTAGATTATATTTTACACTTTGCTAGTCCGGCTAGCCCCATAGATTACCTTAAAATTCCCATACAAACCCTTAAAGTAGGTTCTTTGGGTACGCATAATTTATTAGGCTTAGCTAAAGAGAAAAAAGCAAGAATATTAATTGCCAGTACCTCAGAAGTTTATGGCGACCCGTTGGTACATCCGCAAAACGAGTCTTATTATGGTAATGTTAGCACCATTGGTCCGCGTGGGGTGTATGACGAAGCCAAGCGTTTTCAAGAGTCAATTACAATGGCTTATCACCGTTTTCACGGACTAGAAACGCGTATTGTAAGAATATTTAATACCTATGGTCCGCGAATGCGACTCAACGATGGTAGAGTAATTCCTGCTTTTATTGGTCAAGCCCTACGAGGAGAAGATCTCACTGTTTTTGGCGATGGTTCGCAAACGCGTTCATTTTGCTATGTAAGCGATCAAATAGAAGGAATTTATAGGTTGTTGCTAAGCGATTATGTATACCCCGTTAATATTGGTAATCCACACGAAATAAGCATTAAAGATTTTGCCGAAGAGATTATTAAACTCACCGGCACTAAACAAAAAGTAATTTATAAAGAATTACCTCAAGATGATCCCATGCAACGCCAACCCGATATAAGCTGTGCGAAGAAAATATTAGGTTGGGAGCCACAGGTAAATCGAGCCGAAGGAATGAAGATTACCTATGATTTCTTCAAAGGTTTGTCGCAAGATGAACTCACCAAAAAAGAACACAAAGATTTTGCTAAACATATTCGTAAATAAAGGTATAAAAAATGAATAAAAGGCAAGGCAGATATTCACCTTATTTAAGGCCACTAACCTATATTATTGATGTGGGGTTTATTTTGGTCTTTGCCTTGATTTTTAAATTTCAAGCGATTGATTTTTTAAACTTTACGCTATTTGTTTCGGTGGGGTGGCTGCTATTATCTGTAAATACAGGTTTTTATGAAGTCTACCGTTTTACAAAGGGTTTTCGAATACTCTCCAAATCATTGGTGCAAATTGGTTTATTTTCTCTAATTGTTTTTTCCTTTTTTGGTTTTTTTGAAGACCTTTCCAGACCAAGAATGATAATTTTTGAGTATCTAGCTTGCTTATATCTTAGTATCATAAGCGTAAAATTACTGGTTTTTTACTTGCTTAAACGTTACCGAAAATTTTTAGGTGGCAATTATAGAACCACTGTAATTCTTGGTAAAAATAAGCATACACAAGCCTTAAAGAAATTCTTTACATCCAATCCTTCTTATGGCTACCATTGTAAAGGACTGCTACCTATTCAAGAAAAAGACAACTCGTTTGAAAAATGTTTAAAATTTATTATCGACAATAAGATCGATGAGATTTACTGTTCGGTAACCTCTTTAAGTAATCAACAAATCAATGAGTTGATAGATTTTGCCGATAACAATTTAAAACAGCTAAAATTTTTACCCGATAATAAAGACGTCTATACCCGTCAATTAAAAATGGATTATTATGGGTATTTGCCCATCCTGTCATTACGTGACATTCCATTACAAGAACCCTTTAACCAACTTTTAAAACGTGTTTTCGATATTGTTTTTTCTCTTTTCGTAATCGTTTTTTTACTGTCTTGGTTAACGCCTATTTTAGCCATTTTTATCAAGTTAGGCTCAAAAGGACCAGTGTTTTTTAGGCAAAAACGCAACGGACTTAACTATAAAGAGTTTAACTGTTATAAATTCAGGTCGATGCGTGAAAATCCGCAAGCCGATTTACATCAGGTAAAACGCGGTGATAAACGCATTACGAGGGTGGGTAAGTTTTTACGAAAAACCAGTATGGATGAACTGCCCCAGTTCTACAATGTGCTTTTAGGCGATATGTCTGTAGTGGGACCACGTCCTCATATGGTGAGCCATACGCATATGTATGCAGAGCGAATAGATAAATTTATGGTGAGACACTTTATAAAGCCAGGTATAACAGGCTTGGCTCAAACCAGTGGTTTTAGAGGTGAAGTAGAAACCGAGAACGATATCATTAACCGTGTGAGATATGATATTTTTTATCTAGAAAATTGGTCACTTTTATTAGATCTTAAGATTATTTTTCAAACGGTTTATAATGCTATTCGAGGTGAAGATAAAGCCTACTAAATAAGCTTATAATAGTTGAACTAGCGCATCCAGTTGAAGCTCTAGGTTAAAATGTTGAGCGGCGCTTTCGCGGATTTTTTCACTCATTTGTTTAAGCTCATTCTTTTTTAAATCTACAAGTAAGCGATTTAATGCTTGAAAGTCTCCCGGCTCAACCACATAACCCAATTGATAGTCTTGCACCACCTGCTCTCCTTCGCCACCGGCAAAATAAAGCATAGGTAGACCGCCTAATGCCATTTCATAAATTTTACTAGGTGTAGAGCCATAAATGGCACGGGTAAGCGGCACAATGGCTAAATCATAACTGCCAAGTTGCTTTAATAAATGCTTGCGAGATACCTCACCGTGGTAAAAGATAGGTTTGTCGCTATTTATTAAATAATCTTGCAAAGCCTGCTGCTCTGCACCGGCACCATAAATATGCAATTCGTGATTACCCAGCTCAATATTTTTGCAAAGTTTTACAATCCCTTGTGCAATCCCCAGCAATCCTGCGTAAACAAGTTTTATGGGTTGTTCGACATCCGATTCATCGCTATCAAAATTCAACCGACTAGCTTGTGGTAAATTGCGGTATAAAAAGGTTTGCTGTTTTGGGTTTACCTCAAGCACTCGCGCAATAATTTCTTTTGATTGCCCTAAAACCAGGTGCGCTTTCTTGTAAATATAGCGCTCTAAACGCTCTAGTAATGTATACATTCGGCCTTTTTGAAGAGCACCCAATTCTAGACCTGCACTAGGCCAAAGATCAGAAACATTTAAAATCAACTTACGTTTGTTCCGATTAAAGAAAAACAATGCCGATGCCGATAGAATCAGCGGCGGACTTTGAATAATAATTTTTTGAGCAAACTTTCCTGAATGTAGAAGCCTATAAACTCCTAAGCTAAATGAAAAAGAAAGCATAGCGAAAAGCCGTTTAAACTTTCGATTGGAATTGCTCGGGAAAATATACAATCGGGTAACGTGTATACCTTCATAATGCTCGGTGTGCATTAATTTTCCTCTATAACCTTCAAAGATTCTACCTTTTGGATAATTAGGAAGCGGACAAATAACCCGTACAGAATAGCCCCTTTTTTGAAGCCCGAGAGCTAGTTGGGCTATCCGATTGGAAGCCGCACCAGTTTCTGGCGGAAAATAATTGGTGATAAGGGTTATTGCTTTCATACCAAAGATTCAAATTGCTTTAATTTGCCGCTTTTTTTTCGTTTTAAGAATTTTACGCGTTTTAAATTAAGGCGGAGTCCTTTTTCCAAGTATTTTTCGACGGCTTGCTTGATTTGATTTTGTTTTTCAATAGAAATATCCGCAACAGCGGCATAGGTAATTTCAAAGGTATCGGGGTGGGTTTGCTGTATAACAAATTCCTTTACATTGGTATCGTCTTCAATTATACTTTTGGTTACATAATAAAATGTGAGTCCGGGTACCACTTTACCACTTGGCAAACGGGCAATATCATTTGTTCGTCCTACTAGACGTTCTAAATAAGCTTTTTTAGCATTGCTTTTTGGTGAAAGCACACCAATATCGCCTAAATCGTACCTGATGAACGGGTGGGCCTTATTGAATAATGAACTTACAATAATGCGTCCTTCTTGGCCTGGAGGTAAAATGGCACCATTTTCATCTACAATTTCAATATACAGCGTTTCGGTGTTTAACACCCATTGTGACTCCTGGTTTTGAAAAGCTATTAAATCGAGTTCGCTAGCACCATATTCGTTCACTACGGGTACACCAAATTGATTCTCCAGTAATTGCTTGGTTTCGGGAAAAAGCATTTCACTGGTAACAATGCACACTTTTAAACTGGGACAAACCTTTTTTAATACGATATTTTTTTTTGCTAGGTATTTTGCAAACAGTTCGATAGAGCTAGTGTAACCGTTAATATAATCAAATGCTTTGCTATAAAACTTTGCAAGAAATTCAGCTAACTTCTCTTCGTTTAAATCGAAAATAGGAAAGCGGTAGCGATTGGCGAACTTGTCTTTAATACGCTCTTTATAATATCCCATTTTCTCCAAAGGAATGCCGTAAAAACGGGCTTGTAACGATGTATTAAAATCTAGACCAAACCAACCAAAACGATTAAAAATAATTGCCCAAGTCATAGCATGACAAAATTTATCTTTAGCAAAAACAAAGGGATGGCCACTAGATCCTGAGGTTTTATTGATGTATACATTTCTGGTGGTATAGGCTGTGCTAAGTCGCTCTTTTAGTGGGCGTTGTAAATCGGTTTTGGTTAAAATGGGCACATCTTCCCATCGATTTATCTTGTGCCTAGCAGTGTGTTCTTGATAAAAAGGAGTATGTTGTAGATGATACTTTAAAATAGCTTGTTTTTGCTTTTCAAGAAATGATTCGTACTCTTCTTCTGGTATAGACTGAATATAATTTAAGTGTTTTTGAGCCTGCTCAATTGGAAATCCTTTAACTTTTAATATGGCGTCAAACCAGTTCAAACTACTTATTTTTTAGAAAAACATTAGGGCGTCAATTTACAAACAATTATTTTTGATGCCACACACAAAAACAAACAAAATGAATATTTTAATAATTGGTTCTGGAGGAAGGGAGCACGCGTTTGCATATCAAATAGCAAAAAGCAAATTATGCGATCAGCTTTTCGTCGCACCAGGAAACGCCGGAACAGCCAAAATTGCTACCAATGTTGCCTTAAATGTAAATGATTTTGAAGCGGTTAAAGATTTGGTTTTAAGCAAAGACATTCAGTTGGTCGTTGTTGGACCAGAAGACCCATTGGTAAATGGTATTTATGACTTCTTTAAAGAAGATACGGCTTTGCGCGATATTCTTTTTGTGGGTCCGTCAAAAAAAGGAGCTCTATTGGAGGGGAGTAAAGAACGCGCCAAAGAGTTTATGGCTATGCACAATATACCCACCGCAGCTTACCAAAGCTTTACAAGTGAAAGCCTGGCGGCAGGGAAGCAGTTTTTAACCGAATTGGATGCGCCTTATGTTTTAAAAGCAGATGGTTTAGCAGCTGGTAAGGGAGTTTTGATTTTAGACGATTTGCAAGATGCTCAAGATGAACTAGAGAACATGTTAAGTGGTAAGTTTGGGCAAGCTAGTGAAACCGTGGTTATTGAAGAATTTCTGTCGGGTATAGAATTAAGTGTGTTTGTTTTGACAGATGGTAAAGATTATAAAATATTGCCTACTGCAAAAGATTATAAGCGTATTGGAGAAGGAGATACTGGTCTTAATACCGGTGGTATGGGAGCTATTTCTCCTGTTCCTTTTGCCGATGATGCTTTTATGCAAAAAATAGAAGAGCGTATTGTTAAACCAACCGTAGAAGGTATTAAGAAAGAAAACATAGCCTATACAGGTTTTATTTTTATAGGACTAATAAAAGTAGGAGATGAGCCTTTTGTAATTGAATATAATGTGCGTATGGGTGATCCCGAAACCGAAGTGGTACTCCCCCGAATAAACACAGATCTTGTTGAGTTGTTGCAAGCTGCCGCTAAGCAAGAATTAAAAGATATTGAATTAGAGGTGAACCCAGATACAGCAGCTACGGTTATGCTGGTTTCAGGTGGGTATCCCGAAGCTTATGAAAAAGGAAAAGTAATTACAGGAATTGATGAGGTAAAAGAATCAATTGTATTTCACGCCGGCACTAAAATGAGCAAAGATGAACTGCAAACCAATGGTGGCCGCGTGATCGCTTTAACTTCATTTGGAGAGAACTTTAATGCAGCACTAAAAAAATCTTACCAAAGTGCACAAAAACTACACTTTGATAAGATGTATTATAGAAAAGATTTAGGGAAAGACCTCAATTAATATTGAGCGTCTTTTCCTAAAAAAGAATGCGCTTTAACGCTGCGGTCTTCGGTATCATTTTGGTTAAATTTCTTTAATTGCATCATCCAGTAACCAAAGGCCACGGCGGCTATAAGCATAAATAACCAGTTTACTCCATTCGCTAAAAACCAATTTTCTAATTCTAAATCGGCTAAAGCATAAAAAGGAAGAAACAATACGTCTTCAAATAAAGAAGCTATAAATTGAAAAAAATCTTTCATCGTAAAAATTGTTGTATTACTTTATACAAAAGTACTAAAATTAGCCATGTTAACAAGCTTTTTTAAAAATTCTAAACCCATAAACTTTCTGGTTTTATTGGTGTTGCTTTTGGGGCAATATTTAGCAGCACAAAAACATGAAATGGAGGGAAGCCAAACCTGGCTGAACTATTTATTGCCAGTAGTTGGTTTTTTAGGATTGGTAGTTGCTTTTTTATACCTGAATGCAGTGGTGAAAACCAAGGCATTTGCACAAAAAAACACCTACGCCGTACTTATTTTTGTACTCGGGATAGCCTGTTTTTATCCCATCTTTAACGATCATCAAGCTTTACTGGCTTATGGTTTTTGGATGATTGCTTTACGTATTTTATTTGGCATGCAAGATGTGCAGCATTTTGGTAAGAAGCTATTCGATTTGTCATTTTTTCTAGTCATTGCGGCAACTTTTAATCCACAGCTTTATGTTTATTTACTTTTTGCTTATTTGAGTATTCTGTTTTTTAGTCCGAATCAAATTACCCATTATTTTATTCCAATCTTGGCTTGCTTAGCGGTCTGGCTAATTGTATTGGCCATTTCTTTGTTGGGGTATGATGATACCCGATTGCTATTGTGGCCGGAATGGACTATCAATTTTGAGTGGAAGAATGATTTAAACTTTATCTTTCCACTGGGTTTGATGGGTTTTTTACTATTGCTAGGATTTTTTGGCCTGCTCGCTGCCATACAGAAGAGTCAGAGTAGTCAAAAAATATATTATCGATTGGTCTTATTGCTTTTGATGTTTGGTGGATTTATAGCGGTTTTCCAAGAGCAATTTCTTATCCAGAACTTTATTTATTTGTTTTTACCCTTGGTTTTAATGGCATCAATTTGGGTTACCCAAACAAAAACCAAGTGGAAAAGTGAAAGTGTGCTCCTTTTTTTAACTATATTAGGCTTGGCTTATAATTTCTTTATATGATCGACGAGGCTTTCATTGCCGAGCAGTTAAAAAATCGATGGGATTACCCCTACCAGTGGTTACGCAAACAAAATGACCACTGGGACGCCATGACTAATTTTATTTATAAAACACCAGTTTGGCAGGAGCTTATAGAGCTTATAAAACTTAGTGTAGACGCTTATGAGGTGGATAAGCGCGAGTTGTTTTACTACGCCGCTAATCGCTGGTATAATTTCTGGAGTGCAATGCTAGTAGAACGCTTATTTTGCCAATCAGAATTTGTAGTTCCAGCATTAAATCACAAAAACAGATTGGTCGATTTTAGCCTTTACGGAATAGATTTTGACCACAAAACCAGTATTTTTCCTAAAAAATACAAATCTACCTTGTATTACGCCCAAAAGCATAAAGCAGATTTAATTTATTGGCTGTACCAAAATCAAAGTCAGCAACAGCGAAAACATCTTGCCAACCGATTGTTTATAGTAGTGCATAATCAAGATGGTGAACACTGGAAACTCAAAGCTGATTTACCTAAACTTAAAAAAGCAGTTTTTAAGTACTTAAGTACATTCTCAAAAGAGAACTTAGTATTGGTAGACCTGGAAAACCATAAAGCTTGGTCCGATATTATTTGGGTTACGGAATAAACTATCCCATAGGCTAGAGCCAAATAGGTAGAGTGTAGCGCTTACCGAATTTAGTTTTTCAGCGAGTAACCTGCTAAAACTTACCTTAGCAATGCTGTTTTTTTATTAGCAAAAAAATATCTGAAGCATCTGTATTACTAATTTAGTGTTTAAATATACATACTCCCAGTCAAACCAATACTAAAGCCGTACTGGCTCAAGGCTCATTCTATATTGAATCTATGGCGAATGTACCTTTTTCCACTATTTAGTGGACTCATGGTAGGTCTCACTGTGGACTCACTGTGGACTCAGTACGGGTTTTCTTAGTAGTTGGTATGTTGTCTGCTGGCTTTAAATATCCAGCAAAATAGCAACCATACCATTATTTGGTAATTCAAGCAGTTTCCTCAAACAACAAATGGTAAAAATTCTATTTGAAGAAAATAGTTCAACTACAATTAGTTAAATAATATGATTCCGAATTTGAACTGGGTAGGGCATTAAGATTAAACAAAACAATTTCTGGTTTAAACCCAAGTTTTAGAATTGATCGGGTATTTTTGCATTTAAATTTTTGATGCGTGAATTACATCGGTTCTAAAAATAGACTCTCTGCTTGGATAGTAGAGCAGGTTAAAAATACAGTTGAAGGTCCAATAGATGATATGATACTCTGCGATTTGTTTGCGGGTACAGGAAGGGTAGGACGTAGCTTTAAACCTTTGGTAAAACAAATTATTGCCAATGATGTAGAATATTACAGCTATGTTTTGCTGCAAAATTATATTGGCAACCATCAAGAAATTCCGCGAAAGCGTGAACTAATTGAAAGCTTACAGCAGGCGACTCCAGTAAATGGATTTATTGCCGAAGAATATGGAGAAAGTGGTTCGGGTAATCGGTTGTTTTTTACGCAGTCAAACGCACAAAAAATAGATGGTATGCGGCTGCAACTTCAGCAATTAGAGTCGCAATTAGATGCTTCTACCTATTTCTTTTTATTAGCGAGTTTGCTAGAAAGTGCAGATAAAGTAGCCAATACGGCATCGGTGTATGGTGCTTTTCTCAAAAAAATTAAAAAATCGGCTGCCAAGCCTTTGGTTCTAGAACCAGCAGATTTTGATAAAACAACCCGGCAACATCTGGTATTTCAAGAAGATGCCAATGTTTTGATTAAGCGAATTTCTGGCGATATTTTGTATTTAGATCCGCCTTATAATGCGCGGCAATATGGGGCCAATTACCACTTGCTTAACACCATTGCTCGCTATGATCGCTTTGAGCCGAAAGGCAAGACCGGGCTACGAGAATACTACAAATCGAATTACTGTAAGAAATCAAAGGTAGCGCAAGAGTTTGAAGCCTTAATAGCACAAGCCAACTTCAACTACATCTTTTTAAGTTATAATAATGAAGGCCTTATGCCCAGCGATCAGGTAAAAGAGATTATGCAAAAGTACGGCACCTATCGTTTGGTTGCCAAACAATACCAACGCTTTAAAGCCGATAAAACGCAAAACAGAAATCATAAAGCTACCGCAACTGAAGAATACCTGCATATTTTGATAAAATAAATCCTGATAAATTGGCGGTAGGGGCTTTTCATTAAAATAGCAGTAGGTTTGTTAAATATTGCGTATTTTTGCGCTTTTAATAAAAGTAAAAACTTAGAATATGTTTTCAGACAAAGCCAACGCTATTTTTCAGGAAGTTATAGAGAAATACCACGAGATAAATACTGTAGATCAACCATTTGCCAACCCATATGATGAAAAAGAGGATTTGCTAGCACATTTGTTATACCGCAAATGTTGGATAGATACGGTACAGTGGCATTATGAAGACATTATTCGCGATCCGGAAATTGACCCCGTTTCTGCCTTAAAACTAAAAAGACAAATAGATGCCTCTAACCAAGATCGTACCGATATGGTAGAGTATATCGATTCTTACTTCTTAGAAAAATACAAGGAAGTAACCCCTAAACCAGATGCCACGATTAATACCGAGAGTCCGGCTTGGGGTGTAGATCGCTTGTCTATTTTAGCCTTAAAAATTTATCATATGAATGAGGAAGCTAATCGTACAGACGCTTCACAAGAGCATCAAATGGCTTGTAAGGCAAAATTAGATGTGCTTCTAGAGCAACGGGTAGATTTGTCTACAGCCATCAACCAACTTTTGACTGATATCGAAAAAGGCGACAAGTATATGAAGGTATACAAACAAATGAAAATGTACAATGACGAGGAGTTAAACCCGGTCTTGCGCGGTAAAAAGTAAAGCTGCAATTCCGTTTTCACGGATTTAATCAGTTCTACAAAAAATATTTTGAGCAAAGAAAAGCATATATTGGTTTTGCGGCTTTCGGCCATGGGAGATGTTGCTATGAGTGTGCCGGTTTTGGGTAGATTGCTGCAGCAGTACCCAGAGGTAAGACTTAGCGTGGTTACTAAAAGCTTTTTTGCCCCAATTTTTAATCAGCTGCCGCGTACACAAGTTATTGCTGCAAAAGTTGAGCAAGAGCACAAAGGTATTTTAGGTTTGAGACGTTTGGCTAAGCAGTTAAAAGAGCTTAAGCCTTATGCTGTAGCCGATTTACACCAAGTACTGCGAACGCAGATTATAGGTTTTTTTTTAAAAACTTACGGAATAAAAGTAGCTAGAATTGATAAAGGCAGGGCAGAGAAGAAAAAGCTAACCCAACACCAAGAAAAACAGATTAAGCCCCTAAAAACAACGCATCAGCGTTATGCCGATGTTTTTGCAGATCTGGGTTTCCCTATCGACTTAAATACCGATTTACCAGTAATAAAACCAAGTCTATCTGCTGCTGCACAAGAATATTTCAGCGAAAGCGATAAAAAGGTGATTGGTGTGGCTCCATTTGCAGCTCACCAGGCCAAGATGTACCCTATACATTTAATGCGTGAATTATTGCTTAAAATAGCAAAAACCAATCGGTTTAGCGTTTTACTTTTTGGAGGGGGTAAGAAGGAAATTGAGCAACTTGACCAATGGGAAAAAGAAATACCAAACACAATAAATTTGGCAGGAAAACAGGTTTTTACCGAAGAATTAGCCATTATAGCGCATTTAGATGCTATGCTTGCGATGGATAGTGGTAATGGTCATTTAGCAGCGCTCTATCAAGTGCCAGTAATCACGCTTTGGGGCGCTACTCATCCTTTCGCCGGATTTGCACCATTTAAACAAACTGAGCAACTTCAGTTTACTCCTAGCTTAAAAAAGTATCCGCTCTTGCCTACATCTATTTACGGAAATAAAATATTGCCGGGCTATGAGCAGGTCATGCACGGTATTGATCAAAACCAATTAATTAAAACACTGCACCAAGTGGTAAAGCTAAACTAATGGATTTTTCAAACCCAATTTTAACCTATTTAATAATTGGCATTTCTGTACTTTACATCGCCTTTAACCTTTGGCGTTATAAAGAATTAGATGCCAATCAAAAACGACGCTTGACTATCATAAGCGTAGTATTTGTTCTCTATGTAATTGCGAAATTTTATCGTGTTTTACTCTAATAATGTATGTTGATATTTTAAAATAAACAATGATGAATATAATTTCTTCAACAACAATTTCACTTTTTTTACTTTTCTATGTATTCTGTCTTGGAGTTAGTTTATATTTTATTCTTAAAAACGAAAAGAATAGTATTGCTAAAGTACTTTGGGTTTTGGTGGCGCTGATGTTTCCTATTTTAGGAAGCCTTATTTATTTTGGCAATTTGGCTTTAAATAAGAAGGCTAAACCTCTTGAAGCATAAAAGCGGCAAGAAATGAACACCGAACATCAATTTGAATCATAAAAAATAGGCTACCTTCTTTTAGGTAGCCTCATTTTTATGATTTAATCACCACTATTAAACATCATCAAAATCTATAATGATTTTGGCTGTGGTAGGGTGGGCTTGACAAGTTAAGGTAAGGCCTTCTTCGATTTCTTCATCGGTGAGAATTTGATTTTTCATCATTTCTGCCTTTCCTTCTTTTATTCGTGCGATGCAACTACTACAAATTCCACCTTGGCAAGAATAAGGCGCATCGATATCTTCATCTAAAGCGGCATCGAGAATACTTTCTTTTTGGTCCATTTCAAACTCAAACTCCTCATCATCTACAATAACCTTTATTTTGGTTTTACCTTCTAAGTTGGCTTCAATTTCACCGGTTTCGGTAGAGGTAAAGAGTTCAAAATGAATGCGTTCTTCTTCAATTTCATGTTCTAATAAGACGCCTTTAACCAAATCGATCATGGGCTCTGGACCACACAGATAAATATCTTTAAACTGGTGGTTTTTAAATTTGTTATTCAGTATGTAATTAACGGTACTGCGTTCTATTCGACCAAAAAATGAATCTTTGTCTTTGGCTTGACTGTAAACAAACTCGATAAAAACCCGATCGGGGAACTCTTGCTGAATGGCCAACAGCTCTTTAAAATAGATGGTTTCTTGCGGGGTTTTATTCCCGTAAACCAACACAAACTTACTGTGAGCTTCTTTTTTAAGTACACTCTTTAAAATAGAAATAACGGGAGTAATTCCGCTTCCAGCGACAAAAGCAGCATACTCGTTTGGTTTATCATCGGTAGGGGGATGGTAGACAAATTTACCTTCTGGCGGAAAAACATCTAACACATCACCTTCTTGAAGTTCTCTGTTGGCATAAGTAGAAAATAAACCGCCGGCTACTTCTTTTACACTCACCTTAATATAATCTCTCCCGGGCACAGAGGCAATAGAGTAGGACCTTCTAATCTCTTGCCCATCAAACTCTTTTTTTATGGTGATGTATTGCCCCGATTCAAAGTAAAAAACATTTTTTAAGGCTTCGGGAATCTCAAAAACAAGACTCACGGCTCGGGGTGTTTCTCTAATGATTTCTTTTACAGGTAGCGAATGAAAGTTTTTCACGATATTCTATTTTTTCCGTAAAAATACAATATACATTGGCTTAATAAACCTAAAGCAATCAAAATTTTATACCTAAGTAACTTAGGTATGTAATAATTTTATATTTTTGTAATTCAAGTTAATTGGTTTTATGAGTAACTCTAAGCTATATAAAGGCAGTTTGTCAACCATCATTTTAAAGCTCTTAGCCGATGAAGGCAAGATGTATGGGTATGAAATTACTCAAAAAGTAAAACAACTTACACAAGATGAATTGCAAATTAAAGAAGGAGCGCTTTACCCGGCTTTGCATAAGTTGGAAGCAGATGGTTTACTTGATATAGAGGTGAAAAAGGTGGATAATCGTTTGCGAAAATACTATAAACTCACCGAAAAAGGAACTCAAGAAAGTATTGGCAAATTAGCCGAATTAGAACGATACTTATCAACCATGCAGGCTTTACTATTGCCCAAAACCAAATTGAGTTCTTAATGCCTTTAAATTTAGAGCAAATACAATTTATAGACCGCTACCTCAAGAATTCTGGGATGCTTTATGATGATGTGCGTGCAGAGTATGTAGATCATATTTCCAGTGCGCTTGAAGCGGAAGAAGAAAGCGATTCATTCGATTTTTATAACCACTTTAAAAATTACATGATCAAACATAAAACTGATTTGCTTAAGCGTTATGAAAAATCTGAAACGCGTGCTTTTTGGTTAATTTTAAGCCAGTTATTAAAAAAGGCATTTAACGTAAGGGTCATATTGGTGAGCGCAGTAGTTTATGCGTTTAGTTATTTTGGGATACATTACACCATAAAACAGTATCTGATTCTCCCGATATTACTGTTGGCTTTATTTTCTGTTTTTTGGATGATCTGGGGTAGAAAAAACATCGGTAAAAAAACATTGTATCAGTATAAGTTAATGATGCTAATCTTCGCTTTTGATTATTTTTCGCTTCAATTTTTCAACTCTAATACCAGCAATTGGAACCTTTACTTATTGGGTTTTTATATTTGGTTTAATGTTTCAGGATTATATCTCTACTACCAACAAACGCAACGTATGAAATTTATAGAAAGCGTATCATGAAAAAGCTAAGTGCCGCACATATCGAGCAGCTTTATGCCTTTACCCGAGCACACTTTGTCGATTATTACGATGTGCAAACCGAGCTCGTTGATCATTTGGCCAATGGAATAGAAGCGCAATGGGCAGCAAACCCTGACTTAGATTTCGAGCAGGCTTTAGATATAGAGTTTAAGAAATTTGGGGTGATGGGTTTTGCCGAAATTGTGCAGGAAACCCAGAATCATTATACGCAAAAATTCAATAAGCTACAGCAACAAGGTTTTTTAAAATTTATGCAAATTAAGGTCGTACTACTGCTTAACATTATGCTGAGTGGTTTTGCTTTAATTTTTACACACTGGTTAGAATATATATTGTTATTAATGCTAGTGCCTATAGTATTATTGTTTACTTTTTTGGGGTTTTTATACAATCAAAATAAAATCATTCAACATAAAAAACTAGTTAAGCAACAAGATAAATTAGCCTGCTTACAAGTGCTTTTAACCCATCGTGTAAGCGCATTCAGTTGGTTGCATAGTTTGTTATTTGGAATTATAGGGGCTTATAATTTTTTCTCTGGCCTATGGGTGACCCAATTAGGGTGGATTGTTAGTATACAGCTCTTTTTTTGGTTGTATTATCGTCATTTTTACTGGTATAAAATAGCGAATAAACATACGCTTGAACTTAGTTCGCTTTTAAATTTGAAAAAGGTATGAAGAAGCTAAGTGCAACACATATCGAGCAGCTTTATGCGTTTACCCGAGCACACTTTGTCGAATATTACGATGTGCAAACCGAGCTCGTTGATCATTTGGCCAATGGCATAGAAGCGCAATGGGCAGCAAATCCTGACTTAGATTTCGAGCAGGCTTTAGATATAGAGTTTAAGAAATTTGGGGTTTTTGGCTTTCTAGAGGTGGTAGAAGAACGCGAAAAACAAATGAGCAAACGATATTGGAAATTGATCAGGAATGAAGTTTATCAATTTTGTAAAATTCCAAAGGTTTGGGTTAGTATGGCGTTATTCCTCTTTATATTCACCATGCTTTTTCAATTGCCTTATGGTTTCTACGGGGTAGCCACCTTTTTAGCCTTAGAATTCTTTTTATATGTTTTTCTGCTAGGGAAACGCTCACGTCAATTAAAGAAAAATCAATCCGCTAAGCAACCATTGCTTCTAGAGGTGATTATTAATAGAAGCGGACAAATAGGGTCTTTTAGTTACATATGGTTTTATCAATTTCTGATTGTAGATGCTCAGGTTTTCTCTAACTTATATGTAGCTCTCGCAACATCGCTAATTATAAGTCTTGTATCCTTATTGCATTATATTGTTCTGGTGATAATCCCCAAGCAGAAAAATAAAATCTTACGCGAAGTTTATCCAGAAATCGTTTAGAAAATTGTAACATTATCACAAATTTTATACTAATACTGTAAATCATTCACTATGCGGTATTCACAATTTTTATCTTTTGAATGGAAGCAGTTTAAACGCTCGTCTTCTTTTCAAAAAGGCATTGGTATTAAAATAGTACTCCTTTTAGCAGCCCTTTATTTTATAGCTGCTTTTACCGGTTTAGGATTGGTTGCTTATTATTTAATACAAAAATCATTTCCTCAGTTAGACCCTATAGTCGTTGTAAACAATTATCTAATTTTTTGGTTTTTATTAGATTTAACCTATCGCTTTTTTCTACAACAATTACCGGTAATGAATATTAAACCCTTTATGCTTGTTCCAGTTAAAAGGTCCACCATAATACATTATTTATTGGTAAAAACCAGTTGGTCGTTCTTTAATTGGTTGCCGCTCTTCTTTTTTATTCCTTTTGCCATAATTTTACTAGTCGAAGCCTACCCGTTAATACAAGTGATGGGCTGGTTGGTAGCTATGATTCTTTTCACGCTTTCGCTGAATTATTTAAACTTTCTCATCAATAAAAACAACACTTATTTTTATGGCTTAGTAAGTCTTATCTTTGGCTTTGCTGCGCTGCGTTATTTTAATATTTATGATATCACGGTTTTAGCAGGAGAGTTTTTTAATAAAATGTACAGTCTATGGTATGCATTTCTTATCCCTTTACTGTTGTTGGTGCTCTTATACCGCAGAAACTATGCATTTGTACGAAAGAGTTTTTATTTAGATGATGCTATCCGTAAAGAAAAGAAATTGGTGAAAACCCAAGAATTCTCCTTTTTAAATCGGTTTGGAAAAATGGCACCATTTTTAAAAAACGATCTCAAGCTCATTCTTCGTAACGCACGACCAAAGCAAGTTTTGTTTATGTCTTTTCTATTCTTGTTTTATGGTCTTATCTTTTACACCCAAGAAACATATAGCGATAGCCCGGCTTTTTTAGTATTTGCTTCTGTATTTATTACGGGTGGCTTTTTACTCTCTTACGGGCAATTGGTTCCTTCTTGGGATAGCGAATATTACAAGCTACTTATGAGTCAAAATATACCTTACCGTCAATACCTCGAGTCTAAATGGTACCTTATGTTGGTGGCTGTAATAATTTCATTTATTCTTGCTACGCCGTACATTTATTTTGGCTGGGATATTTATGCGATGATAGCAGCAGGGGCAATTTTTAATATTGGTTTAAATTCGTTTATTACGCTTTTTGGTGGTGCTTTAAACCGGGTACCTGTAGAGCTAAATGTAAAAGCAAAAGCCTTTGGTAATACTCAAGGCTTTAACCCTACTCAGTTGCTTATTGCACTACCTAAAATGCTTGGCCCAATGCTTATTTTTTACATACCTTATAAACTGATAAATTTTAATGCAGGTTTATTGGTTTTAGCTTTAAGCGGATTGATTGGCTTGATGCTTAAATCATTTTTCTTAAACAAAATAGAATCCATATACCAAAAAGGAAAATACAAAACCATTGCGGCTTTTAATGAAAAAAAATAAACTATGATTCGCGTAGAAAACTTATCCAAAAAATACAATCAAGATGAGGTGTTGCATATTGAGCATCTAGAAATTCCTAAAGGTCAAAGCTTTGGTTTAGTAGGAAATAATGGAGCCGGTAAAACCACTTTTTTTAGCCTTTTGCTCGATTTGATACAACCTACCACCGGGCATATTGTAAGCAATACGATACGCATAGACGCCAGTGAAGATTGGAAACCCTTTACTGCTGCTTTTATAGACGAGTCTTTTTTAATAGGCTACCTAACCGCTGAAGAATACTTTTACTTTATAGGAGAGTTGCGCGGCCAAAGTAAAACGGCGGTAGATGCACTATTAGCTGAGTTTGAAGATTTTTTTCAGGATGAAATCCTACAAAAAAAGAAATACTTGCGCGACCTATCTAAAGGGAACCAGAAAAAAGTTGGCATCATCGCTGCACTTATCGGTCAACCAGATGTGGTGATTTTAGATGAACCTTTTGCCAATTTAGATCCCACCACACAAATACGCTTAAAGAAGATTATAAAAGATTTAGATGAAAATACCGAAACCACCATTTTAATTTCGAGTCACGATTTGATTCATGTAACCGAAGTTTGTGAGCGCATTGTGGTTTTAGACAAAGGAGAACCGGTAAAAGACATTCAAACCAGTCAAGCTACTTTAGAAGAATTAGAAGCCTATTTTAATAAGTAGTCTATCTTTCTTAAAAAAAGCTATTATTTTAGCTTTCCTAATTACCATATGAGTTTTAAAACAAATATATAACTACAAACCTGTGCTTTTTAGGGTGCAGGTTTTTTTAATGAAAAAAAGACCGTATTTTTACTGCCAATGATACTAAAAATACCTTTACGGAGTTATTTTTAGAGGAGGTAAACAATTTATGAATAAACACAAAAGCGTTCAACTAATCACCTTGTTGCTAGTGGGTTTAAGTTTGGTTTCTTGTTCTCGTAAAAAAAACAAGTGGCTCAACCGCAACTTTCACGCAATGGGTGCCTATTACAATATTATATACAACGGTAACCTTGCATTAGAAGAGGGTAAGCAAGAAATTGCACAAACTTATGTAGATGATTATTGGAAAATTTTACCCGTAGAACGGCTTGAGATTATCGAGGCATCTGAAAAGGACGAGCAAGCCAAGAATCAGCATTTTGAACGTGCCGAGGAAAAGGCTGCCAAAGCCATACAAAAACACAATATGCATATTGCGGGCACCGAGTATAATCCGCAAATGGATAAAGCCTTCATTTTGTTAGGTAAAGCCCGGTATTACGATCAGCGTTTTTTCCCTGCATTAGAGGCCTTTAATTACATCATAACAGACTACCCCGAAAGTGATCAATTGGCAACCGCGCGCATTTGGCGAGAAAAGACCAATATGCGAATGGGGAATCACGAAACGGCTATTAAAAATATAGAAGCCCTTTTAAGTTCGGGAATAGCCTTTTCAGAAGAAGATTATACGCATGCTTATGCTACCTTAGCGCAAGCTTACTTAAATTTAGAACAAGAAGAGCAGGCGCTAGCGGCCATTGAAAATGCTGCCGCTTATGCTAAGTCGCACGCAGACCAAGGCAGGTATTTGTTCATCAAGGGGCAGTTGCATAAATCGCTAAATCAGATAGATTCGGCCAATGCCGCTTTTGATCGGGTAATTGCCCTAAACCGCAAATCGCCTCGTGAATATATGATCAATGCGTATATGCAGCAAATTCAAAACCTTGATTTCACCCAACAGGATACGCTAGCTACAATGGAGCTGCTCAATGAACTAGCCGAAAACAGAGAGAATAGGCCTTATCTAGATCGAATTTATTATCAATTTGCCGAGGTTTATAGGCAAAAAGATACACTCCCAGCGGCAGTAGATTTCTATAACAAGTCTTTGCGCGAAGATTCAAGAGATAAGTATTTAGTTTCTCGAAATTATCTGAATTTGGCGGTGATCAATTTTGATGCGGCACAATATAAAACCGCTGGTAAATACTATGACTCTACCTTGGTGCAATTAGACAAAAGCACCCGCGAGTACCGCAGCATATTAAAGAAAAGAGAAAATTTAGATGATGTCATTTTGTACGAAGATATTGCGGTAAAAAACGATAGTATTCTGCGCATAGCCGATATGTCGGCCGAAGAGCAACTCACTTTTTTTACGGATTTTACGCAGAAGCAAAAAGAAAAAGCCATCGCCCAAGCCAAACAGCAGTTAAAAGAAAAAAATGCTCAACCCAAAGACCTATTTAAAACGCAGGCCAGTATGGTGTCTAACCGTCGGGGATTAGGGGGTGGAGCTAGTTTTTATTTTTATGATAATAACCAAGTACAAAAAGGAATCCAGAAATTTAAAAAGCAATGGGGAGATATTCCTTTGGTAGATAATTGGCGCTATGAAGATGTAAAACAGGCCAAGAAAGCAAGCAAAAAACAACAAGAAGAAGCCATTTTTGAAGCCATTGAAGAAGATCCTATTTATCAACCAGAAACCTATATCAGTCAGATTCCCCATGATGAAGTCGTTTTAGACAGCTTGGCTAAAGACCGCAATTTTGCCTACTATCAACTTGGTGTTATCTACAAAGAAAAATTTAAAGAATATCAATTGGCAGCCAATAAGCTAGAGGCTTTATTGAAAAACAATCCGGAAGAGCGATTGATATTACCTTCTAAATACAACTTGTATAAGATTTATGAGATTACGGGCAATGCCCAACGACAACGGTTTTGGAAAGAAGATATTCTTGCTAATCACCCCGACTCAAGATATGCTACTATTTTGCGTAATCCACAAGGATTAATAGGCGATCAAAACAGTCCGCAAGCCGTGTATAAACAACTTTATTTGGCCTATCAAAATGAAGAGTTTGACGGCTTGATTGCGCAAATACAGCAAGAAATTGAGCTTTTTACAGGAAATGATATTGTACCCAAATTAGAACTTTTAAAAGCTTATGTACAGGCACGAGTTAACGGGCTTGCAGCTTATAAAAAAGCTTTGAATTATTTAGCTTTAACCTATCCGCAAAGCGAAGAAGGTAAAACCGCAGAAAATTTACTACAAACGGCCATACCGGCTTTAGAGCAAAAGCAATTCGATTTTAAGCGAACAGATACACATTATAAAATTGTTTTTGTTTTTAATACGCAAGAAGAGCAAGCATTAATCACATTAAAAGAACAGCTCCTTGCTGGTATAGAGCATTTGCAAGCCAATGATTTAAGTGTATCGGAAGATCCTTATATCCCAGGTCAGCAATTTTTAGTGGTGCACGGTTTAAAAAGTGAACAAGGAGCACTTGGGTTTTTAGAAAAATTGAAAAAAGAAACAGACCTGACTTATGATCGTCAACCATACAGTGTGGCTGCTAAGAACTATAAGCTTATACAGATGAAGAAGAATTTTGATATATACCTAGAAAAATTAAACTAAGATGTTTTCAGAAAATAAAAGAGATAAAAAATCTAAAAAAGAAATGAATCACCTGAGTAAAGAGCAGAATAAAATTGCAGAGGGAACTACTATTAATGGAGATTTAGAAGGTCAAGGCAGTTTTAGAATTGACGGAAAGATTATTGGTACCGTTAAAACTGCTGGTAAGATTGTTTTAGGTAAAAATGGCGTGATTGAAGGCGAGATAACCTGTGAGGATGCGGATTTAGAAGGATTGGTAAAAGGCAATATTGAAGTAAATAACACGCTAACTTTGAAATCGAGTGCTGTGGTTGAGGGCGAAGTGATTACAGGCAAATTAGCTATTGAACCAGGTGCCGATTTTAACGCCACTTGTACTATGAAAGGAGCCGTAAAATCTATGCATAATGACAAAAAACAAACCAAAGAAGGAAAAACCGCTTAACCAATGGGTGGTTTATACTGGACTGGCCTTTCAAATGGGGGTAGTTATTGGTATCGGTGTTTTTGGTGGTATTTGGTTGGATGAACAGTTTCCTAATAAGTTTTCGGGCTTTACTATTGCCTGTTCATTACTAGGCGTTTTCATTGCCTTGTATCAAGTTTACTCCAGCTTAAAAGATAAATAGATGAAAGAAAATTTTGGACAATCGTTAAGGGTGTTCCTTAAAAAGTTATTGTTGTTCACCTTAATTTTAGGAGGATTACATTACTTATTAGCATTTACAGTTTTACAATTCGATTTGTATTATAGCATACCGGTAATGTACCTTTTTTTAAGCCTACTTACTTTAATCGTCTATGTCTGTGTATTATGGATTGCAAACAACTTTCCCGATAAGGCTGGCTTTACTTTTATGGGATTAGGAATGCTAAAAATGTTTATTGCCGTTGCTTTTCTAATACCTATAATGCTTTATAAAGAAGATGATGTAAATGTAATGGCAAGCGTCTTCTCCTTTTTTGTGCCCTACCTTTTTTATTTAAGCTTCGAAACCTTACACGCTGTAAAGCTTATAAAAATGAATGATTAAGATATAGGGAATTCGTTAAGCTGCAATTTTTCTCCGTCATAACTAGCATAGGTATAGTACTGTATCCAGTCGCCCAAATTTACATATCGGCTTGATTCGCTTAAAGCGATATCTAATGGCAAATGTCTATGCCCAAAAATAAAATAATCATAATGCTCTTGAGCTAATTTTCGTTTGGCATATTGCACCAACCATTCCTTTTCTTCACCTAAAAATTGGGCATCTTCATCTCCCGAAATCAGCTTATTTTTAACCGATAAATGCTTGGCTAAACGCACACCAATATCGGGGTGCAACCACCGGTAAAACCATTTTGATAACGGATGCACAAATACTTTTTTCATACGTTTATACCCTAAGTCGCCCGGACCCAAACCATCGCCGTGACCAATAAAAAACTTATCATTTCCCAGTTGAAAAACCTGTGGCTCGTGATAAACGGGTATATTCAATTCTTTTTTAAAATAATCATTCATCCATAAATCGTGATTGCCTACAAAAAAATAAACCGGTATACCCTGGTCGGTAAACTCGGCTAACTTCCCCAGAATACGAACAAAGCCTTTAGGAACTACCTGTTTATACTCAAACCAAAAGTCAAATAAATCGCCCAGAACAAATAGAGCAGCGGCATCTTTTTGAATAGTAGTTAACCATCTAAGCAGGTGCAATTCGCGTGGCCTACTTTGCTCTTCGGTAGGCGCTCCCAAGTGATGGTCACTGGTAAAATAAACTTTTTTATTAGGCAGTATTTGAATCGTTTTCATAGCGTTAGCAAATGTACTACAATTTAACAAACTGACTTAACAGCAGCAAAAAAACAAAATTAGTAATTGACCATAGTAAAACTAAATATACCTTAGAATTGAGTTTATAAGTCTGTATTCAAAATCCCGGCTTGTGCCTTTTAAGTTGGAATAAAGTTTAATACAAGGTTTACCTTGACGGAAGAAATTATAGGTGCAAAAAAGAAGCACAAACGGGGTTGTAGCCAATAGCGCGGTTTTGGTTTGAACATTTAAAAATAATTAGGGTGAATGATTTGAAATTACTAAATTTAAACCAATAAAACTATGACCTATGGCTATTGCAAAACCTTTTAATTTACAGAAATGGATTACAGAAAATCGCGCATTTTTAAAACCTCCCGTAGGCAATAAAAATCTATACAAAGAATCTGGCGATTATATAGTAATGATTGTAGCAGGGCCAAACGCTCGCAAAGATTATCATTATAATGAAACCGAAGAATTGTTTTATCAATTAGAAGGAAATATCGAAGTACATATTCAAGAAAATGGGGAAAAAAAGACAATGCAATTAGGACCAGGAGATATGTATTTGCATCCAGCAAAGGTACCGCATTCGCCGGCGAGAGGTGAAAATTCGATTGGTTTGGTAATCGAACGCAAACGTAAAGATTTAACAGGCAAAGACGGCTTACTGTGGTTTTGCGATAACTGTAATCATAAATTGTATGAAGTGTACTTCCCCTTAGAGGATATAGAAAAAGATTTTTTAAAACATTTTAAGCATTTTTACACTAGCAAAGAACTGCGCACTTGCAACAACTGCGGCGAAGTAATGCCGGTAGATGAGCGCTTTGTGGGTAAAGACTAATTAAGTCTTTTCAATCAGCGAAAGAATTTCTTTAAACAAACTATATCCTAATCTTAGCCAATTTTATTATTAGTGCTAGAAAGCTGCATCAGATTACACAAAATTGATTCTAGTAGTTAAGCTTTTATCGGCTAGTTTTCTTATCTAAATCAATTTTCACTGGTTTTTAGGCTAAATTTTCTCTTTAAAATCTTATTTTAGGCGAATTAAATTGGGGAGGCAAGTTTTGCCTAAAAATAAATAATCTAAACAGAAATTTTATTATGAGTCAAATTGCAAAAGAATTTGGAATCGACAAGGCCTTGGAAGAATTGGGCTTAAATCAAGATATTAATAACGGTACTTCTACTGGCGAAGATTTTTTTAGTAGCGGTGAGGTTATCGAGTCTTACTCACCGGTAGATGGCGCTTTAATTGGTAAGGTGCGCGCTACTACCAAAGAAGATTATGACAAAGTTATAGCGGCTGCGACAGCTGGCTTTAAAGAATGGCGCACAATGCCTGCACCACAACGTGGTGAAATAGTAAGACAGTTTAATGATGAACTGCGAAGATTAAAAGAGCCTTTAGGGAAATTGGTTTCTTATGAGATGGGTAAATCCTATCAAGAAGGATTAGGTGAAGTGCAGGAAATGATAGATATCTGCGACTTTGCGGTTGGTCTTTCGCGACAGTTGCACGGTTTAACCATGCACTCTGAGCGTCCTGGTCATAGAATGTACGAACAATACCACCCACTTGGCGTGGTAGGTATTATCTCTGCATTTAACTTCCCAGTTGCCGTTTGGTCTTGGAATACTGCATTAGCTTGGGTTTGTGGCGATGCTTGTATCTGGAAAGGTTCAGAAAAAACACCATTGACTTCTGTTGCTTGTCAAAACATTGCTGCACGCGTATTTGCTAGTAATAATGTACCGGCTGGTATTTCTTGTTTAATTACAGGAGACTACAAAGTAGGTGAATTTATGACTAAAGATGAGCGAATTCCTTTAATCTCGGCAACAGGATCTACCAGAATGGGAAAAATTGTGGCCAAAGAAGTTGCAGGGCGTTTAGGAAAAACGCTATTAGAGCTAGGAGGTAACAATGCTATAATTGTAACGCCAGATGCCAATATTAAAAATACCGTAATTGGTGCTGTATTTGGAGCAGTAGGTACTTGCGGACAGCGTTGTACTTCTACTAGAAGATTAATTGTGCACGAAGAGGTGTATGACAAAGTAAAAAATGCTATTGTAGACGCCTACAAACAAATCAAAATTGGTAATCCTTTAGATGAGAATAATCACGTGGGGCCGTTAATCGATAAAGATGCGGTAAAAAATTACCAAAATGCCTTGGATAAAGTAGTTGAAGAAGGCGGAAATATTTTGGTTGAAGGTGGTGTTCTTGAAGGTGAAGGTTATGAGAGCGGATGCTATGTAAAACCAGCTATCGCCGAAGCTGAAAATCATTTCGAAATCGTACAACACGAAACTTTTGCACCTGTACTGTATTTGATGAAGTATAAAGGAGATGTTGCCAATGCTTTAGAGTTACAAAATGGCGTGCGTCAAGGTTTGTCTTCTGCTATAATGACCAACAACTTGCGTGAAGCAGAGCGCTTCTTGTCTGTAGAAGGATCTGATTGCGGAATTGCCAACGTAAATATTGGTACTTCTGGAGCCGAGATTGGTGGCGCCTTTGGTGGAGAGAAAGAAACTGGTGGAGGTCGCGAATCGGGTTCTGATGCTTGGAAAATCTATATGCGTCGTCAAACCAACACGATAAACTATACCACCGAGTTGCCTTTGGCACAAGGAATTAAATTCGACTTATAAATTGAAATTAGTGCATTCCTCTCGTTCGTGCCTCACTCGTCGGATGCAGGGGCGCAAGGAATTAAATTTGACCTATAAGGTAAAGGTATATATTTAAGGTTTAACCTTATTTTGATCGGATTGAGCCTTTAATGACTTTAAAATTAAACCCTCACGTAAATGTGAGGGTTTTATTTTAGATTTTCATTGATTTTCTTCAAGGTATTGAAATCCGTAAAGGCTTAAAAAAAGGTATTAAAAACGGTAGCCAATGCTTAGACCTGCATTAAACTCAATAGAAGAGAAGCGGTCTTTTACTTCGTCGCTAAAATTCCTGGCGATATTGGCATAGGGTCCAATTACAAAACGGTCATTAAAATTCCATTTATAACCAGCGCCAATACCAATCATAAAGCTATCCATATCGGTAACTTGTTTTACTCTTACATCGTTTCCTTCTACGGCTTTGGTAACTTTCTCTTCAAATTCGCCAAAACGGTATTTTAAAAACGGATTGATATAAACACCAGATCCAGGCATTTCTAAACCAAAGTAATACACATAACCTAGTTTTAAGCTATTGGTATTAAAATCTCTTGAGCCTTTCTCGCTATGGTAATTTATTCTATCATTGATAAGCACTTCTACATCTATGGCTTGATCATAACCAAAAAAATACTCGTAACCAACTTCTACAGAAGCAATGGCGATGGTGTTTGCAATATTTAGCTTTACTTCGCTATGTTTAAAGTCTTCTTCTTGTGCCCAAGCACTTAGACTAATAAATAAAGCCAAACCGGCGGTAAGAATTTTTTTCATAATTATTTATTTCTAGCAAATATACATTAATTTCTGCCTTTTTCGTCTTTATAGATTTGGTAAACGGGCTCACTTTGATACACTTCTTTAGTGTTTATTTCGATCATGGAGAGTTTACCTTTAAATGCGGCACCGGTATCTACATTTATTACATTGGCGGCTTGGTGAGGTTTCTCTTTATTAATCCGGGTAACCGGTGTATGCCCAATATAAATTTCTTTAAATAGTTTTAATCTTTTGGGGTAGTAAATATGATCTTGAGGTAAATTAGGGTCGAGTGATAAAGCGGTTTCCCAAAGGGTTCTGTCCCAATAGCACATATAAGCTTCGTACTCATTATAAGGCCCATGCATATTGGTGAAACCAGCGTGCAAAAATAAAATCTCCTCGTTTAAGATATAGTAATTTTTCATGCGTTCATAAAAAGCAATATGTGTGTTGATTTCTTTTTCGGAAAGCTCGGCATATGATTTTATGGTAGATTCACCCCCGTGTTGTAACCATTGATTGTTCATTTCTTGGGTGATAAGCCATTGGTGAACCAAATCGTCATGATTACCTCGAATAAAAACACAGGGCTGATTTTTTTCTAGTTCGATTAAATAACTAACCACATGGGCAGAATCGCTCCAGCCATCTACATAATCGCCCAAAAATATTAGTAAGTCATTTGGGGTGATAGCTGCTTTTTTTAAAATTTGTTGAAGTGCTTTTAAGCCGCCATGAATATCTCCTATGGCAAAAATTCGTTGACTCATGTGTTACTGTAATTTACTTTTCTTAAAATGCGCATGCTGTCTTTGTATCGCGCATAAATATCGGGATAATTTTCTTTTAAAAGGAGTCTTATCGCTTCCAATTGATCAATGGCTTGTGGTAATTGATTAAAATAGCACAAAAGAGCGGTGACGGGTAAACGCTTTAAGTTTTCTTGTTCGGTTAAAGTTAATTTATCTTGTGCTTTAATTTTCTTTATTAACTCATATTGACTATTTAAGATATGAATTAAATTAGATTGGTCGTATTGCGGTGGTTCAAAAAGCATTTTACGGTTTATGGTATAGGTCATATTGGGAGAAAAGACAATATGCACTTCTTCAAGAGGGTAGTAACGATAATTTTTATTAAGACCTAGATGAACAAACTCGGTTATTTTAAAGCCTTGCTCATTATGCGCTATGGTTACTTCATCTAAATCAGAATAAAACAACTTTACCTGTTCGTTGATAAGTTCGATATTCACTCTAGAGTAAAATGTACCGCGGTTATTTACCTTTTTCTTTCCTGCCCAGCACAACACAAAGTACTCTCTAAATACCAAATAATTAGGGTTGTATAAATTGTTGCTTTCATAAAAATCAAAAACACCATCTAGCGTGAGTTTAATGTTGTTTTGTGCTTGTTTCTCAATACTTTCTAATACGTCTTTATTGTCTACAATGCTCTTAATTTCATGTTGTGGCTTACTAATGCTGCCTTCTCTTATAAAAACACTTGTCTTTTTATATTTCCAAATACTACGTTTAAAAGAGCAAACTTTATCTTTTTGAGCTTTAATGCTTATCAACCCAATAACTTTTCCACGTTTAAGGTGAGCAAAAGGAATGTTTTCATAAATCACAAAGGGCGGATGCTTGAGATAAGCGTTGATGAGGTTTTGTATTTTACTATCGTCATAAAAATCTACACCTACCAATTGGTTGTTTTGGTCATCTACCCCTACCACAATATAGCTTGTGTTATGCGGGTTAGCATTTGCCATGGCACAAATATGCTTTAGCAATTTAGCTTTACCCTCGCGCTGATTAAGATTTAGTTTTAATTTTTTATCATAAAAGCTATTCTCAGAGCTGTGGGCCAATAAGTTTTTTATGAGTAAGCGTTTATTAATCATGTTTATGAATAATAGTCGAGCTCGCTTGAGCGCTTGGCATTACTACCAATTCGGTAATATTAACATGTTCGGGTTGTTGTAGCATATATAAAATAGTATGGGCTATGTCCTCAGCTTCTAGGGCTTTGTATCCTGTATATACTTGTTTTGCCCTTTCGGTATCATTTTTGAATCGCACTTCGCTAAAGTTAGTGGCTACCAATCCGGGATGCACGGCTCCCACCTTAACTCCTGTACCGTTTAAATCTAAACGCATGCCGTGATTTAGCGCATCTACCGCGTGCTTACTGGCACAATATACATTGCCTTTTGGGTAGACTTCTTTGGATGCGGTAGATCCTACGTTGATGATATGCCCCGATTTTCTCTCAACCATTTGGGGTAATACCGCTTGGGTTACATAAAGTAAACCTTTAACATTTATATCAAGCATAGCATCCCAATCCTCAGGATCGCCATCTTGTAAAAAATCTAAACCATGTGCGTTGCCAGCATTGTTTATTAAAATATCTATATTAGAAAAACGCTTCGGAAGTTGCTTTACGGATGTATTTACTGCTTCACGACTACGTACATCAAAAATTAATACATGCGTTTTACAACCGGTTAATTCTTTTTGCAATTTGATCAAGGCTTCATGATTTCGTCCACATAAAATTAAACGAGCATATTCTTTGCTTAAGCAAATGGCTGTGGCCCTACCAATACCACTAGAGGCACCTGTAATGAGTACTGTTTTGTCTTGCATATTTTAATTTTTATTAAAGTTAGCCGAATTTTTAAAAACAAAAGTTAATTCAGCTTTAAAAATGTTCATTACTGCAACAACCGCTATTATTTTTCGTCTAAATAAGAAAGCCCTAAACGGGATGCGAAATCATAAGGCTTTTAACCAATTCTTAACAAGGATTCATGAATAATTTTATGATTTTGCGATGTTATTTAAAAAGCTAATTTTACGATTTAAAATAATAAAATATGGAGCAAGAAAATCAAACAATAGATATAGCTAGCATCAATGAAAAAATAGAACGCGAAAGTGCTTTTGTGAGTGTTTTAATGGCCGAGATGGATAAGGTCATTGTGGGGCAAAAACATATGGTAGAGCGTCTGCTTATTGGATTGTTAGGTCAAGGCCATATTTTATTAGAGGGTGTACCCGGATTGGCAAAAACCTTAGCCATTAATACCTTATCTAAAGCAATTCAAGCTAGTTTTAGTCGTATACAGTTTACACCAGATTTATTACCTGCAGATGTAATAGGTACCATGATTTATAATATGAAGATCAATGATTTTAGTATAAAAAAGGGTCCCATTTTCGCCAATTTTGTTCTAGCCGATGAGATTAACCGTGCACCAGCAAAAGTGCAGTCTGCCCTGCTTGAGGCTATGCAAGAAAAACAAGTTACTATTGGCGATGAGACTTTTATACTTGATAAGCCTTTCTTAGTTATGGCCACTCAAAACCCAGTTGAGCAAGAAGGTACTTATCCGCTTCCCGAAGCTCAAGTTGACCGTTTTATGCTAAAAACGGTTATCGACTATCCCAGCATTGAAGATGAGCAAAAAGTGGTACGTGCCAATCTAAAAGGTAGTTTTGCAAAAGTGAATCCGGTAATTAGCACTCAGCAAATTTTACAGGCCCAGCAGACGGTACGCGAGGTGTATATGGATGAAAAAATTGAAAAATACATTCTAGACATTATTTTCGCCACTCGATACCCAGAAAAATATAAGTTAGATAGCCTTAAACCGCTTATTTCATTTGGTGCCTCTCCAAGGGGAAGTATTAACTTGGCAACCGCAGCCAAATGTTACGCCTTTATTAAGCGCCGTGGCTATGTGATTCCCGAGGATGTTCGGGCGGTTGTACTCGACGTGTTGCGACACCGTATAGGTATTACCTATGAAGCTGAAGCCGAAAATATCACCTCTGAAGATATTATTCATAAAATTGTAAACGTGATTGAAGTACCTTAAATAGGAGCGGTAGGCAGAAGAGGTATTGTGTGAGCTGAATTTATTGTATGGAAACAAAGGAATTACTAAAAAAAGTTAGAAAAATTGAAATTAAAACCCGCCGGCTGAGTAATCATCTCTTTGGCGGGGAATACCACTCTGCTTTTAAAGGTAGGGGAATGACTTTTAGCGAAGTAAGACAATATCAATTTGGAGACGACGTAAGGGCTATAGATTGGAATGTAACAGCTCGTTATAATGAACCCTTTGTAAAGGTCTTTGAAGAAGAGCGCGAACTTACTATGATGCTAGCGGTTGATGTTTCTTCTTCGGCAAACTTTGGTACACGAGCCGCTTTTAAACGCGATATTTTAACGGAAATTGCGGCTACCTTGGCCTTTTCGGCTACCCAAAACAATGATAAAATAGGTTTATTGCTCTTTACAGATAAGGTTGAGTTGTATATTCCGCCCAAAAAAGGCCGCTCACATGTTTTGCGCATCATTCGGGAATTAATTGAGTTTGAACCCCAGAATAACCAAACAGATATCAATCAGGCTTTACAGTATTTACAAAATATGTTACGTAAAAGCGCTATTCTTTTCATCTTATCGGATTTTATGAGCGATAGCTACGAAAAACCGCTAAAAATATTAAGCAAGAAGCACGATGTAACGGGAATTAGGGTGTACGACCAGCGTGAATCTGAAATGCCAAATGTAGGTTTGGTGCAAATGCAAGATGCCGAAACCAACAATATAAAACTGGTGAATACAGGTTCTGCTAGAGTACGAAAATCCTACAAGGCGCATTACCTTAAACAAGTAGATTATTTTAAAAAAGCATTTAAAGCAAGTGGGGCTGGTGTTTTACAAACACGCGTAGACGAGAGTTATGTGAGAAAATTGTTGGGTTATTTTAAACAGAGAGGCTAATATGGGTAATTATAAAGCATTCAGTTTTTTTAATAATAGGGCTTTGTTCATTCTTGCGCTTAGTCTATTTTGTGTTAACCATGACTCCGTCGCGCAAGAAATCCGCGCAAGCTTAGATACCAATCAAATAAAAATTGGCGAACAAATTAATTATAAAATTGAAGTGGTTGCCGATAGCTCTGCCCAAATTAAATTCACAGAAGGCCAAAGTTTTTTACCCCTAGAGGTGGTAGAAACTAGCTTAGACACTTTAACAGCAAAAGAGAAATTAAAATTTATAAAAAATTATACTATTACTTCTTTTGATGCTGGTGAATATATATTGCCAGGCCAGACGGTGAGCGTTAATAATTATAATTTTTACACCGATTCTTTAGCTGTTAAGGTCTTGGACGTTGAGGTAGATACTACCAAACAAAAACTATATCCGGTTAAAGAATCCATTTACTATGAACCCCCACTATCTTTTAATTATTGGATACTTGCAGGTATTTTAGTACTGGTTTTGATATTGCTAGTTTTAGGTATTTATTTACGGAAGAAAAAAAGTAGTCAAAAAGCCAAATTACCGCCTTTTGAGCAAGCTTTGTTGAGATTAAAAGAACTCGACCAGCAAGATTTGTTAGCTCAAGGGAAAGAGAAACGATTTTACACGGTCTTAACCGAAGCATTAAAAGGATATGTAGACGAAGAGATCGATGCGCGAGCTTTAGAAAGTACCACTTCAGAGTTTATCGCCTTATTAAAAGCCAAACAAAACCAAGGTAAATTGCTGCTTGAAAATGAGCTAATAGATGAATTTGAGCTTTTTCTAAAGCGAGCAGATCTAGTAAAGTTTGCCGGATTTAAACAAGGCAAGTTAGCCGCTAAAGAAGATCGAAAAAGAATAGAAAAATATTTACAAGATTTAAAGACTGCTATACCAGCGCCTACCTTAGAAGAACTCCAACAAGACGAAGCCTACCTTACAGCCCAAAGAAAGAAACAGAAAAAAAGACAACTTATTTATGCCGGTTTAATTGTTTTGGGTGTGGCGATTGCCAGTGGAACTGCGTTTACAGCCTTTAAAGGCACCGATTTTGTGCGCGAGCTGTTGGTTTATGACACTAATAAAGAGCTTCTTAACCAAGAATGGATAAGCAGTAATTACGGATATCCTGAAGTTAAGATTATCACGCCTCAGGTGCTCATCCGTAGACTCCAGGACCAAATCAACAAGACAGACGTACCTCAAGGCGGAAGCGTAGAAGAGTTTTATTATGGAACTATGAGCGCACCTTATCATATAGTAGTGCGTACTATGGTTTATCCTGAAAAGACCCAATTCAACCTAGATCAAAGTATTGCCGCTATTCAACAGGATTTAGAAAAAATAGGCGCTAAAAATATACTTGTAAAAGATGAAGATTTCACAACTATAGATGGCATAAAGGGCAAGAAAGTTTATGGGAGCTTTAGCTATTCACCAGAAAAGAAGGAGCAAACGATAAGAAAAAGCTATCAAATTTTAAATTTTGGTTATCAAGGAGCTTTCCAACAAATTATATTAATTTATCCAGATCAAGATAGCTATGCACAGGAGATTACCTCGCGCATTGTTAACTCTGTTGAATTAAATACGGCCAAAAAATGATTACAGCATTAAACGATATTACATTTGAACACCCACAATGGTTTTGGCTATTTTTGATTTTCCCGTTTTTAATTGCTTGGCAATTTTATACCTACAACAAGCAAAATGCAACGGTGAAATTATCGAGCCTATCTGGATTTTCGGGCGATCAAGGTTGGCTTTCAAAACTCAAACCAATTTTAATGGTTTTTAGACTCCTGGCTATAGCTCTATTAATCACGGCCATGGCTCGACCACGTACAGTTGATGTTTCTACCCAGACCAATACTACCCAAGGAGTTGATATTGTAATGGCCATAGATGTTTCGGCCAGTATGTTGGCAAGAGATTTAAAACCAAATCGCTTGGAAGCTTTAAAAGAAGTAGCTTCAGATTTTGTTCAAGCGCGACCAACAGATCGAATTGGACTTGTAGTTTATGCCGGTGAGAGTTTTACTAAAACCCCTATTACTAGTGATAAACGCATTGTGCTCAATGCCTTAAACGATATTGAATACAACACCTTAATAGAAAGCGGAACCGCAATTGGTATGGGGTTGGCGACCTCGGTTAACCGATTAAAAGATAGCGAAGCGAAAAGCAAAGTAATTATACTTTTAACCGATGGGGTAAATAACGCTGGCTTCATAGATCCTAAAATAGCTACCGAGTTAGCTTTGGAGTACGATATTAAAACCTACACCATAGGCCTAGGTAGTAACGGTATGGCTCTTGGGCCAGTATCAATTGACCGTCAAGGTAATTTTAATTACGGTCGCGTGCCTGTTGAAATCGATGAAACCTTGCTAAAGGAGATTGCTAATAAAACAGGTGGACAGTACTTTAGAGCAACAGATAATGATAAACTCGAAAAAATTTATGAAGAAATAAATAAGTTAGAAACAACAGAGATAGAAGAGTTTAAGTTTTACAATTACGACGAAAAGTATCGTGTTTTGGTGCTTATAGCGGCTTTCTTATTGCTGTTAGAAGTATTGATTAAGAATACCTTATTAAGAAGCTTTGTGTAAATGATTGTATTAGAAGAGAAAATATATTTTTGGTTATTGGCATTAATCCCCATTCTTATAATGGTTTTTTTGCTCAATCTGTGGTGGCGTAAACGCAAGCAAAATCTATTTGCCGAAAAACAATTTCTGCAAAAATTAAGTCCAGATAAAAGTGTAATAAAACCTACTATAAAATTAATATTGTGGTGTTTTATTTTTGGCGCCATTGCCTTCGCCTTAGTCAATCTTAAAATAGGATCAAAAACCGAAACCATAAAAAGAGAAGGAGTAGATATAGTTTTTGCCATGGACGTTTCAAAATCCATGTTGGCCGAAGATATAGCACCTAACCGATTGGATAAAAGCAAGCAAATTGTAAACCAAATCATCAACAGTTTGGCCAGTGATCGTATTGGAATTATTGCTTATGCCGGGAGCGCTTTCCCACAATTGCCTATAACCACAGATTATAGTTCGGCTAAGTTGTTTTTACAAGCCTTAAACACCAATATGGTCTCTAGCCAAGGAACCGCCATTGGGGAGGCTATACAATTGGCTCAAAGCTATTATCCAGAAAACAGTAAAACCAGTAAGGTGTTAATTATTTTAAGCGATGGTGAGAACCACGACCATCAAATAAACGAAATTCTCGCAGATGCTAAAGAAAATGAATTAACGGTTATTACCATTGGAGTGGGGACGCTTAAAGGAAGCACTATCCCTATAAAAGAGAACGGTAGAGTAAAGCAATATAAAAAGGATAAGAATGGTGAAACGGTTATTACTCGTCTAGATCCTAGTACTTTAAAACAAATTGCATCAGCTACAAATGGCACATACATTGATGGTACAAATACCCAAGAAGTGATAACTCAAGTGAGTGAAGCATTGAGTAAAATTGAAAAAACAGAATTTGAAACTAAGCAATACGCCAGCTACAAAGATCAATTCCAATGGTTTATAGGTCTAGCGCTACTTTTGGTTATCCTTGAACTTTTGGTGTTCGATAAAAAAACAGCGTGGGTAAAACGTTTAAATTTGTTTAACGACAAAGACAATAGGCATGATAATAAATAAAGTATATTTTAGCTTTGTGCTTTTATTCCTTTTCGGGTTTGTAACCGTACAAGGGCAAGAACGCTTATCTGAAGAGCAAAAACAAGCCCAGTCTTATCTTTCTGAAGCGCAGCAGGCCATTGAAGAAGAAGATTTCCCTGCAGCCGAAGCCGCTTATCGAAAAGCCATTGCTAAAGATCCAAATCTCGCCGAAGCTCGATATAATATAGGGAATCTGTATTCTAATAATTCAAAACCAAAAGAAGCCAGTACGCGCTTTTTCGAAGCAGGTCAAAAAGCCAGTGCAAAAAATTTAAAGCATAAAGCATTTCATAACCAAGGCAATATGTTTATGAGTCAAAAAAATTATGCTGCTGCAGTCGAGGCCTATAAACAAGCTTTACGTAATAATCCTAACGATGATCAAACCCGATATAACTTAGCTTTGGCTAAAAAAATGCAAGAAAAAGAGCAACAGAACCAAGACAATCAAGACAACCAGGATAAAAAAGATAATCAAGATCAAGATAATCAAAACAACCAAAACAATCAAGATCAAGACGATTCTAAGAATAAAGACAAGCCTCAAGACGAAGGAGATAAAAAACAAGATAGCCAACAACCCAAAGATCAAGATCAAAAGGATGAGTCAGCAAAACCTGAAGTAGGCGATGGGCAAAAAGAGCCGCAGCCTAGCGAAGGAAAACTTTCTCCTCAGCAAATCAAGAATTTGTTAGAAGCAATGGAGAATCAAGAAAAAGAAATTCAAGATAAAATAAACGCCAAGAGAGTAAAAGGTAAAAAAGTTCAAACAGATAAAGATTGGTAGATGAGAGCAAAATTAGTTTTATTTATATTTCAGTTCCTTTTTATATCGGTAGCTTGGTCTCAAGTTAAGTTTGAAGCCGAGGTAAGTAGAAATTCTTTAGGCCTAAACGAGCGTTTACGAGTAGATTTTGTGATGAATCAAGAAGGCGATAACTTCAAACCACCAGCTTTTAAGAATTTTACCGTAGTAGGGGGGCCATATCAATCAATCAGCAACAGCTATATCAATGGTAAACGCAGCTTTAAAAAGTCGTATGGTTATTATTTAGAACCTAACAGCCGTGGGAAATTAGAAATCGGTCAAGCCGAAGTTTTAATAAACGGGCAAACCTATAAAACTTCGCCAGTAACTATAACTGTTTCGGCAGCAGTAGATCAGCCTAACCAAGAAAATACCGCCAACAAACGCGCTAGTCAAGGCATACACTTGGTTACGCGCATATCTAATGAGCAACCCTACCTAAATGAAGGTATAAGTGTAGAATATGTACTGTATATCAGTCCGTCGGTAAATATTAGCAATTGGCGACCAATTGACAACCCTAAATTTGCCGATTTTTGGAGTCAGAATATAGATATTAAACGTTTAGAAGTAAAAGAGGGGACTTATTTGGGAGAGCCATATCGTTATGTAACTTTAAGGAAAACCGTTCTTTATCCTCAAAAGACAGGAGAGTTAAGCATTGAACCGCTCACTTTATCGCTTTCTGTAGACGTTCTATCTGATCGAAGAGATTTTTTTGGTAGAAGGTTATATGAGACCATTGATCAGCGTGTATCGGCCAAGACCAGAACGATTAAAGTTAAGCCGCTTCCTACAGAAAATAGACCGGCTAATTTTAACGGAGCCGTGGGCGATTTTAAATTTAATGTTTTAGTAAATAAGAAAAACCTGCAAGTAGGCGAGTCTCTAGAGGCGAAAGTGCAAGTATCTGGTAGTGGTAATTTAAAACTTTTTCAACTGCCTAAACTAGTGACTCCTTCTTCCTTAGAGGTTTATGAGCCAGAGCATATTGAGGAAGTGAGAACAACTCAAAACGGTATGCAAGGTAAAATCTTTGATAATTATACTTTGGTGCCGCAAAATAAAGGTAAATATCCTATCCCAGCGCTTTCTTTTTCGTATTTTGATCCGCAACAGCGTGCCTATAAAACTTTGACCGCTCAAGAAACTTTGATTGAAGTTGAAGGAGGAGTAGGAATACCCGGACAAACATCGGTTACAACCAATCAAAATATAGGGTCTCAAAAAAATAACATTACCCAAAGCAGAGAGCCTTTTCGGTTTCTAAAACTAAATACCGATTTTCATGAGGCAAATGCTAATCGCTTCTTTAGATCTTTAGGGTATTGGTTGCTATTACTAACGCCATTTTATATTTTACCTTTACTGGTTTTTCTTAAAAAGAAAAGAGCCAACTCTAGCCTTAACGCTGGCGAAGGAAACGCAAGTAAATTGGTGAGGAAGTATTTAAATGAAGCACACCAGCATAAAAAGCGTCCTGATTCTTTTTATGTTCATCTAGAACGAGCGCTTTACGGATTTATAAGAACAAAATTAAAGATTGCCAATAGCGATTTAAACAAGGAAAAAGTGATTCAAGTGCTAGAGCAGCATAAGGTAGAGGATAAAATTATTGAACAATTTATAACCTTGCTTAAAAATTGTGAAATGGCACGTTATACTCCGTTAGCTCAGGCTAATGTTGATCACGATTTTGAAGAGGCAAAACGCATTGTTACCCACTTGGATAAAAAATTATAATTATGAAGAGATTCTTAAGTATTTTGGTATGGGTGATTGGCTTTAGTTATATTGGTTTGGCTCAAGAACCTACAGCGCTTTTTAAACAAGCGGCAACCGCTTACAGCCAAGAAGATTACAAACAAGCTATAAAATTATATGAATCTATTTTAGATCAGGAAATAGAATCGGTGAGTGTATATTACAATTTGGCTAATGCCCATTATAAACTAGAAAATGTAGCCGAAAGTATTTATTACTATGAAAAAGCTTTGCAATTGGCTCCTAATGATCAAGACGTTCTACATAATTTAGAATATGCAGAGCAGATGCGAATTGATGTTATTCAGGAAGCCGATTTAACTGGAATGGAAAAAATAAAGCAAAGAACTATAAATAAGTTCTCGCTTTCCTTCTGGGCTTGGCTAAGTATAATTTCGGCATTGCTGGTAGTTTTGTGTGGAGTGTTTTATTTTTTTAACAGCAAAAGTAGTGTGAAGCGTCTAAGTTTTAGTTTTGGTGTTCTCTTTGTATTGGTAAGCTTAATTCTATTTTGGTTTGCGCACTTGCGGTATGCGGAAATAAGTGATAATGAATATGCGGTTATTTTTGCCGAAAAAACCGCTTTGCTTGCAGAGCCAAATAAGAATTCGGCCTCGAGTATTCAGCTACACGCGGGGACAAAGGTTAAGGTGCTGGATTCTTTTAATTCTTATGTAAAAATTGAATTACCCAATGATCAACAGGGTTGGCTTTCTCAAGGAGATTTAAAAAATCTTTGATTTGTTTTCGAGAAAGTTAAATAGATGAAGCTAATTATTTTATACTTTCGTTAAAAATAATTAGCTAATACCAAACCTCCATGGGAAAAGCCTATTACAAAAAGATATTAGAAAACAATAAGAAGTGGGTAGAACAAAAACTAACCGAAGATAAGGACTTTTTCAAAAGACTAGAAAACGGACAGCAACCACCTCTGCTTTGGATAGGTTGTGCCGATAGCCGTGTACCAGCCAACCAAATTATTGGAGCTCAACCCGGTGAGGTTTTTGTACATAGAAATATTGCCAATGTAGTGGTTCATACCGATATGAATATGCTAAGCGTTTTAGATTACTCGGTTAATGCGTTAAAAATAGAACACATTATTGTTTGTGGGCACTATGGTTGCGGAGGGGTAAAAGCAGCGATGCAGAACAACTCAATTGGTTTAATAGATAATTGGATCAGACACATCAAAGATGTTTATAGAATGCATAAGAAGCAGCTTGAAAGTATTACAGATTTTCAAGAGCGCTGGGATACTTTTGTAGAATTAAACGTAAAAGAGCAAGTGACCGATTTAGCCGAAACTTCAATTGTGCAAAATGCCTGGAAGAACGGACAACAACTAACGCTGCACGGTTGGGCTTATGGGGTAGGCACTGGTATAGTCAAAGATCTTGACGTAAATCTAAGTAGTAATAACGACTTAGATGAAATCTATAGACTTAATTTTTAATGCCCTATTCAGCATCTATCACCCAAGTAGCTAAATCAGGTAAAATAGCAGGTGCCAACATTTTTATTTTAGGGTAAAGTAGGCTATGCTTGGCATCAAATAAAAATTCCTCCTTGGGTAGCACCGCTTGATTAAAAAAATATAATAGAGCACTTAAAATAAATGCCGTTTTCAAAAGGCCAAAGATTCCGCCAAGTATACGATTTAGCAAACCTAGTGCTAATGCACTCGCAAACTTAGTAAGCAGTTTACCAACCAAAAGAAAACCCACAGCAATAAGTAAAAAAGTAGCGGCATATGCCAACAACTGGCAATATGCAGGCGATAAGTTAAATTGTTCTTCGATAAAGGTATAGGCAAAATGACTAAAATAAACAGCGCCATAAAGCCCTAAAATTAAAGCGGCCAGTGAGGCTAACTCTCTAATAAAGCCCTTCATCAAACCACGAATAAGACCAAAACCTAAAAATAGGATTAAAATGATGTCTATAATTTCCATAAATCAAATATAAAAAAATGAATCAGATACCAGTGATTAAAAGTGGTCACATCTTATTATCTTTGCGGTATGGTAAATGACGAAATTTTAAAAGAGCGTTGGCAGCAATTACAAAAACAATTGGCTGCCCAGTTTGGTGATGGGGAAACCCTAGAACTTGATGCTATTATTTATCTAGTAGGGGTTCAAGAATTAGGGCAATTGCATAGAAGATTTAAAAAAGATCACAAAATAGATTTAATGCATATTGCCATTTGCAGGCTTTTAGAGCCCTATGGTTATTATGCTTTTGATTATATTGATGAAGAGGGATGGCCGCATTATACGGCACTCGAAAGCTTACCTCATTTAAAGCCTGGAGAACAAAGTCTAATGATGAAAGAGGCGCTGGTTAATTATTTTTTAGAAAAAGAGTACATACGTTAAACCTTGGGTTTTAAGCTAAACCCTGCAGATGTAGAATTTAATAATTTTAAAAAATATTCTTTACGGAATCTTTTTTCTTAAATTTGCGGCTGCATTAAGCCATAGCTATGATAGATAAAATTAAGAAATATATTGTTGAGGTAGAGAACTTCAAATCAGACTCGACTGAAGAGATAGAGAAGTTTCGTATTAAGTTTTTAGGAAAAAAAGGGATTTTAAATGGATTTTTCGCCGAATTTAAAAATGTCCCTAACGAGCAGAAGAAAGCTTTTGGCCAAACGATAAATGAATTAAAAAATGCCGCACAAGAAAAGGTAGCAGCCTTAAAGCAAGATTTGGAGAGTAAGCTAGAGGAGCGAGGGGTTTATGGTGATTTAACACGCCCAGGTGAAAAACTTAGCATTGGGAGTAGACATCCAATATCATTGGTCAAAAATCAAATTATTGAGATTTTTTCTAATATAGGTTTTAACGTTTCTGAGGGTCCAGAAATAGAAGACGATTGGCATAACTTTTCAGCATTGAATCTACCAGAATATCATCCTGCGCGAGATATGCAGGATACCTTTTTTATACAAACTAATCCCGAAGAAATTTTGTTGAGAACGCATACTTCAAGCGTTCAGGTAAGGTATATGGAAGATCAAAAGCCTCCTATTAGAACCATTTCACCAGGTAGAGTATTTAGAAATGAAGCCATTTCTGCACGCTCACATTGTATTTTTCATCAGGTAGAAGGCTTGTATATAGACAAAGATGTAAGTTTTGCAGATTTAAAGCAAACCTTGCTTTACTTTACAAAGCAACTTTTTGGAAAATCAAAAATTCGTCTTAGACCTTCTTATTTCCCCTTTACAGAACCCAGTGCAGAGGTAGATATTTATTGGGGCTTAGAAACAGAGACTGATTATAGAATCACGAAAGGGACCGGCTGGCTTGAGATTATGGGCTGTGGTATGGTTGACCCGAATGTATTACGCAATTGCAATATAGATCCGCAAGAATACTCTGGCTTTGCTTTTGGTATGGGTATTGAGCGCATTGCCATGCTGCTGCATCAAATAGATGATATTCGCTTGTTTTATGAAAACGATGTTCGCTTTTTAAAACAGTTTAAATCGGTTTTATAGCTAGTTTAAACTAATCTAAGCTCTCTTTTTAATTGGCGGGTACACATTTTAAATGTTACTTCACAAGACTAGTGTAATCTTTTTTGAAAGACCTTTTTTAGCTACTTGTGCTATTGTGAAAGCTATTTTAATTTAGGACGAGAATAAAGAATTTAAAATGAAAAAAGATATAAAGATAAATCAAGTTAAAGGGGTACAAATAGCGGCCATTTATGAAAAGCATCCAGAATACCATACAGACGATTGGAACATCTATTTAATCAATACCTTAGATCACGCCATTGAAACCATTCTCATTGTTTCTGAAGGCAAAGACGAAAAAGTAAAAACTTCGGTTTTTAGAAGAAGTTTAAAGGTGCTGCCGGCAAAATCTTATGCTAAAATAGAATTGATTCAACCGGAATTACTTCAAATAGATAACTTATTTTCAGTGTCTTTTTTTGATGCAAATGATTTTATGCACAAAAATTTTATATTGAGAAAAAATTCGGCACAACCTTCAAAGATTACAAAGCTCCCCGTTATTAATAAGAAAGGAGTTTTAGCTGAGTAACGGCTATTTATTAAGTTTTCTTAAGTTCATTAACACAATGGCGGTTAAAATAAATACAATGCCTAACCATTGCCATGCATTTACGCTCTCATCTAATAAAAACTTCGCCATTAACACCGCTACGGGTAATTCAATACTCGTAATTATGACCCCAAGACCCACATTTAGTTTAGGCATGCCGGTAGTCAGGAATAAAGGCGGGAGAATGGTACCAAATAAGGCTAAGATAGGTCCCCAAAAATAGAATACTTCGACATTAAAATTCTTATTTACAATAAAAGAAGGCAAGGTGATAAAACTTACTATCAACAACCCGCCGATAACCATGTATTTACTGCGTTCTAATGCTGGTAAACCCAATGAGACCGTATTGGAGGTATAGATGGTTACCGTATAAGAACAAGCAGCTAATAGCCCATAGCCAATGCCACGTAAATCAAAAGTTATTTCCTGAAAAATTAGGTTGGTGGCTAATAAAGTTCCTGTTAAAATGACCAAAACCGCAATAATTTTCAGTGGGCTGGGTTTGGTTTTGGTTAAAATACTGTCTAGAATAACACCAATCCACACACTTTGCATCAATAATACAATACCCATAGAAACGCTGATGTATTGCACGGCTAAATAGTAAAAAATACTGGTTAAGCCTAAAGAAGTACCTGCCAGCAATAATTTGAATTTTGAGGTTCCTCCTTTTTTTTTCTGTTTTTTACCTTTATAGATACTAGAAAGTACGGTTAACCCCAAAACTCCAAGAAGTAGTTGAGCAAATGTAACCTCGTAGGTAGTAAATCCTTTTTCATAAGCCATTTTGACAAATGTGGTAAGCACACCATAACTAGAAGCGCCTAATGCTACCAATAGGCCTCCCTTTAATACATTGTTATTCACGGGATATTAATTTTAAAAATTGTAGAAAATTAGTCTAATTTATCGACTAATTTCAAAAATACCTTTTTAGGATTTTTATTTTCGTAAAGAATAGCATAAACCGAATTGATAATTGGCGTTCGTGCTTTCTTCTCACTTTGTTTGTTAATTAGGTAAGCGCTTTTTGCAGCGTAGTACCCTTCGGCAATCATACTCATTTCCATTTGAGCGCTTTTAACGGTGTAACCTTTCCCTATCATATTACCAAACATTCTATTTCTGCTAAATACAGAATAACCAGTAACCAATAAATCGCCTAAATAAGCCGAATCGTTAATATTGCGTTTCATTTTATATCGTTTTTTAATGAAACGCTTCATTTCACGTATGGCATTACTCATTAAAACACTCTGAAAATTGTCTCCGTAACCAAGGCCATGTGCTATTCCCGCCGCGATAGCATAAATATTCTTTAGTACTGCGGCATATTCAGTTCCAATTACATCTTCTGTAGTTTTACAAGTGATATAATGGTTACTCAAGTGATTGGCCATAATCTTAGCCCTATCTTCATCCGCGCAAGCAATAGTAAGATAAGATAGACGTTCTAACGCTACTTCTTCTGCGTGACAAGGCCCTGTGATCACACCAATTTGCTCAAAAGGTATATTGTGATATTGATTAAAATGTTCGCCGACAATAAGACTCGATTCGGGAACAATGCCTTTTATAGCACTAAAAATTGTTTTGTCGGTTAAGGAAACCTCGAGTGTATCTAAGCTCGACTTCAAAAATGCCGATGGAATAGCAAAAATGATATAATCGGCATCTTTTACAGCTTCATTGATATCGCTGGTCAAATTTAATTGCTGGGTGTTAAACTCTACAGAACTTAAATAATTAGGATTGTGTTGTTCTTTTTTAATGTGGGCTATTGCATCATCATTTCGCATATACCAATTTAAACGGGTTACGTTTTCACATAGCATTTTAACTAGGGCTGTTGCCCAGCTACCACCGCCAATAACGGCAAATTGTATTTCTTTACTCATTTGCTTCATTCTTTAGCTAAAGTACAAAATAATATTTTTTAAATCTCTCAAGCAACAACTTGCACTTTTAACATTTTTATAAGGCTTGCAGTGCAATCTAAGCCAGATGACTGCGTTATTGAAGTAGATTATTTTAGTTGGTTATTTAGTTGAGAAAAGTCATTCTTCCTTTTTTAAGGTTTGAGTGACTTTTTTTATACGTTGTGCTATTGATACAAACCTAGCTTATCTATATAATTAAAAACCTCTGGGGCCAATAGCGGCCTCATTTCTTTTTCTTCTTTAAAACACTGACGAATAAATGTTGAGGATATTTCCATTATAGGAGCTTTGATAAAAGTAACCTTGGGGTGATCTTTTAGCTTTGCCTCCTTTTTTAAATCATATATTCGTGGGTAAACCAATATATTAAATCGCTCTAAAATCACTTCACTATTTTTCCATTTAGGAAAACTCTGTAAATTATCTTCGCCCATTATAAGATGAAAATCATAGTGCTCGTGTTTCTCTTCTAGATGTACTAAGGTGTTAATAGTATAATTGGGTTGGGGTAGCCCAAATTCAATAGCACTGGGTTTAATTTTATCGTAATTGGCGGTAGCCAATTCAACCATTTCTAATCGATCATAATCAGGCAATAAAGTCTTTTTCTTTTTATGCGGATTATGTGGGGTAACTACCATCCAAACTTCATCTACAGGCCCAAACTCGGCAATATGATTTGCAATCGCCAAGTGCCCCAAATGTATTGGGTTAAACGTACCAAAAAATAAACCTATTCTCTTTTTCAAAATTATGTGTTTTGAATAAATGATTTAACTAATTGATAAGATTCCTCTAGCGCTTCTTCAAGGTTGTTATTTATGATGATAAAATCAAATTGCGGAGCGGTAGCCATCTCTATTGAAGCTTTTGCAACCCGCATACTTATGCGTTCTTCGGTTTCTGTTTTACGCTTTTTTAATCTTATTTTTAGTTCTTCGATGCTTGGAGGCTGCACAAAAACGGCTAATGTTCTTTCTGGGTAAATACGCTTGATATCTAGTCCGCCTACAACATCAATGTCAAAAACTACATGTTTGCCTTTTGCCCAAATGCGTTCTACCTCGCTTTTAAGTGTGCCGTAAAAATTGTCTCGGTAAACCTCTTCCCATTCTAAAAAGTCATCGTTTTTGATATGATGCTTAAACTCCTTTAATGACATAAAATAATAATCTTTGCCATCAACTTCATTTGGTCGGGGAGCGCGAGAGGTAGCCGATATTGAAAAATCTAGATTTAAATCTTTTTGCTTTAATAAATGCTGAACAATTGTGGTTTTCCCAGAACCAGAAGGTGCAGAAAAAACTATAAGTTTTCCTTCTACCATTACAATACGTTTAAAAGTTGCTCTTTAATTTTTTCCAATTCATCTTTCATCTGCACTACCAATTTTTGCATAGGAGCATAATTAGATTTACTGCCAATGGTGTTTATCTCCCGGCCGATTTCTTGTGTGATAAAACCTAATTTCTTACCGTTTGAGTCGGGGCTATCTAAAGTTTTGGTGAAATATTCAAGATGATTTTCGAGCCTGATTTTTTCTTCGGTTATATCATATTTTTCGATATAATAAATCAGTTCTTGTTCAAAACGGTTTTCGTCAACTTGCTCTTTTAATTCAGATATGCTTTTTTGTAAGCGATCTTTTACCGCTCGAACTCTTTCGGGATCTATACGCAACACCTCATCTAGTAGTTGGTGAAGGGTTTTAATGCGTTGCTTAAAATCTTTTTCTAGTGCCAGACCCTCATCTTTTCTAAACTGTAATAATTCGGCTAAAGCCTGATTTACAGCCAGCTCTATAGCTTGGTATTCTTGCTCGTCAATTTCTTCTTTTTCGGTTTTTAAAGCATCGGGAAGACGCATAGCCATTTGCAAATAGGCAAGTTCTTCTTGGGGGTTCGATTCACCTGTGCTAATGATTGACTTAAGAGAATTCATATAGTTTTTTACCACAGCCGGGTTAATGCTAGAAGCGGTTTCATTTCCTGTGTTTTCTACATACATAGAAAAATCAATCTTTCCGCGGGTTAGAGTCTTTCCTATTAATCCGCGTAAGCTTAACTCTTTTTCACGGTACTGTGAAGGCATACGAGCGTTGATATCAAGATTTTTACTATTAAGCGATTTAATCTCGATGTTTATTTTCTTGTTTGGCAGGTTAACAACATGTTTCCCAAACCCGGTCATAGATTGTATCATCTAGGCTTTTTTTATAAAGTTGCGCAAAGTTAAGAAAAACATAGCGTATACTAGCCAACTTTCAAAAAGGCTTAAAAAAAACACAAATTAGTATGCTTGCATAATAACAAGCTTTATTTTTGAAACAAAAAAAGAATGTATACCAAGCAATTTGAAATTAGATGGAGTGATATTGATGCGAATAGGCATTTGGCTAACTCAGCCTACTTAAACTTTATGAGTCATACCCGAATGAGTTTTATGTTAGAGCATGGCTTAGGTCAAAACGATTTGGCGCGTTATAATGTAGGTCCGGTGGTTTTTTATGAACACATTTACTACTTTAAAGAAGTATTTTCTAATGAACCCGTAACGGTAACAATGGCTTTAAAAGGCTTGTCTGATGATGGCAAGTACTTTGAGTTTACTCACAATATTTACAACGCCAAGGGAGAACATGCAGCACATTGTGAAATTTTGGGCTCTTGGATAGACTTAAAAACGCGTAAAATTACTGCCTTACCAGATGATTTAATCAAAGGCATTCATCAGTTAGAAAAAACCGAAGACTTTAAAGTCTTAACACAAGAAGATACTCGAAAATTTGGTAAGCGACCCGTGAATAATCCAAGCATGGCGATATAAGTATATGAACATATAAAAAAGCGCTGCCTGAAGCGAGCGCTTTTTTATAATGTCGCCTTAACTTGAGCTATTGTATTTTTGTGATTCCCCACGAAAATATCATCATTAATTATAAATACTGGACGCTTTAAAAAAGTGTAATGTTCGAGTAAAAGTTCGGCGTAATCAGCTTCGGTTAGTTGCTTGTTTTTAAGCTCTCTCGATTTATATAATTGGGCTCGTTTATTAAACAACTTCTCATAACTTTTGGTGCTTTGATAAAGCACATCTAAATCTTCTTTATCGAGCGGCTGTTTTTTTATGTCTTGCAGTACAAATTCTGAGGGTAAATCTAATTCTTTTAAAATGCGCTTACACGTACTACAACTCGATAAATAAAACACTTTTTTCATAGTAAATTTTTCACGCTAATATAGCAAATTAGACTGGCAACGAGAAAGCCTCTGCTCAATTTTGGTATGTATTATAATTTAATTATCGTTCTTTTATCGCTTATCCTTCTTGGTTCTTTATGTTGCTCAGCTTAACTTTGATGAAGTTAAATCAATACCAATGAAATTTAATACCAAAGTTGTGCACGGCGGGCAAAAAAATGTTGATCCGGCATATAATGCAGTGATGCCTCCCATTTACCAAACTTCAACCTTTGTTCAATCAAGTCCGGGTGAACATAAGGGTTTTGCCTATGCCAGAAGCGCTAACCCTACAAGGACAGCATTAGAAAAAGCTATTGCAAGCTTAGAAAATGGTAAATATGGAATGGGGTTTGGCTCTGGAGTTGCCGCCATTGATGCAGTAATGAAGTTGCTTAAACCTGGTGATGAGGTGCTCACTTCTACAGATATTTACGGTGGCACACATCGCTTATTTACCCAGATTTATGCAGATCTAGGTATAAAATTCACATTTATATCTATGCAAGAAGCCCGGAATATGGAAAGGTTTATCAATCAAAACACAAAATTGATTTGGATAGAAACACCTACAAATCCGTTATTACATCTTATCGATATACAGGCTGTGGCTAAAATAGCTAAAAAGCATAGTATACTTTTGGCGGTAGACAATACATTCGCTACCCCCTATTTACAACAGCCTTTAGCTTTGGGTGCAGATATTGTTATGCACAGTGCAACTAAATATTTAGGAGGTCACAGCGATGTGATTTTGGGAGCACTGGTGGTAAATGAGTCAGATCTAGCCGAAAAACTATATTTTATTCAAAAAGCCAGTGGAGCTATACCGGGTCCGCAGGATTGTTTTTTGGTATTAAGAGGCATAAAAACGCTGCATTTGCGTATGCAAAGGCATTGCGAGAATGCAAAAGCCATAGCTTTGTTTCTAAAACAGCATCCAGCAGTAGACCAAGTATATTGGCCTGGTTTCAAGTCGCATCCTAACCACCATATCGCAGAAAAACAAATGACAGATTATGGAGGCATGATTGCTTTTACCATAGTAGGTAATCAAAAGGAAAAAGCCCTACAGGTACTTGAAAACTTAAAAATTTTCTCCTTGGCGGAATCATTAGGCGGGGTAGAATCTTTAGTGGGGCATCCTGCAAGTATGACCCATGCTTCAATCCCAAAAGAAGAGCGAGAAAAAATGGGTGTAGTGGATACTTTAATTCGGTTAAGTTTAGGCATAGAAGATCACGAAGACCTTATACTCGATTTAAAACAAACCTTAGATAATGTTGGTAGTTAAAAGAATGATTTAGAGTATTGGCACTACATATTAAGGTAGAAAACATAACCTACATTTATCCAAAAAGCCCAATCATTGTATTTATTTTGCGGGTTATCGTGGTCTAGACCATCAATAAAATCATTACCATAGTAGGTCCAGCGTAAGTCGATTAATACACTACTTCTTTTGGTAATATTGTATCGGGCACCAGCACCACCTTTTAAAGCATAAGTGGTTCCAGAGCTCGGATCTATATACGACTCTTCTCCAAAAGGAGCCAAAAATTCATTAAAGGTATTGTTGATGGCCCCTATACGACCAGGTAAATCGGTTGCTACTTCGGGATTATATAGCACTAAGTTAACCCCTAGATTTAGATAAGGCGCAATTTTCCGGTCTCTGGCGCGCTCAGAAATTCTAATAAGAAAAGGGTACCACTCTAAGCTAGGACCTATTTCTAATGTAGTTGCTTTACCGTGCATAGATCGCAATTGCAATCCGCCAAGGGTATTTTTATCGGCTTCTTTACCAAAGTGATTTAGATTGGTTTCTGTATATGTTAGTTCGGTTCTTACTTTAAAGTGATTATTAAAATACCTAACACTATGGTAACATTGACAATCGGCGCTATAAGCAAAATTAATATAGTGTACGAGACCTACGCCTAATCCTACATTTCCAAAATTGGTCTCTCTGTTTTTTCGTAAACCATAATCTGATTTAAAGAAGACAGGACCTGTGGTAATACCTATTTCTTGAGAAAAAGATTGGGCCTCTAGGGTTTGAGGCGCCCAAAAGAAACCTATAAAAAGAAGTAAGATATAGTGTAATTTCATTAGGTATTATCTTGTTAGATAAACAAATATATAAAAACCTTGCAAATACAAACCCCGAAAATATACAATTCATCTAAGAAGATAGCAATAAACAAATATATTTGTAGCAGTATTGCTAAACAGATATTTGGCATAGTGAGCGAAACGTAGGGTATAATGCCTGCGTAAGGTATAAGGAAAATTATTTTAATTTGTTTATACTAGAAATCAGAAAATTAGAGTTAACAACCTTAAAAATACTATCGTGTATAAATTTTTAACAATTATACTTATTTTGTTTAGCTTTACCCCAAGTAAAGCGCAAAGCGAGCTAGATTGGGAAGATCATTTTTCTTATTATCAAATTCAAGATATAGCCAGATCGGGGAGTACTTTTTTTGTTGGAGCTCAGAATACTGTTTTTATCTACAACCAAACGACAAGTAGGGTAGAAAAAATATCATCAATTCAAGGGTTGTCGAGTCAAAACATTAGCAAAATTCACTTTAGTGCCTCTTATAATTTATTGTTTATAGGCTATGAAACCGGATTGATTGATGTTTATAATTTACAAACTAAAAATGTTTTCAAGCTGGTTGATATTCCTAATAAAACTGGTATACCGCCTTCTGAACGTAGAATTAACGATATGCTAGAAGATGGAGATAAATTATACCTCGCCACCAACTACGGTATAACCGTTTTTAGATTAAATGAACTTAAATTTGGTGACACCTACTTTATCGGTAATGCTGGTGCAAATTTACAGGTCAATCAACTGGCAATACAAAACGATAACCTATACGCGGCTACCCAGGCCGGATTGCGCTATGCAGATAAAAACAATCCTAATCTTATAGATTTTAACGAGTGGAATGCCATAAATAGTACAGAATACAAAGGCGTAGCCTTGGTTGATAACCAATTGCTTGCACTTACTGCAAATAATGCCCTACAAAAGGTGCAAAATAACAATGTTTCCCAGCAGGTAAATGTAAATTTTAATGTGGTTGATTTTCGTGTTAGTGAGGAGCAGATTATATTAACCGGTAGCCAAGTTATTAAAGTTTATAATCAGAATTTAAATGAAGTTCAGAATTTAAATAATTTTTCCATTTTCTCTCCGCAATTCACTTGTGCCATTTATTATAACGCACGATTCTATACTGGTGATTTTAATTTAGGTCTGCTTTCGTTTATAAATGCCTTTGACGAACCAAAATATTTAAGTCCGTTGGGACCCATAAGAAATGATGTGTTTGGGTTAGATGCCATAGCCAACGAATTATGGGCGGTTTATGGCGAATATACAGGAGCCTTAGACCCCTACCCACTAAACCAGCGCGGGATAAGCCATTTAAAAGATGAGCGATGGATTAACATAGCTTATGATGATTTACAAGATACTCGCGTATTGGTAAGACCCATCATAAACCCCAAACAAACCAACCAAGTTTTTATAAGCAGCTACGTAGACGGATTTTTAGAATTGGTGAACAATGAAATTGTTTTTAAATATGATGAGAATACCGCAAATCTACCCGAAACCCTAGATCCTAACGGCAATACTGTGATGGGCGATGTACGGGTAAACGGTTTAGATTTTGACTCATCGGGTAACCTCTGGGGTACGATAAGTTTGGTGAAAAACGGACTTTTTAAACTAACACCAAGTTCGGGTAGGCTTGATTTTTTTGATATATCCGAAATTATTCCAAATTACTTCTCTGGTGAACTAGGTTTGAGCGATTTAGTTATAGATCAATCTAACCTCATTTATTTTGGTAGCTATGCCAATGGGCTTATTGGTTTTAATCCGGCTTCAGGGCAATTTGCTAAAGTAACCGGGCAAGAAAGTGCAGGGAATTTACCCGAAGGAAACTCGGTTAAAACTTTAGCTTTAGACAACAATAACCAACTCTGGATAGGGACTACCTTGGGTCTTCGGGTTCTTTTTAATCCTTCAAGCATGTTTACCAATCCAGACACGAGCACCAGTCAAATTATTATATTAGATGAAGATGGTGTGGCTCAAGAGCTCTTAGCAGAAAACAGTATACAAGACATCGCGGTAGACGGTAACAATAATAAATGGATCGCCACCGAGGCCGGCGTATTTTATGTTTCGGCAAACGGGCAGGAAACCATTTATCATTTTACCACAGACAATTCGCCACTACCTTCAAATTCGGTAACCAGCATCGCTATAGATCCAGAAACAGCTAAGGTTTATATAGGCACCCGCAGCGGGCTCGTCGCTTTTAGAGGAACAGCCACAAAAAGTCAAGAAAATTTTGAGCAAGTACGGGCTTATCCCAATCCTGTAAGGCCTCATTATAAAGGCCCTGTTACCATAGACGGATTAATGGCTGGGGCAAACGTAAAAATAACCGATATAAGTGGCAATTTGGTTTTTGAGACTACCGCTCAAGGCGGAAGTGTGCAATGGGATACGCGTGCCTTTGGCAAGCACGAGGTAGCCAGTGGAGTTTATATTGTAATGCTCACCTCGGCAGACCAACTAGAAACCAAATTGGCCAAAATTATGATTATTCGCTAATGCTTATCAAAACAAAACTTATTGTTTTACATAGCCTACGCTTTGGTGAAGCCGATCTTATTGTGCGTTGTTTCACAGAAGGAAAAGGAAGTCTTTCTTTTTTGCTAAAGGGCGTGCTAAAAAGTAAGAAAGGAAAATTAAAAAGCAGTCTATTTCAACCTCTCCACATTATCGATGCCGTTATACAGTACAAAGAAGGCAGAAAACTCTCTTACTTTAGAGAAGCTAAAATAGATTTCCCATACAAAAGTATTCCTACCAATATATTTAAATCTTCTATAGCCTTATTCCTAGCCGAGTTAATTGGTATTTGTATCCAAGAAGAAGAGCAAAACCCATCGCTTTATCGCTTTTTAGAAGAACAGTTCATAGCCTTAGACCAAAGCGAACAATTTGCCAATTTTCATCTCAAATTTATGGTCGATTTTACCAAATACTTAGGCTTTTTACCTCATAAAGGCGATGATCAACAAGCCTATTTTAATCTAGAAGAGGGGCAATTTCAAGCTACAGAGACCAACAATTATTGCCTGCAAAATGAAAATACAAAGTTGCTGCAACAACTGCTACAAGAAAATAAGGAAACAACCCAGCAGCTCAACCTCAATCAAAACCGTAGGCAAGAATTTATACAAATGATGCTTTTATATTACCAATTGCATTTGTCAAGCTTTAGAAAACCAAAATCTCTAGAGGTGCTCAATCAATTGTTTTAGACGGGCGTGCCCCGTTTACCAAAACGGGTCGGGCTTTCATTACTCGCTTTGCCTAAACTAAGTTTAGGCAAGAGCTCAAACATGCCATTCAATCCCTCACGCCAAGTTCAATTAGCCATAGATTATTTAGGAGAATCTTTTAAATCTCTTAAAATTCCGCTAAGATTTCTATAAAGAAAAATACCGGCACGTTATTTTAAGTATCTTCAAGCTTATGAAAAAGCCTTTACTTCATTTTAACGCCAAAGGGATCTACTGCCAACAAGCCGATGTGTATTTAGATCCTTGGAAACCAGTAAAAAAGGCTATCATTACTCACGGTCACGCAGACCATTCGCGTTGGGGGCATCTGCAGTACATTACCCATCATACCAATGTACCTATCATCAAACACCGTTTGGGAGATATACAAGTGGCAGGAGTAAATTGGGGAGAAACGTTTATGGTAAACGGAGTAAAATTTTCTTTGCACCCCGCAGGCCATATAATTGGTTCTTCGCAAGTTCGGGTAGAGTATAAAGGTGAGGTGTGGGTATTTACAGGCGACTATAAACTAGAAGATGATGGTATCGCAACTCCTTATGAACCAGTTAAGTGCCATAGTTTTATTACCGAGTGCACTTTTGGCTTACCCGCGTTTAAATGGCAACCACAAAAAGAAGTTTTTCAAGAAATTAATCAGTGGTGGCAAGAAAACAAAGAAGAGGGTAATACCTCGGTATTGTTTGCTTACTCATTGGGTAAGGCGCAGCGATTACTCAAAAATATAGATGCAAGCATTGGAGAAATTTATACCCACGCCGCGATTGAAAATATGAATGAAGTGGTACGCGACATTGCAAGCTTACCACAAACCAAGCGCATAACAAAAGATACCAAAAAAGAAGAAATAAAAGGTAATTTAGTGCTGGCGCCACCTAGTGCTCACGGTTCACCATGGATTAGGAAAATGGTGCCGTATGTGACGGCGTCGGCAAGCGGTTGGATGACCTTTAGAGGCGCTAGAAGAAGACGAGCAATAGATAAAGGCTTTGTACTTTCAGACCACTGCGATTGGTCAAGCTTGTTAAGTGCCATAAAAGCTACCGGAGCAGAAAAAATAATATGTACACATGGGTATACCGATATTTTCTCAAGGTTCTTAAACGAGCAAGGTTTTGATGCCCGCACAGAACAAACCCAATTTGAAGAAGAAACGGCAGAAGAATTAAAATCGGGCGCGAGCAAACTAGAAAGACTATGAAAGCATTTGCTCAACTCATAAAAACTTTAGATAGTACCAATAAAACAACAGTAAAGGTCAAAGCTTTAGCCAATTACTTTAAAGAGGCCGAAGATAAAGATAAGGTATGGACAATTGCCATCTTATCTCACCGCAGACCTACTCGACCTGTGAATACCAAACTAATGCGGCAATGGGCGGCAGAACTTGCCCAAATACCGCTCTGGCTATTTGAAGAATCGTATCACATTGTTGGCGATCTTGCCGAAACTATTGCACTGGTAATACCTGCAGCACAGGAAAAATCAGAAAAAGGCTTACATCAATTTTTAACTGAAATGATTGCTCTTAAAAAGCAAAGCGAACAAGAAAAAGAAGCCTATTTAAAAGAAAATTGGTTAAGCTTAGATTACTACGAACGCTTTGTTTTTACAAAACTGTTTACAGGTAGTTTTCGTATAGGAGTAAGTCAAAAATTAATGACCCGCGCATTGGCAAAGGCTACTGATATTGATGAAGACATCTTGGCTTACAAATTAATGGGAAATTGGGACCCTAGTACAACCAGCTTTAGACGATTAATTTTAGAAGAGAACAAATCAGATTACCTCTCTAAACCTTATCCATTTTATTTAGCCTATGCCATAGAAAATGAACCCCAAGACTTAGGTGATATTAAGCATTGGGCCGCCGAACATAAATGGGATGGCATTCGTGCTCAAATTATTGTTAGAGAAGGGGAGTTGTTTGTTTGGAGTAGAGGAGAAGAGCTAGTAAGCGAAAAATTTCCCGAGTTTGAGGTATTTACATCTGTAATTCCAGACGGTACGGTCATCGATGGCGAAATACTAGCATTTAATAATAATATAATCGCTAGTTTTAAGGATTTACAAACCCGTATTGGACGTAAAACACTAAGCAAAAAATTGCTAGAGAAAACACCTGTTATTCTTAAAGCCTACGATTTGTTAGAGTGGGAAGGTATAGATATAAGAGAGCAGTCATATCAAAAGAGGCGTGAACTGCTTGAACGTTTAATAGATCAAACGGACCTCACAAATATTCCTTTGCAACTTTCGAACAATATGCAGTTTGGGAGTTGGCAAGAAGCAGCAAAAGAACGAGAACGCAGTAGAGCAGTGAAATCTGAGGGATTGATGCTTAAACGATGGGATTCTCCCTACTTAGTTGGTCGAAAGAAAGGCGATTGGTGGAAATGGAAGGTCGACCCATTTACCATAGATGCAGTTTTAACCTACGCTATGCGAGGCCACGGAAGAAGAAGTAACTTATTTACCGATTATACTTTTGGATTATGGGATAAAGAAAAAAAAGAACTTGTAACCTTTGCAAAAGCCTATTCAGGTCTTACCGATGCTGAATTTAGAAAGGTTGACTCTTGGATCAAAAAAAATACGCTAGAGCGTTTTGGACCCGTACGAAGTGTAAAGCCATTTCACGTTTTCGAAATTGCTTTTGAAGGTATCGCTCAATCAAATCGGCATAAAAGCGGTGTGGCAACAAGATTTCCGCGCATTTTACGTTGGAGACAAGACAAAAAAATAGAAGAGGCCAACACCCTAGAGGATCTCAAAAATTTAATAATCTAATCTGGAAAGGTAAGCTTAATGAATAAAAAGGAATCTTTAGCTATAGCCCAAGATTGGTTTGTAAAGCAAAACTGGAAACCGTTTAAATTTCAAAAAGATACTTGGAAGGCTTATGAACAAGGCAAAAACGGACTCTTAAATGCGCCTACCGGAAGCGGCAAGACTTATGCTTTATGGGTGCCTATTGTACTCGAATTACTGAGGATTAAAGCTAAAGAAGGAAAACTAAAAAAAGGGGTAAAAGCGCTATGGATAACCCCGTTAAGGGCGCTTTCGAGCGAGATAGAACAAGCCACTTTGCGATTTAGTCAAGAAGTCTTTCCAGAAATTACGGTGGGTATTCGCACCGGTGACACTTCTCAAAAAGTAAGAGCAGCACAAAAGAGAAAGATGCCAGATTTGCTCATTACTACGCCCGAGAGTTTACAACTGCTTTTGGCCTCAAAAAAATACCATCAAATCTTTTCAAGTCTTAATGCTGTGGTGGTAGACGAATGGCACGAATTACTAGGAAGTAAACGGGGCGTGCAAATGGAGCTGGCTTCAAGCCGATTGAAAGCAATAAGCTCTTCTTTAAAAATTTGGGGTATATCTGCCACCATTGGTAATTTAGAACAAGCGCGTGAGGTTTTATTAGGGCCTCAATCAAATCATTTAAAGAATTCGGTACTTATTAAGGCCAGACTTAAAAAGAAGATTAAGGTTCAGTCTATTATTCCCAAAAGCATGGAAAAATTTCCATGGCGGGGACATTTAGGCTTACAATTGCTCGATGGGGTCGTGGGCATAATTCGTCATTCAAAAACCACTTTAATTTTTACCAATACCCGCTCGCAATGCGAATTGTGGTTTCAGCAACTATTGGAACGATACCCTGAGTTTGCGGGAGAATTAGCGATGCACCACGGTAGCATAAGTAAAGCAACCCGTTTGTGGGTAGAGCAAGCCATTCGGGAAGAAACACTTAAAGCGGTAGTTTGCACCTCGAGTTTAGACTTAGGGGTAGACTTTGCACCTGTAGAGACAATCGTACAAATTGGAGGACCAAAAGGGGTCGCAAGATTCTTACAACGCGCAGGTAGAAGTGGTCATCAGCCGCGTGAATCTAGTGTTATTCATTTTCTACCTACGCACGGGATAGAGCTAATAGAAGCTTCAGCCCTAAAAAAGGCAGTGAAGAATCAGGCGGTAGAAAATCGCATTCCTTATTTTTTAAGCTATGATGTTTTAATTCAATACCTTATTACCTTGGCGGTTTCAGACGGTTTTTATCCTGTGAAAATTTTTAACGAGATAAAACAAACCTTCTGTTATCAAAGCATTGGTGAAAAAGAATGGCAATGGTGCTTAAACTTTATAACCTACGGTGGCGAAAGCCTAAAAACCTATGACGAATACCGTAAAGTTGAAATTCTAAAAGACGGCTTGTTTAAAGTAAATGATCGTGGCGTAGCTATGCGTCATCGATTGCAAATTGGTACAATTGTAAGCGATGCGGTGTTGGCGGTGAAGTATGTAAAAGGTGGATTTATTGGCAGTATTGAAGAGTTTTTTGTTTCTAAACTTACACCTGGCGATGTATTTACTTTTGCAGGTAGAAATCTTGAATTTGTGCGAATAAAAGGTATGCAGGTACACGTAAGAAAATCTAAAAAGAAGACAGCAAAAGTACCCAGTTGGGCAGGAGGCAGAATGAGTTTCTCCTCGCAAATGAGTGAGTTGTTAAGGGAGGAAATGTATGCGGCAAGTTCAGCGTTTCCAGATAGTGATGGGCCAAATCAGAAATTAACACCTGAGTTAAAAGCCTTAAAACCAATATTTAAAAGGCAAATACAAGAATCGATTATACCAAGACCCAATCAATTTTTAATAGAAACTTTTAAAACCCGGGAAGGCTACCATGCGGTTTTTTATCCCTTTGAAGGGCGCTTTGTACACGAGGCACTGGCAAGCTTAATCGCTTATAGGTTGAGTTTGCTTACGCCGATATCATTAAGTATAGCTTTTAATGATTATGGTTTTGAACTATTATCTGATCAAGAAATAGACGTACAGCAAATCTTAGATAATGAGTTGTTTACAAGCGAATTTTTAATGGATGACTTGTACAAAAGTCTAAATGCTACCGAGATGGCTCGTAGAAAATTTAGAGATATTGCTGTTATAGCTGGTTTAGTTTTTACCGGCTACCCCAGCCAGTTAATCAAAACCAAACATTTGCAGTCAAGTGCGCAACTATTATTTGATGTTTTTAGAGATTACGAACCAGAGAATCTATTGTTTTTACAAGCCTTTACAGAAACCTTTGAACATCAATTACAAGAAGAAAGATTACGAATAGCCTTAGACAGAATAGAGCAACAACAAATAGTTTGGAAAAAATGTAAAAAACCAACTCCATTTTCATTTCCTATCATTACCGATAGGCTTCGTGAGAAACTATCTTCAGAGAAATTAGAAGATCGTATCAAAAGAATGATAAAAGCTTTTTCTTAAGTATTCAGCTTATTCAAAATTCTGTTAATAAATTTAGATTCAGTTTCAAAGTCCTTATATTGCATCAAAAAATAACATGAAAGCAGCTTTAGGTATCATTATTTTGGCATTTTCTTTAATCAGTTGTAACACCATGCAGCGCACACACATTACTCAAGATTCATTAGCCTTAGTGGGAACAGGAAACTTATATGGTAATGGCGAAGAAAATTTAGAACCTAACACTACAGTTATTCGGCAAAGTGCCGAGTGGGAACAAGTTAAACGTAAGATGGATGCCATAAATGCCACAACGAGTTCATTTAAAGGTCTTCCGGTAAACTTTGAAAATGAGATGGTTCTGGCAATTATTAGCGATATAAAAACTACTGGAGGCTATGCTATAGATGTTTTAGGCGTTGAAGAAAAGGATGAAGAAATAATTATAAATTATACCATGCATCGTCCAGATGGTGTGGCGAGTACTGTAATGACTCAGCCATACTATGTAGCTAAACTTCCAAAAAGAGACAAGCCCGTTCGGTTTGTAAAACAAAATTAAGCTTGATTACAATAAAAAACCAACACTTTACACCCGATGCTTCGGGTGTTTTATTTTGGGAAAATAAGGAGATTTTACTTGTAGCCGATGTGCACTTTGGTAAAATTGCACACTTTAGAAAATTCGGTAGTGCCGTGCCGTCTGCAGCTATAATAGCCAATTTTCAAAAGTTAGATGAGGCAATTAAAAAGTACAATCCGCGAAAGCTTATTTTTTTGGGAGATTTATTTCATAGTGATTATAATCAAGAGTTTGAATTGTTTGAGTGCTGGGTCCAACAACAAAATTGTAGCATTCTTTTAATTAAGGGAAATCACGATGTTGTGCACCCATCCTTTTTTAAAAAAGCCAATTTAGAGGTACTGCCCCACTTAATAATCGGTGATTTTTATCTTACACACAAGCCTGAGCATAAACCTGGTTATTTTACATTATGCGGTCATCTTCACCCTGGTTACGCTTTACGCGGATTGGGTAAGCAGAAACTAAAACTACCTTGTTTTTATCAAGCAAAGAACCAATTGATTTTACCTGCTTTTGGAACTTTTACCGGTTTGTATTTGGTAGAACCCAAGGCAAATGAATCGGTTTATGTATGCGCGCAACAAGAGGTGATTAGAGTGCAGTAGATTTTAACGCTTTGCTATCGCGCTTATTAGCGCATTGTTTTTATCTTTAATATAAAATCATACCTATGAAAACTAAATTACTGGCTGTTTTTAACTTTATTTCGGTATTAATTGCTATTGCAACAAGCTATTTTACCCAAGCATTTAACTTAAATGGAAACACGATTGGCAGCCTTAGTAAACAACCTGAATATGCTAACTTATTTACACCAGCGGGTTACGCTTTTGCCATTTGGGGTCTCATCTATTTAAGTCTGTTGGCTTTTAGCGTTTTTCATTTGATACGCGTTTTTAAACAAGGTAAAAAAGAAGATTTTTTATTACAAACGGGAAGTAAGTTGATTCTAGCTAATTTAGCGACTTCGGCATGGGTGGTTGCGTGGTTGTATGAATATACAGCTATTTCTGTAGTTTTAATGTTTATCGCTTTAGTTGCACTTTTGCGCATAGTGGTTGTTACACGTATGGAGGTTTGGGATGCGCCCCGGTCTATTATTGCTTTTAATTGGTGGCCAATATGCTTGTATGCCGGTTGGCTAAGCGTTGCTTCTATTGCCAATACCGCTGCTTTTCTAGTGAAGATAGATTGGCAACCTGCTATATTTAATGAGGTGCAGTATACTTTAATTATGATAATAGTAGCAACTATTATCAATTTAGCAATGATTTTTTATAGAAACATGCGAGAATTTGCAGCAGTGGGAATTTGGGCGCTGGTGGCGATTTATTTCAAACAAATCGATAATCAAGATAGTATTGCTTATACCGCTCTCATAGGAGCAATTGTAATTGCTTTATATGCGGCATATCATGGTTTTAAAAATAGAAAAAATAATCCCTTATACCGTATTCTGAATAGCTAAATCATACTTTTGATGTCATTCCCCCAACTGGGATAACTAAATACCATTTTTTTTAAGGCTTGGGTGTCTAACTTGAGATTCATAGCTAAAGTAAAAAGATTAATCATTTCGGCGGCCTGCGGACCAATAATATGCGCTCCCAAAATTTGATTTGTTTTTTTATCTACCAGTGTTTTAAAGCCATAAAAGCCATGGTTTTCACGTTTGGCATTGTACCAATCCAATTGCGTTTTGCATTTAACGCTAAAAGATAGGTTTTTCTCCTTGGCCTCCTCCTCTGTAAGACCGACCATAGCAATTTGCGGATGGGTAAAAACCACAGAGGGCTGATTTGGGTAATCTATTTCGCTAGATTTTTTATTTTTCAAGAGTTGATCAATCACCAGCTCAGCTTCAAAAGAAGAAAGTGGAGTAAGCGGCAGACCACTAGAATCCGCCACATCGCCGCAAGCATAAACATTTTTATTCCCTGTATTTTGCAGGTGGGTATTTACTGCGACACCCTTTTTAGAGTATGCCACGTTTCCTTGATCTAAATTTAGTTCGTCAATAGAAGGAATTCTTCCTGCTGTATTGATCACCATTTCAGTTTTCTCCTCTATTTCTATATCGTTTTGCTTTGCGCTTACACGGAAATATTTTCGTAATTTTTCAATTTTATACACATCAGCATTAAAAATGAAACGTACTCCATTGGCTTCCATAGCTTTGACAAGAGAGGCGACTAGATCTTTGTCAAAACGACTTAAAGGCCTTTCAGCTCCCTCTATTAAAGTCACCTTTACACCCAGGCTAGCAGCTAAATGGGCAAACTCCACCCCAATATAACCAGCCCCTACAAATAGCATACTTTCGGGTAGTTTATCTAAATTTAAGAATTCATCACTATTTAAAGTTAAATCCCATCCCGTAAATTCAAGTTGAATAGGCTTGTTTCCTGTGGCAATTACAACTTTTTTGGCTTTTACCGTTTTCCCTTCTACCGATAGGCTTTTTTCGTCTAAAAAATAGGGAGATTGATGATACATGCTAATCCCAAGCGCACGAAGGTCTTTTTCTGTCGCCATAGGTACAGCATCGACAAAAGTCTCTTTAAAAGACTGCAGATCTTCCCAGTTAATGGCAGGTAAACTTTTAACTCCTTTTCCTTGCATTTGTTTGCTACGATCCAGTATTTCACTTAATCCCATCAAAACCTTTTTAGGGTCACAACCTCGAAGGGCACAAGTACCTCCAAAGGCTTTGTTGTCAGCTATAGCAACGTTTTTTCCTGCTTGAGCACAAGCCTTTGCAGCCATTTTTCCTGCTGTGCCTGTACCTATGACAAATACGTCATACTCTTTTATACCCATCTTTTTTGACAAAAGATACAAGGTTTTAGTATAGTGAGCTGTTAGAAAAATGATAAATTGTTTTAGTTTAAAAGCACGTTAAATAAAAATCAGCTATTGCCTACTTTGGCCCAAGCATTTATCTTTGTGGGCATGAGTGTACCTGTAATTACCCAAAAATTCAATGGGCTTTCGCAGATGAGCGATCTGCAAAATGCTTTAGAACAGCCAGAGGAATTATTTGCTAAAATACATGCGAAAGGATTGGTGGGATCAGCCTTATCTTTTGTTATTGCGAAAACATTTAAGCAATTTGATAGGCCATTTTTACTGATATTTAATGATAAAGAAGAAGCGGCTTATTACTTGAACGATTTAGAGCAGCTCATAGGTGATAAAAATGTTTTATTTTATCCTGGTAGTTATCGCAGACCTTACCAATTAGAAGAAACCGATAACGCTAATGTGCTGTTGCGAGCAGAAGTGCTTAACAGAATCAACTCTCGTAAAAAACCGGCAGTCATAGTTACCTATCCAGATGCGCTTTTTGAAAAAGTAGTTACACGTAAAGAATTAGACCGCAGCACTTTAAAAATTAGTTTGGGAGATCAACTTTCAATAGATTTTGTAAATGAGGTGCTTTTTGAGTATAAATTTAAACGAGTAGATTTTGTTACCGAGCCTGGAGATTTCTCGGTACGAGGAGGTATAATTGATGTGTTTTCTTTTAGCAACGATGAACCTTATCGTATTGAGTTTTTTGGCGATGAAGTAGATAGCATCCGAAGCTTTGACGTAGAAACTCAATTATCTACAGATCGAGTAAAGAAAATAGCCATAATGCCCAATGTAGAGAATAAAAAACTACAAGAAGTACGGGCTAGCTTTCTAGATTATATTGCGCAAAAGACCCTTGTTTTTGTTAAAAATATAGACTTACTGTCTGCCCAATTAGACAAGCTTTTTGGTAAGGCAGAAGAGGCTTTTAAGAATCTTTCTGAAGAAATAAAACACCAAGCTCCCCAAGAATTGTTTTGCGATGCGAAGACCTTTAAAAAACAACTCTTAGGATTTTCTGTTGTAGAAGTGGGAACACAAGCTTTTTTAAATCCGCAACAGCTTATTCAATTTAATACAAGTCCGCAACCAGCATTTAATAAAAATTTCGATTTATTGGTAGAGAATCTCAATAAGAATCATGAAGCGGGTTTTACAAATTATATTTTTTGCGGCAGTGAGCAGCAGGCCAAACGTTTTCACGATATATTTGAGTCAGATGATATCAACCAAGATCAACAGGTGCATTACCAAACCGTTGTTTTGCCGTTATTTCAGGGGTTTATCAATCAAGATACAAAACAAGTTTGCTATACAGACCATCAGATATTTGAACGTTATCATAAATTCCATTTAAAAAATGGATATGCTAAAAAACAAGCCATAACCCTTAAAGAACTCACCAATCTTGAAGTGGGAGACTATGTTACTCACATCGATCACGGAATTGGAAAGTTTGGAGGCTTACAAAAAATAGATGTTGAAGGTAAAAAACAAGAGGCCATTAAATTGATTTACGGCGAACGCGATATTTTGTACGTAAGTATTCATTCGCTGCATAAAATTTCTAAGTATAACGGTAAAGATGGCAAAACTCCTAAAATCTACAAACTAGGAAGTAAGGCATGGAAAAACCTAAAGAAAAAAACCAAGGCTCGCGTAAAGCATATTGCTTATAATTTAATCGAATTATACGCTAAACGCCGTCTTGAAAAAGGGCATGCCTATGCGCCAGACTCTTACTTACAGCATGAGTTAGAGGCTTCTTTTATTTATGAAGACACGCCAGATCAAAGTACCGCAACACAAGCTGTTAAAGAAGATATGGAGAGTGAGCAACCAATGGACCGTTTGGTATGTGGTGATGTAGGCTTTGGTAAAACAGAGGTAGCTATTCGGGCGGCATTTAAAGCAGTAGATAACGGTAAGCAAGTAGCTGTTTTAGTACCCACCACAATTTTGGCCTTTCAACACCACCAAACTTTTAGCGAAAGACTCAAAGATTTCCCCGTTAGTGTAGATTACTTGAATAGGTTTAGAACTGCTAAAGAAAAAAAGCAAGTTTTAGAAGACTTAGAAAACGGGAAAATAGACATTGTTATTGGTACGCATCAATTGGTGAATAAAAATGTTAAGTTTAAAGATCTTGGTTTGTTAATCGTTGATGAAGAACAGAAGTTTGGAGTAGCAGTAAAAGATAAACTTAAAACCATTAAAGAAAACGTAGACACCCTTACACTAACCGCTACGCCTATACCGCGTACGCTTCAATTTAGTTTGATGGCCGCTCGAGATTTGAGCACTATTACCACGCCACCTCCCAATAGATACCCCATAGAAAGCCATGTGATTCGTTTCTCTGAAGAGGTAATTAGGGATGCGGTAGCCTATGAAATACAGCGTGGCGGACAAGTGTTTTTTATTCACAATAGAATAGAAAATATCAAAGAAGTAGCCGGTATGTTGCAACGCCTAGTTCCCGATGCTAAAATAGGGGTGGGCCACGGCCAAATGGAGGGTAAAAAGCTAGAAAAGCTTATGCTAAGTTTTATGAATGGAGAGTTTGATGTGCTCGTTTCTACTACCATTATAGAAAGCGGATTAGATGTAAGTAATGCCAATACTATTTTTATAAACAATGCCAATAATTTTGGTCTATCAGATTTACACCAAATGCGTGGTCGGGTGGGACGTAGTAATAAAAAAGCCTTTTGTTATTTTATTACTCCGCCCTATTCGGCTATGACCGATGATGCACGAAAACGTATTAGTGCACTCGAACAGTTTTCTGAACTGGGTAGCGGCTTTAATATTGCCATGAAAGATTTAGAAATACGCGGGGCAGGTGATTTGTTGGGTGGCGAACAAAGTGGTTTCATTAATGAAATAGGTTTTGATACCTATCAAAAGATTTTGAATGAGGCCATTGAAGAATTAAAAGAAAACGAGTTTAAAGACTTGTATGCGCACGAAAACCAAACCGAGGATAAAATATTTGTAAAAGACACCCAAATAGATACCGATTTTGAAATCTTATTCCCCGATGACTATATCAATAACATTACAGAACGTTTAAATTTATATACCAAATTAAATGAGCTAACTACCGAAGAACAACTTCTAAATTTTGAAAAGGAACTTACAGATCGTTTTGGTCCTTTACCCGAGGAAGCTCAAGATTTATTAGATAGTGTGCGTATAAAATGGATTGCTTCTAAAATAGGACTCGAAAAAATAATTCTTAAGAAAGAAAAAATGGTGGGTTATTTTATTGCCGATCAACAATCTTCATTCTACCAGACGAAAACCTTCTCAAAGGTATTGCAGTACGTGCAAACCCATGCTCATTTGTGTAAGATGAAAGAAAAACAAACCCGTAACGGCTTGCGTTTACTTTTGAGTTTTGATAAAATTAAATCGGTTAAAGCAGCTTACGAAGTATTAAAACCCCTTGGGAGCTAAAAAATATAAAAAGCATCTTTTAAATGCTCTAAACGTGTACCTTGTTTATTCATAATAATCGCAATAATGTCAAAGCGTACTTCTAAATCTAATTGATTGGTAGTTATAAAATGATCTACAGCGGTAACTAAAAGCTGAATTTGCTTGGGTTTTACAAAATCCTGTGGATTTCCAAAATCAGGTGTGCTACGTGTTTTTACCTCAATAACACATAGGCACTGCTCTTTTTGTGCAATAATATCTACCTCTGCTTTTAAGTAGCGGTAATTTTTTTCTAAAATGGTATAGCCATCATTAAGCAAGTGCTCTAAGGCAAGTGCTTCCCCTTTTTTACCTAAATCATTATGTGTAGCCATAGTAATTTTTCTTTACGGATTTGTAAACCACTAATTAGTAGTCGATTATTGAACTAACAAGATACACATTTTAACATAATCTAGCATGGTTTTTCCGCTGCTAAAATGATTATCTTTGAAATCCTTTTTAAACATTAATAGTGTTGATTATGAAGAAAATTTTAATTTTTTTAAGCCTAATGATTAGTGGAAACCTTGTGATGAGTCAGGAAAAAATGACCCCAGAAACTTTATGGAGTTTAAAGCGTTTGAGTGTAATAGGGGTAGATCAAGCCCAAAACTACATTTATTACAAGTTGAGCATACCTAATATTGAAAATGACAACTTTGATTCGGAGTATTATAAAATTCCGCTTGACGGAAAAAACCCTATACGCATCAGTGAAAATAGAGCAGAGTTAATCGGGAAGAAAATCTCACCTGATGGTAAGTACGAGCTTTTTCATCAACCCGTAGCGATTGAAAAAATAAAGGCAAAAGACAAATATGAGGAGCTACCCAAAGCTAATGCTTACGTTTACACGGATTTAGATATTAGGCACTGGGACACCTGGTCAGACGGTAGTTTTAATCACGTGTTTTATAAAGTTAAGGGCTATAGCGATGCTAATGGCATAGATATAATGGCAGAAGAACCTTACCACTCACCTCAAAAGCCTTTTGGTGGCGCCGAAGATTATATCTGGGGTCCAGAGGGAAAGTATATTTACTATGTAAGCAAAAAACTAAAGGGTAAAAGTTATGCGCAAAGCACTAATACAGCTATTTATAGGTATTCTATTGAGACCAAAGAAACGGTAAATATCACTCAAGATAATAAAGGATACGATACCCAGCCTCAATTTTCAAAAAATGGAGATTTGGCTTATTTGCAAATGAAAAAAGACGGCTATGAAGCCGATAAAAATGACTTGATTGTACTGTCAAATGGCGTAAAGCAAAACTTAACCGCCCAGTGGGATGGTACTGTGGCAAGCTATAAATGGGCAAACGATGGAAAAAGAATTTATTTTACTGCACCCATTGGTGGAACCATACAGTTATTCGAGGTTGATTTTCCTGGTAAAAAGAGAAAGATGCCGGTGGTGACGCAATTAACTTCAGGAATTTTTGATATAAAAAGTATTATTTTAGAAAAAGATAATAAGCTTTACGTGACGAGGACAGATATGAATCACGCCGCTGAGATTTTTGCTTTTGATTTGAAAAAGGAATCTTTTGAGCAGTTGACTCATATCAACGATGAGGTGTATGCTCAAATTGCTATGCCCGAAATTCAAAAACGCTATGTGACCGCTTCTGATGGTAAAAAAATGTTGGTGTGGGTAATTTTACCGCCTAATTTTGATGAAAACAAGAAATATCCTGCGTTGCTTTATGCTCAAGGCGGCCCCCAATCTCCGCTCTCACAATTCTATTCGTTTCGATGGAATTTTCAACTAATGGCGTCTCAAGGTTATGTAGTAATCGCGCCTAATCGTAGAGGAATGCCTGGGCATGGTGTTAAATGGAATGAAGACATCAGTAAAGATTGGGGCGGACAAGTTATCAATGATTATATAAGTGCTACAGATGTTTTGGCAAAAGAACCCTATATAGATGAAGAGCGAATAGCGGCAGTAGGAGCTAGTTTTGGGGGTTATTCTGTCTTTTATTTGGCTGGAATGCACGAGAATAAGTATAAGACTTTTATTGCCCACGATGGTGTTTTTGATACCCGAAGTATGTACGGTACTACAGAAGAGCTATTTTTTGTAAATCACGATTTTGGTGGCGCTTACTGGGAAACTGAAAATAAGGATGCGCAGCGCGCTTATCACGATTTTAACCCAATTACTCACGTTAAAAATTGGAATACCCCCATTTTTATTATTCAAGGAGGAAAAGATTACCGTGTGCCCATTGAACAAGGATTAAGCGCCTACCAAGCGGCGCAATTGTTGGGGGTAAAGAGTAAATTATTGTATCTACCAGAAGAAAATCATTGGGTGCTAAATCCGCAAAACGCATTGGTTTGGCAACACGAATTTTTCAATTGGTTAAAGGAGACCTTATAAAATTCAAAAGCTGCTCGGAAGAGCAGCTTTTTTTAATTTACTTTTTTAATTTGGCTCTTAAATATTCATAATTCATCTTCGCTATGTGCAGTACGCTGATATCTTGAGGGCATTCTACTTGACAAGCTCCTGTATTGGTGCAATGACCAAATTCAAGATCATCCATTCGGTTCACCATATTTAACACTCTTTTTTCTCGCTCTGCTTTTCCTTGGGGTAAAGAAGCCAAGTGGCTAATTTTGGCGCCAACAAATAGTGCTGCACTTTCATTTTTGCAAGTGGCCACGCAAGCGCCACAGCCAATACAAGCGGCCGCATCAAAAGCCTGCTCTGCTAATTCTTGAGGTATTGGAGTGGTATTTGCTTCTGGCGCTTGCCCTGTTTCAACGCCAATATATCCGCCAGACGCAATAAGGGTGTCAAAAGCACTACGGTCAACTTTAAGGTCTTTTAAAACAGGGAAGGCCTTGGCCCTAAAAGGTTCAATAACGATAGTATCACCGTCTTTAAATTCTCGCAAATGTAACTGGCAAGTAGTAATATTCTTTGGTTCACCGTGGGCTATACCATTAATCATTACACCACATTGACCGCAAATACCTTCGCGGCAATCGTGATCAAATTCTACGGGTTCTTCTTTGTTTTTTATTAATTGTAAGTTTAGCGTGTCTAACATTTCTAAAAAAGACATCGCAGGATTTAAATCTTTGAGCTCATAAGTGTTGAACTTTCCGAGATCATCAGAATTTTTTTGTCGCCATATTTTCAATTGAAGTTTCATAGGCATTATTTGTAAGACCGTGTACTTAAAGACACGTTTTTGAACACTAATTTTTCTTTATGCAATTCGGGTTGGCTAGGATTTCCTGTCCATTCCCAAGCAGCAGTATAGGCATAATCATTGTCATTTCTTACCGCCTCACCTTCGTCGCTCTGGTATTCTTCTCTAAAATGAGCCCCGCAAGACTCTTCTCTATTAAGCGCGTCTAAGCACATTAATTCGGCGAGCTCAAAATAGTCTGCTACACGGCCCGCTTTTTCCAACTCACTGTTAATTTGATTGGTATCACCAAGAACAAGAAGATTGGTTTTAAATTCTTCTCGAAGCCTCTGTATTTCTTTTATAACGTTAGTTAAGCCCTTGCGAGATCGAGACAATCCGCAATAATCATACAGCAATTTACCAAGTTCTTTGTGGTACTCATCTGGTGTTTTAGTGCCGTTGGTGTTGAGGTAAGTTTGAAGCTGCTTTTTTACCCGCTCTTCAGCATCGACAAACGCTTGGTTATGCGCAGCTGGTTTAGGCTTATCAATTTGTGTAGCGAGATAATTTTGTAATGTGTAGGGTAAAATATAGTAACCATCTACACAAGCTTGTAATAACGAATTGGCTCCTAAACGATTTGCACCGTGGTCTGAAAAATTGGCTTCTCCTATGGCAAACAACCCAGCAATGCTTGTTTGTAAATCATAATCTACCCAAAGACCGCCCATAGAAAAATGAGCAGAAGGAGATATTTTCATAGGTTCTTTAAAAGCATTTATCCCTGTAATTTTTTCATACATATCAAATAAATTACCGTAGCGTTTTTGAATGGTGGTTTTACCTAAATCTTTAATCGCTTTGGCGAAATCTAAGTAAACGGCATTTTTTAATTCACCAACCCCAAACCCATTATCTATTTGTTCTTTAGCGGCTCTTGAGGCAATATCACGCGGAGCCAAGTTACCGTAAGAAGGATACTTGCGTTCTAGGTAATAATCTCTATCCGATTCAGGAATTTCATTAGGATTTCGGGCGTCTTTTTTATTTTTAGGAACCCAAATTCGGCCATCATTGCGCAAGGACTCCGACATCAAGGTAAGTTTAGACTGGTAGCTTCCGCTTTGAGGTAAACTGGTGGGGTGAAATTGAGTCCAACTAGGATTTGCCATTAGCGCACCTTTCTTATGGGCACGCCAAATAGCCGATGCATTGCAACCCATAGCCAAAGTGGATAAATAATATATTTTCCCAAAACCGCCACTGGCAATAACCACAGCGTGAGCCGCATGTCTTTCGATCTTACCCGAAACTAAATTTCTAGTGATTATACCTTTTGCTGTATTGTTTTTACAAACCAGCTCTAACATTTCGTGCCGATTAAAGATTTTCACTTTTCCTTTTGCTTGTTGTCTAAGCAAAGCTTGATAGGCGCCTAAAAGCAGTTGCTGACCTGTTTGTCCTCGAGCATAGAAGGTACGCGATACTTGCACACCACCAAAAGACCGGTTACTTAGATAACCGCTATACTCCCGAGCAAAAGGAACTCCCTGTGCTACTGCTTGATCGATAAGCGCTGCAGAGCATTGTGCCATTCTATAGGTGTTGGCCTCTCGTGCTCTAAAGTCCCCTCCTTTTAGGGTGTCAAAAAACATACGTTGTACGCTATCTCCATCATTTTTATAATTTTTCATGGCATTTACTCCGCCTTGAGCGGCAACAGAGTGCGCCCTACGAGGAGAATCTTGAAAACAAAAGCTTTTAACTTGATAACCCATTTCGGCTAAAGAAGCTGCGGCTGAAGCGCCTGAAAGCCCTGTGCCTATTACAATAACCTCTAATTTCTTTCGGTTGTTTGGACTCACCAATTTGGCTTGATCTTTATAGTTTTGCCATTTTTTTTCCAATGGTCCTTCCGGTATTTTTGCTGCTATAAATTTTGCCATATCAACGAGAGATAAAAATATAAATCGGTATGCCTAGATACCCTATACACATCAGTAAAGAAAAAATTACTCCAATTAGCTTTATTATTTGCGCATAATAAGGATGGTAAAGCCCTAGGCTGCGAAAAGCGCTAAAGAAACCATGCAAAAGGTGAAAAAACAAGGCTAGAATAGCCACGCTATACCAAGCTACATAGCCTATGTTCTGAAAGGATGCTATAACCAATTGGTACAAATCTTTGTTGCCCTGTTGGTCAAGCGGCAGTTCACCAAATTTAAACGGATACCAAAAGTCATAAAAATGAATGACTAAAAAAGCAAATAATATTACTCCTAAAAGCATCATTTGCCTTGAATACCACTTACTGGCTCTTTTACGAGCATCATAACGGTACCTAGTCTTTTTACTTTTTCGGGATTTAAAACTAAGATAAATAGCGTCGATGCTATGCAGTATGATACTGATGTAAAGTACGTAAGCGATTATTTTAACCAGGATATTTCCCGATAAAAAGGCACTGTATGCATTATATTGTAATTGAGCTTCATCTTCAGGAAGCAAAAGCTGAAAATTTCCTAGTAAATGAATTACCAGAAATAGACAAAGAAAAAGACCAGTAATGGCCATTAAGTATTTTCTAGAGATGGTAGAGGAAAACCCAAGCATACTGAGACAATTAGAAGTTTCTAAAATACAGTTTTCAATTGATTATTCCCCAGCTTTTCTATATACAATGGCTAAAGCTTGATAATTATCAATTTTTCCCTATTGTTTTAAATGTATTTTAGTTCACTTTGGTGACGTGAAACATCGAGTTGCACTTTTTTACCTAAAGCTATAGCTTGATTTTCTTCAAGGTGCCCTGCGGGAAAATTGTAAGCCACAGGAAAATCATAAGGGGCTACGGCTTCTTGAATAATTTCTAAAGCATTTTGACCAAAAGGAATTGTATTGTCATTCATATCGCTCATACCTCCTACAATGAGGCCACTAATTTTGTTGAACCACCCGTTGCGTTTTAAATTTTGTAGCATCCTGTCAATATGGTACAAATACTCATCTAAGTCCTCGATAAACAAAATCTTATGCTGTAAATCTAAGTCGCTGCGACTGCCTATTAGCGAAAACAAAACCGAAAGATTACCGCCTACCAAAATGCCCTTTGCCGTACCTGGTTTATTCTGGCTATGACCATTAAATGTGTAGCACCAATTTTTTGCGAAAAGCAATTGCTTTAAAGAGGCTTGTGTGTTTGGTGTTTTTGTTTCTATGCCAAGACAAATTTGAGCGTGAAGGCTCGCAACCTTAAGTTTATTTAAATGGCTATGTAATGCAGTTATATCGCTATAACCTATCAGCCATTTAGGATCTTGTTGAAAAGCTGTAAAATCTACTAAATCTAAAAGACGTACAGTACCATAACCGCCTTTGGCACACCAGATAGCTCGTACTTTTGGATCGTTAAGTTGTTTTTGAAGATCTTGAGCACGTTGCTCATCTGTACCAGCAAATTGGTGACTTGATAACCCGATACTGCTGCCTAAAACCGGAATGAGCTCCCAAGATTCTAATAAACGTAAAGCGGGATTTAAGTCTTTTGGATTAACTTTTCTAGCAGTAGCAATTATGGCAACGCGGTCTCCTTTTTTTAAAGCCTTAGGAATCTTCATAATATAAAATTAATTGGAGTTGTAAGATAAAAAAATCCCTCAACCTTACAAGCTAAGGGATTGTGTATAGCAACGTAATAATGAAATCTAGTTGAAAAATCCTTTTTGTTTTTCTGCCGAAGGTCTATCCCAAGAATCATCCTCTAGGTAAACATCATTATCTTTAAAATACCCGGTAACTTTTTTACCATCTGTAGTGGTCACGTCAAAAGTGAACTCATATTCAGTTGGTCCGTTTTTTAAAACTTCAATAGTTCCTGAGGCTAAAGAACCTATATATTCAGCATCATCTTCATTGGCCCAGTAAGTGTTGATTAATAACATTGAATAAGCAGAGAAGGTACCCGCCGTTTCGTTATCATTGTAGGTGTAGGTGCCCAAAGGCAGCTGGTCTGCAATTTCGGTGTACAGCTCAAAATAAAGCCCAGATACTTTTTCTTGTTCAGGAAAGTATTCACCAGCAATTTTAATTAGATCTGAAGACACAAGTGAGAGGTCAAAATTACTTACCCCATCAAAGCTACCATAATTTGAAATAACGGCACTTTCTAATTCGTAAGAGGTGCCGTCAACAATCATACGGTCGCTAGTAGAAGCCCCGTCATCATCGCTACTACACGAAATTAGACCAAAGCTAACGCAGAAAATTAACAGTAAAAAATTAATTTTTTTCATAATTCTATTAAGTTATTATTAATGGCGTAAATATATAACTTATTCGCATAAACATATACTTTTTAAAATATTCTTCATAGTTTTTTTTATTTTATAAACAATGTAATTTAGAATACAATTCGCTTTATGTACCTTTGCAGCTAAATTTAAGTAGACTATGAGCACACCAAAAAGATATACCATTACCGCAGCTTTGCCCTACACCAACGGTCCTATTCACATAGGTCATTTGGCTGGCGTTTATGTTCCCGCAGATATTTATGCGCGTTACCTCAAAATGCAGGGTGAAGACGTGGTGTTTGTTTGTGGTAGCGATGAACACGGTGTGCCCATTACCATAAAAGCCAAAAAAGAAGGCGTAAGTCCGCAAGACGTGGTCGATAAATACGATGGCATCATAAGAAAATCTTTTCAAGATTTTGGAATTGCATTCGATAATTACTCTCGTACCTCGTCCAAAATACATCACGAAACCGCCGCTGCTTTTTTTGAAAAACTTTATAAAGAAGGAAAGTTTATCGAGGAAGTTACCCAACAGTTGTATGATGATGAAGCGCAACAATTTTTAGCCGATCGTTTTGTCATAGGAACCTGCCCTAAATGTGGAAACGAAGAAAGTTATGGCGACCAGTGTGAGAAATGCGGAACCTCACACAACGCAACCGATTTAATCAACCCTAAATCGGCCATTACTGGTAATGTTCCCGTGCTTAAAGAAACCAAACATTGGTTTTTACCACTAGATCAATACGAGCCTTGGCTAAAAGAATGGATTCTAGATAGTCATAAAAAAGACTGGAAACCCAATGTTTATGGGCAGTGTAAGTCTTGGATAGACGATGGTCTTCGACCAAGAGCGGTTACCCGAGATTTAGATTGGGGAATTCCTGTTCCCGTTGCCGGAGGAGAAGGAAAAGTACTGTATGTATGGTTTGATGCTCCTATTGGTTACATTTCGGCTACAAAAGAATGGGCGGCCAGAGAAAACAAAGACTGGGAGCCTTACTGGAAAGATCAAGATACCAAGCTGGTTCATTTTATAGGAAAAGACAATATTGTTTTTCACTGTATTATATTTCCAAGCATGCTTAAAGCCGAAGGAAGTTACATACTTCCCGATAACGTTCCTGCCAATGAATTTTTAAACCTAGAAGGCAACAAGCTTTCTACCTCTAAAAATTGGGCAGTGTGGTTGCATGAATACCTAGAAGATTTTCCGGGTAAAGAAGATGTTTTGCGCTATGTGCTCACAGCTAATGCGCCAGAAACCAAGGATAACGATTTTACTTGGAAAGATTTTCAGCAGCGCAATAACAGTGAATTGGTAGCTATTTTAGGTAATTTCATCAACCGGGTAGTGGTGTTAACCCATAAGTATTATGATGCAGAGGTGCCTCAGCCTGGGCAACTAAATGAAACCGATGAAAATATACTGGCCGAGTTACGCGCTTATCCTGCCGTTATTGCGAGCTCTATAGAGAAATATAGATTTAGAGAAGCTCAAGCCGAAATGATGAATGTGGCTCGTTTAGGAAATAAATATCTGGCAGATGAAGAACCTTGGAAAACCATTAAAACCGATGAGGCTAGAACAAAAACGGTAATGTATGTAGCATTGCAGGTCGCTGCAGCCCTTTCTAGTATTTGTCAGCCATTTTTACCATTTACCGCCAAAAAGCTCTCGACCATTTTAAATTTAAAAAAGAATATTTCTTGGCCGCAAATCGCTTCCGCGGAAGCGTTACTAGCGCCCCAACATGTTATTGGTAAAGCTAGTCTTTTATTTGAGAAAATTGAAGACGACGCCATAGCTAAACAATTAGAGAAATTAGAGAATACCAAAAGAATGAACCAAGCCGAGCAAAAAAGTGTAGAGGAGCAAAAAGAAACGGCTACCTTTGAAGATTTCACAAAAATAGATCTACGAGTGGGAACCATTGTGAGCGCAGAGAAAATGCCAAAAACTAAAAAGCTATTGGTTTTAAAGGTAGACACTGGTCTTGATACCCGCACCATTGTTTCTGGTATTGCAGAACATTTCTCGCCAGAAGAGGTAGTAGGAAAACAAGTAACGGTTTTGGTAAATCTAGCGCCTAGAAAATTACGCGGTACGCTGAGCGAGGGAATGATTTTAATGACCGAAAACGCACAGGGCGAATTGGTTTTTGTAAATCCAGATGAGGCTCAAGTTAACAACGGTAGCACTATTGCGTAGCGTAATCTAAGATTTTAAACAGGCCCCGTTTGTTGTAATCTTGGGGCTTGTTATAATTCGCTACAAAAACTGCTAAATATACAACGTAGTTGCAGGCAATTTTCTATTTTAGCAGTATGCGCCTATTTTCAAGTATAATAGCATTTTTATTTGGTTTTACCCTTTGGTCTCAATCTTACCAATTGGGCGAAAACTATTTTGATCAAGGTGAATTTGAAAAAGCCCAAGCGGTTTTTGAAAAGCTTGTGGCCCAAAACAGCAGAGACCTGCGCAGCGTTCAAAAATTAGTAGCTACTTATCAAGAACTAGAAAAGTATAAGCTGGCAGAAGACTTGTTGTTACAGCAAAACAAACCAAAGGTAATTTATCCTAATTTATTGGTTAGTCTCGGGCACAATTATCAATTGCAAGGTAATACTGAAGCGGCGCAAGAAGCCTTTCAATCGGCAATTGAAAGCGTTTCAAAAAATCAAGGTTATGCTTATAGCGTTGGCAGAATGTTTCAACAATATGCTTTACTAGATTGGGCTATAAAAACCTATGAGGAGGCCCTAAAACAACGGGCAAACAGCTCGTTTACTATAGAGTTGGCAAGAATTTATGGAGAGAAGGGAAATCTAGATAAAATGTTTAGCAGCTACCTAGATTTGCTCGTAGATCAACCCAACTATTTGTTTGCTGTTAAGCGCAACTTTTCAGATTTTATTAGTGAAGACGCCAACAACCCTGCCAACAAAAAACTACAACAGGCTATACTAGCAAAAAACCAAGAAAAACCTATCCTGGTTTTTAACGAGTTGTTAAGCTGGCTTTATGTGCAACAAAATGATTTTCAAAAAGCCTTTGCGCAAGAAAAAGCGCTCTATTTGCGTAGTCAAAAAGATAATATTCAAGGCTTTTTAAACCTGGCTCAGCAAGCCAAAGATTCAGCCTATGCCACCTCGCAAGAAATATTAAATTATGTTATAGCGCAAGAAGATCAAATTTACCGCATATTACAAGCAGAATATTTAAAACTAGATCTTAGTATGAATCGCGCACAACCTGAGGTCACAGCGCAGCTCTTTAATCAAGTGTTTGAAAAGTATAAAAGTCTTCCGCTACAAGATTGGTTGGATATTCATTTGCTTTACGCGGACTTTTTATTGAAAACAAAAGCTTATGCAGAAGCTAAAGCGAAATTAGATAACTTGAATCAATTAAATTTAGACAAATTTGCGGCTGGACAAGTAAAAATGCGTTTAGGTGATGTGGCTGTAAAAACCGATAAATTTAACCAAGCCTTGATTTATTATTCACAAGTACAGCTTGACTTACCCAATAGTGCTTTGGCAGAAGAAGCTACATTTAAAATTGCTAAAACCAGTTTTTATCAAGGTGATTTTGAATGGGCCAGTAGGCAACTAAACGTTTTAAAAACAGCTACTTCAAAGTTTATTGCCAATGATGCATTGCAATTAAGTGTTTTGATTAACACTAATAGCAATGCAGTATTAGACACCACTTTTACAGCTTTAAAGCGTTTCGCTAAAGCCGATTTATTAGCTTTTCAAGAAAAACCAAATGAAGCCTTAGCACTTTTAGTAAACATTTTGCAAGAGCACGTGGGTGAAGAGATAGAAGATGATGCGCTATTTAAAAAAGCCAGCCTGTTAGAGGATTTGTCAAAATATGAAAAGGCCGTAGCCACGTATAAAAGTATCCTAAACCTAACGGAGAAGAGTATTTATATAGATGAAAGCCTTTATGCGCTAGCAAGAATTTATGAGTTGAAGCTAAAAGATAAAAATAAAGCAAAAGCCTATTATGAAAAGTTGTTGTTTGAGCATGAAGATAGTATTTACTTTAACGAGGCCAGACAAAAATACAGAAAACTAAGAGGCGATTTGATTAAATAAATTTACAACCATGTTTATATTCAATATTACCGTTAATATACAAGAAGATATTCAAGAAGCCTGGGTAGACTGGGTTAAGCATACTTATATGCCGCGAATGCTGAGCTTAGACACGTTCTCTAAAGCGGTAATGACTAGAGTTTTAGTAGAAGAAGAGATGGGGGGTTATACCTACTCAATTCAGTATACTGTACCAAACAAAACAAAACTAGAATCATTTCGTGCTAAAAACAAAAATCCGCTTGGCGAAACCCCAATGCTATTTAAAGATAAATTTGTGTACTTTACCACTGAGCTTCACATAATCGATGAACAATGAAAAAAAAGCAGCCAAATAGAAAAAAAGGGCAATCACGTGCGCAACACGCGGGGGTAAAAGCCAAAAAACATTTGGGACAACACTTTCTCAAAAGTGAAGAAACAGCCCTAAAGATTGCTCAAACGCTTGAAGCTGCAAATTATGATCTAGTTGTAGAGATTGGACCAGGAACAGGGGTTCTAACCAAACATTTGCTAGAGCGCAACTTAAAAGTGTTAGCATTAGAAATTGACCGGGAGTCTATTGCTTACTTAGAAGCAGGCTTTGGCTTAAATCACCCCAATTTACCTCTAAAAAATTTTAGCGTTAGCGAGCAAGACTTTTTAAAAGCCGATTTAGCCACCTTGAATCAGGGCAAGGAAATGGGCATAACAGGCAATTTCCCCTATAACATATCTACCCAAATCGTTTTTAAGGTATTAGAGCAACGCCAATTTGTACCCGAATTTTCAGGTATGTTTCAGAAAGAAGTTGCACAACGCATTTGTGCAAAACCCGGTAGCAAGGTGTATGGTATTTTATCGGTTTTAACACAAGTGTTTTATGAAACGCAATACTTGTTTACCGTGCCTCCAGGTGTATTTAATCCGCCACCCAAAGTAGATAGCGGCGTCATGCATATGAGTCGAAAAGAAAATCAAGAATTACCAGTTAGTGAAAGTTTATTGTTCAAAGTGGTAAAGCAAGCCTTTCAACAGAGAAGAAAAACCTTGCGTAACAGCCTAAAAAACTTTCAGTTGTCAGATACTTTACGTGAAGAAGCTATCTTTAATAAAAGACCAGAGCAATTACATTATACAGAGTTTATAGAATTAACGCAAAAAATAGCTATAGATGCAGTTTCAAATCAGTAAAGAATTAATCGCAAAGATAGAAGAGTGGGTGCAGGCGCAAAACAGCGCCGAGCTGCGCTTGTATCTAGAAGAGCTTCATCACGCGGATATCGCAGAGATACTAGAAGAGTTAGATCTAGATGACGCTACTTATGTGATTAAAATTCTTAATACTGATAAAACAGCCGAAGTTTTAATGGAACTCGATGAAGACGATCGAGAAAAAATTCTAAATAATCTTACGGCAGAAGAAATTGCTGGCGAGCTGGAAGAAATGGATACCGATGACGCTGCAGATATTGTAGCCGAACTGGACCAAAACCTAAAAGAGGAGGTTATTGGTCATATCCAAGACGAAGAACACGCCGATAATATTGTAGAGCTTTTACGCTATGATGAAGACTCTGCCGGAGGACTCATGGCCAAAGAGTTAGTAAAAGTAAACGAAAACTGGAGTGTTACAGGCTGTATGAGCGAAATGCGAGAACAGGCCGAGTATGTAACCCGAGTACACTCCATCTATGTGGTTGATAACAAAGATCGTTTAAAAGGTAGGCTTTCTTTAAAAGATCTTTTAACCGCACCTAGTGACGCCCAGATAAGTGATGTTTATATTGATAAGGTAGATTTTGTTAGTGTGCATACCCCTGGTGATGAAGTGGCTAGAATTATGCAAAAATATGACTTAGAAGCTATACCTGTGGTAAATGAAATGGGAAAACTAGTAGGTCGCATCACCATTGATGATATGGTTGATTTTATTAAAGAAGAAGCCGAACGGGATTACCAAATGGCGGCTGGTATCTCTGAAGATGTAGAGTCTAGCAGTAGCATTTGGCAGCTCACCCGCGCTCGCCTGCCCTGGCTTATTTTGGCCTTGGCAGGCGGATTTATAAGTGTAGAAGTTTTAGGTACTTTTGATAGCGCCATGGAAAAGCATGGAGAGTTATTCTTTTTTGTGCCCTTAATTGCCGCTATGGCAGGTAACGTGGGAGTACAATCATCTGCCATTGTTTTGCAAGGCTTGGCCAATAATAGTCTAAGAGGTTCATTGTTGAACAGGCTATTAAAAGAGATTGGTTTAAGTTTATTAAATGGTGCAGTTTTAGCCATTTTACTAATTGGTGGCGGAATGCTACTACTTGGTTTAAATTTTGAGTTCGGACTCACAGTGGGTGTCTCTCTGGTTTCGGTGATTATTACAGCTTCTTTAATAGGTACCTTTGTCCCCATTATCTTAGAAAAACAAGGTATAGATCCAGCCATGGCAACCGGTCCTTTTATAACTACAAGCAATGACATCTGTGGTATTTTAATTTACTTTAGTATTGCTAAACTTATATTAGGCTTTTAAATATTTCCTTTACGGATTAAATACTGCTCTAAAAATTATTTAAGCGAATCGATATTATGAAACCTATTCCATTTTTTGATACTTTACTTGTAAAAAGTGATGTGATAGACAATTTGAACCATGTAAATAATGTGGCCTATCTTCAATGGGTGCAAGATGTTGGTGAAAAACATTGGAAGGCTACGGCACCCAGGCATATTCAAGAACATTACGGTTGGGTAGTGCTTAATCATTATATAGAATATAAAAAACCTGCCTTCTTAGGAGAGGAGATTTACCTGAAAACTTGGATCGCCAATTATGAGGGTGTAAAAAGTGAAAGACGCACAGAAATTTATGCTAAAAAAGATATGGTTTTATTGGCCCAAGCCAAAACCCTTTGGTGCCTTATAGATTTAAAGAAACAAAAGCCACAACGCATAATAGAAAGTATAACTCAACCTTTTTTTGATTAATTATGTATAAAGTTTTACACTTAGACCGCAACCACCCTTTATTGATTAAAGAATTAAAAGCCCATGGTTTTATAAATCATGAAGATTATGATTCGCCAAAGCAAAGTATTCAAGAAAGTATTGCACAATATGATGGAATTATTATTCGTAGCAGATTCAGTCTAGATAAAGCATTTTTAGAAAAAGCTAAAAATTTAAAATTTATAGGAAGATTAGGAGCAGGCCTAGAAAATATAGATGTAGCTTACGCTGAAAAGAAAGGTATTAAATTGTTTTCGGCACCTGAAGGAAATCGAAACGCGGTGGGAGAGCACGCGTTAGGTATGTTGTTGAGCTTATTCAATCATTTAAATAGAGTAGACGCTCAAGTGCGGCAAGGAATATGGAAACGAGAAGCTAATAGAGGAATCGAGTTAGAAGGGAAAACAGTGGGCATAATTGGTTACGGAAACATGGGAAAGGCTTTCGCTAAAAAGCTAAGCGGTTTTGATTGTGAGGTGATTTTTCACGATATCCAATCTGGTTTATCAGACGATTTTGCGGCTGAGGTTAGTTTAGAGGAATTGCAAAGTAAAGCTCAGGTTCTAAGTTTGCACACCCCGTTAACCGCTAGTACAAAAAATATGGTTGATGCTGCATTTATTCAGAAATTTCAAAATCCGTTTTGGTTGATAAACACCGCAAGGGGTAAATCTGTAGTTACAGAAGATTTAGTCGAGGCCTTAAAATCGGGAAAAATTCTAGGAGCAGGCTTAGATGTATTGGAATATGAAAAATCTTCTTTCGAAAATTTTTTCAATGAAGAGGAACAGCTGCCCGAAGCTTTTCAATACCTTATCCGAGCAGATCAAGTTTTATTGAGTCCGCATATCGCAGGCTGGACACTAGAAAGCAAGCTTAAACTGGCACAAGTTATAGCGAATAAAATAATAGCCAATTTTTAACAAAAGAATTACGATAAAAATTTATAATAGGTAATTATGGGCACTAAGGCAGAAACACCAGAGGCTTATATAAAAAAAGCCCCTGAAGAGAGGCAAGAAGCCTTAAAAAAACTTCGGCAGGTAATTAATGATAATTTACCAAAGGGCTTTGAGGAAGGTATGCAATATGGTATGATAGGATATTATGTGCCGCACAGCATTTATCCAGATGGTTACCATTGTAACCCAAAAGAACCGCTTCCTTTTCTAAGTTTCGCTTCACAAAAAAACTCCATCAACCTCTATCATTCTGGGATCTATGCAAAAGAATCTTTAAAAGATTGGTTTGTTGGGGAGTATGGCAAGTATGTAAAAACTAAACTAGATATGGGTAAAAGTTGCATACGATTTAAAAACCTAAAGCAGATTCCATTTGGTTTAATTGCTGAGTTGACGCAAAAAATGACAGTGAATGAATGGATAACTCTATACGAAGAAAATATAAAAAAGTAAAAGCAGACCGGTTTAAGACTGCTTTTACAATAATATTAAACTTAATGCTTTTTTTAAGCGTAATCAACTTGTTCTAAGGCTAATGGAGTCGCTAATTCTCCGTTTAGAATTTCAAAGGTTTTGTTTTTTAGCATATTAGGAGGCAAGCTGTCTACTAAAACTTGCGCCACGTCTTTTCGTGAAATTTCGCCGTATTGGTTTAATTTTTTTTCCGCCTTAATTTTATTGGTTTTCTCAGCATCGGTAAGTGCTCCTGGTCTTACAATGGTATATTCTAAGAAGCTAGCTTGTAGATGCTCATCAGCCTTTTGCTTTGCTTTAAGATAATGTTCTAGCTCTTTGTTTTGTTCTGGATTATCGGCACCCATAGAGCTTAACATCACGAACTTTCTTACTCCCGCGGCTTTAGCTCTGTCGATAAGATTTATGGCGCCATTTTGATCTACTGCTGTTGTCTTATCTTTTCCTGTTTTGCTTCCAGAACCGGCTGCAAAAATAACCCGATCTATTTCTTGTACGGCTGGTTCTAGATCGCCTTCTAAATCTCCTAAACGGGTTTCCACCTGCATACCATCAAAAAATGCTTGTTGTTCTTGCTTTCTTATTAATGCAATGGGCGAATAATCTTGATGATTTTTTAATAAAGCAACAATCTCTCTGCCTGTTTTTCCGTTAGCTCCTGCCACTAAAACTTTTTCTTGTTTCATTTCTTTTTTTTATTTAAATGTAGCAAGAAACGCACGTAATTATATTAATATTTATTTAAATAACAAGGCTTTAACAAAGAAGCTAAAGCATGTTAAAAAACTTTGCTTGCCAAAAACTGCTGCACCTTATAAATATCTATTTTCTTGTTGAATTGCTTACTAATAGAAGCTTGTTGCTCGCTGGAAATCCAGATTTTGAGTTCTGCATCCAAATCGAAAGTACCCGCAGTTTCAATCGAAAACCGAGAGATGCTTTTGTAGGGGATACTTAAATATTCTCTTTTGCTACCGGTTAAACCTTGAATATCTATTAAAATTAAGCGCTTATCTGTAAATATAAAAGTGTCACGCACAAGTTTGAAGCCTAGTTCAACCACTTCATTGCCAACTAGTAATTGTTGGTATTTTGCTGTTAGAGTATTGGTATCTATCTCACTGGCATTGCCAAGCAATTTATTAAATAGGCTCATTTTGATCTTTATTTATTTTTTGTTCAAGTTCTAGTTGCAATTCTTCCATCACTGGTTTTACGGTGCTCTCTGGTAAATCGGCAATACGAATGTACATCAGCCCATCTACCGAATTATTGAATAAAGGATCAACGTTAAAAGCGGCAACACGTGCATTCTGTTTGATGTATTTTTTTATGAGTACCGGCATACGTAAACTATCGGGTTCGAGTTCATCAATTAGCTTGTCAAACTTGTTTAAATCAGCTTGACTGGCATCAAAAACAAAGTCTTTGTCGGCGTCTTTTAATTTCACTTTATACTCCTTCTTAGGTCGAATATATTGAGCCACATAGGGATCATAATAGTGTGATTTCATAAACTCAATCATCATCGATTTTGAGAAGTCCGAAAATTTATTACTGATACTTACGCCACCAATTAAGTATTTGTGTTCGGGGAATCTTAATGTACAGTGCACTATTCCTTTCCAAAGTAAGAAAAGCGGCATAGGTTTTTGTTGGTACTCTTTGACGATAAAAGCGCGGCCCATCTCTATAGATTCGCTCATCATTTTATGTAGTTCTGGCTCAAAGCGAAAAAGTTGCTGCAGATAAAAGCCATTTATTCCATGCTTAGGGAAAATTTGAGCACCAAAACCCATTCTATAAGCGCCTACAATTTTATGGGTTTCGTTGTCATACAAGAAAAGATGATGGTAATAGTCGTCAAACTCATCTAAATCTGTAGATTTATTTGTGCCTTCGCCAATGGCTCTAAATGTGATTTCGCGTAAGCGTCCAATTTCTTTTACGATATTGGGAATGTCTTTTCTTTCGGCAAGAAATACTTCATAATTTTTACTAATTAGCAAACGCTTTTCGTTTTCTTGGCAAAAGTTAATTTCTTTTTGCATTAACACCTCTGAGGTTTCTTTAGCGATTGCTTTGGGAGCTCGGGCAGGAAATTTTATTTGTTTAGGGATGTTTTTTAATAAACTCCTTTTGTCATCAAACGCACTGGAAAGCATGTAGGTTTTCTTGCGCAAAAAGAGGGTGAAATCTTCTAGGTTAGGGTAGGCTTGTTGTTGTTCTACACTAATAGGGTTGCCAATGCGAACTTTTATTTTTCGGTGTTTTTGACTCAGCATTTCACCTGGTAATTTTGCTGTTCTAAGGCTATCGTTTAATTTAGATAGGCGGTAAAAACTTGCACTGTTTTTGGCATGAAAATAAACAGGAACTACAGGTACACCAGATTTCTGAATTAATTTCATTGCCTCTGGTAGCCATTCTCTGTCTACTATAGAGTTTTCTTCTTTTTGAGTGCTTACCTCACCAGCGGGAAAAATACCTAGACAGTTACCGTCTTTTAAATGCTGTATGGCTTCCTTTAAACCGCTAAGACTTGATTTGATGTCTTTGCGCGTTTCAAAAGGATTTACAGGCATAATGTAAGATTTTAAAGGCTTTAATCGATGCAATAAAAAATTAGCAATAACCTTATAGTCGTCTCGCTTTTGTATAAAGGTATGTAGCAAAATCATACCATCTATACCGCCAAGTGGGTGATTTGAAATGCTTATAAACGGACCTGTTTTTGGGATTCTTTTTAAATCCTTTTCAGGAATTTCAAAATCGATTTCTAGATGTTTTAGGCTAGAATCTAAAAAGTCAAACCCGTCGAGATGCGAACGATCGTCGTAAATTTTATTTAGCTTATTTATTTTGGTAATTTTCATTACCCCAGCCCCTATAGCTGTACCTAAAACGCCAAATCTTTTTAGATTAAGGCCATTGGCAACTTCTTTTGCGGTAACAAATCCCATGTGCTATAAGTTTAAAGCAAATATAAATGAATAATCACTTGCTAAGTTATAAATTTTCGTGAACAACCAATTGTGCCGTTTCTCGCGTCACTTGTTTTAGAAGAACCACCTTATCTTTTTCGGTTGCTTTTATTGCCTCTGGCGTAGCGTGGCGCAAGGTATATAATTTAACACCTTTATTAAAACTTACCCTGAATCGTTTTTGTAAATTTTCGATTAATAAATCAAATTTTTTGAATTTGTTATCTATAACTACAGAAAAGCTTATGGCTGAATTTTGAATAAGATCTACCTTGGTTTGAAAAGCATGAAACAGAGCAAAGACCTCACTCATATTTTGCTCTACAAAGAATGAAAAGTCTTTGGTGGCAATGGATAGTAATATGAGATCATCTTTTACAATAAAACATGGTACTTGAGGTACAATTTTAGGACCGTTACTAACCTTTGTTCCTGGTAAAGTTAAATCATAAAATGAGCGCACCACTAAAGGAATCTCTTTTCTTTGAAGCGGCTGGATAGTTTTAGGGTGTATCACAGAAGCCCCGTAAAAAGCTAACTCTATAGCTTCGTTGTAATTGATTTGGTTTAATTGTATGCTGTCTTTAAAAATACGAGGATCTGCATTGTAAACACCGCTAACATCTTTCCAAATACTTACCTCTTTAGCATTTAGGCAATAAGCAAAAATGGCAGCAGAATAATCACTTCCTTCTCGGCCCAAGGTGGTAGTACAATTATTGGTAGTCGATGCGATAAACCCCTGAGTTATAAATAACTCGTTGGGTTTGATGTGATGGTTGATATTTTTTTGTGTGATTTCCCAATTCACCTGAGCGTCGCGATAGGTAGTATCGGTTTTAATAAGTTTTCGTGCGTCTATCCAATTGTTTTTTATTTCTTCTGAATTAAGGTAAGCGCTTATTATGGCTGTACTTATTAACTCACCAAAACCAATAACTTGATCATAAACAAAATCGTAATCTTGAGATGAATTTTCCTCAAGGAAACTCGTTAACTCTTTCCAATATTGGTTTAAGGTAGCAAAAATTGGGTGGTTTGTATTGGCAAACAAATTCTGAGCAATCTGAGCATGAAAATTTTTAACCTCAGTTAAATCGATTTTATTGAACTCAAAATAGTTTTGGATTACCAATTCTAAAGCATTAGTAGTTTTACCCATTGCCGAAACCACAATCAGTTTATCCTTGGTGCCGGTTTTTTTGAGTATTTCAACCATATTCTTGACGCCAGCCGCCTCTTTTACAGAGGCGCCGCCAAACTTAAATATGATCATTTGGCTAAGAAGTTTTTTATAGATTTTTCGTCAAACTGCACGGTATTCCATTCGGTCATTATGCTAGCTCCTGTACTTTTGTAAAATTCAAGCGCATTGGTATTGTAATCGCCCACTACCCATTCTACTCGTTTTACACCTTGGTCTAGAGCAAAACGCATCACTTGTTTATACAGCAGCATACCAATACCTTTACCACGATAATTTTCATTTACAATAAGATCTTCTAGATGTACGGTTTTTCCTTTCCAGGTAGAGTATCTATAGTAAACTAAAGCCATGCCAACCACTTGGTCATCCGCCTCAGCTAAAAAACAGGTAAACATTTTTTGATCGCCAAAACCATCCTTCTTTAATTGCTCTTCGGTCAAAATTACTGCATTTGGTTTCTTTTCGTGAGCCGCTAATTCATTGATTAATCGCAGTACACTTCCCATATCTTCTTTGGTTGCTCTTCTTATGCTTGTTTCCATAGTTTTTATTTTGATTTACACAAAAATAGCGATTACAAAGTCTTTTTTCTATTTTTGCGACATAAAGTCAACAAAATGGTAAGAAAAAACCAAACCCTGGGGGAGTTCATAATTGAAAACCAGGCTGAGTTCAAGTACTCATCGGGAGAATTATCTCGATTAATAAATGCAATTCGTCTAGCGGCAAAGGTAGTTAATCACGAGGTGAATAAAGCGGGTCTGGTAGACATTACTGGGGCGGCGGGTGAAACCAATATCCAGGGTGAGCAACAGCAAAAACTAGATGTTTATGCCAACGAAAAATTTATACAAACCATTACCAATAGGGAGATAGTTTGTGGTATTGCTTCTGAAGAAAACGATGATTTTATTACCATTCAAGGACAGAATAAAGACAACAATAATAAATATGTGTTGTTAATGGATCCGCTTGACGGAAGTTCAAATATTGATGTGAACGTATCTGTAGGAACCATATTTTCTGTGTACCGCAGGGTGACCCCAATGGGACAACCGGTAACGAAAGAAGATTTTTTACAACCAGGTAATCAACAAGTAGCTGCAGGATACATTGTTTATGGTACCTCTACAATGCTTGTGTACACCACGGGGCACGGGGTAAATGGCTTTACTTTAAATCCGGCTATAGGTACTTATTATTTGTCGCATCCTAATATGCGTTTTCCTAAAACAGGAAATATTTACTCGGTGAATGAGGGGAATTATGCACAGTTTCCTCAAGGGGTAAAAGATTATATAAAATACTGCCAGGCAGAGGAAGGAGATAGGCCTTATACTGCTCGTTACATAGGCTCTTTGGTCTCAGATTTTCATCGGAATATGATTAAGGGTGGTATTTATATTTACCCTAAAAGTAAAAAGGCAACAAAGGGTAAATTAAGATTGCTATATGAGTGTAATCCTATGGCTTTTATAGCCGAACAAGCAGGAGGCAAGGCAAGTGATGGCTTTACGCGAATCTTAGATATACAGCCAGAGAGTTTGCACGAAAGAGTACCTTTCTTTTGTGGAAGCGAAGAAATGGTGAATAAAGCAGAAGAATTTATGCAAAAAGCAGAATAAAGTAGGAGTCCTACTTTATTCTCTTTCTAATAGATAAAGGTAGTCATCAAAAGATAACTTGCCGCCTAAAATAGCGATAGATCGCTTGATGATGGCTTTGGAGTCTTCTGAAGAAAAACCTAAGGCAATACCATAGCGTTTCATCATAAAAGCTTCCTGTTCATCCATTTCGTGATCAGCAAAAACCAGTGTGAGTAAATCGTACAAACGTTCTAAACGTTTAACCTTGGTATTAGGTGCTGTAAATGGGATGTTTTCAGGGTTTTTTAAGATAAGCTTATATTCTTCTTCGTTTACATCAAGTTTTCTAGCCAAACGCTTTAAAACCGCTTTTTCTTCATCGTTTATTTCACCGTCTACAGCGGCTAAACGTACAATAGAAGCAAAATGGCTAATGTTTCTGCTATGTGAACCTGAATCGAATAAATCTGAAAATGACATAGTTTGTTACAATTTAGACTACAAATATAGTATAATATCGCCATAACTTTAATGCTCAATTCAAGCTTATTTTTGTTGGCTTAGGCATTTTTTTCTTGACGGAATTAATTAATTTAACAAAGTCAAAGCCGTACAATCTTATAGTCAAGCCACTTCATATTTTTAGCTTGTTCATTATCAGGTTAAACAAAAATCCTTAATTTCGCAATTTATTTTGAAAGACAGCGCCATGAGTAAAAATTTTACCGAATACAAGCAACTGGATTTACCAGTAGTAGCACAAGAGATACTGAGCTATTGGAAAGAAAATCAAATTTTTGAAAAGAGTGTAAGTACCAGAGAAGGTAATCGGCCTTTTGTTTTTTTTGAAGGTCCGCCCTCTGCCAATGGTTTACCAGGGATTCATCATGTTATGGCGCGAAGTATTAAAGATATATTTTGCCGATATAAAACACAAAAGGGTTTTCAGGTAAACCGTAAAGCCGGCTGGGATACCCACGGTTTGCCCGTAGAGTTAGGGGTAGAAAAAGAGTTGGGCATTACTAAGGAGGATATCGGTTCTAAAATTTCTGTAGAAGAATATAACCAAGCCTGTAAAAATGCCGTGATGCGCTATACCGATGTTTGGTCAAAACTTACCGAAGAAATGGGCTATTGGGTAAATATGGATGATCCTTATATTACTTATAAGCCTAAATACATGGAAACCGTGTGGTGGTTACTGTCTGAAATTTATAAAAAAGGACTTATATACAAAGGCTATACCATTCAGCCTTACTCACCAAAAGCAGGGACAGGTTTAAGCTCACATGAGCTAAATCAGCCTGGTACTTATCAAGATGTTACCGATACTACGGTAACGGCACAGTTTAAAGCTATAGCAAGCAGTCTTCCTGCCGATTTAGCCAACTATGAAAACCTGTACTTTATAGCTTGGACTACCACTCCTTGGACACTCCCAAGTAACACCGCACTTACAGTAGGTCCAAAAATTGAGTATGTAGTGGTTAAAACCTACAATCAATACACATATGAGCCAGTTAGCTTAGTAGTTGCCAAGAATTTGGTGAATAAGCAATTTGATAAAAAATATGTTGGCGTTGAAGATGAGGAAGCTTTGGCTAATTTTCAACAAGGAGATAAAAAAATACCTTATTTGGTAACCAACACTTACCTAGGTAAAGATTTAGTAGGTATTCGTTATGAGCAATTGCTACCCTATGCACAACCTTATGAAACTCCAGAAAATGCCTTTAGAATTATTGCAGGTGATTTTGTGACCACAGAAGACGGTACAGGTATTGTACATACCGCGCCCACTTTTGGAGCAGATGATGCGCTGGTGGCCAAACAAGCTAATCCGCCTGTGCCTCCTATGTTGGTGCTAGATGAGCAAGAGAATTTAGTGCCTTTAGTAGATTTACAAGGTAAATTTAGACCCGAGATGGGAGAATTGGCAGGAAAGTATGTAAAAAATGAATATTATACCCCCGAAGAGGCCCCCGACAAGTCGGTTGATGTTGAAATAGCCATTAAGCTTAAAGAAGAAAATAAAGCCTTTAAGGTAGAAAAGTATGTGCACAGTTACCCAAATTGCTGGCGTACAGACAAACCTATATTATACTACCCTCTAGATTCTTGGTTTATAAAAGTAACCGAGGTAAAAGATCGCATGCACCAATTAAATACTACCATAAATTGGAAGCCCGCTTCGACCGGTGAGGGTAGGTTTGGTAATTGGTTAGCCAATGCCAATGACTGGAACTTATCGCGCTCGAGATATTGGGGTATTCCGCTACCTATTTGGCGTACAGAAGATAAGAGAGAGGAGATTATTATTGGTTCTATAGAAGAGTTGAAAGCCGAAATGAAACGCTCGGTAGAAGCTGGTTTTATGGATAAAGATGTTTTTGAAGATTTTGTGGTGGGCGATATGAGCGATGCCAATTACGATCAAGTCGATTTACATAAAAATGTGGTCGATAAAATTGTATTGGTTTCGGCAAGTGGCAAGCCAATGAAACGCGAAGCCGACCTGATAGATGTTTGGTTTGACTCTGGAGCTATGCCTTATGCCCAATGGCATTATCCGTTCGAAAATAAGCAAGCCACCGAAGCAACACTAAGAAAAGCCGACTTTATTGCCGAAGGGGTAGATCAAACCCGAGGTTGGTTTTATACCTTACACGCCATCGCTACCATGGTTTTTGATGATGTAGCCTATAAAAATGTAGTGTCAAACGGCTTGGTGTTAGATAAACACGGACAAAAAATGTCTAAGCGATTAGGCAATGCTGCAGATCCGTTTGAGACGTTATCTACTTATGGTCCAGATGCCACGCGATGGTATATGATAAGCAATGCCAACCCTTGGGATAATTTAAAATTTGACCTCGAAGGTATCGCAGAGGTACGTCGCAAGTTTTTTGGAACCTTGTACAACACCTATTCTTTTTTCGCGCTTTATGCCAATATAGACGGGTTTACCTATAAAGAACAGGAGGTTCCTCTAGCCAAAAGACCCGAAATTGATCGTTGGATATTGTCTGAGCTAAATAGCTTAATCAGAGAAGTAGATACTTATTACGCTAGCTACGAGCCTACCAAGGCTGCAAGGGCAATTTCAGATTTTGTACAAGAAAATTTAAGTAACTGGTACGTGCGTCTATGCCGAAGAAGATTCTGGAAAGGTGAATACCAAGAAGATAAAATATCGGCTTACCAAACCTTATATACTTGTTTATTAAAAGTGGCCCAAATAGCGGCACCGATAGCGCCATTCTATATGGACAGACTTTACAAAGATTTAACAGCGGTTTCACTAGCAGATACGCCAGAAAGTGTACATTTAAGCACATTTCCAGCGTCTGATGCGACTATGATTAATCAGGCACTTGAAAATAGAATGAAAAAGGCACAAGTAATTTCTAGTTTGGTGTTATCATTAAGAAAGAAAGAAATGATAAAGGTAAGGCAGCCACTTCAACGCGTGATGATTCCTGTATTAGACGAGAGCGTTAGAGAAGAAATATTGGCGGTACAAGACCTAATCAAATCTGAGGTAAATGTAAAAGAGATTGAATTGATTGATGACACTTCGGGAATATTGGTTAAAAAAATTAAACCTAATTTTAAAACCCTTGGACCTAAATTTGGAAAAGAAATGAAGGCTGTTGTGGCTGCTATTAGTAGCCTTGAGGCGGATAAAATTGCCAAATTAGAAAAGGAAGGTGAAATTAATTTAGAAGTTAATGGGAAATTAACTATTTTGCAGCTGAATGACGTAGAAATCACCTCAGAAGATATAGAGGGCTGGTTGGTTGCTACGCAATCCGGTTTAACCGTAGCGCTAGATGTGCATATTAGTCCAGAACTTAAACAAGAAGGAATCGCCAGAGAGCTGGTGAACAGAATTCAAAACTTGAGAAAAGATTCTGGATTTGAGGTTACCGATAAAATTGAAGTAAAAATACAAAAAGACGGACTGGTCGAGCAGGCTGTCTTAGCTAATGAATCTTATATTAAAAACGAAACACTCACAGCAAAACTCGAACTTGTTGATGAGATTAAAGATGGGTTAGAAGTGAGCTTTGACGATGTAAACACCCGTCTTGCTGTAAAAAAATAAAACTATGAATACAGAGATTAAAGAAAGGTATAGTGATGCCGATTTAGAAGAATTTAAAGCCATCATTTTAGAGAAAATTGAAAAGGCTTCAGCGCAGTTAGAACTGTATAAAAGTGCCTATATGAACGATAGTTCTAATGGTACAGATGATACTTCACCTACTTTTAAAGCTTTTGATGAAGGAAGCGAGGTAATGAGTAAAGAAGCCAACTCACAATTGGCTATTCGACAAGAGAAGTTTATTCGTGATCTAAAAAACGCTTTGATTCGTATAGAGAATAAAACCTATGGTATTTGCAGGGTAACAGGCAAATTGATTAAAAAAGAACGATTATTACTCGTGCCCCATGCTACTTTAAGTATTGAGGCAAAAAATATGCAAAAATAAATAACAGAAAATTCTATAAGAGGTTTCGTTTGAATTCATTTTAAACGAAACCTTTTTTGTATCATTTGTAGAAATACATTTCATTTTAAATTCATTTGAGTTGATTTCTGAGTATAAGATTTATAAATAATCTTGTATTTTTACGGCAACTAAACTGCACACCATGTCACTTAAAAAAGCGGGACTTCTTATTTTTATTATATTACTGATTGATCAGGTTTCAAAAATTTATATCAAAACTCATTTTGTTTTGGGTGAAGAAATTTTTGTATTTAATTGGTTTAGAATTCTGTTTGTTGAGAATAATGGAATGGCTTGGGGCGCTCAAATACCAGGAGAATATGGTAAATTGTTTTTGACCCTTTTTAGATTGGTGGCCATTGCGGGCATTGGCTATTGGTTGTATGACTCGGTAAAAAAACAAGCCTCAAAAATATTAATTATATGTATCGCTTTTATTTTCGCGGGAGCCCTGGGTAATATTATCGATTCTGTTTTTTATGGAATTATCTTTGACCATAGCATAAATCAATTGGCTAGCTTTATGCCTGAAAATGGAGGCTATGCCACGCTGTTTCACGGAAAAGTGGTAGATATGCTTTATTTCCCGTTATGGAGCGGGGTGCTACCCGAATGGATTCCTTTCTGGGGCGGCGATTATTTTACGTTCTTTGAGCCGGTATTTAATATCGCAGACTCCGCTATTACCGTAGGGGTTATTTTATTGATTCTTTTTAATAAAAAAGCATTTCCTAAAGAAGACAACTAGGCATTTTAGAACATTACTATTCTCAATTGTGAGTCTGCACGCTGTAATTTCAAAAAACGAAACCTATTTTAGTCAATATTCTTGATTAAGTATATGTATTTTTTACAAACTGCTTATAGTAAAACTGACTACTATTGGGTAGAATTAATATGGTTAAGATAAAACAGGTTTCCCTAAATTTTATTGAATCAAAATTAATCTGGTAAAAACCTATTTTGTAAGGTAAAACTTGGATGTTTCGTTTTTTTTTTTTTTTTTTTAGCTTAGTTCCGCGTTTGGCCACATGAGTGGAAATTTTAAAGAAACTAATATAGCTAATTCTCAAATAATTAAAGTGTTATGATATTTTATAATTCAGCCTATGCTTATATTTTATTTAGTCTTCTAGTATTATATATTGCTTATAGTATTTTTTTAATACTTAAATCTTCTAAAGAAGATAACAGAGGACTTTCTAAAATTTTATGGGTCCTATTAGTTTTTTTAATGCCAATTTTAGGAAGTACAGTGGCAATTGCGAAATTCAAATTATTTGATAAAAAATAAAAGGTATTTTATACTTACAGTGACAAAAAAACACTAGTTTTAGCAACTTATGACGAAAGTCTTGAGTCTAACTTGATTAACACCTATATAAAAATAGACCATGAAAACTAAATTATTTATCCTTGGGGTATTTTCATTGCTGTATACCCAAAATGCCTTATACGCTCAAACAAATAACAACGAAGGTCAAGTAGAAGACGGTCTTTTTAGTGTTCAAACGGGCTTTTTAGGGGTTTGGGGGCAATACGAATTTGGCTTGAGTAACACTTTGGCGTTAAGAACAGAAGTTGGCCTCGATATGGCCGCTTTTGGTGGTAGTATTTACCAAGAAAACAACCGGGTAAATTATGCTTTAGCGCCGGTGATATCGGCGGAGCCAAGATGGTATTATAACCTAAAGAAAAGAGCGGTAAAAAAACGTAAAACATCTAAAAATAGCGGAAACTTTTTGGCTATTCAAACAGCTTATAACCCTAATTGGTTTGTAGTGTCTAATGTAGATAATCTCGAGGTTATCGATCAGATAAGAATCGTACCCAAATGGGGAATTAGACGCAGCATAGGTAAGCATTTTAACTACGAGTTAGGCTTAGGTGTTGGTTATGTGCGCGCTTTTATAGATGAAGATAAATACTTATACAAGGTAGATAAAGACGATGTGTTTTTAGACTTGCATATACGTATTGGATACAGTTTTTAAACTAAAGTTCACCAATTCAAAGCCAGCCTTTCGGTTGGCTTTTTTAATGCTTAAAACGATAGGTTTTGCCAGGCGTAATGCAATAATCTAGGGGTACATCAAATCCATCGGCATTTATTTTTTCTTCTGCCTCAAAAAAAGAAAGTCCAATTTTAATTGTGTTGGCTTGGCATTCATTTAAAAATCTATCGTAAAATCCTTTTCCATAACCAATTCTATTTCCGTTAAGGTCAAAAGCTAAAAGCGGCATAAACACCACCTCAATCTGTTGTGGGTGAATTGCAATTCCATCAACAGGTTCTGGTATACCATAGGCATTAACTTTTATTTTAGTCGTATCCGTAAGCAAAAAATGCTGTAAAGTAAAATTTTTAAAATCACTTTTAGCCAGTACTATATTTTTATCTTTACCCTGCAACAAGTGCAACATAAACTCTGTATTCACCTCATTTTGTTTTGCAATAGGTAAAAAAATATGGTAAAAAGAAAAATCCCATATAGGTAATTGGGCCGCCTTATTTGCTATGGCTAAGCTCATTTCTTCCAATAATTCCTTAGTTAGCGCCTGGCGCTTTTTTTTGTATACTTTACGGATTTGATTCTTGTTTGTCATATATTAAGAAATAGATAAATGAAACAAAGCGTCGCCCTGGTAGACAATAGGCGATTCGTTTACGTTTATTATATAACCCGATGACCTAGCTTTTACCGTATATCTAAACGATCCGTATGGATCTGTAATCTGGGCAAGTACCTCACCTTGATCTACTTTTTTTCCGCAAGCCACCTTTAAATGCAGTAAACCACTATGCGCGGCGCGTATCCATTTACTTTGGCTTACCAAAATGGGAGGTTTGCTGGCAGGTTTTAAATCAAATGAACCTTTTAACATACCTAAGTGATCTAATAAACGTAGGCAACCTTGCACCCCAATTTGGGTGATTTGTTTGTTGTTATCTAGAGATTTTCCTCCTTCAAATAACAAGGTCGGAATATTGGCTTGGTAGCAAGATGCGCGATAAGATTTGCTAATAGTACTCGAGTAAACTATAAAAGGAGCATTAAAAATATGAGCCAATTCTAATAATTGCTCATCATTCTCTCTAATACGTATTTGCGGAGCATTGAATCGACTAGCTCCACCAGTATGAAAGTCTACACAATAATCAACTACTGGTAAAATTTCTTGGGTAAATTGATAGGCAAATCGCGAGGCAAGCGGACCTTTTTTTGAGCCCGGGAAAACTCGGTTTAGATCTCTTCCATCAGGAAACTCCCTTTGCAAATTTAAAAAACCAAAAACGTTAAAAACAGGAATACAAATTATGGTTCCTATTTTAGGTCTATTTATTTTTCTCGAAATAAGTTGGCGCACTACCTCTATTCCGTTTATTTCATCGCCGTGAACACCAGCGGTGAATAAGACAATGGGCCCTGGCTTTTTTGATCGTTCAATAATTACGGGTACTTCTACAGGGCTTGCTGTAAATAGTTTGGCCGAGTTAAAATTAAGACGTGCACTTTCACCGGGCTGAATTGTCTGCCCTAACAAGTGCAGTACATTATTTTGATCTAGCTCACCCAAAATTTATGCATTTTTTTCAATAAACCTAATGATGCTTTTAGCGATATCTTTGTTGGTAGCTTTCTCTATACCTTCTAAACCCGGAGAAGAATTGACCTCTAAAATCAACGGGCCGCGAGAGCTTTGCAGCAAGTCAACTCCAGCTACGCCAAGTCCCATAGCTTTTGCGGCTCTAACGGCGGCTACTTCTTCTTCATCAGAAAGTTCTATGATTTCTGCAGAACCGCCACGGTGCAAATTAGATCTAAACTCACCCTCTTTTCCTTGTCTCTTCATCGCACCTACTACGTGCCCATCTACTACAAAAGCCCGAATATCGGCACCTTTAGCCTCTTTGATGAATTCTTGAACAATTACACGAGCTTGCAAGCCGTTAAAAGCTTCAATTACAGACCTGGCTGCGTTTTTAGTTTCGGCTAGAACAACTCCTAATCCTTGGGTGCCTTCTAATAATTTAATCACCAACGGGGTGCCGCCCACTTGATTAATAACCCCTTCAACGTCTCTAGAATAATTGGTAAAAACGGTCTTTGGTAAACCAATTTTTGCTTTAGACAGCAACTGTAAGCTTCTCAGTTTATCACGACTACGCAGTAATGCCTCAGACCCCGTCGTGGTAAAAGCGTTCATCATTTCAAATTGTCTAACTACAGCAGTTCCATAAAAAGTAACCGAGGCGCCAATTCTAGGAATTACCGCATCTACGTGTTCTAGGTATTTACCCTTATAATAAATATTGGGTTTACGCTTTTCAATGACAATATCGCATTTTAAGGGGTCTATAACCTCTACCTCATGTTTTCTTTTTTTGGCTGCTTCAACCAAACGTTGGGTAGAGTATAGTTTGGGATTTCTAGAGAGGATTTTAATATTCATACCATTAGTGGGGTTTATTCAATTTTGATAGGTTTTCTTTGCTAACATCAACTATAAAGCGATGCGTTAAAAATTTACGACCAATTAAAATAGGAAAACTCATTTCTTCTCGATCGCTTAAGGTTAATTCTATTGGGTATTCTTGTTCAAATAGGCAAATACGGGTTTTTATTAAATAACGCAGTTGCACCTGCCCGTTACTACTTTTTACCTTCTTTTGTTTAAATTGATCAAAAACAAAAGATTTGCCGTTATATTCGGGATGTTCAGGGTCTAAAAATACGCAATGCAATTTGTTCTCCTTTACCTGAATGTCTTTGCAGTGTATAGATGAGGTATAAGCGCCTGTATCAATTTTAATAGCAATGTCTTTAATTGCTAACAAAGGGAAATCGGCTACATCACACCTTCCTATGATAATTGGCGAAGAGGTGGTTTTCATGGGCAAAACAATATTAAAAAGGAAAAGGTACTTAAAATTTAAAGCTTATAAAAATTTGCAGATTGCTTTCCGCGGAAGCGTCTAGCGTATACTTTTATTTTTTGTCAAAAATACTCGAAAATTTGATATTTCAAATTCTTTTTAATTGAGCTCATCACATTTATTTGTTGGTAAGAAAATACAGTATATTTGGGCTATGGAGCAGCCAGATTTAACGATACAAGTAAAAACATTACCCAGCAGCCCTGGTGTTTATCAATACTATGACAAGGCGGGGAAGATTTTGTATGTAGGTAAAGCAAAAAACCTCAAAAAGAGAGTAAGTTCTTACTTTAATAAAAAGCACGATAGCCACCGCATAGCGGTGATGGTAAAGAAGATAAAAACCATTAAACACATTGTGGTAAACTCTGAAACCGATGCATTGTTGCTAGAGAATAACCTTATAAAAAAATACCAGCCCCGATTTAATGTTATGTTAAAGGATGACAAAACTTATCCTTGGATTTGCATTAAAAACGAACGTTTTCCTCGCGTTTTTCCTACGCGTAGATTAATAAAAGATGGCAGCGAATATTACGGGCCTTATACTAGTTTTAAGACGGTAAACACGTTATTAGAACTTATTCGAGGGCTTTACCAATTGCGAACCTGTAATTTTGATTTATCCAAGCAAAAGATAGAACAAGGCAAGTATAAGGTGTGCTTAGAGTACCATTTAGGAAACTGTAAAGGGCCCTGCGAAGACCTACAATCTGAAACGGAATACCGTAAAAATATAGAGCATATTCGGCAAATTGTAAAGGGAGATTTTAAAGATTCGCTACAGCAGTTTAAAAGTCAGATGCAGGCCTATGCAGAGAATATGCAGTTTGAAGAGGCCCAGCGCATCAAAGAGAAAATCGAGGTACTTGAAAAATATCAGGCTAAAAGCACAGTAGTAAATCCTAAAATTACCAATGTAGATGTTTTCTCGATCATTTCGGATGAAGGTTATGGTTATGTGAATTTTTTACAGATTGCGCACGGGAGTATCATACGTTCGCATACTATTGAGCTCAAGAAAAAACTCGATGAAACCGATGAAGAATTGCTTGAGCTGGCCATTACCGAAATCAGACAACGATTTAACTCCATGTCGCGAGAAATTTATGTACCTTTCCCTGTAAAAACCGTACAAGGAGTAAAAGTTAGCGTACCTAAGTTGGGTGATAAAAAAGCTATTGTAGATCTTTCTTTACGGAATGCAAAATACTTTAGACAAGAGCGATTTAAGCAAATGAAAATGGTAGATCCAGATAGGCATACCAATCGGCTAATGGCACAAATGAAAAAAGACCTACGACTCAATGAAGAACCTAGGCATATAGAATGTTTTGATAACTCGAACATTCAAGGAACAAATCCTGTAGCCGCTTGCGTGGTATTTAAAAACGGGAAACCCAGCAAGAAAGATTACCGTAAATTTAATATAAAAACAGTAGAAGGTCCAGATGATTTCGCCTCTATGGAAGAGGTTGTGTTTAGGCGGTACAAAAGGCTGCTTCAAGAAGAGCAGCCCTTGCCTCAACTCATTATAATAGATGGGGGTAAAGGGCAATTGAATTCGGCTTTAAAAGCTTTAAATGATTTAGGTTTACGCGGTAAGATTGCAATAATTGGCATAGCCAAGCGATTGGAAGAATTGTTTTACCCAGGTGATAAATATCCCTTATATTTAGATAAAAAATCAGAAACTTTAAAAATTATACAGCAATTACGAAATGAGGCTCACCGCTTTGGTATTACTTTTCACCGAGACAAGCGTAGTAAAGCTGCTTTAGGTACGGCCTTAGAAGAAATACCAGGTATTGGTGAAAAAACGGCAGTAAGTTTACTAAAACATTTCCGCTCGGTTTCTAAAGTAAAAAAAGCTAGTCTTGAGGAGCTTCAAGAAGTTGTTGGACTAGCAAAAGCCCAGCTGATATATCAATTTTATGAAAATCATGAATAAACCTTCACTTGTATTCTTAATGTGTTGTTTTTGGGTGGTACAATTAATGGCTCAAGAGCATAAACCTATACCAGAAAAGCCAAGGGTTGGATTAGTATTAAGTGGAGGCGGTGCAAAGGGACTTGCTCATATAGGTGTATTAAAAGCTATTGAAGAATCGGGGGTGCGGGTAGATTACATTGCTGGTACAAGTATGGGGGCTATTGTAGGGTCTTTATACGCTACAGGCTATACGGCCAACCAACTTGATTCAATTTTCAATTCGGTTAATTTTGAACAACTTCTACAAGATCAAGTTCCTAGAAATGCAAAGTCTTTTTACGAGAAGAATGATGCCGAGCGCTATGCCTTGACCCTACCGTTTAATCAATTTAAATTGAGTTTACCTTCTAGCCTCTCGAAAGGACAAAATTTTTATAATTTATTAGCCCAATTGATGCACCCAGTAAGAGAGGTTAAAGACTTTTCAAAACTACCCATACCTTTTTTTTGCATAGCAACCGATGTTGAGACAGGAAAAGAAGTGGTGCTAGATAAAGGCGGTTTGCCCGAAGCTGTAAGTGCTAGTGGTGCGCTTCCAACCTTATTTAGCCCGGTAGAGATTGATGGTAAATTACTTATAGATGGTGGGGTAACCAATAATTACCCTGTGCGCTTGTTGCGTGCAAAAAATTTAGATTACGTAATAGGTGTAGATGTACAAGATAGTTTGGTAAGTAGAGACAAGTTGAAATCTGCTTTAGAAATTCTTACTCAAATCAACAATTTTAGGACTATCTATGACATGAAAGAGAAACGTCAAGAGACAGATGTTTATATAAAACCAGATATAAGTTCTTATACTGTTTTGTCTTTTGATAAAGGAAAACAAATTATAAAAGAAGGTGAAAAAGTGGCGGCAGAATATAGATCCATCTTTCAAGAAATTGCAAAAAAACAAAAACAATCAGCTCACGGGCATATGGCTCTACAGCCTAAAGACTCCCTATTTATACAGAATATTGCTATTATGGGAAGTAGTAAATATCCTCGAAACTATATTAAGGGTCGATTGAAAATTGATGAAAACCAACAAATAGCTTATACCCAACTCAACGAGGGATTGCAAAATATTTCGGCTACAGGAAATTTTAAGCGAATCACCTATAGGTTATTGCCGCAGCCAAATGAAAAATTTGATTTAATACTGGAAGTGACCGAGAATAAGACCGATACTTTTTTGCGTTTTGGACTGCATTTTGATGAGCTCTACCGTAGTGCTGCATTGGTCAATTTTACACATAAAAGTTTACTCTTTTCGAATGATATTCTGTCATTCGACGGTATTGCCGGAGATAATTTTAGGTATGATTTTCAGTATTATCTTGATAAAGGAGTTTACTGGAGTTTAGGTTTAAATTCAAGAGTAAATCAATTCAATAAAAATGTTGCCTTTAACACTATAAGCGAAAATATTGATATACCCAATCTCGATGTGAACATGGTAGATGTACATTATTTTGATTTTACAAATCAATTCTACGCCGAGACCTTTTTATCTAAACACTTTAAGTTTGGTGTAGGGGCAGAGCATAAATACACTAGAATTGAGACTGAGACCATTTTTGGTGAAGAAAATCAACAATCCTTACCTTTTGCTATTTTAGAGGAGAGTAACGTTTACAGTGCACTTGGCTATTTGTACTATGATACTTTTGACGATGCTCATTTTCCTACCCGAGGCTTTAAATTTAAAGCCGATTTTAACTTGTATTTATTCGCGCAAAAAGAAACTTATACGTTTTCTGAGTTTTCAATCGCTAGTGGTTATTTGGGCTATACCTTTTCGGTAAATCCTTGGTTGCGATTTAAGGTAGATTCTGAGGCTGGTTTTAGGATCGGTAAAAACAGAATGGATGCCCTCGATTTTGTGTTAGGAGGGTATGGCGCACAACCCATAAATAATTTTGTACCCTTTTATGGTTATGATTTTGTGAGCCTATCGGCAGACAGTTATATCAAGGGTCAAATAGATGCTGATATAGAATTTTTCCCAAAAAATCATTTTACCCTAGGCTATGCGATGGCCAATGTAGAAAATGATTTGTTTGAAACCGGCAATTGGCTCAGCTTGCCAGACTATACAGGATTTTCTATTGGTTACGGCCTTGAAACCATCTTGGGTCCCATTGAGATAAGGTACACTCAATCACCCGAGCGCAGTAAAAGCGAGTGGTTTTTTAGTTTGGGCTACGCGTTCTAAGCGGTTTTATTTTTATAGCTTCATACCTAAAAACTATAAAAAATAATAAAGCATTGCTCTGTTTATAATTCGGTTTATATATTCCATAAAAATACCGATATTTGTAAAATTAGCTTTATTTTAACAAACTTAAAACTAAAATTTGACCTATGCCTTTTTATCATAAATTAGGAAAAATTCCGCCCAAGCGACATACTATTTTCAAAAAACCCAATGGTAAACTGTATTACGAGCAGTTGTTTGGTACTATAGGTTTTGATGGTATGTCTTCAAATATGTACCACGAGCACAGACCCACTCAAGTTAAGGCGGTTAAAGACCCTTACAGCGTGAAGCCAAAAGTGGCCATTAAAAACAATATTAAATCTTATCGCTTTCGCGGATTTCAAACGCGACCAGAACCCGATTTTTTAAAGAGTAGAAAAACCGTTTTAACCAACTCAGACTGTAGTATTGTCTTAGCAGCACCTCAACAAAGTACTAATGAGTATTTTTATAAAAATGCCGATGAGGATGAAATGATTTTTATACATCAAGGCTCGGGTAAATTAAGAACCCAATTGGGTAACCTTGATTTTAAGTACGGAGATTATTTACTTATACCACGAGGAACTATTTATAAAATTGATTTTGATGATGAGGTAAACCGTTTGTTTATTGTAGAGTCTAGCCGGCCTATGTACACTCCTAAGCGTTACCGCAATCATTTTGGGCAATTATTAGAGCATAGTCCATTTTGTGAACGAGACATTAGGCAGCCTTATGAATTAGAAACCTATGATGAAGAGGGAGACTTTCTTATAAAAGTAAAAAAGCAAGGAGAAATTTTTGATATGACCTATGCCACCCATCCGTTTGATGTGGTAGGTTATGACGGTTATAATTATCCTTATGCATTTTCAATTCACGATTTTGAACCTATTACAGGTCGTATACATCAGCCGCCACCAGTTCATCAAACCTTTGAAACAGATGCTTTTGTGGTGTGCTCTTTCTGCCCTAGATTATATGATTATCATCCAGAGGCTATCCCCGCGCCTTACAGCCATTCTAATATAGATAGCGATGAGGTGCTGTACTATGTAGACGGTGATTTTATGAGTAGAAACGATATTGAAGCTGGGCATATTTCACTTCATCCTGCAGGAATCCCACACGGGCCGCACCCCGGAGCGGTAGAGCGAAGTATAGGTCAGGTTAAAACCGAAGAATTAGCGGTAATGGTAGATACTTTTAAGCCGCTACAAGTAACAGAGGAAGCTATGAAAATTGCCGATGAAGATTATTTTAAATCTTGGTTGGCTTAAATAATAAAACAACAGACAAAATTAAATTGTAATGAGTAAAAAGATAGAATCTGTAAATTACGGATTAGAAAAGATTTTTGATGGCGCGCAGGATTTTTTGCCGCTTTTAGGAACAGATTATGTTGAATTGTATGTAGGAAATGCCAAACAAGCGGCCCATTTTTATAAATCGGCTTTTGGTTTCCAATCTTTAGCGTACAAAGGTTTAGAAACAGGTAGCAAAGACACCGTTTCTTATGTGTTGGTTCAAGATAAAATTAGACTAGTTTTAACTTCACCCTTAAATTCAAAAAGCAAAGTAAACGACCATATTGTTAAACACGGTGACGGGGTAAAAGTGATTGCTCTATGGGTTGAAGATGCACGTGCAGCGTATGAAGAAACCACAAAAAGGGGCGCAAAGTCTTTTCTCGAACCAACAGTAGAAAAAGATGAAAACGGTGAAGTGGTAAAGGCCGGTATATATACTTATGGTGAAACCGTACATATGTTTGTAGAGCGCAAAAATTTTAAGGGTACGTTCTTGCCTGGTTATACAAATTGGGAGTCAGACTTTAAACCAGAACCTGTTGGACTTAAGTTTATTGACCATATGGTAGGTAATGTGGGCTGGAATGAAATGAATACTTGGGTAAAGTGGTATGAAGACGTAATGGGATTTGTAAATTTCTTGTCTTTTGATGACAAACAGATACATACCGAATATTCTGCCTTAATGAGTAAAGTAATGAGTAATGGTAACGGTCGTATAAAATTCCCTATCAATGAGCCCGCAGAAGGCATAAAAAAATCGCAAATCGAAGAGTATTTAGATTTTTATGAAGGTCCGGGTGTACAACATATCGCAGTAAGCACAGATGATATTATAAAAACAGTATCCGATTTGCGTGCGCGAGGAGTAGAGTTTTTGTCTGTTCCACCAGATGAATATTATAGAGCAGTGCCGGGAAGACTAGAGGAGTTCAGCCATGAGTTGCGGGAAGATTTAGAGCGCCTAAAAAGCCTAGGGATTATGGTTGATGCCGATGAAGAAGGTTATTTATTGCAAATTTTCACCAAGCCCGTACAAGACAGACCTACTTTGTTTTTTGAAATTATACAACGAATGGGAGCAAAAGGCTTTGGAGCAGGTAATTTTAAAGCCTTATTTGAGTCTATTGAACGTGAACAAGCTTTAAGAGGTACATTAGATAAAAGCTAATTAAGGCATTTATATTTATTTGCATTGTTAATAAATTGTTAACTATATTAAAAAAAGGTTAAAGTGCATTTAAGAGCTTGTAACATTGCAAAATAGTCGTACTTTTGCCGAGCCTTTTGAGGGTGGTTCCTTAGAAGGTAATTTTTGAAGAATTTTTTTCATAAATTTAAGTTTTAGTTGGTTAATAAGCGGAAAACCCCATCATGTATTTGGTGGGGTTTTTTGTTTTCCTAAATTTGGAACAGTACTTGTAAACTTAGTTTAAAATTTGTTTCATGATAAATAAACTTAAAATAATTATCTTTTTAGGGGTAATAATATTCTCTTTCAAAGCTCAAGCTCAAGATTTCAATGCCTTTGAAAGTGGTGAATACTTTAAATTCCGTATTCATTATGGTTGGTTTAATGCGAGCTACGCCACACTAAGTGTAAAAGATCAAATATATGAAGGAAAAGAGGTGTACCATGTTCAAGGGCGAGGAAAGTCAACTGGTTTGCTACACCTGTTTTTTGAGGTTGATGATGATTATCAAACCTTTATAGATAAACAAAGCAAAAAACCAGTGCGGTTCATTCGCAAAATCAACGAAGGTGGTCATACCAAAAACAAAGAACTATTTTTTAACCACGATCAAAAAACCGTGCTCGTGCACGATAAAAAATACAATAAAAAAGAAAATTTTGCTATCAAGCCTGATGTTCAAGATATGCTCTCGGTGTTTTATTATTTAAGAGAGAAAATTGATAGATCAACTTTAAAAGAAGGAGATGATTTCAAATTAAATTTATTTTTTGATAATGAAAATTACCTTTTTAAGACTGTATTTCTAGGTAGAGACCGGGTAAAAACAAAATTCGGATACGTTCAAGCCCTTAAATTTAGACCTTATGTTCAGGCTGGTCGAGTGTTTGAAGAAGAAGAAAGTTTAACTTTTTGGGTGAGTGATGATGAAAATAAAGCCCCTATAAAAATAAAAGCAAAATTGGCGGTTGGTTCTCTTGAAGCAGATTTAGAAGACTACAAAAACCTTAAGCATCCCATTCGATTTCAGAAGCGGTAAAAATAGCTACTAGTTTTTGTATTTCAGCTACGGATTAAATATTTTTGAAATTTCTTAACCTATTCAGTAAAAAAATAGAAATCTTGCCCAAATATCTCTTTTACATCTTATTATTTAGTGCTCCGTTTTTAGGTGTTCAATGCGAATCCGACAAAAAAGAACAAGTTCCTGTTGAAAAAAAGGTTGCGAAGCCTAAAGTTATAAAAGAGTACAATTTGGTGCTAAACAATTATAATGTCAAACGGGATACTATAAAACCCGGTGATAGCTTTGGCGCTATTTTAGATCAATACGGAGTGGCTCCCGCAGAAGTTTTTATCATCGCAGATAAAATTAAAGATGTTTTTAATGTCGCCCGTATTAATGCGGGTAAACCTTTTACCGTCTTACAAGCAAAAGACACTACCAGCCAAATTGAGGCCTTGGTCTATGAGCATGACCGTATTAATTACACCACTATTTTCTTAAGAGATAGCATCTATGCCGTAAAAGGCAAAAAACCAGTCACTATAAAAAGAAGAAAAGCTAGCGGGGTAATCGCATCTTCTTTATCGGCTGCTATGGATCGTGAAGGATTAAGCCTAGCTTTAGCCGATCAACTATCGGGTATGTACCAATGGAAGGTAGATTTCTTTAAACTTCAAAAAGGAGATCATTTTAAAGTGATTTACAAAGAAAAATACATTAATGACACTATTTATGCCGGTCTAGCCGGAATTGAAGCTGCTGTTTTAACCCATTACGACAATCCCTATTACGCTTTTAAATTTGGGAAAGATAGCATTACAGGTTTTTCTAAATTTTATGATGACGAAGCCAACTCCTTGCAAAGCTTCTTTTTAAAAGCACCTTTGCAATTTTCTAGAATTTCTTCACGATTTACCAAAAGAAGATTTCACCCAGTACAAAAAAGATGGAAAGCTCATAAAGGAACCGATTATGCTGCTCCTCACGGTACGCCAATCTGGTCAACCGCAGATGGAGTAGTAATCAAATCAAGCTATACCAGTGGTAATGGTAATTATGTAAAAGTAAGGCATAATGAGAAGTATACCACGCAATATTTGCACATGTCTAAACGCAACGTGAAAGTAGGCCAACGTGTAAAACAAGGTGATGTGATTGGTTTTGTAGGTAGTACAGGCTTGGCAACGGGCCCTCACGTATGTTACAGGTTTTGGGTTTATGGTAAACAAGTTGACCCTTACAAACAAAACTTACCCAGTTCAGAACCTTTAAAAGAAAGCCTAAAACCAGAATATTTCTTGGCTATTGAACCTATCAAGAAAGAACTCGACAACATTAAAACAGCCAAGTTAGACGACCTAAATTTATAGAATTCACATTCGTTAACCTTAAATTAATATTATTGTTAAGAATTCCTAAAAGGAAAAGACTTTTTTTGATTACTTTTGCAGCGACAAAATAAATAAAATTAGTCTTTAAAATGAAAAACTTAATTTTGGTTGGGATGTTCTTGGTAACATCTTTCTTGATGGCACAAGGTACAATTAAAGGTACCGTAACCGACTCAGAAATGAACACGCCACTTCCTGGAGCCAACGTAATGGTATTTGGTACCAACACAGGGGCAACAACAGATTTTGATGGTAACTTTTCGCTTAAAGCGGACAAATCTAAGGGAAAACTTGTTGTTTCTTACGTAGGGTTTAAGAAAAAAGAAATTCCGTTTACCCTAACAAACGGTCAAACTTTAGATCTAGGGGCAATTAGCCTTGAGGCAGACAACAGCGCATTAGATGAAATTCTAATTACAACGTATTCTTTGGCAATAGATAGAAAAACACCCGTTGCGGTTTCAACAATTAAGGCACAGGATATCGAGACTAAATTAGGAAATCAAGAATTTCCAGAAATTTTAAAATCTACTCCTGGTGTATATGCCACCAAAGGTGGTGGAGGTTTTGGAGATTCAGAACTTCGCTTACGCGGATTTAACTCAGAGAACATTGCCGTAATGATTAATGGAGTACCCGTTAACGATATGGAAAACGGTAGAGTATACTGGAGTAACTGGGCAGGTCTTGCAGACGTAACACGTTCTATGCAGGTGCAAAGAGGATTAGGAGCTTCAAAGGTAGCTGTTCCTTCTATTGGTGGTACTGTAAACATTATTACAAAAACAACCGATGTTAAAAAAGGAGGTAGCTTTTTTGCTACAACAGGTAACGATGGTTATCAAAAATTTGGAGCAACCGTTTCTACAGGAAGATTAGATAGTGGTTTTGCAGCAACTATCTCAGCTTCAAAAACATCTGGGAACGGATTTGTAGACGGCACAAAATTTGAAGGTTATTCTTATTTTGTGAACTTAGCACAAGAAATAGGAGAAGATCACCAGCTTTCATTCACGGCTTTTGGTGCACCACAAAGACACGGGCAACGCCAAAACCGCGAGCTTATCGAAACCTTTCAACGCAGCGAACGCGGAATTCGTTTTAATAGAGATTGGGGGTATAAAAATGGTCAAGAATATAATGTAGAAGATAACTTCTATCACAAGCCACAAATCTCTTTAAATCACTTTTGGAATATCAGTGATAAAACAGATTTATCTACCGCTGTTTATGCTTCTTTCGGTACAGGAGGAGGTAGTGGATACTCTGGAACCAACAAATTTGGTATAGATAACTCGCCTTATAGAAACGGAGACTTACAACCTGTAAATTTAGATCTAATTGTACAAGAAAACGTTGATCGTGGCGCCTTAGGGTCAGAGACCATAATTAGAGATTCAAACAACAACCATTCTTGGTACGGTGCGCTTTCTACTTTAAGCACAGAACTTACAGATGATATCGACTTAATGGCTGGTGTAGATTTAAGATATTATAAGGGAGAGCACTTTCAGAGTGTTAAAGATTTATTAGGAGGTCAGTTTTTTAATGATGACAGCAATGTAAACAATCCTGTGAATAATGCTAAAGTTGATGATAAGATAAGTTACTATAACGATGGTATTGTACTTTGGGAAGGTGTTTTCGCACAAGCGGAGTATTCTAAAAATGATTTGTCTGCTTTTGTATCTTTAGCTGCTTCTAATACTTCTTACAAAAGAATAGATTATTTCAACTATTTAGATTCAGATCCAGAGCAAGAAACAGATTTTCAAAACTTCTTTGGTTATAGCGCAAAAGGTGGAGCAAACTATAACATTGATAACCACCACAATGTATTCGCTAACGTAGGATATTTTGAAAGAGCTCCTTTCTTTAGAGCGGTTTTCTTAAACTTTCAAAATGACATCAACGAAGATGCAGAAAATCAGAAGATTTTTAGTGCCGAGTTAGGTTACGGTTATAGAGCTAACAACCTACGCGTGAATTTAAACTTATATAGAACCAATTGGAAAGATAGAACTTTAACTAGATCTTTTAATAACCCAGATGGTTCTTTTGGTAGTGCAAATATTTTAGGAATTAATGCAATTCACCAAGGAATCGAATTAGATGTAGATTACAGACCATTTGATAATTTAACCCTTAGAGCAATGGCTTCTATTGGTGACTGGAAATGGCAAGATGATGTAAAAGGAGTAGAGATTTTTGACGATGAGCAAAATCTAGTAAATACCATAGATATTTATATCGAAGACCTGAAAGTGGGAGATGCCGCTCAAACTACACTTGGTTTAGGTGTTGACTACGATGTTTTACCTAGCACAACCTTACGTTTAGACTATAATTTCTACGATGATTATTTCGCAGATTTCGATCCGAATAACCGTACAAATGCTAATAGTAAACAAGCTTGGGAAGCACCATCTTACGGTTTGGTAGATTTAGGATTAGTTCATAACTTTAAGCTAGGAAGCTTAGATGCAACGATAATTGGTAACGTAAACAACTTACTTGATACCGAATATATCGCAGATGCCCGTGATGGAAGAACTTCAAGTTACCAAGATGCTTTAGTATGGTACGGCTTTGGAAGAACCTATACCCTAGGGGCTAAAATTAAATTTTAAAACCACATAGACTTATGAAAAATATAAAATTTTTATACGCAGCGCTGCTTGGTGTCCTTTTTATGGGATGTGAGCCGATGGAGGATATCCATGATGAAATAGATGCGCAAGAAGAAGCGGTTAAAGGAGAGGCCAACTACACCTTAACCGAAGATGATTATACAGATCTTTTAGAGTTAGATTTTACTAGCTTTAGTTCTGAAGACGAAGCAAAACAACTTATTCCTACCGTTTTAGAAAACCAATACCCATATTGGGGTGCTGGATCTACAGTAATGGTTAATTATAACTTGTATGTAGGTAGAAAAGACGGATTAAGCGACTACACAGGAGCTATGGATTATGAGCTTACGAAAGCAGATTATGCTTTAACCGGTAGCGACGCTAATGGATTTTACCCAGAAGCGAATATTGAGCAAGGTATAGACCAAGTATTAAGTGCACAAATGCCAAATGCTCAAGAAGGAGACGTGTTATTGGTAGAGTATGATCAATATACTGAGGACCCTGTTGTTGGTTTTGCCGATTTTATTAGCTACAATTTCGCCAATAGTTTAGAAGGATGGACTATTGAAGATAAATTAGGAGCAGAAGGTTGGGAGTCTAGAACAGATTATGTTCAAGGAAACGGATTTAATTCTGGACCTCAGGCTAACATTGACTGGTTGGTATCGCCAAGCATTGATTTAACCAATGAAACCGATTTGCGTTTCCAAATTGATCAAGCTATCAATTATGCAACAGATATGTCTTTACTTAAGATTTTAGTAGCTACAGATTATACAAATGATGTAGATACTGCGACTTGGACAGAAATTAACTTGGCAACCACCCCAACTGGTTCGAGTAATGACTTTATTTTAAGTGAAAATTATGACTTTTCTGCTTATGAAGGTGAGACCATCAACATTGCATTAAAGTATGAGTCTACTGCATCAGATGCAGCTCGTTGGAGAGTAAAAACCGTTGCTCTTAAAACCATTGGCATTACAGGTGAAAGCAATACTTACAAGCATTTTTATATGTTTGATGGTAGCGAGTGGGTAAAAGATGATGCGGCCTATTATTTACAAGCGGCAGATTATGATGAAATGGGCAGCCCAGGACGTTATAATAACTTTAGTAGCTCAGACAAACCAGAAAATTACCTTCCGGCTTTCTTGAATAAAATGTTCCCATACGTTCAAGAAGGAGATGCTATATTCTTGGTATATAACTACTATAATGGCGATGAAACACAAACGCGCGGTGATTACTATTACTATGAAATGGGTATGTGGAACCGCTACGAAAGTGTACAAGAGGTAAGCTTACAGTTTGGATTTGAAGATGGTACTTGGGTACCCGATAATACCATTAATTACACGCTTACTGAGGCTGATTACTTAACCATAGAAAGCGAGTTAGCCGATAAATACCCAGATCCGGCTAGTAGTGCAGGAAGATATAAAAACTTTGACTTAAGAGAGGGTAATAAAAACTTCTGGACCAATGATATGCTTTTAGAGGCGATAAATGTTGTTTTAAATGACATTAATCCCGACGCCGAAGAAGGTCAAAAATACGCAGTTTCTTATGCATACTACAATGGTAGCTCTGGTGTAGATACTATGTATGTAATCAAAGAAAATGGCGCTTGGGTTTTACAAGAGTAAACCTAAATTGATTTAGCCTATTTTTTTAAATCGGTTCTTTTAGCAATAAAAGAACCGATTCTTTTTTGCCTAAAATTATTCCGTATATTTACAACAAAAACAATGTACACAGGTTTATTTCATTTTCACTCTTTTTGGGCTTATTTGGTATTACTCGTAGTCGGTTTGGCAACGATAAACGCGCTAGCTGGCTATTTTACAAAACGCAGTTATTCGCCCAATGATTTTAGAATTTCTTTATTTGCGCTTATTGCATCACACATTCAATTACTCTTAGGTATTGTTTTGTTTTTTAAATCGCCCAAAATACTTTGGTTTCAAGATAACTTAGACGTGGGAACAATAATGAAAGATCCTTTATTGCGTCTTTATAATGTAGAGCATCCTACGCTTATGATTATTGCCGTTGTTTTAATTACCATGGGTTATTCGAAACATAAAAAGAAGTTATCTTCTACACCCAAATTAAAAACATTAGCTATCTTTTATACGTTAGCTTTGATAGCTATTTTACTGATGATTCCGTGGAATCAATGGTTTTAAAATAAAAAAATCCGGTTTAACCGGATTTTTTTTGCTTAAATTTCTAATTAAAGAGAAGTATCTATTTCCTTGATTAGGTAAACAAATACAGGAAAGTGATCGCTGTAACCACCAGAGAAACCTCCATTAGAGAAACTTCTAAAGGGGTATCCTTTATATTTACCGCGCGGGGTAGCTAGAAAAGGAGGATTAAAAACCCCCGCTTTGTAATATTTATAAGTGCTATAATCTTTATCTAAAAATCCGTGACTTAGTAACATTTGGTCGAATAGATCCCAGCTATCTCGATAAGCAATTGTTCCTATTCCAGATTTTTGCATGTTTTCAAATGGGTTGTAGAATTCTTTTAGCTTAGTATTTTCTTTTTCCGCTTTAGCGCCAAAATTCTCTTTAATACTTTTATTGTATGGGCCATCGTTGAAATCGCCCATGGTAATAATTTTGGCATAGGGGTCTATGGCAAGTAAAGAATCGGCTATTTTTCTGTTTAAATCGGCTGCAGCCTCTCTTAAATAACTGCTTCGTGCTTCGCCACCGCTTCGTGATGGCCAATGATTTACAATAAAGTGCATTTTGTCCCCATTCAAAAAACCGCTTACTACAAGTTGGTCTCGGGTATAAACTTTTTTATCGGGGTTGTCACTTCTAAAAACTTTTAGTTCGTGTGAAACGCTATTAGAAACTTGAAAAAGATCTTTCTGATAAATTAAACCCACATCAATCCCACGACGATCTGGCGACTCATAATGTACAATTTGGTAATTGTAAGGTAATAAATCGGGCTCATTAAGTAAGTCTATTAACACCTTTTTGTTTTCAATCTCACAAACTCCAACTACGGCTGGTGCGTTCTGAGCTACATCGCTACCAATTTGCTTGATAACAGAAGCCATATTCTTTAATTTTTTTTGATAAACGCTTTGCCTTAAGCCCTCGTCCATTTCCATGATTGGAGAATATTCATCATTTTTAGAAGGGTCGTCTTCTGCATCAAAAAGATTTTCTAGATTATAAAATGCAATGGTATTTACTTGATAGCTTTTCTTGGTATTGCTAGTGTTTGTGGTGGTTGCAGTGGGTCCACAACTGATAAGAAAGAGACCTAAAACCAATAAAAGAAACTGCTTTTTCATAATTTTTCGTATTTTAACAAATATTTAAATTTTACGTGTTACGTAGGTTATGCAAGTATTTAATGTAAATTTGCATTTGCTAAATTAGGCACAAATAGTTTAATAATTAAGAAAACTACATTAAGAAAATGAAAAAAGGATTATTTCTTTTTGCTTTAATGATTATTTCTTCTAGTCTATGGGCGCAGACCATAGTTAAGGGGAAAGTTGTTGACGCAATTACCAATGAAGAATTACCCGATGTAGAAGTAAGTGTTGAAGAAACCACACTTAGTTTAAAAACCAATGCAAAGGGAGAATTTATTTTTGACCGTTTTGATTTGCCCTTGGGCGAGCAGGTTATCTCTTTTGAAAAAGAGGGCTACATCAGTAAACGTTTTCCCGTAATCATTAATGAAAACGCTACCTTAGATCTTGAAACCATAAGTTTAAAGGTAGATGTAAATGAGGAAAATTTGCAAATAGGTGTAATTTCACTTAGCGCAAGTGAGTTAGATGAAGACGAAAGTTCAGCTTCAAACTTATCGGGACTTTTACAAGCTTCTCGAGATACTTATCTTAATGCTGCTGCTTTTGATTTTAGTGCAACCTTTTTTAGACCTAGAGGTTTTGATAATGAAAATGGTAAAGTACTAATAAATGGTATCGAAATGAACAAGCAATTTGACGGTAGACCGCAATGGTCAAGCTGGGGCGGACTGAATGATGTACAGCGAAACCAAATTTTCACCATGGGCCTAGAGGCTAATGAGTATACTTTTGGTGGTGTTGCTGGTACAACCAATATGATTATGCGCGCCTCTCAATACAGAAAAGGAGGGCGTGTTTCTTATGCTGCTTCAAACCGTTCTTACCAAGGCAGAGTAATGGCAAGCTACAGTTCTGGTCTTTTAAATAATGGTTGGTCTTATACTTTTTTAGCTTCACGCCGATTTGGTGAGGAAGGCTTTAAAGACGGTACACTTTATGATGCTAATTCATTTTTTGCTGCAGTTGAAAAACAAATTAATCCCAATCATAGCCTAAATTTAACTGCTTTTTTTACGCCTAATAGACGAGGAAAAGCAACGGCTATTACGCAAGAGGTTAAAGACCTAAAGGGTATTGAATACAATCCTTTATGGGGATATCAAGATGGAGAAATTAGAAATTCTAGAGTTAAAGAAATAGAAGAGCCAGTGGTCATGTTAAACCACTACTGGAACATTTCAGATAAATCCAAATTAAATACCAACGTGGCTTTTCAAACCGGTAAAATTGCCAACTCGAGAATTGATAACGGAGGTACGCGTATCGTCGAAAGTAGCGATGGGCAAATAAGCTATGTTGGCGGAAGCAATAACCCTACACCAGAATATTACCAAAATCTACCCAGTTATCATTTGCGTTTTCCTAACCCAGAAGCAAAAGATTATCAAGCTGCATACTTGGCTAGAGAGGCGTTTGTAAATGACGGACAGCTTAATTGGAACCGCTTATATGAGGCCAATGCCATAGCTAGAGCAAAGGGTGGAAATTCTATTTATATTATCCAAAACGACAGACAAGATGATACCCAGTTTACGGCAAATACTATTTTTACCTCAGACGTGAACCAGAATATTACTTTAAACGCCTCTTTAAATTACAGAGGTTTACTCAGTGAGAACTATGCCGAAGTTAAAGATTTATTGGGAGGTACTGGCTATTTAGATGTTGACTTCTTTGCCGAAGAGCCTCAAAATATCGAAACTTCAGGAATCAATGATTTGGCGCAAAGCGATGTTAATAATCCCAATAGAATTGCGAGAGAAGGAGACCGCTATAAATACAATTATGATATTAGAGCTAATGTAGCCACTGCATTTGCACAAGCCCAATTCAAGTACAAAAGGGTAGATGGCTATATCGCCGGAAACGTTTCAAATACAACTTACCAACGTGATGGTAAGTATAAAAACGGTTACTTTTTAGATAATAGTTTTGGCAAAAGTGAGAAATTAGATTTTACTAATTTTGGGGCAAAAGCCGGAGCTACTTATAAAGTTTCAGGTCGTCATCTAGTTAGCGCTAATACAGGATATTACACCACAGCTCCTAGTATAAGAAACTCTTTTAGCAATGCCAGACAAAATAATAATGTTGTAACAGGGCTAGAATCAGAGAAAATTACTTCAGCAGACGTGAGTTATATTTATAGAACTCCTAAAGTGAAAGCAAGATTAACTGGTTTTTACACTGGTTTTCAAGACGGTACAGATATTGGTTTTTACTTTACACAAGATCTTTCTGGTTTTGGTATAGATGAAGGGGATGCCTTTGTACAAGAGGTAGTTACCGGAATAGATAGAAGAAATATGGGGGCAGAGTTTGGTATAGAAGCCCAAGTTACCCCCACCATTAAGCTTAAGGCTGCGGGATCATACGGTCAATATGTCTATACTAATAATCCAGATCTATATTTAACCAGTGATGACTTTAATCCTGCTATGTCAAATGTAAACGAAAATGGAGAAGTACGCTTTGGTGATGGCAAGACAAATTTAAAAGACTATCACGTTGCTGGAGGACCAGAAAAAGCTTTTCAAGTAGGTTTTGAATATAGAGATCCAGACTACTGGTGGATTGGTGTAACGGCAAACTACTTTGACGATGCTTACATTGACATCTCTTCATTGAACAGATCGGCTAACTTCGATTTAGATTATGACGGCTTACCTAGAAATGACTATGATCCTGCCAAAGCAAAACAATTGCTAGCCCAAGAAAACTTTGGCGATTACACTTTAGTAAACATCGTTGGTGGTAAATCTTGGAAAATAAATCAATATTTTGTTGGTTTTTTTGCGACCATAAATAACGTTTTTGATACCGAATATAAAACGGGTGGTTTTGAGCAATCTAGAAATTCTAACTTTACCAATTTAGCCGAAGATAAAGCTCGGGAAAATGGACCAATTTTTGGTAACCGCTACTTTTTTGGTTACGGAACAACCTATTATTTAAATTTATACTTAAGATTTTAATTAGAAAATACAACACGATTATGAAAACCATACCATTCACAAAATTCTTATTCCTTTCGCTATTTTTAGCAGGATTTGCCACTTCGTGTGTGCAAGATGATGATTACGATGTGCCTAATACAGATGTTAAAGATATTGAGATTCCTGGTACAATCGTTTCTATTGAGTCTGTTCTAGGTGAGTTTGCTCAAAACGATAATGAGCAATTTACTTTTTCAGAAACCAACCAATATTTAGAAGGTTACGTGATTTCTTCAGACGAAGCAGGTAACTTTTTTAGAGAGATTATTTTACAGAACAAACCAGAAAACCCAACAGCGGGTATTAAAGTTGCTTTATTTGTAAATTCTTTATTTACCCGTTATCAAGTAGGACAGAAGATTTATGTTGGCCTTGACGGATTTACTATAGGGGTTTCTAACGGTGTGGTAACCTTAGGAGTGCCCGATGGTAATTTTATTGATGAAGCACCTGCTCAGTTTGAAAAGCAAATCATAAGAAGTACAGAAATAGCCGAAATAGTACCCTTGCCAATCAGCATTAATCAATTTTCTGATGCTTATGAGAACTTATTCATCCAATTGGATAATGTGCAGTTTTCCAAAGCACAAATAGATGCAAATTTAAGTTTTGCCTCTGAATCTGAAGATAGTTTTGATGGCGAGCGTATTCTAGAAAGTTGTACAGCAGATGCTACAACCACTTTAAGTACAAGTACTTTTGCCGATTTTAAAGGCTTAAAATTACCTAAAGGTAGTGGTACCTTAAACGGAGTGTTATCTAGGGATTATCGTGATGAAAAATATGTTATCGCTATAAATTCACCGGCAGATTATAATATGAATGCAGAACGTTGCGATCCGCTTACCTATGATTGTGGTATTGCAGCTACTCAAGGAAGTCAAAATATTTTAAATGAAGATTTTGAAGCCCAGGCTAATGGTCTTGCAAATATAAGTGGATGGGTAAACTATGCAGAAGCAGGTTCGCGTTCTTGGGAGGTTTTTACCGATAGCGAAAACGTACCCTCTATGGGTAAAGCTGTTAGAATGCAAGCATTCAACTCGGGTGACCAAAGCAATATTGCATGGTTAATTACTCCGCAAATAGACTTTGATACACAAGACAACGAAACGCTTATGTTTGATACTTCAAATAGTTTTTCAGACGATAGTAACCTAAGAGTGATGTTGTCTACCAACTGGGATGGCGACGTAAATACTATTAATGACGCCGACTGGGGCGAATTGTCTGCGGCCACCGTTGTTGATGATGGCGAATTTTACAAAAATGTAGTAAGCTCTGGGGTTGTAGATCTTTCTTGTATTGAAGGGAAAGCCTATATTGCCTTCAAATATATTGGAAGCACCCAACAAGCTCAAGACGGAACATACGAGCTAAATAACATTACGGTAGATTTTGAATAATTAAAATAGCTACAAGTAAACAATAAAAAAGCGGCCATTTGGCCGCTTTTTTATTGCTCTTCTCCAGTATAGGCATCATATTCAGGATACAAGAAATTGTTATATGGGAAGCGAGTGATATGAATTTCACGAACAGCCTCGTAGACCTTTTTTCTAAACTCCTCTATATTTTCCTTATTTATGGCCGAAATAAAGAGTACGTCATCCCCCACTTTGCTCATCCATGTTCGTTTCCATTCTGCAAGAGAATAATGAGCCTTAGTTTTTTCGGTTATTAAATCATCTTCATCAATGGTTTCTGGTTCATAGGCATCAATCTTATTAAAGACCATAATAGTAGGTTTGTCTTTGCCTTCAATCTCACTTAAAATTTGATTTACCGATTCAATATGATCCTCAAAGTTAGGATGCGATATATCGACAATATGCAATAACAAATCTGCCTCACGCACCTCGTCTAGAGTAGACTTAAAAGATTCAACCAATTGGGTGGGTAGTTTTCTTATAAATCCAACAGTATCAGTTAATAAGAAAGGAAGATTGCGTATTACTACTTTACGTACCGTAGTATCTAAAGTTGCAAACAATTTGTTCTCTGCGAAGACATCACTTTTACTAATTACATTCATTAATGTTGACTTGCCTACATTGGTATACCCAACTAAAGCAACACGAACCAGCTGTCCACGATTGCCACGTTGCACAGACATCTGTTTGTCTATGGTCTTAAGCTTGTCTTTTAATTGCGATATTTTATCGCGCACTATACGTCTATCGGTCTCTATTTCGGTTTCACCGGGTCCGCGCATTCCAATACCTCCTCGCTGTCTTTCTAAGTGTGTCCACAATCCCGCTAGTCGAGGCAACAAATATTCATATTGTGCCAATTCTACCTGCGTACGGGCATAACTGGTTTTGGCACGTTGAGCAAAAATATCAAGAATAAGATAAGTACGATCAACCACCTTACATTTTAAAATTTTCTCAATGTTTTTCTGTTGAGCTGGGCTCAATTCATCATCAAAAATAGCTGTTCCTATATCATTGGCATCTACAAATTGTTTTACTTCTTCCATCTTGCCGGTCCCAATAAACGTTTTTGGATTAGGAACATCTAATTTTTGGGTAAAGCGTTTTAATACTTCTCCGCCAGCTGTGTAAGTCAAAAACTCTAATTCATCAAGATACTCTCGGGATTTTTCTTCGTCTTGATGCTGAGTAATAATCCCAATAAGCACAGATTTTTCATATTCAATATTTTCTTTTTCTAACATAAATCTATTTTCTTAATTCAAAAATACAAAAAGCCAGCTTCCAAACATTGATTTTCTTCACAATACACGTCTAAACCATTTTCATAGTGCGTAAGGATGCATTGGTCTATACCTTTTGTTTTAAATTAGAAAATATCATGCCAAAAAAAAAGCTGCCAATATTGGCAGCCTAAAACTATTTATTTGTTAGATTGGCTGTAAACGATGTTTCTATCTTTCCATTGGCTCACCTCGGCTATCCTATTATCTGTGTAAATTATTTGTGTTAAATCCTGGTCTTGATAGTAAAACCATTGCCCAACTTTCTTACCTTTTTCATAATGGGCGATAGCCATTTTAGATCCATCTGGCGCATACATAACCCATTGCCCATGTAGTTTTCCATTTTTATAAGTCCCTTTTTGTTTTACTGCTCCATCTTCATAATAAAATGTACCTTTTATCACGGTATCCTCTTGTTCGAAATCTGGAGATATTTTTTGCGCAAAAAGTGTTGTTCCTGCCAAGAGAAACGTACCTAAGATTAAATTTTTCATCTGTATTTCTTTTATAACTTATTATCTAAGATAATCATAATTTACAATAAATAAACCATTTGGTAACATAAACTTAACATTGAGTGTTTAAAATACTGAAATTCATAAGGTTGAACTTTTATGTTATTTTAATCTACATACATTTTTATTTTCTAATTTGGTAGCAAGAGATTAAGTTACTTCTTATTTTTGTCAAAAATTTCGGCAAAAAATGTACAGAACACATACAAACGGGTCTTTACGGATTCAAGATAAAGGTCAACAGGTTACACTATCTGGTTGGGTGCAAAAAGTAAGAGATAAAGGATTTATGATTTGGGTTGATTTGCGAGATCGCTATGGACTCACCCAGCTAATTTTTGACGAAGAGCGTACGCCAGAATCTGTGATGGATTTGGCTAAAACCTTAGGGCGCGAATTTGTAATACAAATTAAAGGTCAAGTCATTGAACGAGAATCTAAAAATCCGAACATTCCAACCGGAGAAATAGAGATTTTGGTGCAAGAGTTAGAAGTGTTAAATGCCGCCAAAACTCCACCTTTTACAATTGAGGATGAAACGGATGGAGGAGAAGACTTACGAATGAAATTTCGTTACCTCGATATTAGGCGAAATCCTGTAAAAAATAAATTGGTTTTTCGTCACCAAGTGAGTATGGCGGTAAGAAACTTTTTGGCGAATGAAGGCTTTATAGAGGTAGAAACACCTTATTTAATCAAGTCAACACCAGAGGGAGCACGAGATTTTGTAGTGCCTAGTCGTATGAATGAAGGCGAGTTCTATGCCTTACCACAAAGCCCGCAAACCTTTAAGCAATTGCTAATGGTGGGCGGTTTAGATAAGTACTTTCAAATTGTAAAATGCTTTAGAGATGAAGACTTGCGGGCAGATCGGCAGCCAGAATTCACACAAATTGATTGTGAAATGGCTTTTGTAGAGCAGGAGGATGTTCTTACTATTTTTGAATCGCTTACAAAGCATCTATTAAAAGAAATTAATGGGGTAGACGTTGAGAAATTTCCTAGAATCACCTATGATGAAGCCATGCGCTTATATGGTAATGATAAGCCAGATATTCGGTTTGGAATGCAGTTTGGCGAATTGAATGACGTAGCTAAACATAAAGCGTTTAAAGTATTTAATGATGCCGAATTAGTAGTGGGTATTGCAGTACCAGGTGCCGCCGATTATAGTCGCAAAGAAATTGACAAATTGATTAAATGGGTGCAAAGGCCACAAGTAGGAGCACAAGGAATGGTTTACGTAAAATATAATAAAGATGGTAGCTTTAAGTCTTCTGTAGATAAGTTTTACGATGCATCAGATTTAGAAGCTTGGGCCAAGAAAACCCAGGCAAAACCAGGCGATCTAATATGTATATTGTCTGGAGAAACAGCAAAAGTACGTGCGCAACTCAGTGCCTTACGTATGGAAATGGCCGAACGCTTAGGTCTTAGAAAACCCGATGAATTTGCTCCGTTGTGGGTAATCGATTTTCCATTGCTCGAATGGGATGAAGAAACCAAACGTTACCACGCCATGCACCATCCTTTCACAGCCCCAAAACCGGGCCAATTAGCTTTATTAGCAACAGACCCAGGAGCCGTAAAAGCCAATGCCTATGATCTGGTGCTCAACGGGAATGAAATAGGAGGAGGTTCAATACGAATTTTCGATAAAGAAACACAATCTAAAATGTTTGACTACTTAGGTTTTAGCCCCGAAGAAGCTCAGGCACAATTTGGGTTTTTAATGGATGCTTTTCAGTACGGAGCGCCACCGCATGGTGGTCTAGCTTTTGGCTTAGATCGATTGGTGGCTATTCTAGGTGGACAAGAAAGTATAAGAGACTTTATCGCTTTTCCTAAAAACAATGCTGGCCGAGATGTAATGATAGATGCCCCAGCGCCCTTAGATGAAGAACAACTAAAAGAGTTAAACCTAAAAATAACCCTATAAAAAAAATCCTGCGAAAGCAGGTTTTTTTTGCTATTTTAGGTAAGGCGTTAAATTGTTTAAACCATGCCAAGTAATAAGAAATTCTTTAAGCGCTTTTTAAAATGGCGATATAAAAATATTTCAGATAAGAATTTTATCAATTTCTTGGCTATACTGGTTGGTTTGGCGGCAGGGTTTTCTGCTGTAATACTTAAGAATTTAACGCATTTTATATCTGCAATCTTTGAGTATGGAGTAGTGGCTAGTTACCATCGTTATTGGTATTTTATTTTTCCTTTGATAGGTCTTTTACTTACCTTTTTAGTAAAAAAAATAGTAATCAAGACCAAAGTAGCGCACGGAATACCCATGGCTTTGTTTGCTATGAGCAAAAAGGAGGGTAAAGTAAATCGATCTAATTTATTTACTTCTTTAATTACCGCACCGTTAACAGTAGGTTTTGGTGGTTCTGTGGGGTTAGAGGGCCCATCTGTCGCAACGGGAGCTGCTTTTGGTTCTGGTATAAGTGACCTTTTTCATATGAAAGCTCAAACCAGAAAACTTTTGTTGGTGTGTGCCGCAGCCGGGTCCCTTTCGGCTATTTTTAAAGCCCCTATTGCGGCTATTCTATTTGCTCTTGAAGTTTTTAGTCTAGAATTAACCTTTACTTCTATGTTACCCTTACTTATTGCATCGGTTTCGGCGGTTCTTACAAGATTGCTACTCATAGGAGAGCAGTATATCGTAAACCTCAATGAGATTCAACATTTTGAAATAAGCAACTTACTTTTTTATATTTTTTTAGGCCTTTTTGCCGGAATGGTTTCCATCTATTTTACAATGGTTTATTTTAAAACCGAGAATCAATTCCGTAAAGTACAAAAACCAATATTTCGCGTTATCCTAGCCGGTATAATTTTGGGCGTTTTAACCTATTTGGTTCCACCTTTATATGGTGAAGGTTTTGAGTTTATGAATAATATCATTAGTCAGGATTATGAAACGGCTTTAGACAGCTTTCTTTTTCCAGACCAACAGTCTACTTGGGTGGTATTAAGTTTAATGGCAGGTTTGATATTCTTAAAACCATTAGCAACCGCCGTAACCTTAAGTGGTGGAGGGGTAGGAGGAGTCTTTGCTCCCGTATTGTTTTTAGGAACGGTTTTGGGTAGTTTTTACGTTAATTTCTGCAAACAATTAGGTTTTATCTTACCTAGCAATAATTTTGCTATGTTGGGTATGGCCGGACTTATGGCAGGGGTCTTGCAAGCACCCTTAACAGCAATGTTTTTAATAGCCGAAGTCACTGGCGGTTATCAATTATTTATACCCTTGATGCTTGTTGTGGGTACCGCCTTTATGATTTCAAAATCTTATCAAGAAAGTAATATTTACACTAAAGAACTAAAAGAAAAGAACGCACTGCTAACTTTAGATAAAGATCAATCGGTTTTAACTTTATTGAATTTGGATTCGATTATAGAAACTAATTTCATTATCTTAAAACCTGGGATGACCTTAAAAGATATGCTATTTAAAGCAGTGGTAAAGTCAAAAAGAAACTTGTATCCAGTGGTCGATGAGGATGAAAAATTGATAGGTGTAATTACACTAGATGATATTAGAGACATTATGTTTGATCAAGACAAATATGAATCTGTCTTAGTTGAATTTTTGATGCACGACCCGCCAGATTTTATAGACTATGAGCAAGATCATATGCAACAAATTATGTTGAAATTTCAAAACAGTGCTGCGTGGAATCTTCCTGTTCTTAAACAAGGAAAGTATATAGGATTTGTTTCTAAATCTAAACTCTTAACGGCTTACCGCCGAAAATTAATCACTTATTAATAATCCAATGAAAACAGCAATTAAACTCTTATTTATTTTAATGGTTTCGGGCTTAGCAGCAGGCTTAATTATGCAGCAAAATGAAATAAATGAAAAATTGGCAAATGTTCTAATAGGTTCTTCGCTAGTTTTAGGAATATTTATTGTAATGCCACTTTTTTTGTACCAAAGATCAAAAAGTAGGAGTCTAAAAGATTATATGCTAACCCCTGAAAATATTAAAAAAATGAAAGAAAAAAGGGTTGATGATTTAAAATTCTATAAAAAAGAAGAAAATAATTTGGATTAAAAAAATTGGTTTCTCAATTTATATTGTACTTTTGTGCATTATTAATTATTTTATTTTTACAATGGAAGGTACAGTTAAATTTTTCAACGAATCAAAAGGTTATGGTTTTATTACAAACGAAGATACAGGTAGAGATATCTTTGTGCACGTAACTGGTTTAGAAGGTGACTCTTTGAACGAAGGGGACCGTGTAGAGTACGTTGAAAGTGAAGGAAGAAAAGGAATGACTGCGACAGAAGTTCGCGTGATTGAATAATATTTATTATTTTAAGTTTTCTTAAAGCACCATTTTTATGGTGCTTTTTTTATGCGTTGTTTTTGCTTTAAAAATTAGTATATTTAAACTATGCAAAAACAATGTGTAGAGTGTGGTGAGGCAATGCGCGGCCGCGCAGATAAAAAATTTTGTGGTGATTACTGCAGAAACGCCTATAATAATCGGCTTAATAAAGACGCTAATAACCTTATGCGTAATGTAAACAATAGGTTACGTAAGAACTACCGAATACTACAGCGCTTAAATCCCGAAAAGAAATCTAAAACCACCAAGCAGAAACTAGAAAACTTAGGCTTCGATTTTACTTATTTTACTAGTATTTATACTACAAAGAAAGGAACGGTTTATTATTTTGTCTATGATCAAGGTTATTTGCCTCTTGAAAATGATTATTTTGCTTTGGTAAAAAACAACTCTTGATATGAAAAATAAAATCAGCAGCCTGTTGGTATACTTACTCTTTGTTGGAGTTTGTTTTTATAGTTTTTATAGCCTTACTCCAAAAAATGATAGTCAGCTAGAGCATTTCGATTTAGAGAAGGCTAAACAACATATAAAGATAATTGCTAAAGAGCCGCATAGTATCGGAACTTCTTACCACGGTCAAGTAAAAAAATATATAGTAGAGCAATTACAATCTTTAGGTCTAAGTGTTCATACACAAAAAGATTATACCTTAAATGAAGTTGGTCAGTTTACGGCTCCAGAAAATATAATTACTCGAATAGAGGGTAGTGAACCAGATAGAAAGGCTCTTCTAGTTATGACGCACTATGATAGTGCCGTGCACTCTTCATTTGGCGCTAGTGATGCCGCATCTGGAGTAGCAACAATTTTAGAGGTTTTGAGGAATTTTTTGGCTCAAGAAAATAAGCCTAAAAATGATATCATTATTTTATTTACCGATGCAGAAGAGGTAGGCTTAAACGGAGCTGCCCTATTTGTTGATGATCATCCTTGGGCAGATGAGATTGGGCTAGTGCTTAATTTTGAAGCTAGAGGAAGCGGGGGTCCCTCAAATACTATAATAGAAAGTAATAGTGGTAACAAAACTTTAATAAGTGAGTTCTCAAAGGCTAAAACAAAATACCCATTAGCAAACTCACTAATGTATAGTGTTTATAAAAAACTACCCAACGATACTGATGCAACTGTTTTTAGAGAACAAAAAGATATACCTAGTTTTTTCTTTGCTTTTATTGATGATCATTTTGATTATCACACGGCAAATGACACGGCAAAGAATTTAGATGATACTTCTTTGTTGCATCAAGCTAGTTATTTGGAACAACTTTTACCGCACTTTGCAGAGATTGACTTGGCGACATTACCAAGTGAGGAAGATATGGTTTACTTTGATCTTCCTGTTGTTGATATGGTTTACTTTCCATTTGCTTATATTTTACCCTTATTAATTTTGGGTTGGATAGTATTAATCGCCTTATGCCTTTACGGATTTAGGCAAAAATTAATTTCTTTTGCAGAGGTAGCAAAATCATTCAAGAGCTTACTACTTTTTTTGATATTAGGTCTAGGTTTTTCTTGGCTCATATGGTTTGTTTCTAAACTAATTTACCCCAGTGTTCAAGAAAATTTAAACGGTTTTACTTATAATGGACATTGGTATATTTTGGCTATTAGTGCCCTGAGTTTGGCTTTAGCTCATTTTTTATCTTATCCTAAAAAAAGCTCAAATTTTAATCAGCGCACCAGCACACTTTTACCAGGAATTGTGTTGATTTTATTGATTTGTACTTTAATAGCTTTTATATTACCCGGAGCGTTTTATTTTATTTTTGCATTTTACTTTGCTTTGGCAGCCTTCGGTTTGCGTCTTTTTCAAATTAAAAACCTATTTCTCTTAGCTCTTTTTGGCCTTCCTTCACTTTTAATTTTTGCGCCTTTAGTTCAATTTTTTCCAGTCGGATTAGGGTTAAATGTGCTGCCTGTAAGTGCCTTACTTATATATTTTATCTTTGTCGGGTTGCAAGCTTCGTGGTTAGAATTAGAGTATAAAAAACCGGTAGGTTTTGCTTTTATTTTTATCGGATTGTTGGCTATAATTGTTATTCACTTAAAAAGTGACTTTAATGAACTACGACCTAAACCCAATAGTTTGCTTTATGTTTTTGATGTAAATGAAAATCAGGCTAACTGGTACAGTTATGACGAGCATCTTGATAGTTTTACTCAGCAAATTTTTGATGCTCAAGATCGCATACAAAAAGCCAGTTTGTTTGATAGTAAATACCAAATGCCTTTTACTTTTGAAAAACAAGCGCCCATTCTCCCATTTAAACCCGCCCAAGTAAGCATAAAAAGTAAAGATTCAAATTCAATCAGTACAAGATATAAACTAACTATTACACCTCAGCGTGACCTTAATCGAATTGAGATTACTAAGCCTAAAGATCTTGAGGTTTTAAGTCTTAAAATAAATGAAAAAACGATTAAAAATTCCGCTTTAGCGTACTATAAAAATAAACGAGAGTCTTTATTAACCTACTATTTGGTAGATAACGACACGTTGCGAATAGAAATTGAATTACCCAAAGACAAGGCGGCTCAATTAACGCTGTTTGAGGCTAGTAATAACCTGTTAAGTCAGCAAAAATTTACGATTAAACCACGAAGTACAGACCAAATGCCAAAGCCTTTTATTTTAAATGATGCCATCATAACCCAACAAATTATAGAATTAAAATAAACTTATGTCAAAGGATTTTAAGAAACGAATAGCGCAATGGGAGAAAAAGCGACAGTCGCCCAGATACTATGTTTTTCTTTACGGATTTTTGATCTTTGCCCTTCCAGTATCCACTTTTATTGAATTGGTAAATGCTAATTTTCAAATGAGTGAACTCAATGCATTGCGTTGGTTCTTTTTTTTGCTAACCCATAGCCTTTTTGGTTGTTTGGTAGCTTTTTTTGATTTTAAACGCAAAGACAAAGAGTATTTAGAGTTTAAAAATAAACAAAAATGAAAGAAAAACCGGTAATAGGAATATTAGGTTGTGGCTGGTTAGGCCTTCCCTTGGCCAAAGAACTTTTGCGATTGGGTTATCGAGTAAAAGGTACAACTACTCGAAAAAGTAAAATAAATAAGCTGCGAGATATTGGTATTTCAGCTCACGTTGTGAAACTTACCGAAGATTCGATTATAGGCGAGGTAGATGAGTTTTTACAGGACATTAATTGTCTAATTATAGATGTGCCTCCAGGCTTGCGAAAAAACCCAAACAATAGCTTCGTGAGTAAATTAAGGCTGCTTATTCCTATGCTTAAACAGGCACATTTAAAGCGTATTTTTTTTGTAAGCTCTATCAGCGTATTTCTGGATACCTCACCACCCAGTAGTTATACAGAAACATCAATCCCTAACGCCACAAGCAGAAATGGGTTGGAGTTAATTCGGGCTGAAGAGTTATTATTGGGGCAAACGGCTTTTGATACTAAAATTATTCGTTTTGGAGGGCTAATCGGTCCCGACCGCCATCCTATTCATTTTTTAGCAGGAAGAAAAGATTTGCTAAATGGTCAAGCACCAGTCAACTTGATTCAGCAACAAGACTGCATAAGACTGCTTATAGCCTGTTTAGAGAAACAAGTGGAGGCACAAATATTTCACGGTGTTTTTCCTTCACACCCGAGTAAGGAGCAATATTATAATGCTAAAGCCAAAGAGTTGCGGTTAACGTCTCCCCGCTTTAGCAGTTCAGCAGTTTCTGCAGGTAAATACGTTTCATCAGAAGAGACAAGACGCATATTAGAAATTGATTTCTTACAACAACCTTAGGCTTAATTTAGTTACTAATAAATAAAATGGGTGGTTTGATTTTCAAACCACCCATTTTATTATAATAGCTGTTAGGAGATCTTTTTTACCAGATTCTCACGCGATTTGATGGAGCAACATACATAGAATCGCCTTCTTTTATGTCGAATGCTTCGTAAAATGCATCAACATTTTGCAAAGGTACGTAAGCTCTATATTGCCCTGGAGAATGCGGATCTGTCTTTATTTGTGAACGTAAGGCTTCTTCACGAGATTTGGTTCTCCAAACAGTAGCCCAGGATAAGAAAAAGCGTTGTTCGGGAGTAAATCCATCGATATTCTCGGGTCTACCATGCTCTTTAAAGTGGCGTTGTAATCCGTCATAAGCTCCTAAAACGCCGCCTAGGTCGCCAATGTTTTCACCTAACGTAAATTTACCGTTGATATATACGCTGTCTAAAACTTCGATTGCGCTGTATTGTTCGGCCAATTGGTTTCCTCGCTTTGTGAATTCTTCTAAATCTTTATCTGTCCACCAGTTGTTTAAATTTCCTTCGGCGTCAAAGCGTGCACCACTGTCATCAAAAGCATGTGAAATTTCATGACCTATTACTGCCCCGATTCCACCATAATTTACTGCAGCATCTGCTTTGTAATTATAAAATGGGGGTTGTAAAATCGCCGCAGGAAATACAATTTCGTTAAACATAGGGTTAAAGTAAGCATTCACTGTTTGAGGAGACATTCCCCATTTACTTTTGTCTACAGGCTCATAAATTTCGGCCAAATTATCTTGCATAGCCCATTGAGATATGGCTTGCATATTGGCATAGTAACTATTGTCTTGTGTTACGTTTAAATCAGAGTAATCTTCCCACTGATCTGGATATCCGATTTTAACCGTAAATTTGTCTAGCTTCTCAATAGCTTTCTTCTTGGTTTCTGCACTCATCCAGTCTAATTGCTCAATTCGGTCTTGGTAGGCTGTAATTACGTTGTCTATCATTTCTTTAGCCTTTGCTTTTGCTTCTGGCGGAAACTTTTCATCTACATACAATTGGCCTAGGGCTTCGCCGATAGCGTTATTTACAGTCGCTAAAGCACGCTCTCTAGCAGGTCTCATTTTCTGAGCACCATTTAAACGTTTGCTGTAAAACTCCCAGCTGGCTTGCTCTAAATCTGTACTTAATTGACTAGAAGCATTGTTTAGAGTTGCCCAACGCATTAAGGTTTTAATTTCTTTTAGGTTTTCTGGTTGTAATACTTGTTGTACGGTAGCCATGTATTTAGGTTGCATAACCAGTACAGTGTCTAATTCTTTTTCAACTCCAAGTTCTGTAAAGTATTTTCTCCAATCTATAGCCGGAACCATTTGCTGCAATTCCTCTATTGAGGTGGGATTGTTAAAGTTTCTAAAGTCGCGGCTTTGTACCTTATCTAATCTAGGCTCGGCGAGTTTGGTTTCCCAAGCTAAAATAGTTTCTGCTTGAGCTTTAGCGCTTTCTTCGTCCTCACCTATCATAACTAACATTTTAGCAATATAGGCTTTGTAATCTTCTCGAATAGCTTTTGAGTCTGCATCATCTTTGACGTAATAATCTCTATCGGGTAAACCAAGACCATCAGGGGCGAGATAGGCAGCATTAATATTTGAATTTGAAGGGTTGGCATAAGCTCCTAAACTAAAAAATGGAGCCGAAACTGCTGTAGGATTCTTTGCTAATACTTCTTGTAATTCTGCAATGCTTTGTATCTTCTCTATTTGCTCAAGTACTGGCTCAATAGGAGTAATACCAGCCTCATTTCGTGCAAGGGTGTCTAGTTTAGATTTAAACAAAAATAGAGCCTTAGCTTGATCGGTGTCTGGAGTATAGGTTTCGTTTTCAATCGCTTTGTCGATTATTGCCAATACATCGTTGTCTGTACTTTGCCTTAATACTTGGAAACCTCCCCAAGAAGTTCTGTCCTCCGGGATTTTAGTTTCTCGTAGCCAAGTTCCGTTTACATATTGATAAAAGTTATCTTTTGGGCTTACCAAGGTATCCATATATTGCAATTCGATACCGGGTGTGGCATTTTCTGTCGATTGTGCTAGTTGTTGAGTATTTTCTTTGCAAGAAAATAATGCTAAACCACCAGCTAAAACCAACAAATGGGGTTTTAATCTTGTTTTCATTAGTATTGTTGTTATTGATCTTTATCTATTAGTTATTGGTTTCTAGATTTGTTACAGACTTTTTAAAGTTTTCTTTTAAAAAAATGCTGTCTTTTTCTTTTTTAAATAAAACAACTTGTTTACCCAAAGCATTGGGTATGGTGTATGAAAGAACATACTGCTTTATTAAAAAACCATCTTCGGTTTTTATGATAACGCCAGAGCCACGGCAAACTCCCATAGCTGTCTTTAAAAGTTCGTGAAACCAATATGTATTTTGGTTTCCATTTATTTTTCTGTTAAAAGCTTCAAAGTGCCAAGCTTTTCCTGTGCGAAAATGCGGTGCGGCATAGCGCATAAAAGCTTGCTTGTCCCAAATCTCATCGGCTTGTGTACCAATGAAGGTGGCCTCTTTATGCATTTTATCAAAATAACTGTCAAATTGAGCATTTGCTGCAGCCAAGTGCCAAGCATCTATAAAATTATTTAAAGCTGCTTTGGTAGAATCTTTTACTTGTGCTCTTCCAGCTACTGAAAAAAATCCGATAAGGAGAAAAAAAAGACAAAGCTTATTCATTTGTTTTCTTATTTACAGGTCATTATTCTTTTGTTGCTACAGAATCTTCAGATTTTATAGATTCTAGAAGTTCTGCTTCAAATTCTTCTATGCTCGGTAAAAAAACTTCATTGAGTTGTACCTTTAAATTGTTGAAAGCGATGATGACCTTTTCTAAATTGTTTTTCAATAAAGTGGTGTCTTTCACTTGGCGCTGACTCACTTGCTCTAACATTTTGGTATGGGTATAAAGAACATTTAACCTTGCGGCTATTGCATTTTCGTTAAAAACAGGAGGTATACTGTCGTTTAATTGTTTGGTTATTTTGGCTAGATTGGAGGCGTTTTCTACCAAATCTTGGTAATGCGATGATTTTAAATTATCAAGCTCATTTTCAAAGGTCTTATAATCGGCCCATGTATTGGCAATATCTTGTGTTTTTTGGCTCAGTTGTAATTGGACTGAAGTGGGTAAAACAATATCTTTTTGTAAAATGCTAGTTTGGTTTTCTAGGAAAGAATTCTCTGTGGCTTTTTCAGATTTATTTTGGCATGAAATCACACCTATTAAAACTGAAAAGATGATCAAGAAAGGCAGGGAAAAAATCCTTTTCATATAAGAGTTTTTAGGTGCGAAAGATACAATTTTTTAAAAGAATAATCTTTTTTGGGAGTCAATTTACGTGTAGGAAAGTTTTGTAATGCGCTTAAAAAATCGTTTTTTTGAGGTGCTATTAAAGCCTCATAAATAAATGACTGAATGGGAAATAAAATATTAATTATCGGAGCCTGCGGGCAGATAGGAACAGAGTTAACCCTTACTTTGAGAGAGAAATTTGGGAATGAAAATGTAGTTGCCAGTGATATTAGAGAAGGCAACGAACAACTGATGCAAACTGGCCCTTTTGAAATTTTAGATGCGACCAATTATAAGGCAATTGAAGATATTGTCATGCATTATGAAATTGATGAGGTTTATTTGATGGCCGCAATGCTAAGTGCTACCGCCGAAAAATTCCCCATGCGCGGTTGGGAGTTGAATATGAATTCTCTTTTTAATGTTTTAAACCTAGCCAAAGACAAAAAGATTAGCAAATTATTTTGGCCCTCAAGTATTGCTGTGTTTGGACCTACTACACCAAAGCTAAACACGCCACAAACAACGGTAATGGAGCCTACTACTGTTTACGGAATTAGCAAGCAAACAGGAGAGCGCTGGTGCGAATATTATCACGAAAAATATGGTGTAGATGTACGAAGCATTCGGTACCCTGGCTTAATCAGCTATAAAACCGCTCCGGGTGGTGGAACAACTGATTATGCAGTAGAGATTTTTCACGAAGCTTTAAACAAACAATCTTACACCAGTTTTTTAAGTGAAGATACTGCTTTACCTATGATGTTTATGGATGATGCCATTGAGGCAACTATACGTTTAATGGATGCTGATAAGGAATCTTTAAGCATCAAATCCTCTTATAACTTGGGTGGTATTAGTTTTACGCCTAAAGAAATTGCCGAAAGCATTAAAAAGCATATTCCTAACTTTAAAATAGATTACGCGCCAGATTTTAGGCAGGCTATAGCCGATTCTTGGCCTTCAAGTATTGATGATAGCCAGGCGCAAAAAGACTGGGGATGGAAACACCAATTTGATTTAGGTAAAATGACGAAAGCGATGCTCGAAGGATTGCGAAACTTGTAATTCTTTGTGAACTTAAAAAAAAATCCTTTTCAATGAAAAGGATTTTTTAATGATTATAAGTAAAGTTAATTCCTAACCTTTAGCATTTGCACTAAGGTATTCACGATTCATACGTGCGATATTTTCGAGAGAAATACCTTTAGGGCATTCAAGTTCACATGCACCTGTATTCGAGCAATTTCCAAAACCTTCTTCATCCATTTGGCGTACCATAGCTTGAACACGGTCTACTGCTTCTACACGACCTTGTGGTAATAAGGCGTATTGAGAAACTTTAGCAGAAGTGAAAAGCATTGCACTTGCATTTTTACAAGCTGCTACACAGGCCCCACAGCCTATACAAGTGGCTGCATTAAAAGAATCATCAGCGTTATGCTTATTTACCGGAATAGAATTAGCATCTATTGTGTTCCCCGATGTGTTTACCGATACGTAACCGCCTGCTTGCTGAATGCGGTCGAAAGCTGTTCTGTCTACAATTAAATCTTTAATTACAGGAAATGCATTGGCTCTAAAAGGCTCTATGGTAATGGTATCTCCATCATTAAAAGAGCGCATGTGTAATTGACAAGTAGTAATTAAACGGTCTGGACCGTGAGGCTCTCCGTTAATTTGTAGCGAACAAGATCCGCAAATACCTTCTCGGCAATCGTGATCAAACTCTACTGGTTCTTCTCCTTTGGCCACTAATTCTTCATTCAATACATCTAGCATTTCTAGAAAAGACATATCTCCTTCTATACCATCAATGGGATAGTCGACCATTTTTCCTTTGGTGTTAGCACCGTCTTGGCGCCATATTTTAAGTGTAAGTTTCATAATCCTAATTTGAAGATTGAAAAATTTAAAAGTTTCGCTAGTGAGGCGAGCTGCTTTTCAATTTCTCAAATTATTTATAACTCCTTGTTTTTAATTCGATATTATCAAATACTAAATCTTCTTTGTGCAATTTGGCTTCGCGCGGATCGCCGGTATATTCCCAAGCGGCAACATATTTAAAGTTCTCATCATCTCGTAATGCTTCCCCTTCTTCGGTTTGATACTCTTCTCTAAAGTGGCCTCCACAAGACTCATTTCTGTGTAGAGCATCTTTAGCAAACAGTTCACCTAACTCAAGAAAATCTGCCACTCTTCCCGCTTTTTCAAGTTCTGCATTTTTGGTTTCAGCCTTTCCAGTCACCTTTACATTCTTCCAAAAATCTTCACGTAAAGCTTTAATTTCTTCTAAAGCCTCTTGTAAGCCTTGAGCGTTTCTAGCCATACCACATTTGTTCCACATAATTTTACCTAATTTCTTGTGGTAATGATCTACTGAGTGTTTGCCACTGGCTTTCATCAAACGATCAATTTTATCTTTTACATTTTTTTCGGCTTCGGCAAACTCTGGTAAATCTGTTGAGATAGCTCCTGTTCTAATGTCATTAGATAAATAATCTCCAATGGTGTAAGGCAGAACAAAATATCCATCGGCTAAACCTTGCATAAGGGCCGAAGCTCCCAATCGGTTTGCACCGTGATCAGAGAAATTGGCCTCTCCTGCAGCATAACAACCAGGAATAGTGGTTTGTAAATTATAATCAACCCATAAACCACCCATTGTATAATGTACCGCAGGATAAATCATCATAGGTGTTTCATACGGATTTTGATCAACAATTTTTTGATACATCTGGAAAAGGTTACCATATTTTGCTTCGACAACTTCTTTTCCTAAACGAGTAATTTCTTCTTTTGAAGCATTTTTATGACCCGAGGTAAAAGCTTTTTCCTTACCATAACGCTCGATTGCACTTGCAAAATCTAAGAATACAGCCTCACCTGTTTTATTTACTCCAAACCCAGCATCGCAACGCTCTTTTGCTGCTCTTGAAGCTACATCTCGTGGTACTAAGTTACCAAATGCAGGGTATCTGCGCTCCAAATAATAATCGCGTTCTTCTTCACTTAAATCAGTTGGTTTTAGTCGGCCTTCGCGAATAGCTATAGCATCTTCTTTCTTTTTGGGCACCCAAATACGTCCATCGTTTCGTAAAGACTCAGACATCAGCGTAAGCTTAGACTGGTGGTCTCCCGATACGGGTATACAAGTAGGGTGAATTTGGGTATAACAAGGGTTGGCAAAATAAGCACCGCGCTTATGTGCTCTCCAGGCTGCCATCACGTTACTTCCCATTGCATTAGTCGATAAGAAGAAAACATTACCGTAACCCCCTGAAGCTAAGACTACAGCGTGTGCAGAATGTCTTTGAATTTCTCCAGTTACCATATCTCGAGCAATAATTCCTCTCGCTTTGCCGTCAACCAAAACTAAATCCATCATCTCATGACGGGTAAAAGATTGAATCTTCCCTCGATTGATTTGCCTGTTCATCGCCGAGTAAGCTCCTAATAAAAGTTGCTGCCCCGTTTGACCTTTGGCGTAGAAAGTACGCGAAACCAGTACCCCTCCAAATGAGCGGTTGTCTAATAATCCGCCATATTCTCTTGCAAAAGGAACTCCTTGTGCCACACATTGGTCGATGATATTACCCGATACCTCGGCTAAGCGATATACGTTGGCTTCTCGTGAACGATAGTCACCTCCTTTTACCGTGTCATAAAATAAACGATAATCAGAATCGCCATCACCCTGGTAGTTTTTTGAAGCATTTATCCCGCCTTGCGCTGCAATTGAGTGTGCTCTTCGCGGTGAATCTTGGTAGCAGAAAGTCTTTACATTATATCCTAGTTCGGCAAGGGTAGCAGCTGCACTACCGCCGGCAAGACCAGTACCAACTACAATCACATCTATGTTTCTTTTGTTGGCTGGGTTTACTAAGTTTATTTCGTTTTTATGTTTTGTCCATTTATCGGCTAATGGTCCTGATGGTATTTTTGAATCTAAAACTGACATAAATCTTTCGTATTACAAGTGATTAATATAGTGATAAACGGCTATAAAAATAAACCCTAATGGGATTAAGATTGCGAAGGCTTTTGTGAAACCTTGCAAGCCTTTTGAATATTTGTTGTTAAATCCAACCGATTGAAATGAAGAAGCAAAACCATGCAATAAGTGAAGCATTAAGAAAACAAATGAAATCACATAAACACCTACGCGTATAGGATTCTCAAATTTAGCGATGGTTTCTTCATAATAGCGTGTTGGGTCTTCTGGGTGACTTTCAATATACTTGTGCATAATTTCTGGGAACCAAAAATCGTAAAAATGCAAGCCTAAAAAGGCTAAGATAACCGCTCCAGAAAAAATCATGTTTCTAGACATCCAGCTAGAATTAGCAGAGCCCTTATAATTGGCATAACCTATGCTTCTAGCATTTCGGTTTTGAATTTCAAGCACAAACCCCATAATAAAATGAAAAATCACCCCAAAAATTAAGATGGGTTGCAAGATGGCTTGCACTAAAAAATTAGTACCCATAAAATGAGATATCTCATTGAATACATCGGGGCTGATAACCGATATAAAGTTTATGGTAAAATGTTGTAGTAAAAATAGAACTAGGAATAAACCTGACAGAGCCATAGCAAATTTTTTTGCTACAGACGATTTTAATAATCCACCCATTGGTTGTAATGATTTTTTTTATGAATTTAGCACAAAAATAAGCTATCCTATATCATTTACAAAGTTTCTAAAGAACAAGCTTCTTATTTAGAATAAATATTAACAAAGCATTTCGTTTTGTTTCTATTTTTATTGCAATAATACTTGATGATATTTGACTTATTTATCAAAAAAGATCCCTACTCGGTATAATTTTAAGACCAAATAAGATATAATTTCCAGTTACATGGTGTTTTGTGACTGTGTTTTCAGAAACCCTTAAATTTTCAGTAGTCACAACCTTAGTAAATAAATTTTTAGGTTGGTAATGATAGGTAATAAAAGGTTGTAATAATAAAGGTTTTGTTTTAATGTTAAAACCCAAAGAGAGGTTGGCTCCAAAAAATGTTGTTGCATTATAATCGCTTACCGAGGTATATCCCACTGCTCGTTCATCATCTGTAATTGCTATTGTTGTTCCATAAATTTTTCGGGCTAAGGTAAGTTCGGGTCCTACACTAATATTAACGATAGTGATATTGAAAAGATTAAAATAATATTGCACTTCTGTATTCAATTTGTATTCAAAATACGGTCCTATTTTTAGCCATCCGGCAATGTCTATTGGATAGCCAGAATCTTCTTTTTTTAAATTACTATAATTTGTTAAGTTGTAAGTTCGATAAATGGCACTAACCGAAAAGTTTAATTTTTCGTATTGTAAAAAATTATACGTTAATCCAATTTCAAAAGTGCGTGGCTTTTCAAATTCTAAAAGCATTCCATTTGGTTCATTGTCTACATAAAGGCTACTAATACCAGTGTGTAGACCAATTTTTTGGTATTTCTTAAAAATTTTTTCTGCGATATGCCCTTGATAAAAATTTTCTTTTTGTTGCCCAAAACTTAAAGAGAGAGAAAATATGGCAAGCACTAAACTTGCCATATTTAACTTATTATTGTACTTCGCCATCATAGAAATCTAAAGTTTTAATGTAATCGTATCGTTTATGTACCCCAAATACGTGATTATGTACAATTTTAGGTTCTTTTTGTCCGTCGAAATTAAAATGTTGCGGAAGCCATTGCGCTTTTACTTTGGTTCTATAACCAGAAGAAGTTCTTGATGAAGGGTAAAAACCTTGACCGCAATCTAAGCCGCCGATAGCAGCTACTTTAGCATAAATTTGAGAAGGTCCGGAAATCCAACCTACTAGCCATGCATCATTATAATGCTTTGTTTTCGCCTTCACTTTTGCATTTCCAAATGGAGTATCACCTCTAAATTTAACGGTGGTTTTTATTCTTTTTTCACCGTGAACAGGTTGAAAATATTTTACGTGCCTTTTTCGGTCCAAACAATAGCCATAATCTATATTTATAGCATATACACTCGTAGTTGATTCGGGTTTATAATTTAAGGTTTCTGATGTTTTGTTTTCTTCTACCACCTCCTTTTCGCAAGAATGTAAAAATAGGATAGAAAAACAAAGTGTTATATATAAGTTATGTTTGCTCATTTGTATTAATTTTAATCGTTAATAATCTGTTATAGGCTTGTTTTTTAAGGTGGTTGTTTTGTGCCTATCTTTCCACCTTAAGTGTGGAAAAGATTAAAAACCTTTAAAATTACATACGAGTGCAGCAAACTTGGATAGCCCTTTGCTTTTTGCTTTTTGCTTTTTCAGAATAACACTATTGAATATGAATTTTTAAATGTAATAAAAATGTTAATACTATGCTAATTTTTTTAAAATATTAAATTTTGAACAAGCGGTCTTTATTGTTTTATAGATTGCTTATTTTTGAAAAAATTCAAGTTTTATGAGATATCAAGCTATAAACAACGACTTATTTATTGAAAACAGAAAGAACTTTATGGCGCAAATGCGTCCTTCTAGTTTGGCTGTTTTTAACTCCAATGATATTTATCCAACAGGGGCAGATAGCACCATGCCTTTTCAGCAAGATAAAAACATTTTTTATCTAAGTGGGGTAGATCAAGACCAGAGTATTTTAGTGCTTTTCCCCGATGCACCAAAACCAGAGCATAGAGAAATACTTTTTCTTACCGAAACCAATGAGCATATCGCCGTTTGGGAGGGGGAGAAATTAGACAAGGAAAAAGCGCTTGAAGCTTCTGGAGTGAAAACCGTTTACTGGTTAAAAGATTTTAAGAAAGTTTTTCACGAATTAATGGCTCAATGCGATACCATTTACATCAATACCAATGAACATTACCGTGCCAATGTAGAAACCGAAACAAGAGAAGCGCGTTTCAATAAATGGGTAACAGAAGCCTACCCCGCTCATCAAAGAGCTAAAAGTAACCCCATTTTACAGCGACTGCGTGCGGTGAAACACAGCTTGGAGTTAGAAGTAATGCAAGCGGCTTGTAAAATTACCGAAAAAGGATTTAAACGTATTTTAGACTTTGTAAAACCTGGTGTATGGGAATATGAAATAGAAGCAGAATTTATGCACGAATTCTTGCGTAACCGTTCACGCGGCTTTGCCTACACGCCTATTGTGGCTTCGGGTAACAACGCTAATGTTTTGCATTATATAGAAAATAAAGCGCAATGCAAGGCGGGTGAACTTATCTTGCTGGATGTTGGTGCAGAGTATGCTAATTACTCTAGCGATATGTCTCGAACTATTCCCGTTTCAGGGAAATTTACAAAAAGACAAAAAGAGGTGTATAATTCGGTTAATAAAGTGAAAGATTTGGCCACTCAACTATTGGTGCCAGGAGCAGATTGGACCGAGTACCATAAAGAAGTAGGTAAGTTGATGACATCAGAACTACTTGACTTGAAATTGTTAGATAAAGCTGATGTGCAAAATGAAAACCCGGAATGGCCAGCGTATAAAAAATATTTTATGCACGGTACCTCACATAATATCGGTTTAGACACGCACGATTATGGTTTATTGTATGAGCCCTTAAAAGCGAATATGGTGTTTACTGTAGAACCAGGAATTTATATTCCCGATGAAGGTTTTGGTATTCGATTAGAAGATGATGTGGTTATTCAGGAACAAGGAGAGCCCTTTAATTTAATGGCTGATATTCCTATTGAAGCTGATGAAATTGAAGATTTAATGAATAAATAAATGCAATGCCTTTTCGAGGTTATAATTTTTAAAAAAAGGAAGCTCAACGAGCTTCCTTTTTTTTGTTCATAAAAGACCTAGTCTTTAATCCGCTTTAGCTTTAAGTCGCCAAAGTCGAAACTAAAATCGGTAATAGGAGCAATATATTGCATACGCGCTTGTTGGGCAATTGCGTTTTCATCAAGACTAAAAATCACAAAAACATCGGCATCAAAGCTTCTGTTATCCCACTTGGCAACATAAGTGGTAGCGTTATAAGGTAATAAATCGCCCACCAGTTGAGAAGATCTAAAAGAAGCTATGCGTAATTTACCTTTATCTTGATAGATTTTAAAGGTTCCCATCCAATTGTCTTTGTATTCTCCAATTATTTGTTTTGGAGTAATAATTTGTGGATTTTCTTTGGCTAAATCCACTTGATGGTAAACCGCTTGTTTTATACTATCATTTTTGGCTAGCCAATCTTGGTTTTGCTTATCATAACGTGATAACCAATCTCTATTTTTATACCCTAGGTAACTATCTTTAATCGTATTAGTAATGGTTTTAAAAGCATTACCATTCATTTGATTGGTGAGAACCACAATACCAAGGTCTAATTCTGGAATTAGGGTAAATTGAGTTACGGTTCCTAGTAAACCGCCGGTATGTGTTACTTCTTTATAGCCAGCAACATCTTTAACAAACCAACCTAAAGCATAGCCAAAAAAATGCGTGTTATAATCGTTTTTTGGGCTTACCGGTAGTGGAGTTTGCAATTGCCAAAGTTGGTGCAATTGCTTGGCAGGTAACAATTGTATGCCGTTTTTGGTTTGAGCATTATTCATTAAAAATTGAGCCCATGTAAGCATATCGGGAATATTGCTCATAATTCCTCCTGCGGGATTGGCGGTTTCGCTCCAGTCGTGCGGTATTTGAATCACTTTACCTTCGGTGCGGGTATGCGCCGCTATACTATTGCTTTTATCGCTTACTCGATTGTAGGCTGCCTTACTGTTTTTCATGCCTACCGGTTGCATAATACGCTGCTCGATAAATTCCTCCCAACTGAGTCCGCTTAAACGTTCAATTACTTCACCGGCAACAATATACATATTATTGTTATAAGCAAACTCACTTCTCAAAGAGCTAGTTGGCGTTATATGTTTTAAATTGGTTACAATTTCTTGGGCGCTAAAGTCATTTCCTTCAGGGAAAAACATCAAATCTCCTGCTCCTAAACCAAGACCGCTATTATGGGTGAGTAAATCTTTAATGCGCATATTTTCGGTGGCATAAGCATCTTGTAACCGGAATTCTGGCAGGTGATCACGCACTTTGTCATCCCATTTTACCAAACCATCTTCAACCAGCATGGCCAGAGCAAAAGCAGTAAAACCTTTTGAGTTAGAGGCAACCCCCACTAATGTTTTCTCGTTCATTGGTAATTTAGATTGTAATGAACGTAAACCGTGACCTTTGGCATAAACTACCTTCCCGTCTTTTACAATACCAACAGAAATACCAGGCACTTCAAAAGTTGTTAAGGTGTTTTTAACCAAATCATCAATTTGTTTTTCGCTAAGTTGTGCCTGGGAAATGGCGGTACAAAGCATGAATAAAAATAAAAGGTACGGACTAATTTTCATAAGTAGTTAGACTTTTTAAGGAGTGAACATTGTATTTTTGCGCTATGCAAAATTTCATCAAATACAAAAATATACAAATTGCCTATACAGACACGGGGCGAGGTGAGGTAATTGTACTTTTACACGGTTTTTTAGAAAACCTCAGCATGTGGGAGGCTATACTGCCAGAATTGCCTAAAAAAAAGCGCTTTATTTGTGTAGATTTATTGGGGCATGGCAGTTCGCAGCGCTTGGGTTATATTCATACTATGGAAGAGATGGCACAATCAATTAACCATTTGCTCAATCAACTAAATATAAAACAAGCTACTTTTTTAGGACATTCAATGGGAGGTTATGTTACACTGGCTTTCGCGGAATTATTTCCGTTTAGGATAAAAAAAATGTTGCTTTTAAATTCAACACCGCTAGCCGATTCCTCCGAACGTGTTGTCAATAGAAATCGAGCCATTCGCCTGGTAAAGCAAAACAAGAATGCTTTTGTGCGGATGGCAATCACTAATCTATTCGGAAAAGAAGGTGGAGAGCAATCACAAGAACACATCAACACGCTCGTTGAACAGGCGCAGCAAATGCCAGCAGAAAACATTGTAGCGGCCATAGAAGGTCTGAAATCTAGAAAGGATAGAACCCATATTTTGAACAATTTTACTGGAGAGAAAATATTCTTGGCAGGTGAAGAAGATGAAATTGTTCCTTTAGAAAGCTTACGGCAACTCGCCAAAGCAACCCAAACTCAACTTATAACCTTTAAAGGCGGACATATGACACATTTAGAAGCTAAAGAAGAATTGTTGGGGTTTTTTAAAAATTCGATTAAAATCAAATAAATTAGATTAATTTTTTCTTCTTAAAACTTTGTTAAGTTGTGTTTTTTTTTTTTTTTTGCCGCCGTGTTTGGCCAGGGAATCTAATGATTTATATAATTCCAATTTTTTAAAATAAGAATTAATTAAAAAAACCAGCTCCTAAAAGCTGGTTTTTTCGGTTTAACAAAATAAATACTTAGGGTAACCGAATATGAATTTTGTTATTCAACCAATTCAGGCAGTTCTTTTTTTGGGGTGCGAAACACATAGTGGTTAAGTTTATTTAAAACTGCCTTTTTGGCTGAAGTATTTACCAATAAAGATATATTGTTGTTGCTGCCACCGTATGCAATCATACGTAAATTTACATCTTGCATTATTTGAAAAAGTCTTGAGGTATCTGGATGATTAACAATAGAATTACCAACTAAGCAAATAATACTCATTTCTTGTTCTATTTGAACGCGAGAAAACACCGATAACTCATGGGTTATTGGTTCTAAATAAGTGTCGTTGTCTATGGTTAACGAGATGGCAATTTCAGAAGTAGTTATCATATCTATGGATGTTTGATAACGTTCAAAAATGTCAAAAACCTTTTTTAAAAATCCGTGAGCCAGCAGCATGCGTTCAGATTTTATTTTTATAACGGTAATGCCATCTTTGGCAGCAATGGCCTTGATCCCGGTCTTACAGGTTTTTTGTGTGATTAAGCTCCCTTTCGCTTCTGGTTGCATGGTGTTTTTTAAACGTACAGGTATGCCTAGGTTTTTAACAGGCAATACCGTTGCCGGATGCAGGATTTTTGCGCCAAAATAAGCCAGCTCAGCCGCCTCATCAAAAGATAATTCTGCTAGTGGTTTGGTGGGCGTTACATACCTAGGATCATTATTGTGAAAGCCGTCAATATCACTCCAAATTTGAACCTCTTCTGCTTCTAAACAAGCACCAATAATCGTGGCGGTATAATCGCTCCCGCCACGACCTAAATTGGCAATTTCACCCTTGGCATCTAAACAAATAAAACCTTGGGTAATCCATATAGGATTATTGGGGTAACCTATACAATGTTGTTTAAGCTGTTGCTTGATATAAAAATAATCGGGTTCACCGTCTTTATCGGTGCGCATAAAATCTAGAGCAGGTAAGTATATATGCTCAATTTGTTGTGATTTAAAATACAAACTTATTAATCGACTAGAAAACAATTCTCCTTGAGCAATAATCTCATTTTTTAAGCTTTCGCTGAAGGGCTTTTGGAAACATCCTGCCAACCAGGCAGCTAGTAAATCAACATATTCTAGGGCTACCTGAAGTTGCTCAGGATGCTTTTCCAATAGATCACAACTAAATTTTCTAAAGTGATGCGTAATTTGTTCGATTAACTCATTAGTGGCTTTAAAATTTTCCTGCGCCAAGCAATCGGCAAACAGTGTCAACTGGTTGGTGCTGCCGCTCAATGCCGAAAAGACCATAAATTTTGATCCTGGCCTTTGAGCTATATGGGCAATTTGTGCAATGTTATTTGCACAGCTTACAGAGGTACCACCGAATTTTAAAACTTTCATATTGGTTTAATCTGAGTTCAAATGTATAAGTACATTTGAATCATTCCATTTTTTTATAAAAAATTGACTAATTTTACACAGTTTGTTAAATATATAACATTATGAAGACCGTAGCACAGGCTGTTGGAGAAGTGGTGAAAGGGCAACACTTTTTAGAAGAAGCTTTAGCTCGAGGTATTGTAAATTATAGTGCTTTGGCAAGTGATTTACAGCCTAAAATTAGCGATTTGCTTAGAAAACCTGTAAAGACCGGAGCTATTATGATGGCGTTGCGTAGATATCCTATCCCACCGCATATTCATCAATCTGGGCAAATAAAAAATAGCCTACGGCTTTTGGGGGATATAACCTTAAAATCAGATATTGTGGCTTATACATTTGAGAATTCTGCCACTTTAATTCCATCTCAAGTAAAGTTACTCGATAAAATAAACCATCGAGAGCAACTTTTTTATGCGTTTACCCGAGGTATAACTGAGAGTAATTTAATGATTTCTGGTGCACAGAAAGATTTAGTGAGTAGTTATTTTAAACGAGAAAGGCAAATGCATTTTCGGGCAAAATTATCCGCTATAAGCGTAAAACTACCACAAGATAATTATAAGATTACCGGATTGTACTATCAAATTTTTAAGGATTTAGCCTGGAACGGTATTGCGGTTTATGATGTGGTATCAACCACCAATGAATTTATAGCCTTGGTAGATGATGCGCTGGTTGAAAAAGCTTTCACTGTTATAAAACGTCTAAAATCAAACCATTAAATAATTTATATTAAATGAAGAAAAGGTTACTCGCTATTCTAGTCCCTGTTGTGTTTTTAAATGCAATTGTTTTATGGCAATTGTTGAATCAAATAATAAATTATGAAGATCAGCTTTGGAGGTTATTAGCACTTTTGGGAGGTTTTTTGTTAATAACTCCGTTCTCCATGTGGATTATATTAAAGTTGATGAAATCAAAATAAATCCATTAAAAATCCCGCTTATTGGCGGGATTTTTAATGGATAAATGCTTACGTTTTATTCTTTATCATTTGCATCTTCAAAAGAATTCCATCCTCTTGCTTTAATAGGTATTTTTTGGTTCGCACGAGTTATTAAGTGCATACCTTCTTTTTCTTCGGTCATATGGCCAATGACGGTTAAATTTGGGTTGCCCTTAATCTTATCGTAATCGTTTTGATCTATGGTAAACAATAATTCATAATCTTCGCCACCACTCAAAGCAATGGTTGTACTGTCTATATTAAATTCTTCGCATACCGAGATAACAGCTGGGTCTAACGGAATTTTTTCTTCAAACAAATTTGCTCCAACCTTAGCATTTCTGCATAAATGTATTATTTCAGAAGAAAGACCATCGCTAATATCTATCATACTGGTAGGTTTTACTTTGAGCGCCTCTAGAAGTTGAGGAATGTCTTTTCTAGCTTCAGGCTTTAATTGGCGTTCAACAAGATAGGCATAAGGTTCTAAATCGGGTTGCGCGTTAGGGTTTACTTTAAACACCTCATTTTCTCGTTCTAAGACTTTAAGTCCCATAAATGCAGCGCCAAGATCACCCGTTACTACCAATAGGTCATTCGGTTTTGCTCCACTTCTATAGGTAACTTTATCGGTTTGCACTTGTCCAATCGCGGTAATGCTAATTACAAGACCACTTCGTGATGAGGTAGTGTCGCCGCCTATCAAATCAACTTTATAAGTGTCGCAAGCTAAAGTAATACCAGCATATAATTCTTCAAGCGCCTCTACAGGAAAACGGTTGGATACCGCTATAGAAACGGTAATTTGTGAGGCTTGAGCGTTCATGGCATACACATCAGATAAATTTACCATCACGGCTTTGTAGCCTAAGTGTTTCAATGGGGTGTAGGCCAAATCAAAATGAACCCCTTCAATCAGCATATCGGTGGTGATAACACTTTGCTCTTTTTCGTGATTAATCACTGCTGCATCATCGCCAATGCCTTTATGGGTGGTTGGCTGGTGGGTTTTTACAAAGCGAGTAAGGTGATCTATAAGTCCAAATTCGCCTAATTCAGATAAGCTGGTTTTGGGTAAATTGTCTTCAAACATAAGTGAATTTTCCAATATTTATAAAATGCAAAATTAGTAGAATAATGACTAACAGGAGGCATATTAGTAAAAATTTATCGCTTCCGCGGAAGCGATTCTAGATTTAAAATTTAAAAAGGATGCCTGGCACTTGCTGTTCAATCCTATGCTGCTTTTTGCTATTTGTAAACTATTTATTTTTAGGTGTTTATGGTAGATATAATATAAAATAGAAAGGGATTATGCCTTATAATTTAAACCTATGCCTAAATAAATAAAATAACTGAAGTCGCTATGGGATTAAGCAGGCTATATTGTATCTTTGTGGGCAATATAGTTTAAATAAAATTGAGATGATAAAAGTAAGTGAACAAGCTAGGCAAAAACTTTCTGGATTAATGGCAGAAGAAGGTTTTGATGCCCAACAAGATTTTGTGCGCGTAGGAGTAAAAAGCGGCGGGTGTTCTGGTCTTTCTTACGACTTAAAATTTGATAAAACTAAGCAAGACGAGGATAAGATTTTTGAAGATAATGGCGTAAAGCTAATCGTAGATAAAAAAAGTTTTTTGTACTTGTTGGGTACCACCTTAGAGTATAGTGGTGGGCTTAACGGCAGAGGATTTGTTTTTAATAATCCCAACGCGCAACGCACCTGTGGTTGCGGAGAGTCTTTTTCGCTTTAATTATTTGCGAAAAAAAGCTTAATACGGGTTTGTAATAACGACAAAATTTAAGAGCCGTAAAAATGGTTTGCTTTTTATCAACCAAACAGCCTTAGGGCACAGTAGAAAAATAAAAAATTTCAAATTTTGAAAATAAAAGTTAATGAAGCAATAACGGTTTTTAGTGTTACAAAAGAATAAAAGCTTGAGACTAAATGCCAGTAGCGGAGTTAACCTTAAACTTGATTAAATGAATAAATTTACCGAAGACGACTTAAGAGAAGAGTTGAAAACCAAAGAGTATGAGTATGGTTTTTACACCGATATTGAGTCTGATACATTTCCAGTAGGACTAAACGAGGACGTAGTACGCGCCATTTCAAAAAAGAAAGAGGAGCCAGAATGGATGACCGAGTGGCGATTAGAAGCCTTTAGAATTTGGCAAGAAATGGAAGAGCCAGAATGGGCAAATGTGAAATATGAAAAGCCTGATTTTCAAAATATCTCTTATTACTCGGCTCCCAATAAAAAGCCAAAGTACGAAAGTTTAGATGAGGTAGATCCTGAACTATTAGATACATTTAAAAAACTAGGTATTTCACTTGATGAACAAAAGAAATTGGCTGGTGTAGCTGTAGACGTTGTAATGGATTCAGTTTCGGTAACTACTACATTTAAGAAAACTTTAGCCGAAAAGGGTATTATATTTTGCTCTATGTCTGAAGCGATTCAAGAACACCCAGAATTAGTAAGAAAATACATCGGGACGGTGGTGCCTAAAAAAGATAATTTTTATGCGGCCTTAAATTCAGCCGTGTTTAGTGATGGTTCTTTTTGCTATATCCCTAAAGGGGTAAGGTGTCCTATGGAACTTTCTACTTATTTCAGGATTAATCAGGCTGGTACAGGGCAATTTGAACGCACCTTGGTGGTTGCTGACAAAGGAAGTTACGTAAGTTACTTAGAAGGGTGTACAGCGCCACAACGGGATGAAAACCAGTTACACGCCGCAGTGGTAGAACTCATCGCGCTCGACGATGCCGAAATTAAATACAGCACCGTGCAAAATTGGTACCCTGGTAATGCCGAAGGAAAAGGAGGGGTGTTTAATTTTGTAACCAAACGAGGCCTTTGCGAAACCAATGCCAAAATAAGCTGGACTCAAGTGGAGACAGGAAGTGCCGTAACTTGGAAATACCCAAGCTGTGTGTTAAAAGGAGATAACAGTATAGGTGAGTTTTACTCGGTTGCTGTAACCAACAACCACCAACAAGCTGATACCGGTACAAAAATGATTCATTTAGGTAAAAATACCAAGAGTACCATCATTTCAAAAGGAATCTCTGCTGGTCAGTCGCAAAATTCTTACCGCGGTTTGGTGCAAATTAGCAAAAGAGCCGAAAATGCACGTAACTTCTCAGAGTGTGATTCTTTATTGATGGGTAATGAGTGTGGAGCGCATACTTTCCCTTATATAGAAACCAAAAATAAATCGGCACAAGTAGAGCACGAGGCAACGACAAGTAAAATTGGTGAAGATCAAATTTTTTATTGCAACCAGCGGGGTATAGATACAGAAAAAGCCATAGCGCTAATAGTAAATGGTTTTAGTAAAGAGGTGTTAAACAAACTACCGATGGAGTTTGCCGTTGAAGCGCAAAAATTACTAGAAATATCTTTAGAAGGTTCTGTAGGATAAAAAATAAATATGAGAAAAATAGCGCTTATTTTTATAGTGGCAAGTTTGTTAATTGCTTGTAACGATAATAAAAAAGAAGGCCAAAAAGAGGCTGAGTCAATTACAACTACAGAACAAGAAGATGGTTTAGTAGTATTAAATGGAGAGTTTATTTATTTAAACGAGGCCGCCGTTTTAAAAGGCGATAGCTTTTTGTATGCGGTAGAGCAAGATAGTATGATGCGTGTATTAGATAAACAAGCAAAAGTGCTAAAACGCGATAAATTTGACATGATTCCTGTTGAGGTAAAAGCAAGCGTAAAACCAAATCCTGTTAAAGGAGGTTGGGAACAAATTATAGAAATAAAAGAAATAATAAAGGTATCACCGCCTACACAAGAAGGTGTAATTAAAGTTAAAGCAAATTAATATGTTAAAGATAAAAAATTTACACGCCAACGTAGAAGGCAAGGAGATTTTAAAAGGAATTAATTTAGAGATTAAAGCCGGAGAAGTTCATGCTATAATGGGACCAAACGGTTCGGGTAAAAGTACATTGGCTTCTGTTATTGCAGGTAAAGAAGAATACGAGCAAACAGAGGGTGAGATTATTTTAGAGAACGAAGAGATATCAGAACTAGAGGCCGATGAGCGTGCGCGAAAAGGAGTGTTTTTATCCTTCCAATATCCAGTTGAAATCCCTGGTGTTTCGGTGACCAATTTTATTAAAACTGCAATAAACGAAACAAGAAAAGCTCAAGGTCTTGAAGAGATGCCCGCTAAAGACATGTTGAAAAAGATTAAAGAAAAATCTGAATTACTCGAAATTAAGAGAGGATTTTTGTCGCGCTCTTTAAATGAAGGCTTCTCTGGTGGAGAGAAAAAAAGAAATGAAATCTTTCAAATGGCTATGCTCGAGCCCAAATTTGCTATGCTTGATGAAACCGACTCAGGATTAGATATCGATGCGTTACGTATTGTTTCAAATGGTGTAAATAAATTAAAAACTAAAGATAATGCGGTTATGGTAATCACCCACTACCAACGCTTATTAAATTATATAGTTCCTGATTTTGTTCATGTTTTGATGGATGGGAAAATTGTAAAGTCTGGAGGTAAAGAGTTAGCACATAAATTAGAGGAGCACGGTTACGACTGGATTAAAGAAGAAATGAAAATGGCCTAAACGTAGTGCTTTTGAGAATTATTAATGAACGACTGAATTAAGATCTATGGATTTAAAAGATAAATTAATATCTTCTTTTTATGCCTATGAAGACCATCTACAAGTTACCGATCAGGTTCACGATGTAAAGGTTCAGGCAATAAAAGATTTTGAAACACTAGGTTTTCCTAAGAAAAAAGAAGAAGCCTGGAAATACACCTCCTTAAACAAATTACTTAAGCAGGACTATAATTTGTTTGCTCAAGTTGAAGATGCGTTAGACTATAAAGAAGTAAAAAAATACTTTATACACGAGATTGACACGTATACCATTGTGTTTATTGATGGCGTGTATGCTTCTCAACTATCTAGCACAACACACGATAAGATTGATGCTTGTTTGATGTCTTCGGCAATGGAGAAGGAAAAATATGCTGATTTGCTTGAGAAATACTTTAATAAAATTGCACCAAAATCCGGTTTAAACGCCCTAAATACTGCGTTCGCCAGACAAGGGGCCTTTATTAACATTCCTAAGAATACCGTAGCAGATAAACCCATACAAATTATCAACTTCTCTACGGGTAAAGAAAATAATCTTATGATTCAGCCCCGAAATTTAATTGTGGTAGGGGAGAACGCCCAGGTAGAAATTATTGAGCGTCACCAGAGTTTAACCGAAAATCCTGTTTTTACCAATTCGGTTACAGAAATCTTTGTGGACAAACGCGGTATGCTTGATTTCTATAAAATTCAAAACGATACGCACCATGCCTCTTTGATTGATAACACTTTTATCAAGCAAATGGCAGAAACGCATTGCTCGGTACATACCTTTTCGCTAGGAGGAGCTTTAACTAGAAATAACCTAGAGTTTTACCAAAAAGGAGAGCACTCTAACTCTATTCTTAAAGGTGTAACTTTAATCGAAGGTAAACAACACGTAGATCATAATACCCTAGTGCACCATACTCAACCTAATTGTGAGAGTCATCAAGATTATAAAGGTATATATGATGAAAAATCGGTTGGCGTATTTAATGGTAAAGTTTTGGTTGAAAAGATTGCCCAGAAAATTAACGCTTACCAAAGTAATAACAATATTTTGGCCCACGATGATGCCACTATCAACTCTAAACCGCAATTGGAGATTTTTGCAGATGATGTAGCTTGTAGTCACGGTTGTACCATTGGGCAATTAGATGAAGAAGCATTATTTTATCTTAAATCTAGAGGAATACCGGCCAAAGAAGCTCGTGCTTTATTAACCTATGCATTTGCCAACAATGTCTTAGAAAGTGTAAAAATTGGAGCCATCAAAAAACGGATTAATAAATTAATAGCCAATAAATTAAATGTAAATTTAGGCTTTGACTTATAAATTATGACAAATTTCCCCATAGATAAAATTCGTCTAGATTTTCCAATCCTACAGCGAAAGGTAAATGGAAAACCTTTGGTGTATCTTGATAATGCAGCCACATCGCAAACCCCTAAACAGGTAATAGATTGTATAGTAGAGTACTACTCGCTTTACAATGCCAATATCCACAGGGGGGTGCATACGCTATCTCAAGAAGCCACAGATGCGTATGAAGCTGCTCGGGAAAAAATTAGAGTTCATTTTAATGCAAAACATCGAGAAGAAATAATATTTACTTCGGGAACCACCGAGGGAATCAATTTGGTGGCGCACGGTTTTTCAAAACGATTGAAAAAAGGAGATGAGGTTATTGTTTCGGCTTTAGAGCATCATTCCAATATTGTGCCGTGGCAAATGATGTGTGAAGAAACAGGGGCTAAATTGCGGGTTCTTCCTATGTTGCCTAATGGCGAATTAGATATGAACGCTTACGCGGATTTGGTCAATGCCAATACGAAATTGGTTTTTGTAAATCATATTTCAAACGCTTTGGGTACCATTAATCCAATAAAACAAATTATTGAAAAGGCAAAAAAGGTGGGAGCCGCTGTCTTAATAGATGGAGCCCAAGCTGCACCCCATATCAAAGCCGATGTTCAAGACTTAGACGTAGATTTTTATGTTGTTTCTGCACATAAAATGTGCGGTCCTACGGGCGTTGGGGTATTATTTGGTAAAAAAACTTGGTTAGAAAAACTTCACCCTTATCAAGGCGGTGGAGAAATGATAGACCAGGTGAGTTTTGAGCAAACAACTTACGCTGGTTTACCTCATAAATTTGAGGCCGGAACACCAAATATTTGTGGAGGTATAGCCTTTGGTGCCGCCATTGATTATATGAATACAATTGGCTTTGAGGCTATAGCGCAATATGAGCATGACTTATTAGTAAAGGCAACACAAGCTTTATTTGAAATTGATGGCCTTAAAATTTATGGTACGGCAAAAGAAAAAACTTCGGTAATTTCATTTAATATAGAAGGAATACATCCGTATGATATAGGTACTATCGTTGATAAATTGGGTATTGCCGTTAGAACAGGGCACCATTGTGCTAAACCTATTATGGATTATTACAAGATTCCGGGTACGGTTAGAGCCTCATTCGCATTTTATAACACCTTTGAAGAAGTAGAAGCCTTAGTGCAGGCAGTTAAAAAAGCTAAAGAAATGCTATCATGAAAAGAATACTAAGTTTAATGACGGTACTGCTATTGTTTGTGGGCTGCCAAGAAAAGCAATCCGATAAGCAAAAGATGGATGCGCTCAAGCAGCTTGAAAGTGGTGCCTATGATATTGAGTACATAGACGATAAAGATGTAACACCAAAAAAGATAAACCTTATTGCTATGCTTGAAGAGATGCAATTGGTGGGCAATGTAGTTTGTAATAAATATACTACTAGCTTTAAATTAGAAGATGATTTTGGAATATTTGTAAAACCCGCAGGAGTAACTCAAGCGGCTTGCGAAGACCAGGATCTAGAAAGAGAGTACTTAGAAAGACTGGCGAAAGTTCGGTTTTATGCCTACGATGGTGAACAGCTGATCTTGAAAGATGAGAATAAGAAAGAATTAATGCGCGGAAAAAAGAATTGATTGTGAATACGATTAAAGAGATACAAGAAGAAATAGTAGATGAGTTTTCTATGTTCGACGATTGGATGCAGCGCTATGAATATATGATTGAGCTGGGAAAATCATTGCCACTTATCGAAGAACAATATAAAACCGATGATTACAAAATTAAAGGCTGTCAAAGTCAAGTATGGGTCCATGCCGACTTTCAAGACGGTCAAGTGGTATTTACTGCCGACAGTGATGCTATAATTACCAAAGGTATTATAGCTCTTTTGGTGCGTTCATTTTCGCATCAAAAACCAGAGGATATTATAGCTGCAGACACCCAATTTATAGATGAAATTGGTTTAAAAGAGCATTTATCTCCAACCCGAGCAAACGGTTTGGTTAGCATGATAAAACAATTAAAAATGTATGCAATAGCTTATCAAGCTAAAGCAAATAATTAAAACTATGGGTAAATTAGAAGATATAGATGTAAATGAACTGGGTGAGAAAGTTGTAAAGGTAATCAAGACCATTTATGACCCAGAAATACCTGTTGATATTTATGAACTAGGACTTATTTATGACGTTTTTGTGAATGAAGATTATGAAGTTAAAGTGTTGATGACACTTACCACTCCTAATTGTCCGGTTGCAGAAAGTTTACCTCAAGAGGTAGAAGAAAAAATTAAGAGTATTGACTTGGTGAAAGATGCAGAAGTAGAAATAACTTTTGACCCGCCGTGGTCCCAGGATTTGATGAGCGAAGAGGCCAAACTTGAACTCGGTATGCTTTAATTGTAGATATGAAAAATGAGCCTATCATAAATAGAGTAGCGAATAGTGCATTAGTAACCATAGATTTAGAAGATTTATATCAACCTGGCCCAAGGCTAGGAATTGATTTATCACAATGGTTACTAGAAGGTATAGTCTTGCGTGAGAAAGACTTCCGTAAAGCTGTAAATAGTCAAGATTGGCAAAAATATCAAGGAGCCTATGTTTATCTATTTTGCAGTACAGATGCTATCTTACCCGGTTGGGCGTATATGTTTGTAAGTCTACAATTAGGTGATTTTGCCAAAAAAGTAGTGATGGGTGATGAATTTACATTAGAAAACACCTTGTTTACTGAAGCAGTTAGAGATTTTGATGCTTCCATTTATCAAGATAAGCCGGTTATTATAAAAGGCTGCGCTAAACGTGAAATTCCACCCAATGCTTATGTGCTGTTGGCTCAAAAACTCCAAGCTTATGCTAAAAGTATTATGTATGGTGAGGCTTGTTCGGCCGTGCCAATGTTTAAACGCAAAAAGTAGTGACTAAACTATTGTTGGCGATGAGTTAGATTGTTATATTTTTGTGATTGATAAAAAATAACAAATCAATTCATGAAAAAAATTACAATCACTTTACTTTTGTTACTAATTGCGCAAATGGGATTTGCCCAAGAAGAGAATCAAGAACAATCAGGATGGTTGGGTACAGGAACATTATCACTGCTATTTAATCAAGCTGCTTTCAATGCCGAATGGCAAGGAGGAGGTACTTCTAACTATGCCGGTAGTCTTAATTTTAATTACGATTTAAACTATAAAAAAGGCGATCTTACCTGGGATAATAAATTTATTGCTGATTTTGGTTTAACGAAGGTCAAAGATCAAGAGTTCACGCGTAAAACAAATGATCGGCTTGAAATCAATTCGATATTGGGTAAACAACTGCAAGAATCTAACTGGTATTACTCCTTCTTTTTAAATTTTAGAACCCAATTTGCAAAAGGCTATGAGTATAGCGAAGCCGATGTGATTGATCCTATCACCAATGATGTAATTGGGGTAGAAACTGTACGAACAGAAACAACTCACTTTTTATCGCCAGGTTATTTACAAGCAGGTCCAGGTATGTTATGGAAGAAAAGCGACAAAATAAAAGTGAACATCGCTCCTGCAACAGCAAGATTGATATTTGTAGATGATGCTTTTACCAGCGTAGCAGGTTACACAGATGGTGGCTATTTTGGTGTAGACCAGGGAGAGTCTACTCGATTTGAATTTGGAGCTTCTTTAAATGCATTTGCTAGTTTTGAGTTGGTTAAAAATGTAAGTTTAGATAATATATTAAGCTTATATACCAATTATTTAGAAGATCCTCAAAACGTTGATTTAGATTATACTGCAACGCTAAATATGAAAATCAATGATTATTTAACTACCAGCTTTATTTTTCAAGCAATATATGATGATAACGCTATAAGCGGATTTCAAATTAGAGAGGTGTTAGGAGTAGGATTTACTTATAAACTTAATCCTCAAGAATAAAACAAGCTTTTTTTAAGGACAAAAAAAGGAAATCTATAAAATGATTTCCTTTTTTATTTTTCAAGATAAATTTTAAGCCACTGCTTTTTTCTTAAATCTTATTTTGGCACGGTTACTAAGGTAGAACATAATAGGCACAATAATTAAAGTTAAGAAGGTGGCAAATATGAGCCCGAATATCACTGTCCAGGCCAAGGGTCCCCAAAAAATAACATTGTCTCCACCAATATACACACGTGGGTCATAGTCTGTAAATAAACTAAAGAAATCTATATTTAAACCAACTGCGAGCGGAATTAAACCTAAAACCGTGGTTATAGCAGTTAACAAAACAGGTCTCAATCTTGATTTTCCTCCCGCAACAATAACTTCAAAATACTGTTTTTTGCTAAGTAGTTGGTCTGAGTCTATTTTCAATTGTTCTTTTTTACGGTCAATTAGAATTTGGGTATAATCGATAAGGACAATAGCATTGTTTACCACAATTCCGGCCAAAGAAATTATACCCATCATGGTCATGATAATGATAAAATCCATCTGAAAAACAATTAAACCATATAAAACCCCTACAAGACTTAAAATTACTGCCATTAAAATAATTATGGGTTTAGAGATAGAATTAAATTGGGCCACTAAAATCAATAGGATACCTCCAAGTGCAATTAGCAGTGCTTTCACTAAGAAGCTCATATTTTTTTCTTGTTCTTCTTGCTCTCCAGTAAATTTAAAATTAACATCTTTAGGAAGCTCGTAGCCTTTTAGCTCTGATTTTAATTTATTAACGATTTCGGTAGGATTATATCCCGTAAGAACGTTTGAGTACACGGTAACCACCCTTTTTAAATCTTTTCTTTTAATTGCACTAAAGGCAGCCGATTCTCTTTTATTTACGAGTGTTGAGATAGGAATTTGCATAATTTCACCCGTATTTTGGTTTTTAAAAGTAATGGGCTGATTGAACAATGCACTTTCATCAAATCGTTTACTTTCGTCAAATCTTATATTGATTTCGTAATCATCGTCACCTTCTTTATAAGTAGAAATCTCTTCGCCATAAATGGCTCTTCTAAGCGTTTGACCTATCTGAGCAGTACTTACTCCAAGTCTTCCCGCTTTTTTCCGATCAACACTTACATTGAGTTCTGGTTTAGCTTTGTTAACATCAATTTTAAGCTCCTCTATACCTTCAAGCTTTAAATCATTGATATAAGCACGCATTTGTTCGGCTTCGTGAAGTAATTCGTTATAATCTTCTCCTGTAACTTCTATATTTATTGGATAGCCCGTAGGAGGTCCTGCTTGGTCTTTTTCAACGATGATAGAAACACCGGGAAAACCTTTTACCGCCTCACGTACTTCAGATAAAACCGTACTACTTTTTACTCCTCTACGAAGGTTAAACTCACGCATTGAGAGAGTAATTTTTGCTTTATGAGGCATTTCATTCTGTTGGCCTCCATCGGTTTGTGGGTTTCCAGCTCCCTGACCCACTTGAGAAATTCCAGATTCGACCATATAGTTGTAACCGTCTGCATCTTCGTATTTTTTAATACTATTAAAAATACGCTCTTCTATTTGCTTTGTGAGTGCGTTGGTTTTTTCTATAGCCGTACCTTCGGGGTATTCGATATAGGTGATTATCTGGTTAGGTTCGTTTTCAGGGAAAAACAAAACTTTTGGTTGAACCACACCAAGTAGAGCAAAACTGGAGATCAAAAGACCTAAAGTTCCAAAGAAAAACAAATAAGCCCGTTTTCCGCGTAAAGCGAACTTTAGAGTTTTTTCATAGAAATTTTCTAATTTTTTTAGTGATTTATATTGAAAATAATCAACTGCTTTAACCAAAAATAGGCGGTATACCCATATTAAAATAAAAATTAGAATAGCTAGGTTTCCTAAACCACGCAGTAATCCAGAATCGGCTACAAAGCCTAAAATCAGGAGGATTAATCCGAATATTGCAACAATAGCGGTTATAAAGATTATACGTTTGCGACTTACTTGTTTTTCCTGAACCAGCATATACTTAGAGGTAAGCATAGAATTGATGATCAAGGCTACGAAAAGCGATGACCCCAATACTACCGACAAGGTAATGGGAAATATAACCATAAATTTACCAATGGTTCCTGGCCAAAGTCCAAGGGGGAAGAAAGCTGCTAGGGTGGTAGCTGTACTAGCGATGATAGGCCAAGCAATTTCTCCTAATCCTTGTTTGGCTGCTTTAATTCGTGGCATGCCTTCGCTCATTAGCGTATAAACATTTTCAACAACTACAATACCATTGTCTACCAACATACCCAGACCCATTACCAAAGCAAAAAGCACCATGGTGTTTAAGGTAAAGCCCATACTAGACAAGATGATAAACGACAAGAACATAGAGAGCGGTATGGCGATTCCTACAAATAATGCATTCCTAAATCCTAAGAAAAACATAAGAACCCCAACCACTAAAATAACTCCAAAAATAATGTTGTTTACCAAGTCATCAACTTGGCTTTCGGTTTTTATAGATTGGTCGTTGGTTAAGCTAATATGTAGTTGCTCTGGCAGGTAATTTTCTTGTTCATTTTTAATGATATCCTTGATGCTTTCTACCGCCTCAATCATATTTTTACCTGCTCTTTTTTTAATGTCAAGCATTACCACAGGTTGCCCATATTCTCGTGCAAAGGTGCTAGCATCTTTCTCAGAAAAATTAACTTTTGCTACGTCTCGTAAATAAACAAGCCCCCCTTCACGTTTTATGATTACATCTTCAATTTCTTTTGGGTTCTCAAACTCCCCAACAACCCGAATATTTTTTTCGACTCCATTTGTGGTTACATTACCTCCCGAGATAGTTTTATTTTCAAAATTTACAGCGTTTATAATATCATCAAAACTCACCTTAGAAGCGGTCATTTTATAAAGGTCTACTGCAATTTCTACTTCTTTTTCTTCGGCACCTCGTATGGTTGCTTCTTTAATTTGTGGTAAAATTTCAATCTTATCTTGCAGATACTCGGCGTAATCTTTAAGCTGAGGCACTGTGAAGTTTCCCGTTAAATTTACATTCAAGATTGGCATCTCTTCAGAGATATTTAAATCGAAAACGTTAGGTTCTACTTTGGCGCCATTGTCTAGTGTTGGCCAAGTAGTTTCAGCTTTCACCAGATCAACTTTATCTTTTACTTTTACTTTAGCATCTGAAACCGAAACGTCTTCTTCAAATTCTACGATTACCATTGAGTAATCTTGTAAGGTGCTTGAGCTTATTTCTTTAACCCCAGCTATGTTGTTAAATTCTTCCTCAAGAGGTTCGGTGATAAATTTTTCTACATCCTCTGCAGCGTTACCCGGATTAATAGAACTAACATAAATCTTGGTTTCTACTACCTCTGGGAAAGCCTCTCGGGGCATACTGTAGTAACTTAAAAGGCCTCCTAACAAAACGATACTAATGATAACAAAAACAGTCATGCTGTTTTCTATCGCCCAAGTAGATATAGAAAAATCTTTATAGGTATTTTTATTTGCCATTATGCTTTGGTTTTCACTTTTTGTTGATCGCGCATGCTTCGAGCCCCTTCAATAATTATTATTTCTCCGGCTTTCAATCCTGCTTTAATTTCGATTTTATTGTCGTAAGTTAAGCCCGTTTTTACTTCGCGTTTGTGTGCTACGCCTTTATTGTTTTCTGTAGGTTTGAAAACATAGGCTATATGTTCTCCAGCAGCGTTTTCCTGTAAAATGCTTTGCGGAATAACAATCGCATTTTGAGCAGTATAATCGTTTATTTTTAAAGTAGCAATTTGGTTAGGTTTTATGCCTTGAGTTTTTGCTGGTAAATTTATCTTAACTTCAAAACTACGGTTATTAGGATTAATATAATTGGCTACTTGATCTATGCTGCCAGCTATAGATTTGTCTAAAGCAGCAAATTGAATTTGTACCTCTGTGCCTTTATTAATTTTACCCAAATAACTTTCGGGAACCTCTGCGGTAATATACATTTCATCTAGATTAACCAGTCTAAAAAGAGCGTTTTGTCCTGGATTTACCACTTGACCTTCGTCGGCAATAACCTGGTCTATGGTGCCCGAAAATGGTGCCCGTACAATCGTTTTAGCCAATTGAGCACGTAATTGCTTGGCTGAATTTTGAACGGACTCAAAGTTTGATTTAGCCTCTAAAAATTGTATTTCGCTACCTATCTTTTGTTTCCATAGACGTTCTTGACGTTCAAAAGTGGTTTTTGCCAATGATAATTGGGTCTCTATTTGAGCAAGTTGACTACTCAAACCGCCATCATCTATACGCGCTAAAATTTGACCTGCACGAACTTGATCACCTTCCTTTACGGATATGCTTTTTAGAATTCCACTATATTCTGGATATATTACGATATTTTTATCGGTGTCAACATCTCCTTGAATTTCTAGATAATGCTTGAATAAGGTGTCATTTAATTCAAGTGTAGTGACTAAGCTACTTTGGTCTGTGGTATCTAACTTCTGTAACTTTTGATTTATTTTGGTTAAATCATCTTTGATTTGCATCTGTTGTTGTGAAAGTTGTGATTTCATTTCGCGTAAGCGCTCCATATCATTACTTTCTAACACTTCTTCAATATTGGCCTGTTTATTTGAACAGCTCCAAAGACTAATGAATATAATTAATAAGCTAATTGATTTTTTCATACTAGTTGTTACTTAGAGTTATATTGGGTGTGTTTAATAAGGTTTCTAATGCCGCCTTTGCATTCAAGACATTCACCATAGATTCTAAAAATTCTTGTTGGGTGGTGTATAATTGGGTTTGAGCTTGTCTTAATTCAAAACTAGAAGCTAATCCTTCTTGAAACTTTATTTGATTTTTCTTTTCAATGCGTTCTGCTAAATTTAGATTACGCTTAGCGGTTTGGTAATTTTCAATGGCAAATTGGTAGTCATTACGAGCTTTCTCCACCGCTAGCCGAATTTGCTCTTGAGCTTGTGTAAATTGCGTTTCGGCTTGCTCTAATGCAATTCTGGCTTGAGCAGATTTAGCACTACGCTTTAATGAACTGAATATAGGAATAGAAAGATTTACGCCCCACATAGAAGATTGAAACCAATTTTGGTCGCTGTCTAAAAAACTAAATTCTTGACTAAAAGCAGCTGTACCGTAGTTTAAAAAAGTGGTTAATCGTGGTAAAGCTTTGGCTTTTTCTAGGTTATATTCGTGGGTGCGTTGCTCGATTAAATTTTGCGCTAATTGGTATTCTATTGTATTTTCTAGAATTAAATTTTCATTCATCAAGCCTAGACTAATATTTTCTTCGGTGAGATCGTTTAAATCTTCAGCTAAATTTACCTGATGTTCTAAAGGAATACCTAAGGTTAGGTTGAGCATATCTTTTGTAACTTTTACCAAGCGTTTTGCATTATTCAACTGGTTATTCACTTGTGAATAAGTAATCTCTAACTGCTCTACAGCTTCTTCTTCTTGTAGACCATTTTCATATATAGCTTTTGTTTCTCTATAATTCTTTTCTAGAGTAGCTAAATTACTTTTAAGAATCTCAACGCTTTCTTTGGCCAATAGTACATTCCCGTAAGAATCGATTACGTCTTGCCTAATTTCTAAAGCTGTTTTTCTTGCGTTGGTATTGGTGTATTTTAGATAGGTTTTTGCTGCCCGTACCGCTACAATATAAGAACCGTCAAAAAGTAATTGTGAAGCGGTAGCGGTGGCATTCATATTCTGTTTGGTCCCAAACACTACTGGGATAAATGTACCCGGTTGCCCGCCCGCAAGTTCTGCAGGAAGTAAATTTACAGGTTGTTTTATATTGTTTTGGTAAGCAATGTCTGCATTAATTTGAGGTAAACCATCGGCGGTAGTTTCCCACTTTCGTTTCATAGCTTTTGTAATATCTCGCTTTGCATTGATTGCTGTGTAGCTGCTGTCTAACGCAAATTGAATAGCTTCTTCTAAGGTGAAAGTGTACGATTTTGCCAACTCTTGTGCTTGAGTAATGCAAGTGCATAAAACCAGGCAAAATGTGACTATTTGTTTCATGAATTTGAAGTTTTAAGAGATTTTAAGTGTTTTAACCCAAGCGGACTTACTATTGCTCTCAGGTGATAATCAAGAAAATTATATATAATAGTGTTTATGCTTAAGTGATCTGTTAAAAGATTTTTATTGTTACGGATTCCTTCAATCAAGGTGCGATAAAATTCTGCTACCATTTTTGGATTTAAATCTTCACGATAGCAACCTGACTCCATTCCTTTTTCTAGATTATTTTGTATTACCAACAACATCTTTTTACTCTTTTTTTCTTTTAAAGACTTATAGACGCTGGGGTAATAACGATTGAGTTGGTATTGAACCGAAGTTTTTTCTTCCCGTAAAGAATTGATGATAAATTGATGAATGGCAATCATTTCATCTATAGCATTTAAATTCTGATCAAGAATAGCGTTTATACCCGTACTAATTTGGCAAAATAAATAATGCGAGCATGAATCTACAAGTTCGTTTTTGTTGGTGTAATAGGTGTAGATGGTTTTCTTAGATATGGCTAGATTTTGGGCGATCGCATCCATGGTTACATTTTTAAAACCAAAGCTTAAAAATAAATCGGTAGCCGTTTTTAGAATCTTGTCTTTCACACTGCAAAATTAAGCAAAGAAACTTTTTATACTATTGTAGTTTCTTTGTTTTTTTCTGTTAAACTTTAGTTAAGCGATAAAACTGATGATGTTTCTGTAAAAATTAATATTTTAGCCCATATTTTAGATATTATATCATGGTAGAAGTTGAGAAGTATAGAGAGCACTTTTTAAAATATATGAATGAGAAGGTGGACCTAAAGGAACCTAAGAATTTATATGAACCAATTTTATACATTTTAAACTTAGGTGGTAAACGACTTCGACCTATTTTAACGCTTCTGGCAACAGATGCTTTTGAAGGCGATGTTGAAAAAGCCTTAGATGCCGCATTGGCTATAGAGATATTTCATAATTTTTCGTTAGTGCACGATGATATTATGGACGATGCTCCTTTGCGCAGAGGTAAGGATACTGTTCATGAAAAGTGGGATATCAATACAGGAATCCTTTCTGGCGATGCCATGTTAATCAATGCGTATCAACTGTTTGAGAATTACGATAGTGATACTTTTAAGCAGTTAGCCCAGTTATTTACAAAAACGGCCATAGAGGTTTGTGAGGGTCAGCAATATGACGTCGATTACGAAGAGAGTGATTTAGTAAGTATTCCAGAATACCTTCAAATGATTAAATACAAAACCGCTGTATTGGTGGGGGCAGCACTTCAAATGGGGGCTATAATTGCTAATGCAAGTAAAAAAGATGAACAACTTATTTATGATTTCGGCTGCAATCTAGGTCTAGCCTTTCAATTGCAAGATGATTATCTTGACGTCTTCGGCAACCCAGAAACCTTTGGTAAGCAAATTGGGGGAGATATTATAGAGAATAAAAAAACATTTTTGTACCTAAAATCACTTGAACTATTAGATCAAGACGAAAGTGAACAATTAAAGCATTTATATTCAATAAGTCCCTTAAATCCTGCCCAGAAAATAGAAACCGTAAGAGGGTTGTTTGTAAAAAGTGGGGCAGCTGGGTTAGCCAAACAAGAAATAGAAAAATACACCAGTACTGCATTAAAACACCTGCAAGATTTAGAAATGAAACCAGAAAAAAAGCAAAGGTTTACAACTTTCGCTAATGATTTAATGACCCGTAATGTATAAGTTTGTTTATGTAGAAGTTCTACTTTGCAATTTAAATAGGACTATAACATAAATTTATGTTTATAAACTGGTCATGTATATGAAATGTTGTATTTTTGAAATGTTTATAAAAACATAAGATTAGCATCCAAACATGGACCAATTTTCATTTCTAAATGCGGCACATACCGCATACTTTGCAGAGCTATACGATCAATACCTGCAACATCCCGATAGCGTAGAACCTAGTTGGAGGGCTTTTTTTCAAGGTTTCGACTTTGGAGTAAAAGAGTCTCAAGAAGAGCAAGAGCTTCGGCCTGTTCCTAATTCACAAGCGGTACAATCCAATAATGCCAGTCCCTCAGTAGCACCAGTTGAGCTTCCTGAAGAGCTTAAGAAAGAGTTTAAGGTAGTTCAATTAATTGATGCTTACCGAACGCGCGGGCATTTGTTTACAAAAACAAATCCGGTAAGGGAGCGCAGAAAATACGCACCTACTTTAGATATCGATAATTTCGGGCTGAGTCAAGCCGATCTAGAAATGACTTTCTCTGCGGGAGAAATTTTAGACCTGGGCAAGACCACTTTAAAAAATATAATAGATCATTTGCAAAAAGTATATTGTGCTTCAATTGGAGTAGAATATATGCATATGCGCAAGCCAGAGGAAATTAAATGGATTCAAAACTGGCTCAACGTTAACGAAAACAAACCGCAGTTTACACCAAAACAAAAGAAACAAATTTTAAATAAACTTACCCAAGCCGTAGGTTTTGAGTCGTTTTTGCATACAAAATTTGTAGGTCAAAAACGCTTTTCGCTTGAAGGTGGCGAGAGTTTAATTCCGGGTTTAGATGCTTTAATAGAAAAAGCAGCAGAAAAAGGGGTTAAAGAATTTGTTATGGGTATGGCTCATAGAGGTCGCCTAAATACGCTTACCAATATATTTGGTAAAGCACCCAAAGATATTTTTAGCGAGTTTGAAGGAAAAGATTACGAACAAGAAATTTTTGATGGCGATGTAAAATACCATTTGGGATGGACATCTTGCCGTAAAACCGATAGCGGTAAAGGTATTACTTTAAACATTGCACCAAATCCATCACACCTAGAGACAGTAGGGCCTGTAGTAGAGGGAATTACCCGATCAAAACAAGATAGACATTATTTAGATACACCAAAAGCAGTCTTACCTATAGTAGTTCATGGTGATGCTGCAATTGCTGGACAAGGAGTGGTTTATGAAACCATTCAAATGGCTCAGCTTGACGGTTATAAAACGCAAGGAACCATTCACGTAGTAGTAAACAACCAAATTGGGTTTACCACAAACTATCTCGATGCGCGATCTTCAACTTATTGTACAGACGTAGCAAAGGTAACCCTTTCGCCTGTTTTACACGTTAATGCAGATGATACCGAAGCGGTTGTACACGCCATGTTGTTTGCTTTAGATTATCGAATGGAGTTTGGTAAAGACGTGTTTATTGATTTATTAGGCTATAGAAAATACGGACATAACGAAGGAGATGAGCCGCGTTTTACACAACCTAAACTTTATAAAGCCATTGCTAAGCATAAAAATCCTAAAGAGATTTATAAAGAACAACTGCTCAGCCAAGGCGTTATAGATCAAGCTTACGCTGAAGAGCTTGAAAAAGAATACAAAGCTTTCTTAGAACAAGATTTTGAAAGTTCTAAAAAAGAAGATACTACCATTATTACTCCTATAATGCAAGAGGAGTGGGAAGGCCTTAGCTATGGTTCTGAAACAGAAATGATGCAGAAGGTAGACACTAGCTATGACCAAGAGAAATTAGATCGTGTTGCCAAAAGGATTACACAATTACCTGAAGGTAAAAAATTCTTAAAGAAGATTACTAGACTTATTAAAGCTAGGGAAAATATGTACTTTGAGAAAAACCAATTAGATTGGGGATTGGCAGAGCTATTAGCTTATGGTAGTTTATTAGAAGAGGGCCATGACGTGCGTATGACAGGGCAGGATGTTGAAAGAGGTACCTTTTCACATAGACACGCTGTTTTAAAAGTTGAGGAAAGTGAAGAAGAAATTATTCTTCATAATAAAATAAGCGAAGATCAAGGTGAGCTATATATCTACAATAGTTTATTGTCTGAATATGCCGTGTTAGGCTTCGATTATGGTTATGCCATGGCAGATCCTAATGTATTGACCATTTGGGAAGCTCAGTTTGGAGACTTTAGCAACGGAGCTCAAATTGTAATCGACCAATATATCTCATCAGCCGAAGATAAATGGAAACTGCAAAATGGTCTTGTAATGCTGTTGCCTCACGGGTATGAAGGTCAAGGTGCCGAGCACTCATCTTCACGTATGGAACGTTACTTGCAACTTTGTGCAAAAGACAATATGTACGTAGCAAACTGTACTACACCAGCTAACTTTTTTCATTTGCTCAGAAGGCAAATTAAATCTAACTTTAGAAAGCCTTTAATTGTTTTTACACCAAAAAGTTTATTGAGACACCCCAAAGTAGTGTCTACTAAACAAGAGTTAGCTGAGGGAAGTTTTAAACCGCTTATCGATGATGAGGTGGAAAACCCTAAAAACATAAAATCTTTAGTGTTTTGTATGGGTAAATTCTATTACGATTTATTAGAGCGTAAAGAGAAAGAAGGTAGAGATGACGTAGCTTTGGTGAGGTTAGAACAACTTTTCCCACTACCGATAAATGAAATTAAAGAAACAATTGCCAAATATAATAACGCCGAAGAAGTAGTTTGGGCTCAAGAAGAACCGAGAAACATGGGAGCTTGGAGTCATTTGCTTCTACACCTTGAGGAGGCTAAATCATTTAGAGTAGCAAGCCGTAAATTTTATGGTGCGCCAGCCGCTGGTAGTGCGACAAGATTTAAGAAAAGACACAATAAGGTGATAGATATTGTATTTGACAAATCACAAGATAAATAAAAAATAAAACCGATACCGAAATAATAGAAATTATGGCTTTAGAAATGAAAGTCCCTTCACCGGGAGAGTCAATCACAGAAGTTGAAATTGCAGAATGGCTTGTATCAGACGGCGATTATGTAGAAAAAGATCAAGCTATTGCAGAAGTAGATAGTGATAAAGCAACCCTAGAATTACCTGCCGAAGCAAGTGGTATTATTACGCTCAAAGCGGAAGAAGGTGATGCCGTTCAAGTAGGTGAGGTGGTTTGCTTAATTGATACCGATGCCAAGAAACCAGGCGGTGATGATAAAAGCGCAGAAGAAGAGGAGAAAAAAAGACAAGAATCAGCTGGCAGCAAAACCGATAGCGAAAAAGCAGAAGCAAAGACAGAGGAGCCTTCAAAACCTTCTACACCGGCACAACAGCAAGATGATAATTATGCTAGTGGTACACCTTCTCCAGCCGCTAGAAAAATAATGGATGAAAAAGGCGTTGATGCTAGTAGCGTTAAGGGTACTGGTAAAAACGGACGTATAACCAAAGAAGATGCTGTCAAGGCAAAACCTTCTATGGGAACTCCAGGTCCAGGAAGTAGAGGTGAAAAGCGCACAAAAATGTCTATGCTTAGACGTAAAGTAGCAGAAAGGTTAGTAGGAGCTAAAAATGAAACCGCAATGCTTACTACCTTTAACGAGGCAGATATGTCGCCAATTTTTGATTTGCGTAAACAATATAAAGAGGCTTTTAAAGACAAACACGGAGTTAGTCTTGGTTTTATGTCTTTTTTCACTTTAGCTGTAGTGCGTGCTCTAGATATGTATCCTGCCGTTAACAGTATGATTGATGGTAAAGAAATGATAACCTATGATTTTAAAGACATTAGTATAGCTGTATCTGGACCAAAAGGTTTAATGGTTCCGGTAATTAGAAATGCAGAAAACCTAAGCTTTAGAGGAGTAGAGGCAGAAGTAAAGCGTCTTGCTTTACGTGCTCGTGATGGGAAGATTACCGTAGATGAAATGACAGGTGGTACCTTTACTATATCTAATGGTGGTGTATTTGGTAGTATGCTATCTACCCCAATTATCAATCCACCTCAAAGTGGTATTTTAGGAATGCACAATATCATAGAGCGTCCTGTAGCAATCGACGGAAAGGTAGAAATAAGACCTATGATGTATTTAGCACTATCTTATGATCATAGAATTATAGATGGTAAAGAATCTGTCGGATTCTTAGTGGCTATTAAAGAGGCTTTAGAAAATCCTGTAGAGCTACTGATGAATGGAGATATTAAAAAGGCCTTAGAGTTGTAATCTCATAATGTACACATAAAAAACCTGCAATTTTGCAGGTTTTTTTTATAAAAAGAATTTAAACGAATAGCCTTTTACGCTTATTGCAAATCACAAAAAGTAATATATCTAAAAACTTTACATGTTAAGACTTGCATCTTTTTTCTTTAGAATGCTACATGGTATTATTATGATAAGGGGTAGAATATGTCTTATTCGCTGTCAAGGGGCTTAAACAGTAAGCAAATTTCAATTTTGGGTATATAGATAATTGTTTTTAGGTTTTAATAACATCCTCATAAAAAAAGGCGACCCAAAACGGGGCGCCCGCAAAAAATTTTATTTTATAGCTTTTATAAAGTTGCTTTAATTTCAAGAGCAACATCTTCCCAAGTTTTACTCACGCCATCTCCTCCTTTATGTAAATCAAAACAAGCTTCGTTTAATGAAGCTAGTGCTTTCAAGGCATCCCAATCTTCTAAATGCATTGTTCCAGTTAAGGTTACAACATTTTTATCAGAAATACTGTAATTTAGTGGTAAATCGTGGGTTTGATTATTCATTTTAATCTGTGCCTTCAACTCCTCGTTTTCTAACTTTATTTTTCCTGTAATTAGGTCGGTGTTATCCATCTTTTCAAAAAAGAAAGCTAATATTTTTGGATCTCTAGTACCCGTTGCGTCATTGGTAAATAAGCTTGAAACAGGAATGCTAAAGTCTAATTCTTGAAATAATTCTTTAGGATCTTTTCCTTCACGATTTTCGAATTTCAAGGTTTTAAAAGTGCCTTTCACCGGCATTTTATCGGTAGTTTTATAGGCTGTCCAAGTTAGAGTGGTTTTGTCTGGGGTTAATTGATAAACTACCTCTTGCGTTTTGGTTTGTTCTACTTGATTGGCAATGGTCTCATCTTGCTTGGAATTTTCTTTGCAACTAAAGTTGATTAATAACAAGCTAAGCATTAAAAAGAGCGAAGTTTTTCTCATGGTTTAAATTTTAAAATATGGCCATAAAGCTAAACATATACTTGCATCTTAGCAATTTTTAGTTCTATTAATTATTTGTTTAAACCATAAAAGGTGGTTAGACATCCTGGAATTGATGTTTAAATGATTTTGGTTTTAACAGACTTAAAATTACTGAAGTTTTAAAAACATCGATTGTGTTTCATAGTCTATAACGGCATTCGTAGCTAGTAGAATATCTGCACCGATTATACCATGAATCTGTTCAGATTCATATTGCTCTAAGGCTAAATTTACATGGCTTAAATCAAATAGAACCAACTCTATTTCTTTCATGCTCCAGGAGCCTATCTGTAAATTATTGTCTTTTGAAATTTCGGTTAACATATCTGTTGCTCCAGCCCCAGCAGCTTTTACATCGCTTTCTTGTGCTAAAACCTTAAAATGTTCTTCATATTTAAAATCTATGCAAGAATCTGTTGGTTTCTTAGTGGCTATTAAAGAAGCCTTAGAAAGTCCTGAAGAATTATTGATGGATAATGATGTTAAAAAAGCGTTAGAGCTTTAATTGAATGGCATATATAAATTTTAAAAAATAAAAAGCCCTTGAAAATTTCAAAGGCTTTTTATTTTTTAAAATTTATTGTTTTACAATTTTCTTAATACTCTTTCCTCCTTCAATTTCAATTTCTACAAAATAAACTCCTTTAGCAAGTTGCGAAATATCATAAATAGCTTGAGCCTTTTTAAAGCTTAACACTTCTTTTCCGTTAATGGAAAAAACACTGATAGAGTTTATTTCTTTACCTGAATCTATTTCCAACTCAAAGCTGTTTGTCACAGGATTAGGATATAGTTGAATCGCTACTTTTTCTTTGCTCACCACCCCTAGTTGTTGACTCTGGTAAAACGCTTGATCTCCAGTACTAGTGTTTGTAATTACTAAAAAATTTAGACTACCTTGCTGCGATACCGTATAGGTGTAAGTACTTGTATGATTCTGAAGCTCAAAAAAATCACTAAAATATAATTGTTCAAAATTTCCCATATTTATATTGAAGCAGAATTCACTAAAAAACAAACTTTGATCTATTACAAAAGAATTTGATAAATCATCATGAATGATTTCTGTAGAAGCACCACTACAACAGTCAATTATAAGTTTGTCTAAAGGAGCCACTATTTCATAGATGAATATTGTCGATTGCAAATCATCAGGCGTAAAAATAATGGTATTGTTGATATCTATTTTTTCTAAATACCATTTACCATATAAATAATTAGTTTGTGCAAAACTGTTTAGGCTAAAAAAAATACAGCATATATATAAGATTTTTTTCATAATTTGTTAGTTTAGTTGATGTTATAAAGCTACGATTAAAATATCCCTAATGCAAAAAATTACTTAAACCGTAAAATAAAAATTTATTTCAAATACAAACAATTGTTTTTATAATCGATCACGGCTTTTCCTTTTTTTAGTATATCTGCACCAATAATGCCGTGTACTTTTTCTGCATTATGATTTTCTAAAGCTTGGTTTACATGACTTAGATCGAACAATACCAAGCTTACTTTTTTCTTTTTCCAACCCTTAATCTTTAGTTCATTTTTTAAGGAAACTTGCGTTAGCATATCGGTAGCTCCAGCTCCAGCAGCTTTTACATCGCTGTCTTCGGCAAACAAATTAAAATATTCGGCGGTGTCAAGTCCAACACAAGAACTAGAGGCACCGGTATCTAAAATAAAATTACCTTCTACTTTATTTATCTTGGCTTTTAACTCTAAATGATTGGTGACAGTGGTTTTTAATTTAATGCGGGTGTAACCTTTTTCTTTCATTAATTTTCGTAGCGTAGACATTCTTTCATTTTTTGGCAAAGATAGCCGAAGAATTTAAATTAGTTTTGCAACATCAAATTACCTAAAAAAAACATTCATGCAATTTGTAGATTCTCATACGCACTTATACAGTGAGGCCTTTAATGAAGATCAGGATCAAGTGATACGTCGTGCTTTAGATGCAGGAGTAAAATCTTTTTATTTACCGGCTATAGATTCTGAAACCACACAGGCGATGTATGAGCTTGAGAAGCGGTACCCCAATGAGATGCACTTAATGATGGGCTTGCACCCCACCTCGGTCAAACCGGAATCTTATAAAGCTGAATTGGCACATGTGAAAAATCAACTTGAAAAGCGTGATTTTTGTGCCGTAGGTGAGATAGGAGTAGATTTATATTGGGATAAGTCAACTTGTAGTTTGCAACAAGAATGTTTTCGTACTCAAATACAATGGGCTAAAGAAAAAAAAATGCCTATTATTATTCATTGTCGAGATGCTTTTGATGAGGTTTTTGAGGTGTTAGAAGAAGAAAAGTCTGAAAATCTTTACGGAATTTTTCATTGCTTTACTGGCACTTTGGAGCAAGCAAAACGGGCAATTTCTTATAATATGAAGCTTGGAATAGGTGGAGTGCTTACTTTTAAAAATGGAAAAATTGATCAATTTATAAAAGAAATATCTATCGATCATATAGTTTTAGAAACCGATTCACCCTACCTAAGCCCCAAACCATTCCGCGGAAAGCGAAATGAAAGTAGTTATTTAATTTATATTGCTCAAAAATTGGCCGATATTTACAATATTAGCTTAGAGAAAGTGGCAGAAAAAACTACCCAGAACGCTTTGTCTGTTTTTAAAAAATATAAGTAATGTATCAGAATTCAGCTAAAATACTTCTAATTTATACCGGAGGTACCATCGGAATGATCAAGGATTTTGAAACCGGAGCCCTCAAAGCATTTAACTTCGATGACTTGCTGGCCAATATACCAGAACTAAAGCTTCTAGAACATAAAATAGAAACCTATAGTTTTGAAAATCCGATTGATTCGTCAGATATGAATGTTGGCTATTACCGTAAATTGGCTGAGGTGATAGAGGAAGCCTACACTAATTATGATGGATTTGTAGTGTTACATGGCAGTGATACAATGTCTTATACGGCATCGGCACTTAGCTTTATGTTAGAAAATCTAAATAAGCCTATAATCTTTACAGGTTCTCAGTTGCCCATAGGAGATTTGCGAACTGATGCCAAAGAAAATTTGATTACCTCAATACAATTAGCTGGGTTAAGGAAGGCTAATAAAAGTGTGATTACAGAAGTTGGGCTATATTTTGAATACAAACTTTATAGAGCGAATAGAACCACTAAAATAAATGCCGAGCATTTTCAAGCTTTTGCATCCTTAAACTACCCAGCTTTAGCTGAATCTGGTGTTAATCTTACCATTAATAAACCCAAATTAAAACAAGCTAACTATAAAAAAGATCTTATAGTGCATAAAGAGCTTGATGAAAATGTGCTAGTGATTAAAATTTTTCCAGGTTTGCATCCAAAGACGCTAGCTTATTTGTTGGCCGCTCCACATATAAAAGCCGTTATTTTAGAAACCTATGGAGCAGGAAATGCTTTTAGCGAAGATTGGTTTATAAAGTTACTTAGCGACCATATTGCTAGGGGGTTAAAAATTATCAATGTAACCCAATGTATTGGGGGAGCTGTAAATATGGGATTGTATGCGACAAGCACCCGATTAGAAAAGATAGGTGTTATTTCAGGAAAAGATATCACTACCGAGGCAGCAGTAGCCAAAACCATGTATTTGTTAGGTAAAAACTTATCGCCTACTGTATTTAAAACTATTTTTGAAACCGCTATTCGAGGCGAAATGATGTAAAATTTGTTAAGTTTCTTTTTTGGCTTAATTTTTTTTTGTTATTTGCTGACCTTTAATGAAGAGTGTGAAGAGAGGTGGCCGAGTGGTCGAAGGCGCACGCCTGGAAAGTGTGTATACGTCAAAAGCGTATCGAGGGTTCGAATCCCTTCCTCTCTGCTTTTTTTTAAAAAATAATTTATATCTTTAAACTTTAATAATAATTAATTAAGACAACAAGTAATGAAAAGATTATTCTCAATCCTTGTCATCGCAGCCATTATGGTATTTGGAGGTTTAACTGCAAACGCGACAAGCAATGTAAATGCTTTTACAGCAAACGTAACGATTGTTCAAGAAGATGATGGCGCAAATGCTGGTGCAGCCGAAGAAAAAGAGTCTTTAGGGTTTCATCAAGAGCTTAAAAAACGATTTATAGAAGGTGGTGCCGGATTTATGGGTATCGTTCTTTTATGTTTGATTTTAGGTTTAGCCATAGCTATTGAAAGAATTATTTACTTAAATCTTTCAACCACAAACTCAAAGAAATTAGCTCAAAATGTTGAAGATGCTTTAAATAGCGGCGGCATTGAAGCAGCTAAAGAGGTTTGTAGAAACACAAAAGGCCCTGTAGCCTCTATTTATTACCAAGGTTTAGATCGTGCAGATGAAAGTACAGATGCAGCAGAGAAAGCCGTTGTAGCTTATGGAGGAGTACAAATGGGACAATTAGAGAAAAACGTATCTTGGGTTTCTTTATTTATCGCATTGGCACCGATGTTAGGTTTTATGGGTACTGTAATTGGTATGATTCAAGCTTTTGATAAAATTGAGGCAGCTGGAGATATGCAACCGTCTTTAGTAGCAGGAGGTATTAAAGTGGCCTTATTGACTACTGTATTTGGACTTATTGTGGCTATTATTCTTCAGATTTTTTATAACTACATTATCGCAAAAATTGATAGCATTGTTAATGATATGGAAGATGCGTCAATCACATTAATCGATATCCTTGTAGATTACAAGAGAAGAAAGTAATAACCCTATAAATCAATTGTAATGATTATACATAAAATATTAAAAATTGTATCACTAATACTAGGTGCTATTGCATTGGTAATGGGGATATGGTTGTTCTCAATAGGCGACGAGTCTCTTGTGCAACCATTGATGACCATTGCCTATGCTGTTTTTGGTATCATTTTGTTATTGGTGCTGGTCTTTGTTCTTAAAGACCTATTTACTGGAAATGTTAAAAGTACATTGATTGCTATTGGCTCATTTGCTGTTGTGGTACTTATTGCTTACTTTTTATCTGAAGGAACCGCTACCGAAATGAAAAACGGTGAAATGTTAACGGCCAGTCAATCACAATGGATTGGTGCAGGATTGAGAACTTTTTACATTTTAGCAGCAATTGCTATTGGAGCAATGATCTATTCAGGAATCAAAAAATTAATCAAGTAATCTAAACCTTATGGCAAAAAGAAGTGCACCAGAAGTGAATGCAGGATCAATGGCAGATATTGCCTTCTTGCTGCTTATCTTTTTCTTGGTAACTACAACCATCGAAACAGATACTGGTATCAATAGTAAATTGCCACCGATTGAAGAACAGCCTGAAGATCCGCCACCACGTAAAGAAAAAAATATCTTTATCGTGTTAATAAATCAAAATGAGGAATTGCTTGTCGAAGATGAGCGTATGGAACTTAAAGATTTAAGACAGGCGGCAATAGACTTTTTAGATAATGGTGGAGGCGATTGTAATTATTGCCAAGGAGCAAAAGACCCAGCATCATCAGACAATCCGCTTAAAGCGGTGATCTCTTTGCAGAACGATAGAGAGACTGAATATGGCGCTTATATCGCCGTGCAAAATGAGCTCGTTGCAGCTTTTAACTATTTGAGAAACCGAGAAGCCAATCGTTTGTTTGGTAAGTCTTTTATCCAGATGGAAAAAGATTTTAATGATTCTCAATATAGGGGAAATAAAGAAAAGTTAGAAGAACAGATTAAGCAAATACGTGAAATGTTTCCTTTAAACTTATCTGAAGCAGAGCCTAAAGAAAGAGAATAAAAGACCTAAAAATTAAATTATGTCTAAATTTAAAAAGAAAAAGAGCGGAGATTTACCAGCGATATCTACAGCATCTTTGCCTGATATTGTTTTTATGTTGCTTTTCTTCTTTATGGTGGCAACAGTTATGCGTCAAAATACACTTATGGTAGAAAATAGACTGCCGTTTGCTGACCAAACTGAGAAACTAGAAAAGAAAGATCTGGTAATGTATATTTATGCTGGTAAACCTAGTGAACGTTACCAGAAACAATTTGGTAAAGAAGCGCGGATACAGTTGAATGATAAATTTGCTGATGTGAACGATATACAACAGTTTATTATCGAGGAGCGTGAGTCTAAACGTGAAGAGCTACAAGGTTTATTAACAACTTCTCTAAAAATAGATGCAGAAACAGGAATGGGGCTAGTATCTGATATTAAATATGAGTTGAGAAAAGCAGAGGCTTATCGCGTAAATTACACCACCAAAAATGGTGAAGCTATAAAAAACATGCAATAATTTTTGTTGTTATTTTAATCAGTTTAAAAGACCGCTTTATTTTAGAAAGCGGTCTTTTTTAATTAAATTAAGTCTATGAAGACATATCTTGTTTTATTATTAGTTTTTCTTGGTTCTATTTTATCTTCAACGGGCCAGGAAGTTGAGGCCGTTATCGATACTATTAGTATAGACAGTCTATACCGAGAAGATCAGTTTTATTCGGGTCTTGGTTTTAACCTTTTATTAAACAGACCTAAAGGGATTAGGCAGTCGGGCTTTTCGGGTGGGTTAAACTTTGGGTTTATTCGCGATATGCCTATTAATAAACGAAGAAATGTCGCTTTGGGTGTGGGCTTGGGCTGGTCAGCGAATTCTTACGGATTTAATTTGTTGATTGATGAAACCCAACCCAATCCAGTTTATACCAAATTAGAGCGTTATAAAAGCAATAGACTTAGTTTATACCTTATAGAAATGCCCTTAGAATTCAGATGGCGTACTTCGACGCCTACGAGCTACAAATTTTGGAGAATATATGGTGGTTTACGGGTCGGTTATATTCATTATTCTAAAATAAAGAGTGAGTATGAAGACATTCGTTTGGCACAATATAACCTAGATGAGCTCGAACGATTACGATATGGCCTAACGTTTACTTTTGGGTATAATACCTTTAATTTTACGGTGTATTATAGCCTGAATAGTCTTTTTGACGGCAGCTTGAAAGATTCAAATGTTCCCGTCAAATTGAATCCACTTAAAGTGGGGCTGACTTTTTATATCCTTTAATTAAAGATAAAAAAATAGAAACGAGTAGGGGGCTAATCCGGCTAGAGTACCCCAAAGTAACTCGTTTGAAGTATGTGCTTTGAGATATAGTCTAGCAGTAGCGACTAAACCCGTTAAGACAATACAAACGCCGATAAGCCAATAAAAAGAACTTTGGTATAACAGGGAGGCGCTTATCACGAATCCTGTGTGCAGGCTGCATCCCATAAGATGTAAGCTGGCTTTTATTTTAAAATAGCATAAGCATAAAGCGATTAAACAGGCGTAAATCCAATTGGAGAAGTAAAAATATAATTCTGTTTGTGAAATATCTTGAATAACAAAATTTTTGATGCTCATAAATATAAGTATGTATAGCATCAAAGGTATTTTTCGTTCTGTGTAGGTTTTTAAGTGAACGCTACTGATTATTTTAAGGTTTTTGAGCAGAAAAAAAATACAAATGGGAATAAAAATACTCAATACCGAAATACCTAGCAATTTGGCCTTTATAATAGCTTTAGGTAAAAACCTGGGAGTCACCAAAAAATAAATTACACTACCTAAAAAGGGTAACCATAAAGGATGAAAAAGAGCACTTATAAATTTAAAAAAGAACTTCAAGATTAAATTTCTTTGCGTAATCGTGCTACAGGAATATCTAATTGTTCTCTGTATTTTGCTACGGTTCTTCTAGCAATAGGATAGCCTTTATCTTTTAATATTTTGGCTAATTTCTCATCGGTTAAAGGCTTTTTTTTGTCTTCTTTTTCAATGGTAATTTGTAGAATCTTTTTTATCTCTAAAGTAGAAACTTCTTCACCCTCTGAATTTGTCATAGATTCAGAAAAGAACTCTTTAATCAATTTTGTGCCGTAAGGCGTGTCAACATATTTTGAATTTGCCACCCGACTAACAGTAGAAACATCCATGCCAATCTTATCGGCAATGTCTTTTAAAATCATTGGTTTTAAGTCTCTCTCGTCTCCAGTCATAAAATATTCGTATTGGTGATGCATAATAGCATTCATCGTTACAAATAGCGTTTCTTGACGTTGCCTAATGGCCTCAATAAACCATTTTGCGGCATCTAACTTTTGTTTAATAAACATGACCGCATCTTTCTGCTTTTTTGTTTTTTTGTCGGTTTCCTTATAGCCCTTAAGCATATTACTATACTCTCTAGACACGTGCATGGTGGGTGCGTTCCTGCCGTTTAAGCTAAGTTGTAACTCACCATCTTTGATTTTGATTGTAAAATCGGGTACAACGTGTTCTACAATTCGATTATTCCCAGCATAGGAGCCGCCCGGTTTAGGGTTCAAATGAGAAACTTCATCAATAACATCCCTTAACTCATCTTCACTAATTGAAAACTTAGACAGAAGTTTCTGGTAATGTCTTTTGCTAAATTGCTCAAAAGCCTCCTCAATTATTGCTATAGATAAAGCAGTACTTTGGGTTGGGGTTTTTCTTTTTAATTGTATTAATAAACTTTCTTGTAAGCTACGTGCTCCTACGCCAGCAGGATCTAGTTTATGTACTATCTGAAAGATTTTTTCAACTGTTTGTTCATCGGTATAAATATTTTGAGTAAAAGCTAAATCGTCTACAATCTCGATTGTCTCCCGTCTAATGTAGCCGCTTTCATCTACACTGCCTACCAAAAATTCTGCGATTTGCTTTTCTTCTTCACTCAATCTAAAGCTTTGCAATTGAGTTTTAAGATACTGCGAAAAAGATACCCCAGAGGCATAAGGGATGGTTTTCTCATCATCATCCTTACTATAGTTGTTGGCTTGAGTACGATAATCTGGAATTTCATCATCACTCAAATATTCATCTACATCAATTTCTGATTCTGTTTCTATAATTTCTGAATCGCTTTCTACTTCTTCATTTTTAAATTCATCATCGAAACTATCCTGGTCCTCTTTTCCACTATCTAAAGCAGGATTGTCTTCTAATTCCTGTTTTACCCTTTGCTCAAAAGCTTGAGTAGGAAGTTGAATCAATTTCATAAGCTGAATCTGCTGTGGAGATAGCTTTTGAGATAATTTTAAATTTAATTGCTGCTTTAGCATAGAGAAAAGTTAATATAGGTTAATACAAAAATAACGAATTATTTAACAGATCTAGCGCTAAAATTATGTTAAGCTTAGCTTTTGAGATTAATTTGGCACGTTACATCTATTTATGAATTGGCGAAATCGTTTAGGCAAAACCCCTTCAATATTTAATTTATTATCTGTAATAGGGTGCGTAAATCTTAATCCGAATGAACATAACATCAATCCGTTTTTATGATTATCTTGTTGACATCCATAAGTTTTATCGCCAAGTATAGGGAAGTTTTGTCTAGAAAGATGTATTCTTAATTGATGAGTTCTACCTGTAATAGGGTTTAATTGTAAAAGACTGTAGATCTGTTCATTTTTTTGGAGTATTTGTTTTCTTAAAATTTCCGTTCGAGCCCATTTAGATTCTATTGCATCAAAGGAGCAAAGGCCCTTATAGTATTGGCCAGTAACAATGGCTTGATAAGTTTTTGAAATTTGTTTTCGTTCAAATGCTACAGAAAGCACCTGCTGCGCTTTTTTGGTTTTTGCTACTAGTAGCAATCCGCTTGTAGGGTTGTCTAGACGATGAACGGGTTGCGGCCAAGGGAGTGCATCTTTTTGCTGCGATTTAACCAAGTTATGGGGCAAAGCATTCTCAATGGTTTTAAAATAATTGCCATTGGTAGGATAACCCGCAGGCTTTTGAATTACGGCAAGGTAATCATCTTCAAAAGGTACTTGAAAATCTAACTTAAATATTTTTTTTGATTCTTCAAATTCTTTATATAGCTCTAACATCATTCCCTCTTCGATAAAATCGGCGGTGCTCGCTACCTTACCATTGATATGAATTAAGCCTTTCTTTATTGCCTTTTTCGCGGCACTTCGGCTATAAAGATATTCAAATGCTTCTGCCGCGTATTCTTGAATTCTATACGAATTGGTCAAAGCTGGAACAATATGTTTTTCTAAACTAATTTTTTTACCCATTGATTATTGTATGCTTATGCTTTACGGATTTAATTTTCTTAATTTATTTTACTATTAAAAAAATAAATTTTAAAGAGATTGAATCCGTAAATTAATTCTAAAAATAAGCCCTTAGCTGTACGTTTCCTGTATGAATGGCTGCATTGTTAGGACTCTTTCTTCCTTGATAGTTTAAATTTAAATCAAGGTAATTGGTGATTTTTTTTTGCGCGAGTAGTTTCCAAGTATAATTGGTTTTAGGTTGTAAACCAGATAACATTTGATACCCAACGGGGCTAAAAGCATCGCCTTTAAAGGCATTATAGATATAATTGAATTCTGTCGAAAAACTATAAATCTGACCTTTTGCCCATTGCAAAGATAAGCCTAATCGCTGTTTTTGTAAAGTTTCAAGGTTATTAATGACGTTTTCTTGTATGTCTAGCTCATAAAACAGTTCAAATCGTTTATTTTGATCTAAAAGATAGGTCACTTTGGGGAAAATACGCAGGCTATTGATGTTGAAATTACGTGAAGGGAAGTTTTGATAGCTATTTTCATTTTTTGAAAGCTGCTGCTCAAAGCCCAACAACCAAACCGCGGCAATTCGGTGCAGATAATTTATTTGGTGACTTCTAATTTTGCTTTCTTGAACTCCCGTTATTAAGAAATTTTTGTTAGTAGCATCTAAGTACGTATATGTGGTAGAGTGCTTTTGCTTACCCCGATTATAAAAAAGACTGTTTCTAAAGTTGATATTGGCTCCTAATTCTTCATGATCTTGTTGAAACGGATTTAGGTTAAACTTGCCAGACGCTCGTCGAATTTTGCGCTCTAGTAAATAACTGGTTTGATTATAAAAGTGATGCCAAAAGGCCGTTTTCTTTTGCTGATTTAATCGGGCACCATTCAAAACTAATACTTGACTGATTTTATTTTGATTGGTTTTAATAAAGATTTGATTTGGTAATAAAACCCGAACGTATTTTCCTTCGTTAGGAAAAGGGCTTATTTCAAACTCATCTAATTCTTGGGTGCCGTTTTGATTGTAGTCAATCCAAATAAATTGGCCTTCTCCTGGGTTTACTTCTACATAAGTAAATTCCTGCTGCGCTAAGGTCCCGCTGTTGGTTTGGTAAAGCGTGTTGCTTTGTATAAAACGGTTAGCAAAATTTTGTCTGTACCTTATTTGGGCATTCAAAGAATTTTCAGCCGGAATGCTATTGGTATATTTTAATTTTCTGTAATTTGCAAAGAAGCTTAGTTGACTGTTTTCTTGTTTTAACACATTACCCTTTAAGTAATAATTATAAGCGGTATTTACATGGCTTAAACGGTTATTTCTAATGCTGTCATTAGTTCGTAGTTTAAAACCAATTTCAGTAAAAACACCTGTACTGTCTCCAACTCCAACATAAACCGTACTGCTTTGAAAAGCCTGAGAGTTTAAGGCTAATTCATCACTTAACTTATTTTGCTCTTTCAAGTGTTCTGTGGCTATTCGAGTACCAGTATACCATTTGTTAATTTGTAAATTTAAATCTAAATAAGCTTTTAAAAACTTGGTTTTCTCATATTGAGATTGACTGTTTAAATAGCTAGCATTTCCTGTTATTTTAAAGCGATTAAATCGATTTTGCGTAGAAAAAACATGGCGGTTACCCGAGTAGTTATTCTTGTAATTAAGATGTTCAAACCAATATTCTGTTTCGTGAGAAGTGGAGTCAATGTACTTAAATCCGCTGCGATTAAAAATTTGGTTTCCTTTTTGATTTTCTAAATTCCAATCTCTATCAAATTCAATGGCATAAATACGCTCAATAGGAGAGAAGCTGTTTTCAATATAAGTAAGGTCTTGTTGTATAAAAAACTGCGCTTTATTTGCAAATGTTTTAAGCAGTTGCTTGCCTTCTGCTTTTAAAGCCAGACCGGCGTTATCTTGATCGTCTTGTGCAGAAAATAAATTTAAGTCTTTCTTACTGGCCGCAATTTCAACATTCATGGCTGTTTTTTTATCGCTGTATTGTGCTTTTGTCATGGCTAATTGTAGCCTTTCGGGCGCGTATAGGCGTATTATGGGTGCATAGTTACCTTGTTTTATGCCGTTTATGGGAGCCACATAGTTGTAAATTTTGCTTATAGCCGAATTACTTGCGAGAATGTAATCACCTTGGTTAGGACCTACAAGGGTAAATTTGACTTGAAACAAATCTTCTTCTGGATTATTGGAATACACAAAAACTTCTTTACCATTAATTTGAGTTTTGGTGTACAGCACTTTATTTTCAGAAAAGTTACTTTCTTGGGCACTAGCGATAAACATATTTTCTTGATTATCGCCTGCTTGCGCTAATTGATCTACCTGCTCTCGATTAAGATTTTGTTGGAGTGGCTGGTTTTTTAAATCGGTTTCGTGGTACACAAATCCGCTTATTTGCCATTTTTCACTTTGATAATCACCGCCAGCAGTAGCTATAATACGGCTATAGTTTTGCTCGGTGTATTGAAATTCTACGCGAATTCTCATTTCTGAGGTGATAGGAAAGGTGGGATTAAAAATAATTTCCCCAGCGGTGTAATCAATTGTATAATCTTCATTTTCTCCACGTGAAAGCAGATTTCCATTTACAAACACGCGTTCGCTTCCAGAAATGATTAAAACAAATACTTCGTTATTGGGTCCGGTTAATTTGTAGGGACCTTGATTACCTTCTTGAGCTATAAATTCATTTTGGGTGTACACCCCTTGCACCAGTGCAGCCGAAGCCTGCGCTCTAATTTGGTGGTCATTTTGCGAACTCAAATTTGCTTGAAGGTTAATACCTTGTACTTTTTTACGATAAGCGGCAAAAAAGCTCTGGTTTTCTATCAAGTCTACATCACCGGCTCTAACCTTCCAATTTTTACTTTCTAGCTCAATAAAAACTTGGTCAAATTCGCTTAAGTTTTGAGCATAACCCTGCTGTTGTAAGGGAATGTTAGCATCTTGTAATGAAGCCCTAAGACTCACTCCGGGAGCAATTTCTCCAACTATTTGTAAATCAAGTTCAGAATTTAGTACCGCGCTTTGATTGGTGCCAACAGTTATACCCCTTGAAATGCTTCCGGTGGTTGATAAGCCTTCGAAAGGATTGTAATTTTTAGCCGCTGCAGGGCTTTCTAATGTATAGGAAATTGCTCTTGTTTGACTTGAGTTTACAATAATGCTAGGATCAAATTGCTGGTACTTTTTAGTTAAAAAATCGGGGTATTTTTTATAGCTGATATAGATGCTGTCATTGTTTTTTTGGTAATCAGGCGTGAAATAAATCCGCGCCAAGCGAAAATCAACGCGATAGAAAGAAGTATCAATAGGTTGTTGTTGCTTATTTAATACTTCAAATTTAAAAGGGTTTATACTTACGCTATCTATTTGTACACTATCTTGTAATTTGAGTTTTTTTAACTGTATACCATTCTCAACCTGACCTCTAGTCAAAAAAGAAAGAAAAAGAAAGAGAAAGGTAAGCCGTGATTTCATCTGTATATAAAACTCAGTTTAGCATTCAATTATTACAATAGCCATAAAAAAAATACTACGGCAAAATTAGTAAGATGAACCTAATAAATTTGATTAGCTGGCGGGTATTTCTATTTTTGTAAAAACTATAGGAATGGTACTACTTTCTTACAATGTAAATGGTATACGCGCCGCTTTGCGTAAAAATTTAACCGATTGGCTTGCCAATACACAAGCAGATGTGGTTTGTTTTCAAGAAATAAAAGCCACGGCAGATCAATTTGATGAAACTGTTTTTAAAGAATTGGGTTATGAATATTGTTATTGGTACCCGGCTCAAAAAAAAGGGTATAGTGGGGTAGGAATTATTAGTAAAAAGAAACCATTAAACGTAACCTACGGTACAGGTATTGATTACATGGATGCCGAAGGAAGAAACTTACGCGTAGATTTTGAAAATTTTTCTGTTATGAGTCTCTACCTACCCTCTGGTACCAATATAGCGCGACTAGAGCATAAATTAGGCTACATGGATGATTTTTACACTTACGTGGATCAATTAAAACAAGAAATACCCAATTTGATAATATCGGGAGATTACAATATTTGTCACGAGCCTATTGATATTCACGATCCGGTACGTTTAAAAAAGGTATCAGGATTTTTACCTGTAGAAAGGGAGTGGTTATCAAAGTTTTTGAATAACGGCATGATAGACTCTTTTAGGTACTTGAACCCAGAACGGGTGGAGTATTCTTGGTGGAGTTATAGAGCCAATGCAAGAGCTAATAATAAGGGGTGGCGTTTAGATTATCATCTAGTGAGTGAGCCACTGCAACAAAATATTAAGCGTGCCGTTATATTACCAGAAGCCAAACACAGCGATCATTGCCCGGTTTTGGTTGAAATAGATAAATAATTATGAAGAAATTTTTATTTGCATATTCCATTGCCGTTGGAGCTTTGGTGAGTTGTGTTCCCGCTAAAAAGTTAGCCGATTTAGAAGAGCAACACCAAGAGCTTAAATTACATGCGCAAGAGCTAGAAGCAGAACTAGCCGATTGTGATAAAGCACAGAATAAATTACAAGAGACACTTGAAGCAGAAAAATCTGCTTTTACAGCATTGAAACAAGAAAAAATGCATTTGAAAGATGAGTTGAAGGGTAAAACCAAGGCTTTAAGTGAACTGCAAGATTCTTATGATGCTTTAGAATCAAATAGCGCAGCCAATTTGGAAGCAAATTCAAAAAGGAACAGAGAATTACTTCAAGAACTAGAAGAAAAAAGAAAAAGATTAAATGCCGAGCAGCAAAGACTAAGCGTGTTAGAACAAAAACTTAGTGAGCGCTCTGGCCGTATTGATGAACTAGAGCAATTGATTGGCGCAAAAGATGCAAAACTTAATGCCTTAAAGACAAGTTTGTCAAAAGCACTTACCAATTTTGAAGGTAAAGGTTTAAGTGTAGAGCAAAAGAATGGTAAGGTGTATGTGCTTATGGAGAATAAGCTGCTATTTGCTTCGGGAAGTTGGACAGTGGGTCAGCAAGGGATTCAAGCCGTTAATCAATTGGCCGAAGTATTATCTAAAAATAACGACATCAATGTTCTTATAGAAGGCCATACAGACAACGTTCCTTATTCTGGAAATGGTGTATTAAAAGACAATTGGGATTTATCTACCAAACGTGCTACCGCCATTGTGCATTTATTGCAGCGCAACAAAAAGATTAAGCCCAATCGTTTAACAGCTGCGGGAAGAGGAGAGTTTGCTCCTGTAGCTAGCAATACATCGCCAGAAGGACGCGCTAAAAATAGAAGAATTGAAGTTATTCTAGCACCCAATTGGGATGAGTTGAATTCGCTTTTGAGTATTGAAAATTAAGCTAGCTATAAATTAATAATCAGCTAGGGGTAACCAATAAAAATGATTTAGGATTTTAAAAGCAATTCTAAATCATTTTTATTTTTAAGCAAAAAGATGCTCTATTACCTCCTCAACTTTATTCACAAATAAGATTTTAATACCGTATTTTCCTTTACTTATTTTGTTCTGTCCAGATAGCATTATGCTAGCAAAGCCTAGTTTTTCTGCCTCTAAAATACGTTGTTCGATTTTAGGAACTGGTCTAACTTCTCCTGCAAGTCCAACCTCGGCGGCAAAACAAATATCTTTAGCAATAGCTATATCTTCATTAGAAGATAAAATGGCTGCGATCACGGCTAGGTCAATTGCAGTGTCATCAACATTAATGCCACCAGTGATATTTAAAAACACATCTTTGGCCCCTAATTTAAATCCTGCACGTTTTTCTAGAACTGCAAGCAACATATTCAGGCGTTTGGCATTATATCCTGTAGTCGAGCGTTGGGGGGTACCATAGACGGCAGTGCTTACCAATGCTTGTATTTCAATCATAAGCGGGCGTAATCCTTCAAGGGTAGCCGCTATAGCGGCACCACTTAAATCTTCTTGATTTTTTGAAATAAGAATTTCAGAAGGATTGTTTACTTCCCTTAAGCCTTCTCCTTGCATTTCATAGATACCTATTTCGTGTGTAGAGCCGAATCTGTTTTTGTGTGCTCTCAATATGCGGTAGAGGTGATTTCTATCACCTTCAAACTGCAGAACAGTATCTACCATGTGCTCTAATATCTTGGGGCCAGCAATACTTCCTTCTTTATTAATATGCCCAATTAAAAGTACTGGAGTATGGGTTTCTTTAGCAAATTTTATAAGCTCTGCAGTACATTCTCTAATTTGAGAAATACTCCCAGCAGAACTATCAATATAATCGGTTTGTAAGGTTTGAATAGAGTCAATAATTAAAATCTCGGGATTCAATTGCTCTATTTGTCTAAAAATATGTTGTGTTTTGGTCTCTGTAAGTATGTAACAATTATGGGTGTCACCGCCTATTCGTTGGGCGCGCATTTTTATCTGTTGTAAGCTTTCTTCTCCAGAAACATATAAGGTTTTATAGGGTAATTGAAGCGATACTTGTAACAACAAAGTACTCTTCCCTATACCCGGTTCGCCGCCCAATAAGGTTAAAGAGCCGGGTACCAAACCACCACCAAGCACACGATCTAGTTCTGTATTGTTGGTTTTGAATCTTTTTTGCTTTTCGTATTCAATTTCTTCAATCAAATGGGGCTTTGATAAGCGTTTATGAGAGGCGGTTATATCTTTACTTTTCCAATCTTTAGTCTCATTTTTTTCAATGATCTCTTCAACTAGGGTATTCCATTGTTTGCAAGATGAGCACTGCCCTTGCCATTTTGCATGCTGTGTGCCGCAATTCTGGCAGTAAAAAGTAGTTTTTATTTTAGCCATTATTTTTGGTAACGTTTACAACCCAAAATCTTTCTTCAAGGTATTTATTTTTTCTAAAATTAGGTCTTTATTAATGAAAGCGACCTCTTCTTTCCCAAAAGCGACTTGATATTTCCGTAAGGCTTTTTTTGGCTTTCCATTTGTTTCATAATAGCGAGCCTCAAAATAATCACCCAGCATGGTTTTTTCGTGTGCTTTTATAGCTAACTTGCTTAATTCTTTATATTCATCATATTTTTCATTTACTTCAATAGCTTTGGCAATCATTACAAAATCGCTTACGCGGATTTTTATCGCTAAACCATATTGATTTTCTATGGTCTTATATTTCTCGATTAAATGATCAACCAGTGCATTCGTTTCAAGAAGTATTTCATAATCTTTTGCAGAATAAGCTCTAAAGACCGAAAATATCTGTTCTAAAGCACTGGGGATAGCTTTTCCTACTAGGGTGTAATGTGTAGCGTTCTCGATGTTGTCAAAATAATAAAACAACTTTTGGTTTTCTAGTGTTCGTAAACGCTTGTCGGTGGCTAGAATTGTTTCGTGAAGGGCAGGGATGTCATTGCTACCCGTGGCTATGTAATACCATATTTTTTGGTCAATAGCTTTTAATTGATTAGCAAGATTGCTATGAACAGGTTTTAGGTAATCTGGACTCAAGTTGATGTAGGCATCAAATATCGATTTGTCTTTAAAAAGATAGTAATTCATGAAATTAGCCGTTCTATTTTGGCCAATAATCATTTTGAAGGGAGCAATTCTATAATTCTTTTCGAGTAACGGAAGTAATTCCATACCTAGAAATTCAAAAAACAGTGCCCCCTCATCGGCTGGTAAAAGGGTTTCAAAATCTACTTTTGTATCGCTTTCTCTACTGCCTATTTGATTTACGCCCACCACTATCGCCTCAGGGATATCCTCCCAATAGCTGTAATAATCTATGTTGCCTGCAACTGGTTCAAAAAGATAGTCGCCATCAAGTACCACCACAAGGGGGTATTTTTTGCCTGTATTCTTATTATAATTCCGGGGGAGTTGAATTTTGAGTTCTCGTTCTGCTTGTAGTTTTTCAGATTTTACAACCTTGTAAGTAACTTGTGCTGATATAAAAAATGGAGAAATAAGGATTGATAAGATAACGATAAAATGCATCCTTTTCATCTGGGCGGTTTCTAATTGATTTATTCTTGGAAGATAAGTAAATTAATCCTTTTTATGAAATATAGGAAGTAAAAATAAAGAAAGGCTTCCTAAAATGATATTTATTAGAGTTTGAGAGCCCCATAGCACCCAACCAAAGGCTTCGCCGGTTTCTCTAGGTATGCCATATAAAAACATCGCGCTACCAATAGCAATGGGATATATACCAATTCCGCCGTTCGAGAGCGTAATAGCAAAACTACCCACTACAAAGGCTAGCATAATTACATTGGTAGGAATATCTTCGGCACCATAAATGGCATATTTCATTACAAAAAACATGCTTATATACATAGCCCATATAAAAACAGTATGAAAAAGAAACCACCATCGTTTTTCCATTTTTAAGATGCTTTTCATTCCTAGCAAAATACCCTGACCGAAATCCCGTAATTTACTTAGCCACTTGTTTTTGGTTCGTTTAATAATCCGTAAAAACAAGATACCTCCACCTATTAAAATACCTAGAGCCAATAAACCTATAAAAGGGTTAATTTCAAATCGGTTAAAAAGGAATATAAGTTGCTCGCTCTGCAAAAAGAAGGTGAAACTTACCACTAAAAAAAGCATAATTAAATCGGCTACTCGCTCAGAAATAATGGTGCCTAGACTGGTTTCAAAAGGTATTCTTTTATAACTGGCAACGGTAGCGGCTCTTAATACTTCTCCCGAACGAGGAACGCCAAGATTTGCCAAGTAACCACTCATAACAGCAGGGAAGCTAAGTTTAAAAGGCAATTGGTAGCCAAGAGGTTCTATTAAAAATTTCCAACGATAGGCACGAGAAGCGTGTGAAAGCACACCAAAACTAACCGATAATAAAACATAGCCTATTTTCGCCTCAAGAATATTCTCATACAAAGCTTGGCGTTCTTGAGGGGTGGAGTGTAAATAAGATAAATAAACAAAAAATACTCCCAAAAATAATGGGAGTATTGTCTTAAGGTATTTTATATATTTCTTGCGAGGCATCTGTTTTATTCCAGTAAATTATTCTCCTCGTTAGGGAATAATATAGCGGGTTTAAAATTTTTAGCCTCATCGATATCCATTATGGCATAGGTGATTAAGATAAGTACATCTCCTTTGGCCACTTTTCTTGCGGCCGCGCCGTTAAGGCATATTTCACCTGAATTTCTTGGGCCTGGAATTGCATAGGTCTCAAGGCGTTCACCATTGTTATTATTGACTATTTGCACCTTCTCACCCTCTACAATATTTGCAGCGTCCATTAGGTCTTCATCTATAGTAATACTGCCTATATAATTTAAGTCGGCCCCCGTAACCTTTACGCGGTGAATTTTTGATTTTACAACGTGAATTTGCATCTTTATGTTGATTTAATTTAATGCCATATTATCGATTAAACGTACCTCTCCAGCATAGGCGGCAATAAATGCTCGGTATTTGGTGCCGGTTTCTATTTTTTTTGCAGGCTCGAGTGTTTCTGCATTTGCAATAATAAAATACTCTAATTTCAAAATAGCTGAGTTTTTAAACTTTTTTTCAATTTCGCCACTTAATTCTATTACAGATTTTGTGCCAAACTCTTGCTTTACATCTTGTAAACTTTGAAAAATAAGACTTGCTCTTTCGCGTTGCTCGGTTGTAAGCAATTCATTTCGAGAACTTCTAGCTAAGCCGTTTTTTTCACGGCTTATAGAGCAAGGGATAATAGTGACCGGTAATTTTTCAATTTCGACCAATTTTTTGATGATCAAGAGTTGTTGGTAGTCTTTCTCGCCAAAAAAAGCAAAGTCTGGCTTTACTAACCTTAGCAGTTTATTTACAATAGTACCTACACCATCAAAATGACCTTGTCTAAATTGTCCTTCCATATAGTTGGCTAATGGGCCAAATTCATATGTGTTGGCTTGTAATTGGTCGCTATACATCGTTTGTTCAGACGGCGCAAATATTATGCAGTCTGGATAATGATGGGCCAGTAGCTCGCTGTCTTTTTCTAAGGTACGCGGATAGTTAGCTAAATCATTTTGATTATTAAACTGCGTAGGATTTACAAAAATACTAATCACCACGACGTCGGCTGTGGTGTTTGCTTTCTCCACCAGTGATAGATGCCCCGTGTGTAAAGCTCCCATAGTGGGTACTAAGCCTATCTTTTTACCTGCTTTACGCTTGGCAGAAAGCAGGTTTTCTAAAATTTCTTTCTCGTGTATTATATGCACGTTAATATTTTTAACTCGTGCAAAATTAATATATTACTGGTAAACTGCATAAAATTTTGTAATTTTGCCTGTTTTTTGTCGTTAACAGTAATTTCCAATTCTAAATTATTTATGAAAGATAAACGAATTTTGTATGTGTCTTCAGAGGTAATCCCATACCTTCCAGAAACAGAAATATCATCAATGTCTTTTGAAGTTCCCCGCATGGTGAATAACCAGGGAGGGCAAATACGTATTTTTATGCCAAGATTTGGTAATATAAATGAGAGAAGACATCAGTTGCACGAGGTTATTCGCTTATCGGGAATGAATCTTGTGATAAATGATTTAGATATGCCGCTTATTATAAAAGTAGCTTCTGTACCTAAAGAAAGGATGCAAGTTTACTTTATAGATAATGAGGATTATTTTAAACGTAAAGCCACTTTAACCGATGAAGACGGTCAGTTATATGATGATAACGATGAGCGCGCTATTTTCTTTGCAAAGGGAGTGATAGAAACCGTTAAAAAACTAAATTGGGCGCCAGATATTATTCATGTACACGGATGGCTAGCCTCGCTTTTACCCCTTTATTTAAGAAATTATTACGGAAATGAACCTTTATTTGCCGAATCAAAAATTGTAACTTCTATTTACAATAAAGGTTTTGAAGGTGAGTTAGATAGTGAAATGCAAACCAAGGTGCTTTTTGATGGACTTGAAGATGATGTAGTATCTCCATTGCAGCAACCAGATTATGCTGCATTAATGAAAGTGGCAATAGATAATTCAGACGCTTTAATTAAAGGGAGTGCAGAACTGCCCGGTGGAGTTTTGCAACATATAGAAAATGCTGACGTACCTGTGTTAGAATACAAGTCGAAAGAAGAATTCTCTCAAGCTTATCAAGATTTTTATCTGCACGAGGTCTTGGGAGAGGAAAAAGAAGATTAATTTATGAATTTTATTCGAATAGTTTTAAGTGTAATTGTAATATGTCTAGTCTTTGTTTCTTGCGAAGATGATTTGACTCAAACAGGAAGCGGTCTAGTTGGTGAGACCAATTTTAATGCACAGAAGTACAACTTAGTCTCGCTGGCGGCAAAAACTGAACCTATTGTAAGAGTTCAAACCAATGCCTTATCTAGTTACGCACTAGGATTTAATCAAGATCCTGTTTATGGTGAAACCTCCGCAAATATTTTAAGTCAGCTTCGTTTGAGTTTTCCAAATCCTCAATTCAATGGCAACCCTGTTGTTGATAGTGTGGTAATGTTGGTGCCTTATTTTAGCCGAATTGAGTCAAGAGAAGGAGAGAATGTTACCTATGCATTAGATTCTCTTTACGGAAATGATTCATACACACTTGAGATTTATCGTTCGAATTATTTTTTGAGAGATTTAGATCCAACAGAAAACTATGAAGCTCAGAAATACTATAGTGACCAGAAAAGTTTATTTGAGAGCAATTTAGAAAGTACACCTATTCATATTGAAAATAATTTTAGACCTACGGCAAGCGCTGTAAATGTAGTTGACTTTGATTCGGGTAAACTAGATACGCTATCTAAAAGCCCTAGAATGAAATTAAGGTTGCCTGCTGCTTATTTTCAACAGCACGTAATTAATAAAGCAGGCAGCGATGCATTGCTAAGTAATGAAAATTTTAAAAATCATTTTAGAGGGCTTTACTTTAAAGTTAAAAATAATTCGGGTACCCCCTCACAAGCATACTCTTTATTAAACTTGAGGTCTGATGAGGCCGAGATTTTAATTTATTATCATATACCAGCTACTGGCGTAGATGAAGAAGATGAAACCGGAATTTACCGTTTGAAATTTGGTGGTCAAATGGTAAATGTTTTTGGTACGCAAAATCAAAACATCCCAACTGGGCAAGACCTTTATCTTAAAAGTGGTGCTGGTTCAATGGCGGTTATAGATTTATTTACCGAAGAGGGCGAATTAGAAGATTTGAGAGCAAACAATTGGTTAATAAATGAGGCTAATCTTACTTTTTACGTGAATGAATCGGTTTTAGCTGGAGGGGAAAAGCAACCCAATCGCTTATTTATATATGATTTAACCAATGGGACCACCTTAGCGGATTACACTTTAGATATAACCGCTAATGATAATAATCCGAATATATCAAGACTGAATCATTTACAACCGCTTACTACCGAAGATGGTGTTTCTTTTTATAAACTTAGAATTACCAATTATATAGGAGATTTGTTAAACCCGGAAAGCGAGCGTACTAGTTCTAAATTAGGAGTAGTATTATCTAATAATGTTAATGTATTTAATCCGGTTACGGTAGATTTGCCTAATGAGTCTGAACTTAAGCGGATTCCCTCGCCAATGGTATTGAACCCTTATAGCACTGTATTGTATGGTGTTCAAGCGCCGGAAGGCAAAGAGTTAAAATTAGAAATTTTTTATACACAACCAGATTAATTATGTGTGGAATTGTAGGTTATATAGGTCATAGAGACGCGTATCCAATTGTTTTAAAAGGATTGCAGCGTTTAGAGTATAGAGGATATGATAGTGCTGGAATTGCATTGTATGATGGTGAATCGCTGAAGGTTTGTAAAACCCAAGGGAAGGTACAAGATCTAAAAGAGAAGTTTGAAAAAACAACCGACACCAGTGGCACCATAGGAATAGGCCATACCAGGTGGGCGACGCATGGAGTGCCAAATGATGTAAACTCTCATCCGCACTACTCGAACTCTGGAGATTTGGTGATTATTCATAACGGAATTATCGAAAACTACGATGCTTTAAGAAAAGAATTAATTTCTAGAGGATACACTTTTCAATCTGATACAGATACAGAAGTGTTGGTTAACCTTATTGAGGAGATAAAAAAGCAAGAGAATATAAAGTTAGGTAAAGCCGTTCAAATCGCACTTAATCAAACAATTGGCGCCTATGCAATAGCTGTTTTTGATCGTAATAAACCCGATGAAATTGTAGTAGCTCGTCTAGGAAGTCCTTTGGCTATTGGAGTAGGCGAGGATGAATTTTTTATTGCTTCAGATGCTTCACCTTTTATAGAATTTACCAACAATGCTATTTATCTAGAAGATGGCGAAATGGCAATTGTAAGAAGGGGTAGAGACGTTAAAATCCGTAAAATAAAAAATGATAATCTCGTTGATCCTTATATTCAAGAGTTACAACTTAATCTTGAACAAATTGAGAAAGGAGGATATGAGCATTTTATGCTTAAAGAGATTTACGAGCAACCTGATGCAGTAACAGATACTTACAGAGGTCGTATGCTGGTTGAGCAAAGCCTGATTAGAATGGCGGGTGTTGATGATAATCTAGAGCGTTTTTTAAATGCTGACCGAATAATAATTGTGGCTTGTGGTACTTCATGGCATGCCGGTCTAGTTGCTGAGTATATTTTTGAGGATATAGCACGTATACCTGTTGAGGTGGAATATGCTTCGGAATTTAGATACAGGAACCCTATTATCGGTTCAAAAGACGTCGTAATTGCTATTTCTCAGTCTGGAGAAACAGCCGATACTATGGCGGCTATTAAACTCGCCAAAGAAAAAGGTGCTTTTGTGTTTGGGGTATGTAATGTTGTAGGTTCATCGATCTCGCGAGAGACCCATGCTGGAGCTTACACCCATGCCGGACCTGAAATAGGGGTAGCCTCAACCAAAGCCTTTACCACCCAGATAACGGTTTTAAGTTTGATTGCTTTAAAACTTGCTAAAGCCAAAGGAGCGATTTCGAATTCAGATTTTCAATACCATTTAGAAGAATTAGATTTAATTCCAGAAAAAATAAAACAAGCCTTGGCTTCTAACGAGCATATTAAAAAAGTGGCTCATAAATATATGAATGCGGCTAATTTCCTATACTTAGGTAGAGGTTTTAATTTTCCTGTAGCACTTGAAGGGGCTTTAAAATTAAAAGAGATATCTTATATTCACGCAGAAGGTTACCCTGCCGCCGAGATGAAACACGGCCCTATTGCCTTGATTGATGAAAAAATGCCAGTGGTGGTAATTGCAACCAAGAAAGGGCACTACGAAAAAGTAGTTAGCAATATTCAAGAGATAAAATCCCGAAAAGGGAAAATTATTGCAGTAGTTACAGAAGGCGACCAAGATGTAAGATCTATGGCCGATTATGTGATAGAGGTTCCCGATACGGTTGAAGCCCTCACGCCATTGCTTACAACCATACCTCTACAATTACTCTCTTATCATATTGCGGTAATGTTGGGTAAAAATGTAGATCAGCCCAGAAATTTAGCAAAATCTGTAACGGTAGAGTAAGTAATTTAAAATTTATGAAAGCGTGCTAGAAAATTTATAAAAAAAATCTATCTTTGCAGCCAGAAAAAGCAATACCATTTTTGGTGATTACAAACTATAAATAAAACCATTAGATAATGTCTAAAGTTACAGGTAAAGTTGTACAAATTATAGGTCCTGTTGTTGATGTTGAGTTTAACACAGAGAACGCCGAGTTACCCAAGATTTATGATTCTCTTGAAATCGTAAGAGAAAACGGAGCAAAACTCGTACTTGAAGTGCAAACACATATTGGAGAAAATATGGTAAGAACCATCGCAATGGATTCTGCCGATGGATTAAGTAGAGGGGCCGAAGTGGTAGCTACTGGTAATCCTATTCAAATGCCAATAGGCGATGATGTTTATGGACGTCTATTCAATGTAACTGGTGACGCTATTGACGGTTTAGGTGATTTACCAAAAACAGGTAAAGATGGTTTGTCAATACACCGTGAGGCCCCAAAGTTTGAAGACTTATCTGTATCTACAGAAGTTCTATTTACAGGTATTAAGGTGATTGATTTGATTGAGCCTTATGCTAAAGGTGGTAAAATTGGCCTTTTTGGAGGAGCAGGAGTAGGTAAAACCGTTCTTATTCAGGAATTAATTAACAACATCGCCAAAGGACACGGTGGACTTTCTGTGTTTGCTGGAGTAGGTGAGCGTACACGTGAGGGTAATGACTTATTGCGTGAAATGTTAGAATCTGGAATTATTAAGTACGGAGATGATTTTATGCACTCAATGGAAGACGGTGGATGGGATCTTAAGAAAGTAGATAAATCTGCTATGAAAGAGTCTAAGGCAACTTTCGTATTTGGGCAAATGAATGAGCCACCAGGAGCACGTGCTCGTGTTGCTTTGTCTGGTCTAACCATTGCGGAATATTTTAGAGATGGAGCAGGAGACGGTCAAGGTAAGGATGTACTTTTCTTTGTAGATAATATATTTAGATTTACCCAAGCAGGTTCTGAGGTTTCTGCATTGTTAGGGCGTATGCCTTCTGCGGTAGGTTATCAACCTACCTTAGCTACAGAAATGGGAGCTATGCAAGAGCGTATTACTTCAACTAAGAAAGGTTCTATTACATCTGTACAAGCAGTATATGTGCCAGCAGATGATTTAACCGATCCAGCGCCAGCAACAACCTTTGCTCACTTAGATGCTACTACTGTATTGTCACGTAAAATTGCGGAATTAGGTATATATCCTGCGGTAGATCCATTAGATTCTACCTCGAGAATTCTTACCCCTGATATTCTTGGTGATGATCATTATAATTGTGCACAACGTGTAAAAGAGTTATTGCAGCGATATAAAGAACTACAAGATATTATTGCCATCTTAGGTATGGAAGAATTATCTGAGGAAGATAAACTTGCTGTATCAAGAGCAAGACGTGTACAACGTTTCTTATCACAGCCATTCCACGTAGCAGAACAGTTTACTGGTTTAAAAGGAGTGTTAGTAGATATTAAAGATACCATTAAAGGGTTTAACATGATTATGGATGGTGAGTTAGATCACATACCAGAAGCAGCCTTCAACTTGAAAGGGACTATCGAAGAAGCTATCGAGGCTGGAGAAAAAATGTTAGCTGAAGCTTAATCACAAAGAATGCTTTAAAGCTGTAAAATTTAAAAGTATGCACGTAGAAATTGTAACCCCAGAGAAAGTATTGTTAAGTGCCGAAGTTGATTCGGTGGCAGTACCGGGTATTAATGGTGAATTTCAAATGCTTAATAATCACGAAGCTATTGTATCTGTTCTGGTAGCAGGGAAGGTTAAAATAGACGGGAAAATTGAGTTAGACGAATCCATCGCTAAAGAATTTGCAACTGGAGAAGACGGTAGATTAGAGTACCACATTAAAGGCGGCGTGCTTGAATTTAATAATAATAAAGCTATAGTATTAGCCGATTAAGTTTGCAAATGCATAATTTTTAAAAGCTCAGATGAAAATCTGAGCTTTTTCTTTTTATTGATTTTTTTAAAGCTATATAGGAAAAAATGGCTGTTTAAAAGAAAATATTTTAAGGAAAGGTTTTCAAGAAATCTAATGCTATAGTTGTAGACCTTTTTCTTGCTATTCACGTAGTGTGTAGCTTTTTAGAATAATGTTCACAGCTTTAAAAGAACAGATTCAATTATTGCTTAGGCGCATAGGTTAAAATGTCCCCAGGTTGGCAATCTAATGCTTCACAAATAGCTTCAAGCGTGGTAAAACGAATTGCTTTGGCTTTCCCGGTTTTTAAAATAGATAAATTAGCTGTTGTGATACCAACTCGTTGGGCTAATTCTTTAGATTTCATCCCTTTTTCCTCTAAAACTTCATCCAGCCTAATAATAATGGGCATAGCGTTCTTACCTTAAATTGTTAAATCATTTTCGTTTTTCACCTCTTGATGCTCTTTTAAAAGTTGGCTTACAATTAGCATAAAAACACCAATACAGCCCGTAAACAAAACGTAATGGCTATTATATATCCCAAAATTAGCTCCGCTAAGGAAATCTTCAAAAACAAAATATTTTAAAACACCTAATGCAATCTCAGTTAAACAAGCTAAGATTAACATAAGGCCTATTCGCTTGATTAAGCTAACATGTTTTTGGTTGTAAAATCCATTACGGAGGAAATTCTTTGCTACTTTTCTAAAGTTTAGAATGGCATAGAAAAATGTACCTGAACTCAAAAAAGCGAGTAGTAAGAAAGTTGTTTTTATTATAGAGTTTAATTCTGTTTTTAAAGGTGCTTCAGGTGCCAATAACTTGATCCCGAAAAACCAACTAAGAATATGGTTAATAAAAGCGAACCCGACGATAAAAGCCAAAATGTCTAATAAGGTGAAGAAAATAACTTTCTTGGTCATATGGTCAATTTTATTTCGTTTTTATGTTGTTGGGCAATTTTAAAAATTTTGGATAAAAACAGGAAAAATAATCCTAAAACTAAATGAAATAGGGTGCCAGTAAAATCATAATTAATATGCAAGCCAAATTCTATTGTACCTTGGGTTAATAAGGTGGAAATAAAGCTTGCTAGAAGCTGTACAGCTTTTATGGATAAAATTAAAATTCCAATGCTTTTTAGTCTATTGATCTGATGGATGCTGAAAAAGTCCTTTCGGTAAAAATGCGAAACAAGATCTTTAAAAAGTTTAAGGGTAAATATATAGAGCATACCAGTTATGATCCAATTATAAACAATTAAGCTGTGAGTTGCTGGTGCGTTTATCGACAGCCAATGTAAGTTTTCTATTGCGGCTAAATCTTGACTAAAAAGTTTCATATAAATCAATAGCCCCACTATAATTATATAAAATAATACCGATAGATAAAATAAAGTTCCTATGAAGGTGCGTAAAATTTTTAAGCTGTTCATGATATTATTGTTTATCGATAACAAATTTAAATAAAATTATCGAATAACAATAATTTTAATCGCGTATTATGTTATTAACGTGTTAAACCTGTAGAATATAACTTTCGCTGCTAAGGGTTTAACTTTTAGTTTTTATATTTGTGAGTTCAATACTTTTATCTATGCTTTTAGCCATATTGATTGGATTTTTTGCGGCATTTTCTCAATTGTTGTTTGGTAAATTTATGAAAGGTAAACTTTCTATTTTACTGAGTTTTGTTCCGTTAGCATTATTTATTTTCTTCACTCAATACATCCCAGTCATTGCCGCTGGTGAAATTGTAACAGCTAAGCATTCCTGGGTGCCTTCATTTGGAGTAGATTTAGATTTAAAGCTCGATGGCTTGGCTCTTCTTTTTAGTCTGATGATTACAGGAATAGGAACTCTGGTTTTTGTTTATACCTCGGCTTATTTAAGGAATCATCCTATGCTAGATCGGTTTTATGGCTATTTATTTATCTTCATGGCTTCGATGCTTGGGCTGGTGCTATCAGATAATTTCCTAGCCATGTTTATCTTCTGGGAGCTTACTAGTATTAGTTCATTCTTCTTAATCGGATTTAATAATACCAATCCAGACTCTCGAAAATCTGCCTTAACCGCTTTGTCTATAACAGGTATTGGCGGACTGCTATTTCTAGCAGGAGGATTGCTGCTTGGAGAGGTTACTGGCACCTACCAGATTTCTCAAATGCTAAGTCAAAACGAACTTTTAGTAAATCATAGTTTGTATATATTAATTGTTGCCCTAATTTTTGGGGCAGCTTTCACCAAATCGGCTCAGTTCCCATTTCATTTTTGGTTACCTGGGGCTATGAAGGCCCCAACTCCGGTTTCAACTTACTTACATTCTGCCACAATGGTAAAGGCCGGAATATATTTATTGTTTAGGCTTTCGCCGGTTTTAGGAAATAGCGATTTTTGGAACAATACCCTGCTAATCGTTGGGGGTATTACCATGCTTTATGCCGCATTTCACACTTTATTCAGAACAGATTTAAAGGGCATTTTAGCTTACTCTACCATTGCCGCTTTAGGTATTCTTACTTTTTTAATAGGCTTAGGTACCAAAGAGTCTTTTATTGCTGCTGCCGTATTTATTTTGGTGCACGCGCTTTATAAAGCAACACTGTTTTTAATGACCGGAGCGATAGATTTATATACAGGCACAAGAGATGTTACCAAGCTTTCAGGTTTGCACAAAGTGATGTTACCCATTGCTATAGCTGGAGGTTTAGCTGCAATTTCAAATGCGGGAATTCCACCTAGTGTTGGATTTTTAGGTAAGGATCTTATTTATGAAAGCACTTTACATTTTAGACACAATGCCGTTTTACTTACAACTCTAGCTATACTTACTAATATATTAATTGGTTATGCTGGCTATGTAGCCGGGATTAAACCATTTATAGGAAGAACGCCAACAGGATTAGAAAATGTGACCTTCCCACATCCGGCTATTTGGATACCTCCAATAATACTGGGGGTTCTAGGATTTATTTTTGGTTTGTTCCCAAGTCTAATTGAAGCTTCTCTTATAAAACCAATTGTAGCTACCACGGGCGTAAGTACAAGTGACATACATCTTAAATTATGGCACGGGTTTAATACTGTTTTAGGCTTGAGTGCCATAACAATATTCTCAGGAATCGCTTTGTATTTTATTTGGAAACCCAATTCAAGTAAACAATACTTTATTCAACGTTTTGATATACTTTCTCCAAAATTCATAATCGAAACCTTAACGAATTGGTTCCAATCTTTTTCTGATTTATGGACCAGAATTTTTCAAAACGGATACTTGCGCAACTACATCACCGTAATAGTAGTATTTTTAATTTCACTAGTAGCCTTTACACTGCTTAACAATACCACCTATCAAATTGACTATAGTTCTTTTTCTAAACTAACAATTTATGAAGTGGTTTCTTTATGTATTATGATCTTAGCTATTGGTTTTGCGGTATTCACAAAATCGAGATTAGCAGCCGTTGCGGCTACAGGGGTAATGGGGTATAGCATCTGTCTATTCTTCGTATTTTATAGTGCTCCAGATTTAGCGATGACACAATTTGCCATTGATACTTTAACCGTAATCTTATTCGTTTTGGTTTTATATAAACTTCCACGTTATTTAAATTTATCAGATTACAAAACACGAATTAAAGATGGTATTATTGCTATAGCCTTTGGTGGATTGGTCAGCATACTAGCTTTAGAAGTCCTGGCACAGCCGCAAAATAATGAGATAAGCAGCTATTATGCAGAAAATGCGTATGTGTTGGCGCATGGTAAAAACGTAGTAAATGTTATTTTAGTTGATTTTAGAGGTATAGATACTATGGTTGAAATCTCTGTTTTAGCTATTGCGGCTATAGGGGTTTTTGGATTGTTAAAACTCAGATTGAAGTCAGAAGAAAGAAAACAACAATAATTTAAAAGAGATGAGAACCTTAATTTTAAAAACAGCTTCAGATTACCTTTTGCCTATCTTGTTGCTTTTTTCAATATTTATCCTTCTTAGAGGGCATTATTTGCCTGGAGGCGGATTTGTGGGCGGACTAATGGCATCTATTGCTTTTGTTTTACACGCGTTTGCCAACGGACTCAAAGACACAAAAAAATTATTAAAGTTTCATCCAGGATTTTTGATGCCTGCAGGTTTGCTCTTGTCTTTTTTGAGCGGATTGTTACCGGTAATTCTTCAAGATGCAGCTTTTATGACAGGCTTATGGCTGAAGAATCCTATACCAGTTATAGGCAGTATAGGTACAGCGCTCTTTTTTGATGTAGGCGTTTACATTGTTGTTCTAGGAGTTACTTTAACCATAATATTCACCATTTCAGAATCAGCTTAATATGGAGTTTCTTTTAGCTATAATGACAGGAGTTTTATATGCAGCGGGTTTGTATATGATGCTACGAAGAAGTTTAGTAAAACTTATAATTGGGCTTATTATTATTGGTAACGGGGCAAATCTACTTATTTTTTTATTAGGTAGAATCACTAAAGGCGCTCCGCCTATTATTCCAGGAGATACTAAGTTCTTTGCCGATATTTATGCAGATCCTGTTCCGCAAGCCCTTATTTTGACAGCCATTGTTATCAGTTTTGGTTTGCAGTCTTTTGCTATTATATTGGTAAAACGAGCTTACCAAGTAGTTAAAACAGATGATTTAGACGAAATGAATACCATAGAAGAAGAAGTATGACGCAACAATTTTTACTATATCCATTACTTTGGCAATTGTTTTTAAGCATCGTGTTGATGTTTGCTTGGCGCCATATCCAAATACAAAAAATTATAAGTATTGTAGGAAGTGCAATTGGGGTGGGTCTTTCTGTAGCTCTCTTTTATGAGGTTTGGCAAAATGGCACCTTGGTAGTTCAAGCTGCCAGTTGGAAAGCTCCATTTGGAATAAGTTTCGTGGGCGATATGTTAGCGGCTACACTCGTATTGTTAACATCAATAGCTGGGCTCGCGGTATCTAGCTATTCGGCGGCATCACTCATTCCAGCAAGATTGAGATTTGGCTATTTTTCTATTTTCCATTTTTTAATTTTAGGCCTTACAGGAGCATTTTTAACCGGCGATATTTTTAACCTATATGTTTGGTTCGAAATTATTATAATAAGCTCATTTGTTTTAATAACTCTTGGTGGCGAAAAAGCACAAATAGAAGGTGCAGTTAAATATTTTACATTGAACTTTCTGGCTTCGATTATTTTTTTAACCGCAATTGCTGTGCTTTACGGATTAGCAGGATCATTAAACATGGCAGATTTAGCCATATTAATTCCGCAAATTGAGAACAGGGGTCTTGTAGAAGTGGCTGCGATTCTATTTTTGGTGGCTTTCGGAATCAAATCGGCTGTTTTTCCACTGTATTTTTGGCTTCCAGCTTCTTACCATACGCCTCCATCTGCTATTGCTGCTATTTTTGGAGGTTTACTCACAAAAGTGGGCGTTTATGCACTGATTCGCTTTTTTAGCCTAATGTTTGTAGAAGATGTACTGCTTGATCAAATTTTAATGGTAATCGCTATACTTACACTAATAAGCGGAGGTCTAGGCGCTATGGTGCAAACTAACGTACGAAAGGTATTTTCTTACTTGATTATTTGCCATATAGGATTTATGATCGCCGGTTTGGGAATGTTTACAGAATTGGCTATAGCGGGGGCCGTGTTTTACCTAATTCACGATATCGTGGTTAAAACCAATCTGTTTATGATTAGCGGTTTAATTTACCGAATCAAAGGGAGCAATAAGTTTAAAGAGTTAGGCGGTATTTATAAAGAATATCCAAAATTAAGCTTAATGATGATAATTCCCATGTTTTCGCTTATCGGAATTCCTCCTTTGTCTGGTTTTTGGCCAAAGGTAAGCTTGATTATTGCTAGTTTTGATACTAAGAGTTACTTTATTTTGGGCGCAGTTATTTTTGCAAGCTTTATAACCTTGGTGGTGGTTGCTAAGTTGTGGGCTGAAGTGTTTTGGAAAGAACCCGATAAATTTCCCAAAAAGAAACATTTTTTGTATTTTAAAAAAATGACCCTTACTAAGAGGTTACAAATGATTTTGCCGATACTCATGTTAACAGGAGTTTCTTTATATTTAGGTTTTGGAGCTGAAAACATACAGCAATTATCCATTCGTATTACGGGTGAATTAATGAATACAGAGCATTACATCAAAGCGGTTTTGCCAAATAATTAATTATGAAAAATAGATTCTTATCTAACATATTACTTACCTTTATTTGGGTAGCCATTACTGGAGATTTTAATTTCGCTAATTACGTATTTGGTTTTGTTCTAAGCTTTGTGGTGTTATATGTAATTACCCGAGGTAAAGGTGATGCCAAGTATTTTAAAATCATCCCGAAATTAATATCATTTATATTCTTTTTTTTATACGAATTGCTAAAAGCTAATTTACAGGTCGCTTATGATGTGGTTACTCCAACTTTTTATATGCAACCCGCAATTGTTCAAGTACCCTTAGATGCCGAAACAGAGTTAGAAATAGCCCTATTGGCTAATTTGATTACTCTAACACCGGGCACGTTGAGTTTAGATGTGAGTGATGACCGAAAAGTTTTGTACGTGCACGCCATGTACATGGAAAACAAAGAAGATTTTGTAAGAGATATTAAAAATGGTTTTGAAAGACGTTTATTAGAGATTTTAAGATGACAGTAGAAGAATATTTATATTATATCATATTGCCCATTCTGGCCATTTCGGTACTATTGGTTTTTATTCGCTTTGTTATGGGGCCAAGAATAGTAGATCGGGTAGTAGCATTAGATTTATTAATTACAATTGGTATAACCATTATTGCTGTTTACAGTATTGTTTACGACCAATCTACGTTTTTAGATATCGCAATGATATTAGGGCTTATCGCGTTTTTAAGTACTGTGGCTTTTTCGTATTATCTAGAAAAAAGCAATAAAGCAAACCTGAATAAAGCTCAGAAAAATAAATAAATATGACAGATGCACTCATAATCGGTTTTTCAACATTAGGCGCAGTATTTATTTTCTTGGCTGCAGTAGGGTTCTTACGTATGCCAGATACTTACCTTCGTATATCGGTAACCACAAAAGCTGTTACGCTTGGGGTAGGATTAATACTTGTCGCTGCTGCCATTTATTTTGATAACTTATCGGTTACTTCACGGGTTCTGGCTATTATTCTATTTATTATCTTAACAGCACCGGTAGGAGCTCACTTAATTGGTAGAGCAAGTTATTTACTAGAAATGCCTTTATGGAAAAAAACAAAGAAAGACGAGCTTAAGGGGAAATACAAGCGTATTACACACCACTTAAGTAGTGAAGAAGAATGCCTAGAGCCCCAAAATGAAGAGGAAAATTGATTTTTTAGTCGAAAAAAGTTCAAACAAACCGATAAAAAGTGGAAGAATTTTGTATTTTTGATTTAGCTAATTAATTTAGTTTTTGTAAATTAGGATATTGGGGTAACCTGATTTAACATGTAAGCCTTGGTTCTACCAAGGCTTTTTATTTTAAAGCTACACCTTATGCAAAAACTGAATTTACAATCTATTGAGCGGGTTCAAGATATTAGCCCAAAATCTTTTAAAGAAAACTACCTGAAGCCACAGAAACCCGTTGTCATAGAAAAAGGAATCACCGATTGGCCAGCCTACCAAAAATGGAATTTAGATTATATGGTAGAGCAGGCTGGAGAAAAAGTTGTCCCGCTATATGATGATCGACCAGTACGCCATGATGAAGGCTTTAATGAGCCGCACGCTCGTATGAAGCTAAATGAATATGTAGATTTATTAAAAAATGAGCCTACCAAATACAGGATCTTTTTATGGAATATTCTTAAAGAAGCTCCAAGTCTTCAAAATGATTTTAAGTATCCAAATTTTGGGATTAGATTTCTTAAAACATTACCGATGTTATTTTTTGGAGGAAAAGATTCTTACACCTTTATGCATTATGATATCGATTTGGCCAATATTTTTCACTTTCATTTTCATGGAGAGAAGGAAGTGATTTTGTTTGACCAAAAACAAAATGATTATTTATATAAGATTCCTCATTCTCTAATAGTAAGAGAAGATATCGATTTTAGTAATCCAGATTTTGAAAAATGGCCTGCATTAGCTAAAGCAAGGGGTTTTAAAGCTAGTTTAAAGCATGGGGAGATGCTTTATATGCCAGAAGGATATTGGCACTATATGCGTTATGTTACTCCTGGTTTTTCTATGAGTCTAAGATCAATTCCGCGAAAGCCTAAAAACCTAGCAAAGGCAATTTACAATATTTTTATTATGCGTAATTACGATAATTTTATGCGCAAATGGAAAGGCCAAGATTGGATTAACTATAAAAATAGGGAGGCCAAAAAAAGAACAGAACTTAAATTGAAAACTACTTGATATCACCCTGATTTTGAATTTGCTCATACACCAGATGGGTCTCCCAACCTCTATAAAGAAAGTAATTCATTACTTTTTTCTTTTTATTTGCTAGATTAGATTCTGCGGTAGCATTCCATTTTTTTTCAACAAGACGGCTTAACTTTGCTAAATACTCAGATTCGTCGATTTGATTTAAGCTTGTTTTAATATTTATAGCACTAATCTCTCTACGTTTCAGCTCATTAATAATTCTTTTTTTGCCCCAGTTTTTTTGATTGAACTTGCTAATGGTAAATATTTTAGCAAAGCGTTCTTCATTTAAAAAGTCTTGTTGAATCAATTCGACTATAATGTGCTCTTTTGCCAGTGGAATTATATGGAGTTCATCTAATTTTTTATTAACTTCTTGATGACATCGCTCTTGGTAAGCGCAATAACGCATGAGTTTAATCTTTGCTTCCTCAACGGTAAATGATTTCTTTTTCACGATTCTATTTTCTTTGCGTTATAAAAATAAAAAAAGCCCGAGAAAATAAAACTCGGGCTTTAATTTTAGGAAATAATTTCACCATTTTTGTCGTGAAAATGATATTCCAGATACGTGTAAGCGTCTCTAGGTAATATTTTAACCCATCGCTTGTGATCAAAAAACCACTTGCTTCTGGGTGATGGAATACCTTTAGTTAAAAAGGCGGCAATAAAAGGGTGTGCGCTTAAAGATAAGTTTTTGTGCCCTTTTTTAATATGTTTTTGAAGGTCGGCATTTATTTTATTAATAACCACAATAGGAGCTTCTATTTCTCCATTTCCGTTAGGATTTTCTTCGCGGGTTTTAATATTCATTTCCGGCCTTACCCGTTGTCTTGTAATTTGTACCAGTCCAAATTTTGTTGGGGGTAAAATTTTGTGTTTTGCCCGATCATCGCTCATCTCATCACGCATGTGATTGTAGAGCGTTTTACGATTTTCGGCGTTACTCATGTCAATAAAATCTACCACTATAATACCTCCCATATCGCGTAATCTTAATTGGCGAGCTACTTCTGTAGCGCTTATAAGATTTACCTCTAGTGCGGTATCTTCTTGGGTTTTTGCTTTGTTGCTTCGGTTACCGCTGTTCACGTCTATAACGTGCATGGCCTCTGTATGCTCTATTACAAGATAAGCTCCTTTACTCATAGAAACAGTTTTACCAAAAGCAGATTTTATTTGTCTTTCAATACCATATTTTTCAAAAATAGGAACGTTAGACTGGTATAACTTAACAATAGACTCTTTTTGTGGGGAGATTTTTCCCACGTAATTTTTTAATTGTGTATAAAGGGTTTCTTCATCGGTAACAATAGCGGTAAAGGAGTCGTTGAACATATCTCTTAAAATGGAAGAAGCTCTACTTAACTCGCCTAATACTTTTGTAGGATGCTGGGCTTTATACAATTTTTTACACATGCCAGTCCATCGATTTACTAAATTTTGCAAATCGCGGTCTAGTTCTGCTACTTTTTTGCCTTCTGCTACAGTTCGTACAATTACCCCAAAGCCTTTTGGTCTTATACTTTTTACCAATCGCTTTAAGCGATCTCTCTCCTCTTTATCTTCAATCTTTTGTGAGATAGAGATGCGATTTGAGAAAGGTACTAGTACAATGTACCTTCCTGCGAAAGAAAGTTCACTGCTTATCCTAGGACCTTTGGTAGAAATGGGTTCTTTAACTATTTGTACCAGTATAGACTGATTTGATTTAAGAACATCAGTAATACTGCCGTCTTTATCAATATCTTTCTCAAAAGGATAATCCTTTAAAGAAAAGTCTTTTTGTTTACCTGTGCTTACACGTTTTACGAATTTTAATAAAGTAGATACTTGTGGGCCAAGGTCATGATAGTGTAAAAAACCATCTTTCTCATAGCCTACATTAACGAAGGCTGCGTTTAAACCTGGCACAGCTTTTCTAATCTTAGCAATAAATATATCACCTACAGAAAAGTTGCTGTCATCTTTTTCTTTATGTAATTCAATTAGTTTTCCATCTTTTAGTAAGGCAAAATCAACAGCATCGGAATTTGATCTGATAATTAATTCTCTATCCATAATTCCAGCTTAATAGATTTATTATCCGTATATAAATATACAGATGGATTAAACAATTTTACTCACAGGTTATGTAAATAAATAAATTGAAACCTTTTTTTAAAGGCTTCTTTGTCAATGAACGTTTGAACAAAAAGAAGTAGTACTAAACTACTTCTTTTTCTTATGACGGTTAGCTCTTCTTCTCTTCTTACGCTTGTGCGTCGCTACCTTATGTCTTTTTCTTTTTTTACCACTTGGCATAAAAATATGTTTTTAGATTAATAAATGATTTTCGTTACTTTACTTCTACATTGGTTTTTACACCTTCTACAAATACTTTTGCAGGTTTAAATGCAGGTATATTGTGTGCAGGAATTTTTATAGTTGTATTCTTAGATATATTTCTCCCTGTCTTTTCTGCTCTTGTTTTTATGATAAAGCTACCAAAGCCTCTTAGATATACATTGTCACCGTTCTCTAAAGATTCTTTTACCTCTTGCATAAAAGTTTCAATAGTCGCTTGTACGTCCGCCTTTTCCATACCTAATTTATCTGAAATATTCGCTACAAGATCTGCTTTCGTCATCGTTAAGTTATTTTAAAATATGGGTTAATATTTTCGAGGATGCAAATATACTAATTTAATTATCAATAAGTCAAGCATTAAATCGTTATTTAGTATTCAATCTATTCTATTAAATTTGCGAATTCAAATTTTGTCTATGCAGTTTTCTGAAAAATTAATTGACTGGTATTCAATTAATCTACGTGACCTCCCCTGGAGAGCTACTCAAGATCCTTATAAAATATGGTTAAGCGAAATCGTGTTGCAGCAAACCCGTGTAGTGCAAGGTTTGCCTTATTACCTTCGATTTTTAAAGCATTTCCCTACAGTTTTTGACTTGGCATCAGCGAAAGAAGACGAGGTTTTAAAGCTTTGGCAAGGCTTGGGATATTATTCTCGCGCTAGAAACCTTCATGCAACGGCAAAATTCATTGCTAAAGAAAAAAACGGAATTTTTCCGCAAACGGCTAAAGCATTAAAAAAACTTAAAGGCGTGGGAGAGTATACGGCTCATGCTATAGCTTCATTTTGCTTTCATGAGCCTGTCGCCGTTCTAGACGGAAATGTCTTTAGAGTGCTGAGCAGGGTTTTTGGAGTAAATGACGAAATTGATACTCCCGCCGGGAAAAGGATTTTCAATGATTTGGCTCAAAAATTACTCGATAAAGAAAAACCAGATTTGTATAATCAAGCCATTATGGAGTTTGGTGCATTGCAGTGTACACCTAAGAATCCAGATTGTACTATCTGTCCATTTTCCAAGAATTGTGTAGCATATCAAAATCAATTAATAGCAGACTTACCTCGTAAAAAGAAAAAGGTAAAGGTTAAACAAGAACATATAAACTATTTGGTATTGGTAGATCAAAAGGGAAATACTTTTATGAAGCAAAGAACTCAGAAGGGTATTTGGCGTAATTTATTTGAGTTTCCTAGACTAGAAAGTGAATTTGTTAATGGCGTTTCTGAGGGACTAAATGAAACTATTAAGTTGAAATCTCTCGAAAGCCATAAGGTAGAAATAATACCGTTTTATCCTCAACCGGTAAAGCATTTATTATCGCATCGTAAGTTATTTATTCAATTTTACATTGGTAAAGTTACAGACTATTCTGCATTTCCATCGCTATCAAAAAAGTACCATATTGTCCAAAACATTCATACCTTTGCGGTTCCAGTAGTAATTGAAAGATTTATTGAGGCAAGCGATTTTTTCAACTCGTAGTTTTTTTTTACATTTACTACTATAATCAATAAGTAAAACCATGTCAGGAACCTTAAATAAAGTAATGCTTATAGGGCATACAGGAGATGAAGTTAAGATGCACTATTTTGAAGGGGGTGGCTGCATAGGTAGATTTCCTTTGGCTACCAATGAAGAATACCTAAATAAGTCAACTGGAGAGCGAGTAAGCAATACAGAGTGGCATAATATCGTGGTGCGTAATAAAGGAGCCGAAATTTGTGAGAAATACCTTAAAAAAGGAGATAAAGTTTATATAGAAGGTAGAATTAAAACCCGAAAATGGGTAGATGATAAGAACCAAGAGCGGTACAGTACAGAGGTACAATGCACAGATTTTACTTTTCTTACACCTAAATCGGCGAGTAATCAAAACCAAGATGCTAGTTTAGGTGCGGCAAATGAGGCTAAACCGCAGACGCCAAACCCCAACACAAGCCACGCTGGATCGGTAGATACCGAAGACCACGATGACTTGCCTTTTTAATTCTTGTTTAATTAATCTTTTAAGACTTGGACCCCGACCCTTCCAGTTTGTTGCTTTTTTATAGTTTAGGATATTTTGAAGCCTTGGGTATTTTTGGGCTTTTTGTTCTGTTAATTTTTTCGGCCTTAATATCTGGTTCCGAAGTTGCTTTGTTTTCTTTAAAGCCTTCAGATTTTGAGGTAGATCAGGGATCAATTCCGGCAAAACAGCAAATATTAATACGATTATTAGACAGACCCAAGCGTTTATTAGCTACTATTTTGGTTGCTAATAATTTTGTAAATATTGCTATTGTACTGCTTTTTGATCAACTGGGAGAGCAATTATTACATCAGTTAAACACAAGTATACTAGGACTTAATTTACGTTTTCTGGTTGAAGTGGTAGTGGTAACTTTTTTAATTCTATTGTTTGGTGAAATCCTTCCTAAAATATATGCTAATCGTAATCGTTTACAGTTTTCATTGTTTATGGCCTATCCTTTAGCGTTCCTAGATAAGCTCTTTTTGGTGTTTAGTATGCCCATGCGTTTTGTTACTTTACGGATTCATGAACGTTTAGGGAAGCAAAAGTCTAGCTTAAGCGTAGATCAATTGTCTCAAGCTTTAGAGTTAACCAATGCAGAGGATACTACCCAAGAGGAGCAAAAAATCTTACAAGGTATTGTCTCATTCGGTAATACCGTAGCCAAACAGGTAATGAAAAATAGGATGGATGTTTTTGCGCTTAATAAAGAGCAATCTTTCAAAGAGGTGGTTGATGAGATTATCGAAAATGGCTACTCGAGGATACCGGTATACGAAGATAATATAGACCAAATTTTAGGTATTCTTTACATTAAGGACTTGTTACCTTTTTTAGAAGAGCGAGACTTTAAATGGCAAAACCTAATCCGCGAAGCTTTTTTTGTTCCAGAAAATAAAAAACTAGATGATTTATTGAATGATTTTAAGCAGAAGAAAAATCACCTCGCCATTGTTGTAGACGAATATGGAGGGACGAGTGGAATTATATCTCTTGAAGATATCATTGAGGAAATTGTGGGCGATATTAGCGATGAATTTGATGATGAAGATTTAATTTATTCTAAATTAGACGAAAATACTTATGTTTTTGAAGGTAAAACTACCCTAAAAGATTTTTATAAAATAATTGACCTTGATGAGGTAGAGCTAATTGAACAAAAAAAGGGGGAGGCAGAAACTTTAGCTGGTTTTTTACTTGAAATATCGGGAGAGTTTCCCAAGCGCAACACCAAAATAGAAATTGGGCACCTTACTTTTATTGTTGAAATTGTAGATAAAAAAAGAATTAAACAGGTGAAATTATGTATAGGAGCATAAAAATTTTAAAATACTTATTGGTGGTTGTATTGCTTTTATTTTCTTGTGAAGAAACAAACACTCCTAAACCCGGTGGTTACTTGGCACTTACTTACCCAGAACCAACCTATAGTATGCGTGAATTTTTAGCTTGCCCTTATGCTTTTGAAATTAATCAAATAGCCAAGATTCAACCAGCAAAAGCAAAGCAAAACTGTTGGTACAATATAGAATACCCTACTTTAAACGCTACTTTATTTTTAAGTTACAGGCCAGTAAATAAGGACAATTTAAGAGATTTGTTAGTCGATGCTCAGCGTCTTCCTTTAGAGCATACAATTAAGGCAGATGAAATTGAGGGCGATACCTATGTAAATAATAAAAGAAAAGTATATGGTACTTTTTATGAAGTAAAGGGAGATGCCGCCTCTCAAGCTCAATTTTATGTAACCGATAGTGTAAATCACTTCCTAACTGGTTCACTTTACTTTAAAACAAAACCTAATTTTGATAGCATTCAACCAGCAGCCGCTTATCTTAAAAAAGATATGAAGCGTTTGCTTGAGTCATTACAATGGCGTTAATTTATCTCTGATGTAATTTTTTTTGCTTTCTTTTGCAAAAAAAAGAAATGCAGCAATCGGTGCTTAAATGGGTTTACTTATTCGCCCTTTCCTTGGTATGGGGAAGTTCTTTCATACTTATAAAAAAAGGTTTGGTTGGTTTAACTCCCTTGCAATTGGGGTCTTTACGTATTTGTTTGGCCGCTTTATTTTTAATGATTATCGGCGCTAGAAGTCTTAAAAAAATTCCGAAGGCTTCCTGGCGTTATATTATTCTATCGTCATTTCTTGGAAGTTTTTTTCCTGCTTATTTATTCGCTTTTGCCGAATTAGAGGTAGATAGTGCTGTGGTATCTATTCTTAACTCAACGGTTCCTATTTTAGCAATAATTGTAGGAAGTTTATTCTTTTCTCAAAAAGCCAGTAAAAAGCAGACGATAGGGGTGATAATTGGCTTAATAGGTAGTATTACACTCATAGGGAGTGGCGCAACAACTAATCAAGATCAGAATTATTGGTTCGCTTTGTTGCCTTTGATTGCCACGACGATGTATGCTTTTAATGTTCATATTATCAAAACCTATCTTCAGGATATATCCGCTTTAAGCATCACAGTGGGTTGTTTTATAGTTTTGTTTTTTCCGGCGCTTTTTTATTTGCTTTTCAGCGGATTTTTTACAACTAGATTGCTTAATGATCCCATTGTATATGAATCTATGGGTTATATAGCGATTTTAGCGATTGTAGGCACTGGTGTTGCTAAAATATTATTCAATAGATTGGTGCAGCTTTCTAGCCCGGTTTTTACCACATCGGTTACTTATTTAATTCCTGTAGTGGCTTTATTCTGGGGTTTTTTAGATGGTGAAAAGTTTGGTTGGATGCAAGCTTTTGGCGGTTTTGTGGTGCTTATTGGAGTTTTTTACGCTAACAAAAGAAAAGCAAGAAAATCTTACAAGCAAGTCAATCAAATCAATACATAAAAAAAGGTCTGATTCTTCTTTGAAAACCAGACCTTTTAAAGATTTATCGCATTTAGATTATTCGAAATCTTTGCTGCTTACTCCTTTATTAATAGTAACATTGTTCATGTTAATATCTAAATTTTGAGGTCCCATGCTCATTGTCATGGAGTGTGGAATTTTAACTCCATTTACCTCTTTGTAGTTCCCGTAACCAACTGTATTGCTAACGGTTTGTCCCATTTGTTCTGCGGTTGTAACCGACTGGATTTTAAGACCAGTTTCTACACTGTAAAAATCTTGCGTGTTTTCGGTAGTTTGAACCACGTAAGCTTTTTTACCATCAACCATTTCAATACCTGTTAATTTGGCATCGGCAGGTACGTTTAATTCAGGGAATAATCCTCCAGATTTTTTGGCATCCTTGATTTGTTCTGGGGTAAAGTCGATTTTTTGACCCTGAGCCATCACGTATCCAGTTTCACCATCAAAAACTTCTTTACTCATTGTCATTCCATTCATACTTACCACTCTAGCATATTCACCTTTCTGGGTGCTTTTGATGTTAAAGTTAAGTGTCATCCCTTGAATTTTTCCTTCGCCTTCCATGGCTAGGCTTTTAACATCCTTAAGTTTTTCTTTTCCACCAATAGCTTTTAGATAGTCGTTGTAAACAGTTTCAACGTTTACACCTTCTGGAAGCGCTATTTTGTAAACAGGGCGATCTACCTTATTACCTTCTTTGTCGAAATAAAAGACTGGAACTTTTTTACCATTTAAGTGGATGTTTTCTAAACTTTCTAAAATTTCTGAACCTTTACCTGCTACTACAATTTGCATCTTATCAGTTTTGTAGTATTTATTAGCAACACGTAAAATATCTTCTGGGGTTACTGCATTGATTTTTTCTAAAAAAGTCACGTAGAAATCCTCAGGTAAATCATTGGTTTCGATATTTAGTGCATAATTAGCAACGGTTGAAGGACTTTCTAAGCGCATTACAAAATCTCCTGCAAATTGACTTTTAGCATTATTTAAATCCCCAAAAGAAACCGGTTCTGTTTTTATACGGTTAAATTCTTTAAACGATTCTACAATAGCACTATCGGTAACTGCATTTCTTACGCTGGTTGATGCTACAAAACGGCTTGCATACTTGTCTGAACCTGTACTTGTTCTGGCTCCGTATGTCCAACCGTGTTCTTCACGTAAGTTCATGTTCAAGTAACTTCCAAATGCACCTCCTAAAATTTGGTTGGCTAATAAGACAGGGAAATAATCTTCATCTGCCATTTTTAAGTCAATAGCATTCTGTATACGCAACTCGCTTTGTACGGCATTGGGTACATCTATAAAGTTAACTTGAGTGTATTGTACTGTAGGTAAATTAGGAAGCGCTGCCGCTGGAGGCGTGTCTGCCTGCCAAGATTTGAAATTCTTCTTAACTAATTTCTTAACTTCTTTGGTTTTGATATCACCTACAACCACCAAGTATGCATTTTTCGGTGATATGTAATTTTGGTAATATTTCTTTACATCGTTTAAAGTTACATTTTCTACAGACTCCTCTGTGGCAAATTCCCCGTAAGGGTGATTTTTACCATATACTAAAGCAGAAGAAACGTTGCTAGCAATAGCTCCAGCGCTTTTGGCACTAGATTTTATACCTTCGATTAATTTTGCTTTTTCAGCATCAAATTCTTCTTGGGTGAATTTTGGCATTAGTAAGCCTTCTGCCATAAGCCCAAATACTTCTGGGAAGAATTTAGATAATGAGGCTGCGCTAGCGCTAGAAGTTCCGTATCCTACTCTAGCTCCTAAAAAGTCAATACGCTCATTGAACGCGTCTTTGCTTGTGTTTTGCGTTCCAGTACCCATAAGTGCACTAAATAGAGCTTTAACGCCTTCTTTGTTACCTTCTGAATGTGGTTTGTTATCAATGATTAATGTGGCGCTTACCCTTGGTAACTTGTGATTTTCAACCACCAATACCTTTAGGCCATTTTTAAGCGTAAAAGTATCTGGTTGTCCTAAGTTGATTTTTGGGGCTGGCCCGGGCTGAGGTTGTTTAGATCGATCTATTTGTGCGTGTGCTCCAAAGAGAGAAACACATAAAAATAGAATGGTAAATATTTTAAATTTATTCATGTTGTTTTTATTTAGCGTCTTCTGGTGTTGGTAAATAATCTAAATCAAGTCTTTGATTTTTGTTCAAGTACTTTTTAGCTACTTCTCTTATTTCTTCGCGTGTTATACTTCTATAGATGTCAATTTCTTCATTGATTAGATCTACGTCGCCGTATAACGTATGATAGGTAGCTAAAGAAGAGGCAATACCCTGAATGTTGCTGTTAGAGTTTACAAATCTATTTTCAAATTTATTTTGAAGTTTTTGATACTCCTTTTCGCTGATCAATTCGTTTTGTAGCTTCTCAATTTCCTCATCTATCGATTTTCCTAGCTGCTCAAGTGGCGTGTCACCCATTGCTAGAGCACCCATCACATAAGTTCCATAATCTTCTTGCGACCTAGGAAAGGCTAATACCTGTAATGCTTCTTTATTTTCGTCAACCATTTTCTTATACATTCTAGAACTTTTACCATCGGTTAAAATAGAAGATATCATGTCTAAAACATAGGCGTCTCTATCTTTCATTGAAGGTGTTCTGTACACATAAAGCTTGGCAGGAATCTGAATGTTATCATCATATTCGGTTGCTTTAATAGTTGAAGTAATAGGATCTTCTTTGACATTTACTCGTTCAACCTCTGGCTTAGCTTCAATTGGGCCAAAATATTGCTCGATTAACTTTTTAGTGTTAGCTTCTTCAAAATCACCGGCTACCACTAAAGTCGCATTATTGGGACCGTAATACTTTTCAAAAAATGCTTTAAACTCATCTAATTGAGCAGCATCTAAATCCTCCATCGTTCCGATAACAGAATTTTTGTACGGATGTTTTTCAAACATATAAGGTGAGATTCCAGTGTTATAAAGAATCTTACCGTAAGGAGCGTTATCTATTCGTGATCTTTTCTCCTCTTTAACTACTTCGTTTTGAGTGTCTACGCCGATTTGGTTGATAACTGGGTGTAACATACGCTCTGACTCCATCCATAACCCGAGTTCTAAATTGTTTGAAGGGAAGGTCTCGTAGTAATAAGTTCTATCTTGCGTGGTGTTTGCGTTGTTTCGACCACCGTTGGCTGCTACAATATTAAACCATTCGCCACGTGGAATATTTTCGGTACCTTCAAAAAGTAGGTGTTCAAAAAAGTGTGCAAATCCCGAGCGTCCTTCTTCTTCATCCTTAGCTCCTACGTGATACATCACTGCCACAGTAACAACAGGAGCAGTATTATCTTGATGTAAAATTACATCAAGACCGTTGTCTAGGGTGTACTTGCTAAATTCAACTTGTTGAGCAAAAGCTCCAAAAGTCAAAAGTAACGAACACACCGTTAAGCTGATTTTTTTAATCATGTTTTATTTGTTTAGTTATTTATTAAATAAGACTCCAAAAATACAAATTTGTTACAAAAATAGGTTGTAATTTTCAATTAGCTGAAAATTACCGGATTAAGTTAAATTTAACAAGAACTTAATTAATAACTTATTCCTTTTTAATTAAATTTAGTGAAACAAAAATTATGATTATGAGAAAACAAAATATTCCTATAATTTACGGCTTTGGGATAGCTGTAATGCTAAGTGCTTATTTTCTAATCCTAGCTCTTTTCGGGTTGCATGTTTACCCGGCTTTTAGTTTTTTTAATGCGGTGATTACTAGTGCTGGTATTTTTCTTTGTATTCGAGCTTACAAGCGCAATATCGAATCTGAATTTAATTATCAAGATGGTTTTACTGCAGGTATAACTTCGGGATTCATCGCCAGTATTCTGTTTACTTTATTTTTTGGTGTGTATGCTACGCATTTGCAGCCTGACTTTTTAGAACTAATGGATATAAAATTGATTAATAATTTTGCACTGCTTTTATTCATTGTAGCGATAATGGGTTTTGCTACGACTTTAGTAGTTACCTTAACTTTTATGCAGTTGTTTAAAAACTCATGGAATGCGAAGAAACATCCTGTAAACGAGTATAAAAAAAATCATGAGCATATTGTGAATTAGAAAAATAGACGTATATTTGCATCCGTTTTAATTAAATAAATTTACGCTATGTACGCAATTGTAGAGATAGCAGGGCAGCAATTTAAGGTTGCAAAAGACCAAAAAGTGTTTGTTCACCGTATAGCAGGAGAAGAGGGAGACGAGATCTCTTTCGATAAAGTTCTTTTAGCTGGTAATGGTGATGATATTACTGTTGGCGCCCCGGCTATAGAAGGAGCTCTTGTTGGAGCCAAGATTACTAGACATCTTAAAGGAGATAAAGTAATTGTATTCAAAAAGAAGCGAAGAAAAGGTTATCGTGTGAAAAATGGTCACCGTCAGGCATTGACAGAGATCGTTATTAACGATATTTCGCTTAAAGGAGGTAAAAAGGCAGAGGCTAAAGCCGAATCAAAATCTAAAGAAGATAAAGATTTAAGTAGTTACACAGTAGCTGAGCTTAAAGAAATGGCCAAAGAAAAAGGTCTTGAAGGTTACTCTTCTTTAAAGAAAGCTGAGCTTATTGAAGCTTTAAGCAAATAAGTATTAATTTTAAAATTTACGTAAAATGGCACATAAAAAAGGAGTAGGTAGTTCGAAGAACGGTAGAGAGTCAGAATCGAAACGTCTTGGAGTTAAAATCTTTGGAGGGCAGGCAGCTGTTGCTGGTAATATTATCGTTAGACAACGCGGTACGGCACACAATCCTGGTGAAAACGTTTATGCAGGTAAAGATCATACTTTACATGCAAAAATTGATGGTATTGTTAAATTTACGAAGAAGAAAAACAATAAATCATATGTTTCTATAGAGCCTTTTGAAGCTTAGAAATATATCGTGAATAAATTTAGAAAACCTCTAACCTAGTGTTAGAGGTTTTTTTTGTTATATTTTTTTTAAAATGCCTAGAGGTAGCGTAATTTCCAATTAACTTAGAATTCTAAATAAAATATTTGATTATGAAAAGAGTTTATGTAAGCATGGCACTAGCTGCCGCAATTTTAAGTACGAGTTGTTTAGGGTCCTTCAGCGCTTTTAATGGGTTGAAAGATTGGAATCAACAAGCCACAAATAATAAATATGTTAATAATGTTATTTTTTGGGGACTAAATATTATTCCTGTTTATGGTTTGTTCTTTTTAGGGGATGCAATTATTTTTAATGTAATAGAATTCTGGTCAGGTTCAAATCCGATAGCCATGAAACCTGGTGAAATGGAATCGCAAATCATAACTCACGAAGGAGTAACGTATGAATTAATTGCAACTACCAACACTATGAAAGTTAATGTTCTTGACGGAAAGGATGAAGGTCGTAGTGCCACTTTCTTTTATTCACCAGAAGAACAATCTTGGAATTTAAAGCAAGAAGATGAAGAGGCGATTAAACTCGCAGCTATTGAAGAAGGGAGTTATGTAGTTTATTTGCCAGAAGGCGAAATCGTTAAAATGAACGCTGCGACGACCACAGAAAACGGATTGGCCATTCTTAATAGCAAAATGGTTCAATATAATGAAGCTTTGGTTTCTAATCAGTAAAAGAAAAGTTTTTCAAATAAAAAAGCCGCGCTCATTTGCGCGGCTTTTTTGTTAAAATGATTTTTTGTATTAATAGCGGTAGTATTCAGGTTTAAACGGTCCTTTCACTTCAACTCCTATGTATTTTGCTTGATCTTCAGAAAGATCAGTTAGCTCAACACCAATTTTTTCTAAGTGTAGCGCGGCTACTTTCTCGTCCAAGTGTTTAGGAAGCATATAAACTTCATTTTTATATTTATCGCTATGATTCCACAATTCAATTTGAGCTAAAGTTTGGTTGGTAAACGAATTACTCATTACAAAACTAGGGTGTCCGGTTGCGCAACCTAGATTTACCAATCTACCTTCTGCCAGAAGTATGATATCATTTCCATTCACCGTGTATTTGTCAACTTGCGGTTTAATCTCGGTTTTAGATTCTCCATGATTTTCATTTAACCAAGCCACATCTATTTCATTATCAAAATGACCAATATTACATACAATAGTTTTATCTTTCATGGCTTCAAAATGCTCACCTCGAACAATATCCTTGTTGCCTGTTGTTGTGATTACAATATCGGCTTTCGGTAACACCGTTTCAAGGCGTTTTACTTCGAAACCATCCATAGCTGCTTGTAACGCACAAATAGGGTCAATTTCGGTTACCGTTACTATCGATCCGGCTCCTCTAAATGAAGCGGCCGTACCTTTTCCTACATCTCCATATCCGCATACCACTACACGTTTTCCGGCAAGCATAACGTCTGTAGCTCTTCGAATAGCATCTACGGCACTTTCTCTACAGCCGTATTTATTATCAAACTTAGATTTTGTTACCGAGTCATTTACATTAATGGCTGGCATGGGCAGGGTGCCGTTTTTCATACGTTCGTATAAACGATGCACTCCTGTGGTAGTTTCTTCAGAAAGACCTTTAATGTCCTTGGCCAATTCTGGGTAACGATCTAAAACCATATTGGTTAAATCACCGCCATCATCCAAAATCATATTTAACGGCTTGCGATCTTCTCCAAAAAACAATGTTTGTTCAATACACCAGTCAAACTCTTCCTCGTTCATGCCTTTCCAAGCATATACAGGAATCCCAGCTTGAGCAATTGCTGCTGCGGCTTGATCTTGGGTAGAAAAAATATTACAAGAACTCCAAGTAACTTCCGCGCCAAGCGCCACTAATGTCTCAATTAAGACTGCGGTTTGTATAGTCATATGCAGGCAACCTGCTATTCTTGCACCTTTAAGAGGTTGTTGGTCTTTGTACTCCTCGCGTAATGCCATTAATCCTGGCATTTCGGCCTCAGCCAACTCGATTTCTTTGCGCCCCCAATCGGCTAAGCTAATATCTTTTACTTTATATGGTACATAACCTACTGTTTTCGTGCTCATATCCTTATATTTGTATTTATCAATTCATTTGCAAAAATACATAATAATCAAAGAACAGGATGCCTCTTTATAAAAATATAACAATTGATGAGCGCACTAAAGTGCTCATTTGGAAGATAGAAGAGTCCTTAGCATTTTTGAGTGAATCAATTAAGCTTACGCCTCATTGCCAAAAACGTTTAGACTCGATGAAGTCTGAAATTCATCAACGTGGTTTTATGAGTATTCGTCATCTGTTAGCATTAGAAGGCTACGAAGATTGTGATTTGTATTATGATGAATTTGGGAAGCCACACCTAAAAGATGGTAAGTATATTTCAATAACTCATTCATTTACCTTTACAGGGATAATTATTAGTGACAGGCCAGTTGGTATAGATATTGAAAAGCAGCGAGAAAAAATATTGCGAATAGCACACAAGTTTACCCCTATACAAGAGTATCATACCTTGGCTAACGATGAAGCCAAAATTAGAAAACTTACAATTGTTTGGGGGATTAAAGAATCGGTATATAAAGTTTTAAGCATACCCGGGTTAAGATTTTTAGAGCATATCTATGTAGAGGACTTCGACTTTGATACGGGATCAACAACGGCTAGGGTGAGTCATCTTGCGCAGAGTACCTTTGAGGCTGCTTTTTTGGAATTTGAAGGTTTTACTTGTGCATATATATTACCCAGCATCTAATGCAAAATTCAATTGACAACCAAAAAATTTTAAAGTTTTTAAATACATCTACTGCGGGTTTGGCAATTCTTATTGATCCAGACAAAGAGGAGGTGGATGATATACCTAAATTAATAAAAAGCTTACCGGTAGAAACAACTTGTATATTAGTAGGAGGCAGCCGGGTGGAGCCAGGAAAAAGCGACTTGATTTGTAAAAATATAAAGCTATTTACTTCTTTACCCGTAATATTATTTCCTGGTGATGAAAAACAATTAAGCTCTAATGTAGATGCAGTTTTATTTCTTTCTTTGGTTTCAGGAAGAAATCCAGAGTTTTTAATTAACCAACATGTAAAGGCTGTACCGTTTTTAAGAAAACATGCTCTCGAAGTCATTCCTACAGCCTATTTGTTAATTGACGGGGAAACTAGAACCGCCGTTAGAGAAGTGACGCAAACCCAACCTATACCACAAGATTCGATTCAATTGATTGTAGATACTTGTTTAGCGGCAAAATTTTTAGGAATGCAATTGATTTATCTCGAAGCAGGTAGTGGAGCGCAAAGACCAGTTGATTTTAATATTATTAAAAGACTTAAACAAGAAATAGATCTGCCAATAATGGTTGGGGGCGGTATTAAGAGTCTTAGCTTGGCGAATGAATATTATAAAGCTGGTGCCCGAATGGTTGTAGTAGGAACCGCATTTGAACAAAGAATTTTAAAATAGAGTCGATGAATTGGTTGGAGTGGTTTTTTGAGCCTTATATTGGTGTTTCTTGGCATCTAATATTACTTGAATTTGTGGCCGTAGTGTTCGGGTTTTTATCGGTTTGGTACTCTAAAGAAAATCATATTTGGGTGTATCCAACAGGAATCATCAACACCAGTATTTTTGTATACATCTTGTGGCATTACGGTTTACTAGGTGATATGCTAATTAATGGATATTACTTTAGCATGAGTATCTTTGGCTGGTATCTTTGGTCAAGAAAAAAAAATGGAGAAACTTTACATAAAATAAAACATGCCAATTTTAAAGAGCATTTCTACGGTATACTCCTATTTATTGCTACAGCTATATTTGTTATAGGCGTGTACACTGTATTTGAAAAGTGGGACGGCTGGATTTCTTATATGGATGTTTTTACCACGGCAATATTTTTTGTTGGCATGTGGCTTATGGCCAAACGCAAAATTGAAAATTGGATATTTTGGATTATTGGTGATTTGGTTTCGATACCCTTGTATTTTTTTAAAGGATTGAATATAGCTGCAGTACAGTACATATTATTTACTATCATTGCGATTTACGGATATTATTCATGGATAAAGATTTACAACAACAACCAAGTAATTGTATCAAAATAGTGTTTTTTGGTCCAGAGTCAACAGGTAAAACCACCTTAGCAAAGCAATTGGCAGAGCACTACCAAACGCAATGGGTGCCTGAGTTTGCACGTGACTATTTGCAAAGAAAATATGATGATTCTGGTATTATTTGTGAGGAAAAGGATCTTATACCCATTGCCATTGGGCAAATAGATTTAGAAAATAAACTTGCAGTATTAGCGAACAAAGTGTTATTTTGTGACACCAATGTATTGCAAACTTACTGCTATGCTCAAGTGTATTACAACAACTTTAAAAATGAACGCTTAGAGCAAGCGGTGCAAAAACATCAATACACTTATTATTTTCTTACAGATATTGATGTGCCTTGGGAAGCAGATGATTTAAGAGATAAACCCAATGAACGCCAAGCTATGTTCAGTCATTTTGAGCGGGCTTTGCAAAAAAATAATTTGCCTTATACACAACTTTCTGGCAGTTTAAACACACGCTTAGAGTTGGCAAAAAAGCAAATTGATAAACTATTAAGCAATGATCAATAATTTTGATTTTTCTCAGAAAGATATAGCCCAACTAGAAAAACATGGTTTAAACCAAAACCTTATAGCCAACCAGATGCGTTTGTTTAAGAATGGTGTTGAGCCTGTCAAGTTGGTCGAACCTGCAAATGTAAATAATGGTATTAAATCTCTTCCTCCAGAGAAAATAGCCGGCTTGCAGAATAGCTTTCATAATTATCAAGGAAAAAGTCTAAGTTTTATTCCTGCTAGCGGCGCAGCTTCCCGTATGTTTAAAGACTTATATAGGTTGCATGAACTATCTAGTAGCTCTGAAACGCTAGCCAATACCCTTCAAGAATCATCTTGGAGTTCGTGGTGTGATTTCTTTGAAAATAAAAACAAACTGGCCATATATCAGCAACTAAGGCCCTTTTTAAAAAATGACAATGCAGATTACGAGAACCAAAATGAGAATCAACAGAATTACTTGTTTTTAAAGGCCTTGTTTCAACCCCTTATTCAAGAAAATGCTGTTGTAGACTTACCTAAGGCTCTTGTGCCTTTCCATTTAGAGCAAGAAAATGTTGTAACCGCTTTTGAAGCGCAATTGGTCGAAGCCTGCTACACCCAACCTCTTGAAAAAGTAGCTTTACATTTTACCATTTCAGAAAACAAAGCTTCTTTATTTCAAAAAATGGTAGAAGAAAAACTTAAAGTTTTGGAGGAGGCATATCAGAAAAAACTTAAAATTGATTTTTCATATCAGAAAAGACATACCGATACTTTAGCGGTAGATCATGAAAATAAGCCAGTAAGAGATAGAGAAGGTCAGCTTATTTTAAGACCTGGTGGGCACGGGGCTTTATTAGATAATCTTAATGATGTAGATGCCGATATTGTTTTTATTAAAAACATAGATAATGTAAGTTCAAAACGCATTCTTGAAGAGAATGTTACTTATAAACAGGCTTTGGCCGGATTGCTGATTGAAGTACAAGACAAAATTTTCTCCTTATTAAATGAGTTAGAAAAAAAGGGTTTTAACGAAGCTTTAGCAACGGAGGCTGATAGCATTGCCGAAACCTACTTTTTTAGAAAAATTAATTTTGATAGTGCTCAGGCAATTTTTAATTTTTATAATCGGCCTTTACGGATTTGTGGTATGGTTAAAAATCAAGGAGAGCCAGGTGGAGGTCCGTATTGGGTGCAACACGACAACCAACAACCTAGTTTACAAATTGTAGAGTCTTCACAAATAGATAAAAAAGATAAAAACCAATTGGCTATATTAAAAAAATCAACACATTTTAATCCGGTTGACTTAGTTTGTGGTCTTAAAAATTATAAGGGTAACGCCTTTGAATTAACTCATTTTAGAAATGAAAACGAATGTTTTATTTCCATCAAATCTAAAAATGGGAAAGAATTTAAAGCACTGGAGTTACCAGGGCTATGGAATGGTGCTATGGCTTATTGGAATACAATTATGGTTGAGGTACCAGTGAATACCTTTAATCCTGTAAAAACAATTTTGGACCTATTAAAGCCAAATCATCAATAGGTTTGCAAGAAGATAAAATAATAGCCGAAACACAATTTAAGGCTACCCTTAGTGGTGGCCCTGGGGGGCAGCATGCTAATAAAACACATTCGCAAATCATTTTATACTGGGATCTTTCAAATTCGGAGTGTTTTACAGCTGAAGAAAAACAACGGCTATCGCAAAAATTAAGTTCTTATTTAAATAAAGATGGGGTTTTACAAATGCGATGCGCAGAGAGCCGAAGCCAGTTTAAAAATAAACAATTAGTGATACGGCAGTTCCTTCAAACGCTTAAAAAGAGCTTAAAAGTTCCGCGAAAGCGAAAGAAAACACTTCCCACAAAGGCAGCCCGATTAAAAAGACTTCAAAATAAACGCCTGCATTCAGAAAAGAAACGAAACAGGAAACCTCCTTTGTAGAATTTTTCATTTAGGGGAGTGTAGAAAAATTACACACTTGTGTGTGGAATTCTACACACTGTGATCATCTTAAAGGATTATATTTCGGTATTATAATTAGATATTCGGCGAAAGCTGACTTTTTAAGTGAATGGTATACTTTTTTCTATAGTATTAGTAAAGTAAACCGTTACATGAAGAAAATACTAATATTGCTTACTTTTTGCCTAGGTTCTATCAGTTTAGGGTTTTCACAAAATGATAAAGTTGAGACCATTAATAAGAGTGAAAGCGTTTCAAGCGATGGTTTTGTTTATTTGCATAAGAGTAAAGTAAAAAAAACAATTTTACATTCAATTACCGAACGATTCGCAAAGAGTAAATCGGTTAAGATTTATGTAAATAAGCAGAATGATTATAAGGTAGAACTATTAAATGCTAAAGACGAGAAACAAGTAGTTTATTTAGATGAAAAAGGAAATTGGATTTATCCGAAAAAAGAAAATTGATAGCGAAAGCTAAGATTGGTTAGTTTTGTACAGTTAGTGAAGACCGCCTAGATAGGCGGTCTTATTTTATGATAAATTTGAGAATGGGTTGGTGTTGTTTGGGCTAAATTTGTAAAAAACTACGTGTTGTGAACCGAATTTTAATCGTTGAAGATGATCTTGCATTTTGCCAAATGTTGGCCACCTTCTTAACCAAAAAAGGTTTTGAAGTAACTACCTGTACAAGTGCAGAACAGGCCCACAAAGAACTAGATCAAAATAGATTTGATGTTTTACTTACCGATGTGCGTTTACCCGAAAAGCAAGGAACGGTATTGCTTGATCGTGTACAACAGAATAATTGGTCAACCAAAGTGATTTTAATGACGGGGTATGCAGAAGTGAGTAAAGCGGTTGAAGTGATGAAAAGTGGCGCCTTTGATTATATTGCTAAGCCTGTTAACCCCGAGAAACTACTTGCTAGCATAAAGAACGCGCTCAAGGAGTTGCAAGGATTTGAGAAAAGTGCTATAAAACAAACAACTAAAGCCCATAAGAAATCGGATGCTTTAATTTCAGAGTCTCAAAAGCAGAAATACGTACAAGGGGTGAGTAAAGAGGCAAAGACTTTGGCAGATTATATAGATTTAGTGGCTCCCACAGATTTCTCAGTGCTTATTGTAGGCCAAAGCGGTACAGGTAAAGAGTATGTAGCAAAAAAAATACATCATAAAAGCAAACGTGGTAAAAAGGCTTTTGTTGCAGTAGATTGCGGTGCTATACCCAAAGAATTAGCTGTTAGCGAATTTTTTGGGCACGTGAAAGGTTCTTTTACCGGAGCTATTCAAGATAAGGTAGGGCATTTTGAAGCTGCCAATGGCGGAACCTTATTCTTAGATGAAATAGGTAACTTGTCTTATGAACTACAAATTCATTTACTTAGAGCTTTACAAGAAAGAGTAATAAAACCTATAGGAAGTCATACTGAAATCCCAGTGGATATTCGGGTGATAGCCGCTACAAATGAAAATTTAGATAAAGCTGTTGCGGCCGGTGACTTTAGAGAAGATTTGTATCACCGCCTAAACGAATTTAGTATTCAAATTCCTGCTTTAGCGGAACGAAAAGAAGATTTAGTGCTCTTTGCAAACCACTTTTTAAGCCAAGCCAACCAAATTTTAAATAAACAAATTTTGGGTTTTACCGATGAAGCAATGAGTAAAATGGAGGGCTATTCTTGGCCGGGAAATTTACGCGAATTACAAAATTGTGTAAAGCGAGCCAGCTTAATAGCACAAAACGACTATATAGAGGAAACAGATTTGCCAAAAGAAATTCTAGTAAAGCCAGAACCCCAAGAATCTTATTCGTTATTCAAGAATAAAAATGAGGTTCAGTTAATTAAAGATACGCTAGCTAAAACGGGCGGAAATAAGAGTAAAACCGCAAGGCTGTTACAAATAGATCGCAAAACGCTCTATAATAAATTAAAGCAGTACAATATTGAATATTAATGGGGCGTATTTAAATAATTTTGCAACGCTTTAATTAATAGGCTTAGTTCTTCAATAGCCTTAATCAAGTTCTCTTCATCTAGTTGGCTTGGATTTTTGAGTCCTTGTTTTTCTAATAACTCAAATGATTCAATGCATTTACTGGCTTGTAATTGTTTTAGCATTGGTAGTAGCCTGTGAGCCGTTTTTCCTGCAGCTTGAAAATCCTTGGTTTTTACACTTTGGTTTAACTCTTTTACCCCTTGCTGGCAACTTGCTAAGAAACTTTTAATAATATTTTTTGTGGCATGATTATCACCCAAAGTGAAATTTTGTATTTCGGATATCGTAAACAATTTATCTTTACTTATCGGTGTGGATATTCTGCTTTGCTTTTGGAGCGTTTCTAGTTTTAAGACGTGAGCTATCTCTAGTAGTAATTCTTGGAATTTATAAGGTTTAATAAGCATAGCCGAAAACCCCTTTATAAGATAATCCTCTTCTTTGAGCTGTGTATTACCCGTAAGAGCAATTATGGGAATGCTTTTTAAAATTGCATCAGTTTTCATTTTTTTAAGCAAATCAAATCCGCTCGCGACGGGCATTTGAATATCTGTAATTACCAAGTCAAACTTTCTATTTTGAAGCAAATTATAAGCGGTTTTACCGTTGTTGGCTGTGAAACATTTAAAGTTGGAGTTTTCTAACATCGCCTTTAAATATTCGAGTTGCCCGGGCTCATCATCAACCAGTAAAATCTTTTTTTCTTTAGCATTGTGTACCTTAATGTCTTTACGGATTTTTACTCGGTCTTCATTTAGATGAACCGGTATTTCAATCTTAAAAACACTTCCAGCACCGGGCTCACTTGTTAAGGTAATATTCCCGTTTAAGAGTTTTATAATTTTTTTTGTAATGGCTAATCCTAATCCTGAACCACCGTACTGGCTTTCAATTTTATTGTTCGCTTGTGTAAATTCTTCAAAAATTTCTGCCTGTTGGCTCTTGGCTATGCCAATTCCTGTGTCACTTACCTCTATAAAAAGATTGAATTTTTTACGCGTGACCGGTTGTAATTTAGTCTTTATTTCTATTTTACCTTTATGAGTAAATTTGTAAGCGTTGTTGATGAGATTGGTTAACACTTGTTGTATTCTAAAGGGGTCACTTAAGAAAGATAGCTCGGTGTGTTCGCCAAAAGAAATTTCAAGTTCAACAGCATTTTTGGCTGGCGCAGGTATCGCAGCGCTAATGCAGTTTTCTACCAAATTTTTAGGCACGAAAGGTAAAATTTCTAAACCGATTTTTCCCGCTTCAAGCTTTGAGAGGTCAAGTAACCTGTTGACCATTTGTAAAATATAGTCTGATGATTTTTGCAATTGCCCCAATTGGTGTTTTTGCCTCGCAGTTAACGGTTCTTGATTAATCAAATCAGAATAACCCAAAATAGTATTTAGTGGAGACCTTAAATCATGTGTAACAGTGGCTAAAATCTGCTTATAGCGTTTCAATAAAAACTCGGCATATCGTTTGCTTTTTTCGAGTTCTTCTCGGTAACGAGAACTGCTTCTGGTGTCTCTTGAAATTAAAATCACAAATAACAAAATAGTAAAAACACAGGCCACCCCTAATACTCCTATAATTAAAGTGGTTTTACTAATGGCTTGTTGCGAATTTTGAAGTTGTTGTACAGATTGTTGTAGTTCTTCTCGTTCAATCTCATTCCTAATTTTCTGAAGTTGCGCCGATAATTTTTGATCGTTTTTTATAAGGGCATTCTCTTTAGCAATTACTTCGGTTTGGTAGCGTCTTTCTTCGCGCTCTAAAGAACTCAATACCTTTTTAACCGAAGTTATGAGCGAATCGGCTGTTTGCTGGGTTAGCCGCTGGGCGTTGTCTTCTTTTGCATATTCCAACCACTTTATAAGAGCCCTACGCGCATGCGGACTATGATCTTTAAAAAGCTTGTCATAATTGTCTTCCTCAAATAAATAATTTACCTTTTTTAAATTATTGAGCACTCTGTCATAGTAATTTACACTTGAGTTTTGAGATCGTAATTTTAGCAGTTCTAGGAGATTCTCTTGTTTAAGAATGAGTAGTTTGTTGAGACTGTCTAATTCAATTTTTATTTCTCGATCGGGGTATACCTGTTTTAATTGGTCAATTAACGAGTGTATAGAATCATGCTGTCTTTCTAAAGAGTCGACCTTGTCTGCCTCTTGATTTTGAATAATAGCCCGACTGATTCCTTCGGTATTATAAATTTTTGTCACCATTTTGTTCATTAACAATAGGCGCTCTTGATTTTTGGTGTTTTCTTTCCCTGCCTGATTTAATTCGACTACCTGAGTGTAAATTATGTAAATAGATGCCGCTGTAAAAACAGTAAGTAACAGATAGCCAAGGCTAACTTTAAGGGTAATTCTTTTCTTTGTAGATTCAGGCATAATCAAAAATAAAATGCAAATTTTTAAAAGTGCCTTAAAGTTATGGTAAAATCAAAAAAAGAATTAATTTCGCAGCATCTCTAAGGGGTGCCTTGAAGAAGGCTGAGATCATACCCAATGAACCTGGGCAAGTAATGTTGCCAAGGGAAAATGCGGCTAGCAGCATTTTGTTGTAGGTGTACTCCTGTTTTTCTTTTGACGAAAAGAATTGCAGGTTTTTTTATGTTTAATAATTTACCAAGAATAATCGCCCCTTTTATTCGTATTTAAAAAAAATTACGAATGAGAATTGTATTATTTTTAGTTGGTTTAATTTCTGCCAGTATAGTCTCTGCCCAAGAGGCAACTTATTTTTTAGCTGGCGAAATCTCAAGAAATGAAAAACCGGTGCCTTACGCTCAAATTAGTATAGAAGGCACAAAAATGGGAACCCTAAGCGATCAAAACGGTAAATACCGATTAAAATTAAAGAAGGGAAACTACAATTTAGTGGTAACATCGGGCAATACCAAAAAAGTTGAGGTGTTTTTGAATAAAGATACCCGGCTCAATATAAGCTTAGATGGGGTAGAAGAGAACTTAGAGGAGGTATTTATTCAGGCCCTAAGAGCAACCAATAAAACGCCCATTGCTTACACCAATTTGGAGGAGGATGAAATAGATGAGCGAAATCTAGGACAAGATATACCAGTGTTAATGGGTTATATGCCAGGAGTGGTTATGACATCAGATGCGGGGGCTGGTATTGGTTATACCTCTTTACGGGTTAGAGGTAGCGATGCGTCAAGAACCAATGTGACCATTAACGGTATTCCTTATAACGATGCCGAAAGCCAAGGGAGCTTTTGGGTAAACTTAAGCGATATGGCCAGTTCTATCGAGAGTTTGCAATTACAACGTGGTGTAGGAACCTCAACAAATGGCGCAGGTGCCTTTGGTGCGAGTATAAATATCGCTACAAAAGACTTTTCTGAAAAAGCCTATGCCGAGCTATCAAATAGTTATGGGTCTTTCAATACCCATAAACATACCCTTAATTTTAGCACCGGTTTATTTAATCAACACTGGGAAATATCTGGTAGAGCCTCGGTCCTTGAGAGCGATGGTTACATTGATAGAGCCAGTAGCTCGATGCGCTCTTATTTCTTGCAAGCCGCTTTTATTGATGAGAATACCAAGATTAAAGCGATAACTTTTGGTAATAAAGAAAAGACCTACCAAGCATGGTATGGCATAGATGCCAATCAGTTAAAAGAGGATAGACGATATAACCCCGCAGGAGAATACACTACAGATGAAGGAGTGGTAAAGTATTATGATAACCAAACCGATAATTACTGGCAAGACCATTACCAACTGTTGTGGAACCAGACTTATGATAGTAGATGGTCATCAAATTTTGCGCTACACTACACGCGCGGTAAAGGTTATTATGAGGAATTTCAAGAAGATGCAAGTTTAAACGACTATAATCTACCAAGCTTTACAGCTAATGGCGAACTGGTTGAAACTTCAGATCTTATTAATACCAAATGGTTAGATAATCATTTTTACGGTACAACCTTTAGTGTACAATACAATTTTAAAAGGATTAATGCTCTTATAGGTGGAGGGGCAAACCGTTACGAAGGAGATCATTTTGGAGAAGTTATTTATACCCGATTTGCACAAAATAAAGAACCTTATGCGCCTTATTATGATAATGATGCGGTTAAAACCGATGCAAATCTTTACACCAAAATCTCATACGCTCTAAGCAATAAGCTTAATACTTATATCGATTTACAAGGGCGATGGATCGGATATGAAACAAATGGAGCAATCGAAGAGGGTATTCCTTTAGGTGTTGATGAGCAATATAGTTTCTTTAACCCTAAATTCGGACTTACCTATCAACCTGCTGAAGACCATCAACTTTACTTTTCATATGCTAAAGCGCATAGAGAACCAAGCCGTTCAGATTTTGAAAATGCGTTATTCAACAATGCAGATGTTGAGCCAGAAAGCTTAGACGATTTTGAATGGGGATGGCGTTGGCAAACACCAAAACTTGTTTTAAATGCTAATTTCTATTACATGAATTATAAAAACCAATTGGTTTTAACTGGTGAAATTGATGCCGAGGGAGGAGCTGTTAGAGAAAACGTAGGCGATAGTTACCGAGCAGGAATCGAGTTAGACGCTAGTATCAAACTTGCCAATACATTAAGCCTTCACCCTAATGTGGCGATCAGTAGGAATCAAAATAGAGATTTTAAAACTCGTTTTGATGGTGAGCTGCAAAATTTTGGCAATACAGAAATTGCATTTTCACCTAGTGTAGTGGCCGCTAATGCTATTCGGTTTTCACCGGTAAAAAATCTTCAAATCAATTGGTTGAGTAAATATGTAGGAGAACAATATATGAGTAATCTTGAGCGTGAGGCTTCACGATTAGACGATTACTTTATTAACGATTTGAATTTGCAATACGTTTGGGAAAAACCACCTTTCTTTAACGAAATAGTTTTTACTGGTTTGGTGAATAATATTTTTAATGTAAAATATGTTTCCAACGGCTATTACTTCAATTATGAGGTTGAAAATACCAATATTCCAAGCGGTTTAGAGACCCTGGAAGGTGCTGGTTATTATCCGCAGGCTACTATAAACTTCTTATTCGGTATTAACCTAAAATTTTAAACAGTTAAAATTATGTTCCCCCCCCTTCCGTAAAGGAAGGAGGGGGAATTAATTTAATCAATTAGTCACCACTAGGGTGTTGTTGTCTATTTTAGAAATACGATAAGCATACAAAGGGAACCTCAAATTCTCACCACTTATAAAATTCCCGGTAAACAATTCGTAGGTATTTTGCTCACAATCACAAACTAATCGAGTCCCTTCTAGCTGCATGGCATAGCAATCAGATGAAATAGGGTGGTTAGGGTCTGAGGCGTCAAAAGCTACATAGGTGTTTGTGCCGGTATTCATTACAACAATACCAACATTACCTTGGTTGGGTATAAAAACGGGATTAGCAGGATTTAACAAAGGAGTGTATTGTGGTAGTCTAAGATTTATTTCTAGATTTACAGGTGCTCCAGACAAGTAAGGGTTGTCTAAACGGCCATCATCAGAATCGCAACCCGCAAAAAGAAGGCAAGTTAAAAGCAAAAAATTGAGGTATTTCATCATAATAGTTTTTGTGTGCGAATATAAATTGTTTTACTGATTTAATTTTATTATCTTTGGTCTTAACGAATCCTATGCGAGTAGGATTCTTTTTTTTATAGTATAATTAATAACGATGAAGTTATGAGTAAAGTATCTTATTACACTGCTGATGGTTTGAAAAAACTTAAAGCAGAGCTTGATCATTTAAGAGACGTTGAGCGTCCTAAAGCTTCGCAGGCTATAGCAGAAGCTAGAGACAAAGGAGATTTAAGTGAGAATGCAGAGTATGACGCAGCTAAAGAAGCCCAAGGTTTATTAGAAATGAAAATTTCTAAACTAGAAGAGGTGGTTTCAAATGCAAGAGTAATTGATGAATCACAACTAGACACCTCAAAAATATTAATCCATTCTACGGTGAAGCTAAAAAACCTTGCCAATAATATGGAGATGCAATATAAATTAGTAGCCCAAAGCGAAGCCGATTTGAAAGCCGGTAAAATTTCGGTAGATTCTCCTATTGGGAAAGGATTGTTGGGTAAGAAAGCAGGTGAAGAAGCTGAGATTCAAGTGCCTAATGGCAAGATTACTTTTGAAATCTTAGAAATTTCTAGGTAATCTATTAAATCTAAAATTTAGAAAGAGGCGGAGAGATATCTTCGCCTCTTTTTTTATAAACTTGCGATGAGTTTACAGAATAAAGTGATCATTTGCGGCTCAGCTTGCTTAGCGGCTTGCATTATACTTTTAATATTCACAGGTTTTAAATGGTCTGGATCACACAAATCGGTAATAACCGATAAAGCAATGACAGGTAATTTTAAATGATTGGCTACAATAATTTCTGGTACGGTGCTCATTCCTACTGCATCGGCGCCAATCAGTTTCAAATACCTATACTCTGCCCTGGTTTCTAATTGCGGACCCTTTACTGCGGCATACACCCCTTGATGTAGCTTAATGTTTTCTTCCTTAGCTATTTTCATTAGCTTTTTGCGCATACCAGTGTCATAGGGATTACTCATATCTACAAAACGCTCTCCATGTTTTGCAACACCTTTAAAAGCTAAAGGTGAATCTCCTAATAAGTTAATATGATCTTCAAGCAGCATTAAGTCGCTGGTCTTATAATTCAAATTTAAACCGCCAGCTGCATTAGATACCAATAAGTGTTTCACTCCTAGATTTTTCATTATACGTACCGGGTAAGTCACATCCCGTAAAGTATAGCCTTCGTAAAAATGAAATCGCCCTTGCATAACCATAATTTTCTTTCCGCTTAACTCACCATATATAAGTTTCCCCTTATGAAATTCAACTGTTGCAGTAGGAAAATGCGGAATATGATTGTAAGATACCTCTTGAATAATATTGATATGATTCACAAAATCGCTCAATCCGCTACCTAATATGATACCAATTTCTGGTGCCTCAAATCCTTTTTCTTTTAAATAGACAGAAGTCTCATTAATAAAACGCATAATTTTTAACCTTTAAATTAGGATTAAAGGTACAAAATTGATCTTTAACTACAGATAATAGTTTTATGAGGACGAAAAACAACCTTAAATCGATTTTGCAAGTACTTTATCTAGAGTGATTTATCTGTATAAAGACATTTTAATTCGCTAAAATACAATATGTTAAAAAAATATTAAAAAATTGTTTGTTATTTACCCGAAATAAAATACCTTTAATCGTGTAAAAATTAAGATAATCGATTATTTGTGCCATCGATTTTAAGAATAAATTAGGAGTTGCTATGAAATATGCTGTGTTGGTTGTTTTTTTGATCTTCAATATTGGATTTAGTCAGAATGTGCAGGTAGATGTGAATACATATAATGCGCAAGACTTAAGTGAAATGTTATTGAATAATGCTTGTTCTAGTTTATTCAATGCCGAGGTGTCATCTAGTCAAGCGGTTGGTTATTTTTCTCAAAACAACAGTAATTTTCCTATTGAGGAAGGCGTGATTATTCGAAGTGGAAACGCAAAGCATAGCGAAGGTCCGTTTTCAGGGAACCACCTGAGTTCTCAAATAAATCAAAATACTAATGCCTACTTAGAAAATTTAAATGCTGCCTCGGGGCAACACGCTCAAATTACCGACGTGGCATTTTTATCATTTGAGTTTGTTCCGTTGTCTCATGACTTCAGTTTTAACTTTGTCTTTGCTTCAAATGAGTATGGGCAGTGGCAATGTGTATCTAGTGATGTTTTTGCGTTTGTATTGACCAATCTTAACACTGGTCAATCACAAAACCTAGCGGTAATACCCGGAACAACTACCCCTGTTTCTGTAAAGAATATAAAAGACAAGGCTTATAACAATTCTTGTTCATCAGATAATAAACATTTGTTCGGTGAATATTTGGTAAATCAACCCAATGCTGGTTTAAATATGCGCGGGTATACCAAGGTGATGAAAGCCTCGGCTCAAATTGTCCCAGGTGATACCTATAAAATAGAGCTTTTAATAGCAGATTCTAACGATGCTAATTTTGATTCGGCCATTTTTTTGGAGGCAGGTAGTTTTCAAACCAATGTAAATCTTGGAGACGATGAAGCCATTTGTTTGGGGCAATCTAAAACCTTGACTACGGGATTAGATACTCAGCTTTATAACCATACATGGAAAATGAATGGTAGCGTGGTGAACTACACCAATACCAATACCCTTACGGTGACCAATCCTGGGGATTATAGTGTTGAGGTTACCGAAAATAATACAGGTTGTCTTTTAACCGACGAGATACAATTGACACAAGTGCAAATAAATGAAGCTAATAATTTAAAGATATGTTACGACGATCGAGCTAATTATTTCTGGGATTTAACCGTCAATAATCACCAGATTCTAGGTGTTTCGCCATCAGATTATGAGCTTTTTTATTACGCCAGTTTGCAAGATTTGAATAATGATTTGCCTATACCGGCAGCAAATATTACGGCTTTTGCGGGTACGCCCAACCAAAGTGTTTACATCAAACTGAAAGCTAAAAATAATAATAATTGGTGTACCCAAATCATCGACTTTAAGTTAGAAGTAGCCGATAAAATTCACTTAGGGCCGTTAGAAGATATTCAACTGTGCGATATCACAAAAATACATCTGGTAGATCTCACTCAGGTAAACGAAGATTTAGTAGGCTACACCCAAAACTATATGTTCGCATATTATTACAGTCAAGCTGATTTGGAAGCTGGTCAAAATGAAATTCAAGATTACCGAGCCTTTTCTGTTTCTCCTAGTCGACGCTCAAATAACCAGAACATCTATGTAAAAGTAACCGATAGATATATGCCCGAGTGTTACGTATTTACCAGTTTTCAAATTCAAGTAAATGGTTTGCCTTTGGTAGATGAATTGCCCGATGTTATTGAGTGTAGTACTTACACTTTGCCCCCCTTGACACACGGTAATTATTTTACCCGAGCGCAAGGTGGCGGAACCCCGCTTTTTGCAGGCGACGTAATAGATGAAAGCGGAACCTATTATATTTATAACGGTCCGACAGATGCAGGTTGTTATAACCAAAGCAGTTTTACGGTTCAACTCATTGAAGAGTATGGTATAAAAGATGAATACTGCGAATTTATGCGGGTTCCATCTCCACCTGCGGGCAATTTTTATACTTTGCCCGGTGGACCATCTGGTGGCGGAAAAATAATTCCGCCAGGTACCATCTATTATAATGACGCTAGCATTTATTATTATGCCGAAGTGAATGGTGTATTCTGTAAAGAAGATACCTTTTCTTTTCAGGTTTTTCCTTTGCCTCCAGTAGATCAACCAGCAGATGTAATTACCTGTAACAGTTACACCTTACCTGCCTTGACTCATGGTGATTATTACACACAGTCTGGCGGTGCGGGTGACCAATTGTTACCAGGAACAGTCATCACCGAGACCACCACGCTTTATGCCTTTAACTTTGATGGTAGATGCGCAAACGAATCAGAATTCACTGTATTCATAACCCCTCAACTTGACGATGTTGTTTCCTGTGGAGCTTTTCAACTTCCCGAGGTTGAAGTAGGTGGATTTTATAGCTTACCCAACGGTCAAGGTAACTTACTCACATCAACTACTAAAATTAAGTTTTCTCAGACTATATATTATTTTGCAGAAACCACTACATCGCCAAATTGTACAACAAACCAAAGCTTTGAGGTGACAATTTTTGATAAACCTAAGGTAGACACTTTGCCTAATGTGGTGCAGTGTGCAAGCACTCCTTATGTTTTGCCTCCTTTGCAAGATGGTGAATACTTTACAGAGAAAAAACGGGGTGGGCAAATGCTGGCTCCAGGCGATGTGATAGCAGAATCACAAACCATCTTTATCAATAATGCTACCGCTACTTGTATGAGCGAGACCTCTTTTACCGTAACTTTAATTCCCTTACCCGTGGTGCCTAATTTTGCCGATGTTTATACTTGTGATACTTACGAATTACCAGAGATAACAGGTGCAAAATACTTTAGTGGCCCTAATGGAAGTGGAAGTGAATACTTTTCAGGTGACCTAATTCACTCTACTCAGAAGTTATTTTTGTATAAAGAGTCTAGCAGTTTAGTGGGTTGCGACAATGAAGATTCATTTACCGTATATGTAGAGGGCGTAGAGGCAACTCAGTTACCTGATGTTCTTGCTTGTGAGACTTTTGTGTTGCCTCAATTAGCAGTAGGGGAGTATTTTACCGAACCTTATGCTAAGGGGCAGAAACTTCAACCTGGAACCGAAATCAAAGAGAGTAAAACAGTATATATTTTTGCTCAAAAAGGAGATCGATTTACGTGTTTTGATCAAACCTCTTTTAGGATAGAAGTAGAACCTAAAATAGATTTAAGCGCTTTTGAGCACTATACGCACTGCGGAGAATTATATCTGCCAGATCTGGCTCAAGAAAATCAAGATTTTAGGTTTTTTGTAGATCCTAACTTCAGTAAACCTGTAAGTCCAAATTCATTGCGTTTAACAAAGCCAGGAAAGTATATTTTTTATGTACAAGCCTCTTCTACTTTAATGGATGGTTGCATAAGTGAAGGCCGATTCGAGATAGAAATATTCCCGATAAAACAACTGAATTTAGAACCGGCTGCTATATGTTTAGACCCGGAAACAGGTGAACTATTGTCAACAGCTTTTCTAGAAACGGGACTTGATCCAAATAAGTACAATGTCTACTGGTACCTAGAAAATCAACTGGTGCATGAAGGAGTTAACTTTGAGGTTACTCAGGCAGGTACTTTTGAAATAGAGGTAGAGTTAAAAGAGATTAGCCATGTAGAGGATTGTGGCTATTACGCAACTTCGGTTCAGGTTTATGCCTCTAGCCGACCAGAGATTAAAGTTAATGTGTCTGAGCCCTTTTCTGGGGGAGCAGAGGTTTTTGTTGAGCTGATAAAAGCTGAGGGTGAAATGATGTACCAAATCGATGATCAGCCTTACCAAGAAAGTCCTTATTTTACTGGAGTAGGTTCTGGCCCTCATTTGGTACGTGCTAAAGGTAAATATGCCGATTGTGGCGAGGTAGTTAAAGAGATTCAAGTTATTAATTATCCTAAATTTTTCACCCCAAATACCGATGGAATAAATGATTATTGGAATATTAACGATATGTACGATTATCCAGAGGCTAAAATTTACATTTACGATCGTTTTGGTAAATTAATTACTTCTACCAATCCGCGAAAGCGAGGTTGGGACGGTTCTTTTAACGGAAAACAAATGCCGTCTGCAGATTATTGGTTTCAAGTAGAGTATAAATATCAGGGAAATATAAAAGTGTTTAAATCGCACTTTACGCTTAAAAGATAGTCCTGATTATCTAATTTTTCTTAGGTAATAAACAATAGTTAATTACTTATGAATTAAAGCTTTGTATTTTTTCTGTTTGGCGTTTTTATTCTAAGTTTTAGAAAAAAAGTTATGAATCCGAACAGTTTAAAAAAATCAGATCAAGAAAAAGATGAATTTATTCTAGCCGATATGCACCAAAATGGTGTTTACTTTGATGAGTCTATGCTAGGACCTCTATCGCCCAAAGCACCAGCTAAGAAAAATACTAATAAAAGATTAGAGAAGTGATAATTGGCGGACTAAAAATGGGACTAACCAGTCTAAAATTTTACTTTGCAAATGTTTGAATACATTATATGCTTTTGGTATTATTGAGTCATTACTAGGAAAGGTTAAACCAATTATCCTATTTTACTTATACGTTGTATTGATTGGTTTGTAAAAGCGTAAAATCATATATAAATTGGTTTATTTGTACTACTAATCCTAAGAATAGAATTTTTACCTTTACATCTAATAAAATAAAAATTCAATTTATAAAAATGTGGAGTTTTGATGATGGTGATTTAACAAATTTTATGATTGATAATTTCAATTTAAAACAATTTGAGTCAGAGATTATTGATGAAAATAATTATTATCCTTTTGGTCTTAAGCACAAAGGATATAATGGTGTAATTGATTATCTTGCTTATAATAAATCTTATCTTGGTCAGGAAGAAAATGAGGAATTAGGATTAAACTGGTTAACCTTTAGATTTAGAAATTACATGCCAGATATTGGTAGGTTTTTTGGAGTAGACCCTATTGCAGAAAAATTTTATTACCTAAGTCCTTATCAAACAGCACATAATAATCCAATTTGGAAAATTGAATTGGAGGGTCTTGAGGGCGAGCCAGGACAAGGAGATGATCATGTCAATGATGATGAATATTATCCTTCTAGTGATGACTACGGTGATTATGCTTATGAACATGATTTAGAAACGGTAGTAATAACAGCATCAAGAGATGAGGCTGGGACAGATGAGGAGCAGGGAGATGATTCTTGGTGGGATTGGTTTAACTGGGATGCTTTCGATGCTAGTATTTGGGGAGACAATAGAGTAGAAGGCGGTCACGCAACAAGAAGTAGTAGAGATGAGACCAGAAGTCACTCTTGGAACGCATCAGACTGGTATTCTTTTAACTTTGATTTTAAAAAATGGGCTTTAAATTATGCGGCAAGTTTTGCAGTCTGGGCCTCAAATGTAGTAGATGCTGTTGAAAATTATTGGAAAGAGAGAAATAAGAGTGATGATAAAAGTAATGAAGAAGCTCAACCAAATAACGAAACTCAATCAAACAAAAAAGATCAAGATCCGCTAGTGCCAGTACAAAATTCAAAAATTAGTAGAGTAGACCCCCCTTATGGGGTTGGGGCCTATGGCATGGGATACCAACAGGGTTTAAGAATCAATAGAACCAATTATACTGAGATGGTTCGAAGAAGTGATTCTTTAAATACCGCACAAGAAATACAAGCTAGAGTAGCAAGAGAAAACGATTCAATTAATTCTATATATGAGCAATAATAATATTAAAATAATAATAATTCTCCTAATCATAATTTCCTGTAAAAAAGAGAAAACCTTGAAAGAAGAAGTTAATGATAATCAATATAAGGATTTCACAGAAAGTCAGCCTATACTAGATTTCAAATTTCCCGATACTGTTTTGGTAGGCAGTCTAGTAGAAGGCGAAATTAAATATGATACATTCCAATATTTAAAAAGGTTTGGAGAAAATACAATTTGTGATAATCAAGTTATACTTTTATATTTATTAACCAACCAGTCTAAAAAAGAGCTTAATTTAAAAGATATAGATAAAAGCCCTCACAGAAAGATTATAATTGATAAATGTAAATCTGATAAATGTGAAGATGGAAAATTTTTCTTCAGCCTAATTTTTAATGAAACCGGATACAATACAATACACGGTGTTATTAATGAAAACTTAGGTCTCTATTTAGAAAATGATTCGGAACTTAAATATACTACAAGAAATTTACCCTTTTCGAAAGATGTATTTGTAAAAAAAAATGAATAATAATCTTATACAAATTATAACTTTCTTTCTAATATTCTTAACTTTTTTTTCCTGTAAAAATTCTGAAAAAAATAAAAATCAAATGCAAGATGAAGTCAGAATGGTTAAAGAAATTGAAAAACCTAAAGGTATAAAATTTAAAATAAGTTTTCCAGATACCGTAACAGTTGGTGTGAGTTACAGTGGTAAGTTGTTTTACAGTAGTGATTTAGATACCATAGTAACTCATTTTGGAGATCGAGAAAATTCCAGGTATGCTCGTTTTATGATGCACACTACGAATAATATTAACTATACTGAAGAATACTTAAACAAAAATGTCAAAGATACTTTTGGAGCAATAAGAAATGGAGAAATACCTTTTCATAATATAAACTTTAAAAACGAGGGAGTACATTATATAGATGGTTTTATTAATGAATTAGTATTAATGGATACTATGAGTAAATATAATAATCGTAGAGATAAAGCTAGATTAATTCAAAAAAGAGAAAGAGTTACTAAGAAAATTATTGTGAAAAAATAATAATTAATATACCATTGCGGGAGATTTTTTTCCATATTTTGAATAATATTATAAGTTAGGTAATCATTTTTTTCAGAAAATAAAAAGGCATTATATTTTTTTGAATCTCGAAAAAGGTTAGCTAAATAACATTTTATGAATTAAAACTCAATAATTTTTGATTACTTAAAATTTAGCTAACTTTACCGAAAGCTATAGGATGACCTCACGTTTTATTATTGTAATCATTTTTTTTACTGTTTTTTCTGCCTGTAAAACCGTTTCGATTGATCAGGAGAACTATAGAGTAACCAGTGATTTTGTTATTGATAATCCCGAAATTCTAGAAGAGTTGGGAGTTGACTCTAGTGAACCCATAGTGGTAACAGGGGAGTATGAAGTTTTTCAAACGGACATGTATAAATATATTGTTATTAATGAATCTTAGAATTTTATATTCAGTTAATACGCTAGTGGTCATTTTTATGGCAATTAGCGTATTGGCTTCTTGTCAGAATAAAGCAAGAAGTGTGAAGGTTATAGATGAAGTGTATAGCGATTCTATTAGCTTTACTATCTATGAAGGTAAAAATAAAACGAATGCAGATAATGATATTCAGTGTGCAAATTATTATTCCTATAAAAAACTAGAAAATGGCTATGAAGTAAGAGGAGCAGATTTGCGACATTTAATTTCTTTTCTTCAAGATGTTGATTTAAAAGATGTTATTGTTGATACCAGCATTGACAAAAATTTTTACACTTTAGAGTATAGAGGCCAGGATGCCACAGCGCATAAAAACCTTATATTAAAAAAGTTTGTTGATTATTATGATTTACACATAAATAAAAATCAAAAGTTAGAAAAAGGCTATACTTTGGGTCTAGCTAATAATAAAATAAATATTTATGTGGCAGAAAACAATCAAAACACTAGTGTAGAGCAAAACGGTAGCCTAGTTAATATGCGTAATGCAAGTTTAATAATATTAGCCAGTGTTATTCAAGATCTATATGGGGTAAAGGTTACTACGGGTAAAGGGCAAGAAAATTTACGAGGATATAATATAAACTTTGATTCAGTTATGTCCATTACTTCTTTACAAAACTTTTTAAATGAAAAATATGGTATACAATTTGAAAAGGAGGAATTTAGTGTGTTGAAGTATAAGGTGACAAAGAAAGAATAATAAATTAATAGTTTAAAGTCATTGAGCTATTTTATTCTTTCTGTGGTTGTCTCTATATTTTTCGGTCTATCCTCATAAGTTAGCTATGACAATTATACAAAAACCCCGATCAAAAGATCGAGGTTTTGCGGTGGTGCCTCTAGTCCCTATGCTTCGGGAGAGCCAGGGACTATTTTTTATTAATGATGTCCTTTAAGATATCGGGCTGCTCTATAATTTTAAGTATAAACTTTTTGCTTTTCATTCTTTTAATGAAATTCTCTATATAAAGCGCGTCGTTATGTTTCTGCATTTATGCGAGTGCTAGTTTCCAATCGTCTGCAGCCTTTGTGAATGACTTATTAAAGCTATGTTTATTGTTCTTGTTAATTCTATTTTGGATGTCTATTGTTTCTCCAACATAGAATTTATTTAAGGTAACCCTGTGTATAATATTAAGAAAATGCATAACCGGTTTAAAACAAAAAACCCCGACTAAAAGTCGAGGTTTTGCGGTGGTGCCTCCAGGAATCGAACCAGGGACACAAGGATTTTCAGTCCTTTGCTCTACCAACTGAGCTAAGGCACCAGTGCTTGTAAGCGGTGGCAAATATATATTCATTTTTACATTCTACCAAATAATTTGATAAAAAAAACTACATTTGTTGTGAAATAAAATGAAAGGGATTGAGCAATTTAATTTTAGATATCGGTAATACTTTTGCCAAAGTGGCTGTTTTTCAGCAGGATAATATTGTTACTTGGTGGCGCGTAGAGCGTGACGATTTGCTGGAAAAAATAAGTTCAGTTTTATTCGAAAATCTAATCCGTAAAGCGATTATTTGTAATGTGAGTGTAGTAATTCCTGAATTAGAATCGGTTTTTAAAGCTCAACAAATTGATTTTATACATTTATCTGCAACAACCCCTCTTCCTTTTCGTAATTTATACGCCACTCCAAGAACTTTGGGTAAAGATCGAATTGCTTTGGCTGCCGCTGCCGTTGGTTATTACCCTGCACGTAATGTTTTGGTTATTGATGCTGGTTCTTGTGTGACATATGAATTTATAAATGATCAAAATGAATATTTAGGAGGGGTAATTTCGCCAGGTTTAAAAATGCGATTTGCCGCCATGCATTCTTTTACCGCTGGATTGCCAGATCTACGAGATCAGCCTTTTGATGATCTGCCCTTGATAGGAGATGATACTAAAACAGGAATGCAGATTGGCGCAGCTGAAGGATTGGCTAGAGAAATAGATGGCTTTATAGATGATTATAAGAAAAAATACAGCGATTTAACAGTTATTTTTACTGGGGGAGACCACGAAATTTTGTCTAAGCGGTTAAAAAATAGCATATTTGCAGCGCCCAATTTTCTGGCCAAAGGATTAAACTACATTTTAGAATTTAATTTAAATAAATGATTAAAAAAACATTTTTTATTCTCTTAACCTTTCTAGGTTTTGCAGGATTTGCACAAGATAACACCGCATCGCCATACTCCTTTTTTGGGGTGGGTACCAATAAGTTTAGCGGTACCGTAGAAAATAGAGTTATGGGTGGCTTGGGCATCAAATCAGATAGTATTCATATCAACCTACAGAATCCGGCGGGATATGCTGGTTTAGGTTTAACCACTTTTAGTGTTGGTGCCTCGCATACTAGCAATACCATAAATGATAATATTTCAGAAAGTAAAGTTACCGCTACAGGATTAGATTATGTTGCTCTAGCTTTTCCTGCAGGTAAATTTGGTTTTGGTTTTGGACTTAAACCATTTAGCTCTGTAGGTTACGAAATGGGTGACTTCACCGAGGATCGCGAAGCTAGCTTTAGCGGAAGTGGTGGCGTGAACAAACTTTACTTAGGAGCAGCTTATCAAGTTTTACCTGAGCTTAGCGTAGGGGTTGAAGGTGGTTACTACTTTGGTAACATAAAGAATAAAAGTATTTTAAGACAACAGAACGTTCAATTTGGTACCCGAGAAAAGAATAGATCAGACCTTAGCGGTTTTAGATTTAATTTTGGTACACATTATGAGAAAATGCTAACAGATAAATTGCAGTTAACAGCATCTGCAACCTATGCGCCAGCTAGTACTTTAAATGCAAAAAACGAACGACAATTGGCTACTATTGTGCTTAATTTAGGAGATGATGAGTTAGTGGCAGAGGAACGTGAGATCGCTGTAGCCGATAGTGAGTTAGACCTAGGTGCAGTCTCAAGTTTTGGTGCGGGTATAGGGCAACCTAGAAAGTGGTTTGCCGGATTTGAATACCAAATTACCGAGGCGAATAAATTTTCAAATCGTTCGTATAGTTTAAATAATGTAGCGTTTAATACGGCACATTCTTATAAATTAGGAGGATATTATATACCTAATTTTAATGATGTTACAGGGTATTTTAAACGAGTTACTTACCGTGCAGGATTACGTTATGAGGAGTTAGGTTTAGCGATTAATCAAGAGAGTATCGATGAGTTTGGCATATCTTTTGGAGTTGGATTGCCAGCAGGAGACTTTTTAACCAATATCAACCTTGGAGTTGAATATGGCCAAAGAGGCACTACCAAAAACAACTTGGTTGAAGAAAAGTTTTTTAGTTTCTTTGTGGGCTTATCACTAAATGATAAGTGGTTTATAAAAAGAAAATACAATTAAAATCAATAGAGACAATTCAAATACTATGAAAATCAAATTCTTAATTTTATTGGCCATTGGTGTTTTTGCAAATCAATCTGTTGCTGCTCAAGAGGTAGATTGTGCTAGAGCTTTATCTTTGTTTTCGCAAAGTGCCAAGGTAAAAGATTACAAAGCCGCAAAACCTTATTATGAAAAATTGATAAAATCTTGTCAAGATTATCACATTAGCTTGTATCAATACGGAGATCGTATGTTAAAGCATTTTGCTAAGTCTACCAAAGATGATGCAGAGTTGCAAAAACAATATGCCGAGCAATTGATAGAGAATTATAAATTAAGACTCCAAAATTTCCCAGCAAAAACTTCAAAAGGAGAAACCTATGCCAACATCGCAGAGGCAATGTACGATTATAAAATCGGTACAGCAGCCGAGCAATTGAGTTGGTATGAGAAAGCCTGGAAAGAAGATAAAGAGAATGTAAATGATCCACGAACGCTTTATGTTTACTTTAATATTTTGGTAGCTGAACAAGATGCTGGAAACCGTGACTTACAAGAGGTTTTTACAATGTATGATGAGTTAATTCAAAAAATTGAAGAACAAGAAATTTATCGTGCCGGTCAAGCCGAACCTTTGCTTAAAAAGCAAGAGCTAGGTGAGTCTCTAAGTAGTAAAGAAGAGCGTATCTTAAAAAATACTGATATCTACTTAAATAATTTCAATAAAATTAAACAAGGAATTAACGGGTTGTTAGGAGAAAGAGCAGACTGTGACAACTTAATTCCATTATATAATAAAGAATTTGACGCTAAAAAAGAGGATGTAGAGTGGTTAAAGAGAGCAGCTAAGCGTTTATCGGCTAAGGAGTGTACTGGAGATCCTTTGTTTTTTAAATTAGTTGAATCATTACACAAACAAGAACCATCTGCTAAGTCAGCGCTTTATTTGGGGCAATTGGCTGCTAAAGACGGAAAGTATAGCAAGGCTTTGGAGTATTACGAGCAGTCGGCTGATTTAGAAGACAATAAAATTGATAAAGCTAGGGTGTATATGATGATTGCTGGTAACTATAAAAAGTCTGGCAGCTTCTCAAAAGCACGTAGTTACTATAAAAAAGCTTTAAACATACAGCCATCTTTGGGTAGCGCTTATTTGCAAATAGCAAGTATGTATGCTAGTAGTGCAAACAATTGTGGAGACACCACTTTTAATAAACGTGCGGTATACTGGTTGGCAGCAGAATATGCAGAAAGAGCAGCGCGTGTAAGTCCTGCAATTAGTTCATCTGCAAAGCAAGCAGCTGCAAGTTATAGAGGAAGAGCACCGCAGAAATCTGATGTTTTCCAAGAAGGTAGAAAAGCCGGGGAAACCATCAAGATTGGATGCTGGATTGGAGAAAGCGTTCGAATTCCAGGATAAGATGTATATCAAAGAGAGTCTAATTATTCAGTTTAAAAACATTGCTGCTATCGCTATAGCAGCAATGTTTTTTTCTTGCAATGAACGCCTGAGTACGGTAAGAAAATGGGAGGTGCAAGAAATAAAACCACAAACATCTGGTCAAGGTATTAAACTAGTTTATACCGATAGTGGTAAAATCAAAGCTTTTTTAAGAACTCCATTGATGCAGGACTTTACACAATTAGATTTTGGTTATAGAGCTTTTCCAGAGGGTTTAGAGCTTGACTTTTATGATGAGAAAAATCAGAAAAATACCATTAAAGCCGATTATGGTATTTTATATGAACAAACGAGTTTGGTAGATCTTCAAAATAATGTCGTAATCACTACAAGTGATAGTGTGGTGCTTAAAGCTAATCAACTTTATTGGGATCAATCTAAACAGTGGGTTTTTTCTGATGTACCCTATCAGGTTCAATTCAAAAACGGAGCGGTGAATAACGGCGAAAGTTTTGATGCTAATGAAAAATTTAATAAATTCATCTCGCGTTCTAATAAAGGAATGCAGGTTATAGACCAATAGACTATGAATAAAGTGTATAAATATTTTGAATATGCTTACCTTGTAATAGCAGCCTTCTTTACTTATGAAACGATTATGCTTTGGAATAAAGACCGAAGCCAAGCTTACTTATTTAGTTTTTTTGTAATTCTGGCAATCTTTATGTTCTTTTTTAAGCGAAGGTTTAGGAAACGCGTAGAGAAACGCAATCAGCAATAATGGAGTTAGATCTTTTTATAATTTTATTATCCTTAGTTCTCTCCGCCTTTTTTTCAGGAATGGAAATCGCCTACGTTTCGTCCAATAAAATTCATATTGAAATTGAAAAAAAACAAAATGATTTTCTAGCTAAAGTATTAGCAAAGCTTACCAAAAAACCATCCAAGTTTATCGCAACCATGTTGGTAGGCAATAATATAGCCTTAGTGATTTACGGTTTTTTTATGGGTGATTTGTTAGTAGAATTATTGCAACAATCCGTAAATTCAGATACGCCCGCTTTTTTTTCCTATTTGGTCAACGAAGCCTTGCTTTTTACACAGACTTTAATTTCTACATTGGTAATTCTTTTTACGGCTGAGTTTTTGCCTAAAGTGTTTTTTCAGATATATGCCAATACATTACTTAAGTTTTTTGCTTTGCCAGCATATTTCTTTTACCTCCTTTTTACTCCGGTTTCAGCATTTGTCATCTGGATATCAGATTTAGTGCTTAAACTTTTTTTTAAAACCGAGGGCGATGAGGTGCAATTGGCTTTTAGTAAGGTAGAATTGGGGCATTATATCAATGAGCAAATGGATGCCGTTCAAGAAAATGACGAGATTGATTCTGAAATTCAAATCTTTAAAAATGCGCTTGATTTTTCAGAGGTTAAGTCTCGAGAAGTTATGGTACCTCGAACAGAAATTATTGCCGTAGATCTAACCGAAACTCCACAAAACCTAATTAATATTTTTACCGACACAGGCTTGAGTAAACTGCTGGTCTACAAAGAGAGTAATGATGATATTATAGGCTATGTGCATTCTTTTGAATTGTTTAAAAATCCGCAAAGTATAAAAGATATAATGATACCAGTGGTGTATGTGCCCGAAACTATGCTGGTGAAAGATGTATTAAATTTACTGATTAAAAAACGAAAAAGTATCGCAGTAGTGCTAGATGAATACGGTGGCACTAGTGGTATGATGACGGTCGAAGATATTGTAGAAGAGTTATTTGGGGAAATTGAAGATGAGCATGATGCACCAGTGCTCATCGAAGAAGAGTTGGCCGAAAACGTGTACAAATTTTCGGCTAGAATGGAGGTTGACTACATAAACGAAACCTATAAATTAGATCTCCCCGAAGAAGAAAACTATGAAACACTTGGTGGGCTTATTGTTCATCACACCGAAGAAATTCCTCAAAAGGGAGGGCAAATCATGGTGAATGATTATAAGATTAAAGTGCTTGAAGTTTCCAACACAAAAATTGAATTGGTACAAATTGAACGTTTAGAAGATTAAGATTAGCCTTAGAAAATTGCTTAAAAAATAAAAATAAGCCTAAGTTTTTCTTTGAAAAATATTTTATTATCTGTATAAATATCTTATTTTCGCCCACTATATTTAGATAAATAACCTTTAAAAATGGCAGTATTAAATAAAATTAGACAACGTTCTGTTTTTCTAATCATCATTATCGCATTAGCTTTATTTTCTTTTGTTTTAGCTGATTTGTTTAGAAGTGGAGGATTTTCGGGTGCTAAAGATCAAAACATCATTGGTGTTGTAAATGGTGAGGAGATTAGCCGTGAAGCTTTTGCAAGACAAGTTGAGGGGGTTCAGCGTAATTCAAGAGGTAACTTAACCACAGCACAAGCCGTAAAGCAAGTTTGGGAAAATCAAGTAAACCAGACTTTGTTAAGTGAACAGCTTGAAAAATTAGGCCTGCAGGTAGGAAACGATCAAATCAACAACAGTATCAAGCAGCAATTTGCAGGTAATCCAAACTTTACCAATGAAAATGGACAATTTGATTTTGGTAAAATGAAAGAATACATTGCTAATTTAAAGGCAAACTCTCCAGAAGCATATCAGCAATGGGTGAGTATAGAAAATAATATTGCTCAACAAGCCAAAGCACAATTGTATTATAATCTTGTGCGAGCAGGTGTTGGGGCAACTTTAGTTGAAGGCGAGCAAGCTTATAAAAAGCAAAACGATCAAGTTAACTTGAATTTTGTACAAATACCTTACGAAAAAGCTGGAGAAGTAGAAGTAAGTAAAGAAGATATTAAGGCTTATTTACAAGATAATAAGAAAAAGTATACTACCGAAGCTTCTCGTGCTATACAGTATGTGTATTTTGAAGAAAAGCCTTCGCAAGCGGATGACGAAGAAACCAAGCAAGAGTTGATGAGCTTATTAGAAGATAGAAAAATCTACAATGAGGTTTCTAAAATGGAAGAGGAAATCAAAGGCTTAAAAAACACTTCTGATTATCAAGAATTTATTAATGAGAATTCTGATTTAGCCTATGAAGATCGCTTTAGTTTTAAAGATGAACTTCCAACGGCATTTGCAGACGCACTAATGAGTACCGAAATCGGATCTATATACGGGCCATACAAACATAATAACTTCTGGAAGGCCTCTAAGGTGGTTGAGTCAAAACAAATGACAGATTCTGTAAAAGCAAAACATATTTTGGTTGCTTATTCGGGAACTGCAGTTGGTCAAGATATAGAACGTACCAAAGAAGAAGCTAAAAAATTAGCGGACAGTTTAAGCGCAGAGTTGAAATCCAATCAAGATTTATTCAAAGAATTTGCACAGGAGTTTTCTGCCGATGCGTCTACCAAAGATAAAGAAGGCGACTTAGGTTGGGTAAACTATAGAAATACGAATAGCTCAGACTTTATTGACTATCTTTTCGCAGATAGCTCACCAAGTTTAGGGGTTACAGAAACAGAGTTTGGTTATCACGTAGTTTTGATTGAGGAGAAAAAAGCGCCTATAAAGGCAATTAAAATTGCAACAGTTGCCAAAGAAATAGAACCATCTGAAAAAACCGGTAATGATTTATTTGCTGAAACTACAAAATTCGAAATCGCAGCCGGTGAATCAGATTTTCAAGAAGTAGCCAAATCAAATACTTATGAGGTTAAAGATATCAACGGTATTAAAGAGATGGATGAAGCTCTAGGCGGATTAGGTAATCAAAGAGCGATTGTGCAGTGGGCTTTCAATGAAGATACAGCGGTAAACGACATTAAACGTTTTGATGTACCTACAGGGTATGTTGTGGCACAATTGACACAAAAGCATGATAAAGGCCTTATGGCTGTTGAAGAAGCTTCAGAAGAAGTTACACCAATTATCAAAAAAGAAAAGCAAGCAAAAATTCTTCTTGATAAGATAGGTAGCTTTGAGAGTTTACAAGACTTAGCATCTAGCCAGCAGGTTGGGGTGAAAAATGCTAACGCTGTTAATTTAGAGAATCCAGTCTTACCAGGAGCTGGTTCTGAACCACAGGTAGTGGGTGCAGCTTTCTTTTTACCTGAAGGTAAACCAAGCGCTCCAATTAAAGGTGAAAAGGGTATATATGTTGTAGAAGTAACTGGCAGAACGGCTGCTACACCCCTAGATTCATACCGTCTGATTGCAGAGAGAGAGTCGAAAGAAAGAGCCAACCAAGCAACTAATGCTTTGATGAAAGCTTTGAAGAATTCGGCTGAAATCGAAGATAAAAGAGCTAAGTTTTACTAAGCCCCTGACCTAAACTTAGTGTTTATAAAATAAAAAAAGCAGCTTTTAAAGCTGCTTTTTTTATTTTATAAAGTCCTCGAAAGAAAAATAATTGGTGTAACCCTGGCCAATGAAATAGTCCATATCTTTTGCTTTTCTTGTGGTTGCCAATACAAAATCTCCTCCCCAGCCCCCTAAGCTTTTTATGCTATAGGGGTAATCCTTAAAGCGCTCTTCTTTTACCGTTTTAATACCTAAGACTCTACTTAAAACCGATTCGCTTTTTTCCAACACAGCTTCAAAATCGGTTAGGGTTTGGGCAGTTAATAAATTTTGGGTTATCCTATTTTGTACTTCGATAAGATGGGTGCGCTGACTTTTTTTTAGCTGCTGATAATGCGCAATAGCCTCCCGACTATTTTTCTTCTCATTTAAATAAACAAAAAAGAGTTGCTCCTTAAAATCGGGGGCGAAATGTATAGGTTGTACGCTTGGTATATACGGTTGGTTGGTTTTCTTATAAAGTATGGCTGTGCTAGCATCCGCGCAAGCGAGATCATAGCCACTACCGCCAAAAGTATTCTCGAGAAGTTCGTATGCATTTACCCCTGCCCACTTACTTAAAGCGTAAATAAGTGTAGAAGAAGAGCCCAAGCCCCAATCTTTATCAAATTCTAGCTGGCTGGTTATTTTATAACCGCCAGTTTGTGCTAAATTTGGTTTTCTAATGAAAATGTACTCTAGGATTTCTTTTAAGCGGGTTGTTTCAGAGGTTGCTGGCGTTATTTGTTCGAATAGCTGGTTGTTTTCAAGCTTAAAAATAACTTCAAACCAAAGGCTGTTATCGGCAAACAGGCTTTTCCATTGAATTTCTGGTTCATTAATTTTTTCAAATCTAAAGATTTGACCCAGTTGGGTAGGGAGTGCCAGACTTTGAGCTCCATCAAGTACCCCGTATTCGCCAGACAATAAGATCTTACCGTTTGCTCTAATTTGCTGCATCACGCATGGCGTTTAAGGTTTCGACTACTTGGGTATGGCTTATGGTTTTGTTCTCATACATTTTGGCAATGGTTGTTTTTTCTTCTTCGGTAGCCTGAAATTGGTTTAAGATATTCATTAAATGCATTTTCATATGGCCCTTTTGAATGCCCGTAGTGGTCAATGAGTTTAGGGCAGCAAAATTCTGTGCCAATCCGCAAACTGCGGCAATACGCATAAGTTCTTGAGCATTCGGGTTACCCAGCATTTCTAAAGCTAATTTAACCAGTGGATGCAATTTAGTTAAGCCGCCTACAGTACCTAAAGCCAGAGGCAAGGTCATTTCAAAAATAAATTCATCATTTTCAATGCGTGCATCGCTCAAACTGCGATAAGTACCCGTTCGGCTGGCGTAAGCGTGCACGCCGGCTTCAACGGCTCTAAAATCATTACCTGTAGCCAAAACCAACGCATCAATTCCGTTCATAATTCCTTTGTTGTGTGTCACCGCACGGTAAGGTTCTACTTGAGCAATTTGCACAGCTTGTACGAATTTTTGAGCATACTGTTTGGCTTTATCCTGGTCTTTAGCTAGTGCCGATACTGGGCAGCTAACCTGTGCTTTGACCAGACAATTGGGTACATAATTGGATAATATACTCATTACCACTTCAAGCTTATGTGTACTGTTTGCTAATGCTGCATTCAACTCGTTTTCCCAGAGCTTAGCCATTGCTTCTAAGCAAGAATTGATGTAGTTGGCGCCCATGGCGTCTAAGGTTTCAAAACAAGCATGAATTTGATAGTAATTTTCTAAGGCATCGGTTTTGTCTATTAAGTCAATTGTCGTAAGTCCGCCGCCTCTTTTTATCATATTTGCGCTTACCTCATTGGCCGTTTCAATTAAGCTTTGTTTTAGAGAATTGAATTGTGAGAATAAAAAATCGGCTTGACCGTTAAAGGTAAAATGTATTTGTCCTACCTTTTCTGTTCCTATAATTTCGGTTTTAAACCCGCCTCTGCTTTGCCAAAATTTAGCTGCATTGCTGGCAGCAGCCACCACAGAACTTTCTTCTATGGCCATGGGCAAGCTATAGAATTGGCCATCGATTAAAAAGTTAGGCGCCACGCCAAAGGGAATGTATAAGTTGCTAATGGTGTTTTCGGTAAATTCGTCGTGTAATTGTTGTAGTTGTTGGTTCGAATTCCAATACTGCATCAAAGTTTGTTTGGCTAAATCTGCATTTTGAAAAAAATGAGTTGCTAGCCATTCGATCTTATCTTGCTTACTTAATTTAGAAAAACCTTGAATTTGCTTCATTATAAATTTGAATTATTGCTGGGCAAAGATACTAAGCTCAATTCAATTTAAAGCTAAGAAGATAATGAAGCTAATTTTTTGCTTAACATAATCTTAGTATTTAACAACAAAAACCCGTTAAAATCCGTTAATTTTTAGTAAACTTGGATTCGAAAAAATGAAATATAGATTATGAGAATTTTTAGGCCTTTCGCGCTAGTTTTTTTTATGGGTATTTTTTTGGTAAGTGCTCAAAATAAGCAAGTTACTTTAGAAGAGATTTGGGGAGGAGCTTTTAGGCCGGCCTATATGGAATCTTTAACTTCATTAAACAACGGAAAAGAATATGTAGTGCAACACTATGACCGCAGTAACCAAAATATGCGGGTTGATGCCTATAGTTACGAGACGGGCGAGCAAACGAGAAATATTTTATCTTCAAATAAAATCAAACAACTTAATTATTTCGAAACCTATCAGTTAAGTCCGAATGAAAATTTCGCGCTTTTAGGGGTAAATACAGAAGCGATCTATAGACGTTCTACGCGCGCCATTTACTTTGTTTATAATTTAAACAATGGAGAGAATATCATGTTAGCTGGTCACCCAGTTCAAGAGCCACAGTTTTCGCCAGACGAAACCAAAGTAGCCTATGTATACGAAAACAATATTTATGTTAAAGATTTAGCTTCTGGAACCACCACTCAGTTGACCCAAGATGGTAAAAAGAATGAAATCATAAACGGGATTACCGATTGGGTTTACGAAGAAGAGTTCGCTTTTGTTCGCGCATTTGATTGGAGTGCAGATGCTTCTAAGATAGCTTACTTGAAGTTTGATGAAACCCGTGTGCCGGAGTTTTCAATGGATATTTATGGGAGTTATAACAATCAATTATATCCTAGTCAACAGGTGTTTAAATACCCTAAAGCGGGTGATGATAATGCTAAAGTGAGTTTGCATATTTTTGATTTAAACCTGAAAGAAAATAAGGCCGTTAAGCTGCCAAAAAATTATGAATATTTGCCGCGTTTAAAATGGACGAAAGACAAAGATATTTTAAGTGTACAGGCCTTAAACAGACATCAAAATGAAATGGATTTATTGTTTGTAGATGCTACTTCGCTTGAAGCGGATGTAATTCTAGAGGAACGTGATGAGGCGTATGTAGATGTAACCGATAACCTTACTTTTTTAAACAACAATAGCTTTATCTGGACAAGTGAAAAAGACGGCTATAATCATATCTATCATTATAGCAAAAAGGGTAAGTTAATCAACCAAGTAACTCAAGGTGATTGGGAGGTGACGGCATTTTACGGATTTGACCCCAATACGGGAAGAGTCTTTTTTCAAAGTACAGAGAACGGTAGCGTAAACCGTGATGTTTATAGCATTTTGGCTAATGGAAAAAATAAGCTGCGTTTAACGCCTAAAACCGGGACCAATAATGCAGACTTTAGTGCAGATTATAGTTATTTTATCAATGATTATTCAAGTGTTAATACGCCAAGCGTTTACACTTTGCATCAAGCTAAAAATGGCAAGTTGGTACGTAAAATACAAGACAATAGTGCTTTAGCAGAAAAAGTAAAAGACTACGGTTTTTCTCCAAAAGAATTAAGCACCATCCGTGTAAACGGCGAAGATTTAAATATGTACATGATTAAACCCCATGATTTCGATGAGAATAAAAAATACCCGGTGCTGATGTATCAATATTCAGGACCCGGATCGCAATCGGTGGCCAATACTTACTTTTCTACTAATGATTACTGGTACCAATTATTGGCCAACCAAGGTTATATAGTTGTTACCGTTGATGGTCGAGGTACAGGGTTTAAAGGTGCTCAGTTTAAGAAAGTCACCCAAAAAGAATTGGGTAAATATGAATTAGAAGATCAAATCGCTGCTGCAAAATTATTGGGGGAGCGTGATTATATAGACGAAAATCGTATTGGAATATGGGGTTGGAGTTTTGGTGGTTATATGTCTTCTAATGCAATTTTTAGAGCAGGAGACGTATTCAATTTAGCCATCGCAGTTGCACCCGTAACAAGCTGGCGTTTTTATGATACTATATATACAGAGCGTTATATGACTACACCACAGGAGAACCCTACGGGCTATGATGAAAATTCGCCCATTACCCACGTAAGCAAATTTGACGATACCAATCACTTTTTACTTATTCATGGTAGTGCAGATGATAATGTTCACGTACAAAACACCATGCAATTAATCGAAGCTTTGGTGCAGGAAAACAAGCAATTTGATTGGCGCATATATCCCGATAAAAACCACGGAATTTACGGAGGAAATACCCGCTTGCACTTGTATACACTAATGACAAATTATATTTTAAAAAACTTATAAATCAACCTAAACATAAATGGCAGCAATTACGAGAGAAAGAAGAGAAATTTTTGGACACCCAGTAGGGCTTTTTATATTGTTTTTCACCGAAATGTGGGAGCGTTTCTCCTATTATGGAATGCGGGGTATTTTAACCCTATATATTGCGGCATCGGCCACAGCAGTTGATCCAGGTTTGGGATGGAGCAGTAAAGATGCCATTTGGTTATATGGATGGTATACTATGTTGGTATATGTTGCCTCAATTCCTGGAGGTTGGGTTGCCGATAAATTTTTAGGGCAAAAGAAAACGGTAATGTGGGGCGGTATATTGCTGTGTTTAGGGCATGGTGTTTTAGCGATTCCGCAAGACTGGGCATTTTTCACTGGTTTATTACTTATTGTATTGGGAGTTGGTGGACTTAAGCCAAATATTTCTACAATGGTAGGTGGTCTCTATGAAGAAGGAGATATCAGAAGAGATAGTGGTTTTACGATTTTTTATATTGGTATTAACATCGGTGCTTTTTTGGCTAGTATAAGTGTAGGATTGGTGGCTTATTATTACGGATGGCACTACGGGTTTGGTCTAGCTGGTATAGGGATGTTGTTAGGTCAAGCCGTTTATATTTGGGGACAAAAGTTTTTAAAAGGTGTTGGAGAATTTAGTGGAGGCTCTTTGGTAAGTGCCGAAGAAAAAGAAGCAGCCAAAAGACCACTAACTAAGATAGAGAAAGATCGAGTAATCGTCTTATTTATTTCTTTCTTGATTGTAATTGTTTTTTGGGGAGCCTTTGAACAAGCTGGTGGATTAATGAACTTGTACACCGATGCTAAAATAGATCGAAGCATAGGTTTAAGTTGGTTAGAAGAAATTCCAGCCGCTGTTTTCCAATCGCTTAATGCCGCTTACATCATAATTTTCGGAACTGCAATTGGAGCCTTCTGGGTATGGTGGAAAAAGAAGGGTAAAGAGTCTTCTTCACTTTTCAAAATGGCAATTGGTACCATTATTATGGGACTTGGTTATGTATTCATGATGTTTGCATCACAAGAAGCCAGTCAAGAAACTTTTGGTAAAGCAGCCATGTTTTGGATTTTCTTGGCTTACTTATTTCACACTATAGGTGAATTGAGTACATCTCCTGTAGCCTTATCTTTTATCACTAAGCTTGCACCGCTTAAATATGCCTCGATAATGATGGGGGTTTATTTTGCAGCCACTGGTTTTGGTAATAAATTGGCAGGAAGCATTGGGGAGTCTGCTCAGTTAGAGCCCTATTCGGGCACGATGCTATACAACAAAGAACAGATTGTTCCTTTTATGTCAAAAGATAGCATTGAGATTAAAAACGAGCAAAATAAAGTGGTTACGGTTTATGATTACCCGATAAATCAAGATAAAAATTTCACCCTTAAATCAACCGTTTTCTTAGAAAATGATCAGGTTAAATTTAAGCAATACCAAGCAGACGAAATCTTAAACCCGATTTTTGAATTGGATGATGAGGCGGTGAATAAGCTCAAAACAACACTTCAAGAAAATCAAGTAACAGCAGAAAATCCTTATCACGCGGCCTTAACATTTGAGAAAGATCCAGATGCCGCCCAGCAAGTAGAAAATAAGGGAGATGGTAAAAACTATCAGGTTTCTTTTGTCTTGAGCGAAGAGCAGAACGAACAAGAATACAATACCTTTTTGTTCTTGACTATTTTTACAGTGGCCTTCGGATTTTTAGTAATCCTGTTTCTTAAGAAACTAAAGAAACTAACCCACGGAGCGGAAGATAAAGAAGTAGAAAAATTGGAACAAGAGGGCTACGAAATAGCCGATACAGAAATAAAAGAATAATTTAAACACCTATGTCAGCAATTAGTGATACTCAACACAGTGAGTTTTTTAAAAGTAAAGTTTTAGGGCATCCAGCCGGTTTATTTGTATTATTTTTCACAGAAATGTGGGAACGCTTCTCTTTTTACGGGATGCGAGTATTATTGATTAACTTCTTAACCATGGCCGCCATTGGTTATAATCCTGGCTGGGAGTGGACTACCGAAAATGCTGGAGCGCTTTTTGGTACCTATGCCATGTTGCTTTATATCACGCCAATTATTGGTGGAGTTATAGCCGATAAATTTACAGGTTATAGATGGGCAGTAGTTATTGGTGCAGTAATAATGACTTTAGGACACGCCGCAATGGCCGTTGAAACTGAGTTTTGGTTATACATAGGATTAGCTTTACTGGTTATTGGTACTGGTTTCTTTAAGCCTACAATGACCTCAATAATTTCCGAAATGTATAAAGATTTACCTAAGAAAAAAGATGGTGCTTATACCATTTTCTATATGGGTGTAAATGCAGGTGCATTTTTCGGAATGATGCTTTGTGGTTACTTAGCTGAGCGTGTAGGCTGGTCTTGGGGATTTGGTCTAGCCGGAGTTTTCATGCTTTTAGGGACGCTTCAATTTTGGTTAGCTAAACCATTATTTGGGAAAATAGGAGATGTACCTTCTAAAGAAGAGCAAAACGTTAAGCAAGAAGTAGAAAGTGACGGAGAACCAGTAAAATACAATCCGTTTACTAGTATAGATAAAATCTTAATAGTCATTACCTCTATAATAGGTTTAGCATACGCCATCAATGATCCGCTTTCTAAAATCGCTGATATCAATTTGTTTCCATTTGAGATGTTTGGAATGGAAGGGCAGTATGTAGTAGTACTATTTGGTTTGGTGCTCTTTTTATATTTGACTTTAGGGCGTATAAACAGATATGCGACCGTCGTGCGTAATAGAATGTACGCTGTTATTGTATTCGCATTCTTTACCGTTCTCTTTTTCTTAGGTTTTGAGCAGGGTGCTACCTCTTTGGTTCTTTTTGCTCGTGATTATATCGATCGAGAACTCATTGGCAATGCAGCCATTACTTTTAACATTGTAAACGCATTATTAACCATAGTTCCATTAGCTATAATTACCTATGTTTTGGTGCTTCTAGCGAAACAGACCTTCGCAAAAATTCCTGGATCAAATATTGTTCTAGCGGTTTGTTTTGTCGGAATATGGGGAGTGGTTATTTATATGTTAAACAGAGATTTTAATACTACTGCCTATGAAGTAGAGTTTCAAGCTCAGAAGGTCGCGGTTATAGATGAAGAAACCAATGAGCCTAAATTGGCCAAGAATGGTGAGTTAATTTTTATGGAAACACCAATCTCTGTTGATCAAGATATTTCCCAAATTGAAAATGATATTATCACTAAAAAAGTGGTGATAGGTGAGGCTTTTAGTGATTTTAAAGAAGGACAAGAAATCAATATCATTACCAAGGATGAAAATTTCGCAAAGTTTGGCTATTTAACTCCAGAAAGATTAGAAGCCGCTAAGAAAAATGCCGAAAACTTAGGTCGAGATAGTGGCGTGGTTCAAGCTAAAGTTACACAGGTTAAAAATCACTGGGTTGAGATTACTGCTTCTTGGTTTAGTATTTTAAATTCATTCTTTATCATTGCGTTTGCAAGTTTATTCTCTAAATGGTGGGAAAGCAAATACAACCCTTCTGCACCACAGAAATATGGTATAGGCCTTATCCTATTGGCACTAGGTTTTGGTATGCTTGCTTTTGGTACCTTTGGAGTAGAAGATGGGGTTAAAGTTAGTATGATCTGGTTAATTTTGGCTTATCTCTTTCATACCTTTGGAGAGCTCTGTATTTCACCTGTAGGTTTATCTTACGTCTCCAAATTAGTTCCTGCCCGTATGATTGCCTTTATGTTTGGTATGTGGTACTTGGCAATTGCAATAGGTAATAAATTTGCCGCCGTATTGGGTGGGCAACTAGAGAATATTAGAGAAGAATATTCACTAACTACTTTTTTCTTAATTTTTACGGTGGTCCCAATCGCTGCTGGTCTATTGATAATCGCGGTGAATAAACCTATTAAAAAGTTAATGAAAGGGGTAGATTAAAAAAGTGGAACAATAATTGTTTCTTAATGCATTAAAATTTATCGTATGAAAAAAATAATAGGGGCGCTAGTTTTATTACTTAGTTTTAGCACGCAAGCCCAAGAAATCAATTGGATGACCATGAATGAAGCTTTAGAAGCTCAAAAAGAAAATCCAAAGAAGATCTTTATGGATGTTTATACCGATTGGTGTGGACCTTGTAAATTGCTAGATAAAAACACATTTAGTAATAAGCAAGTTGCGCAGTATGTGAATAAACATTTTTATCCGGTGAAGTTTAATGCAGAGGGAACAGAGGAAGTAACCTATAAAGATTTCACCTATACAAACCCAAAATATAAGCCGGGAAGAAAAGGTAGAAATAGTCAGCATCTTTTTGCTCACGCTCTTAAAATTACAGCTTACCCTAGTATGGTCTTCTTTGATGAAAAAGGAGAAGTTATTTCTCCAGTAGCGGGATATCATACCCCTTCTCAGCTTGAGATTTATTTAAAGATGATTGCCAACGACGATTACAAAAATTTAAAAACGAGCGAGGCCTGGGCAAGTTATCAAAAAAACTTTAAGGGAGAATTTAAAGATTAAGGTTTAGACATTATGTAAAAGGTCCCTTTCTTTGCGCTGTCAAAGAAAGGGATTTTTTCTTTTAAGGCAGTTCTTTGCCAACGGGTAACGTAACTTTTGTAATTGCTTTGATCGGCTACAATGGTTTTAGGCTGTACAAGTCTTATAACTCGTTCTAGATTTATACGAGGTGAATGACTTAGCCACAATACGTCTACTGGTGTTTTAGAAGGTTCTGCGTATAAGTCACTGTCAATACGTAGCACCGATATACCATCTATTTCTAAAGCCCGATTTAAGCGTTTATTTTGCTGAATATCGTTGATGAAATACTTGGTTTTATAATTGTCTAAAACCTTTGTAGACACCGTAGAATCGGTGTAGATCTGCATTGCGTTAGGATTATGTATAGCTAGGGTGCTGGTTTTATAATAAGGTAAAATCATAGCTTTACGGATTTGTTTTGCATTTTGATAGTCTATGATATAAACCAACTGTGTTGCTATTAGTGCACTCAGTGCAAATAATCCGAATATTCTTTTTTGCGAACTATAAAAAAATCCGATAAGGCTAAAAAATGAAAGAACAGACAAAGCTAACATGGATTCAGAAAAATATACGTGGTCAAAGTAATACGCATCTTGCTGGGCAATAGACTCAATAACCCACATTAAAGCATCAATTATGCGTTCGGTTAACCCTTGAATCCATTCTAATTCAATAAAATAAAAACTCCCCAAAATACTTATGATGCAACTAAGAAGCACCAAAAATAGGGAGGGTAAAATCAGTAAGTTAGAAATAAGAAATAATCCTGGAATCTGATTAAAATAATAAAGCGTAAAGGGCAGTACTCCTATTTGCGCACTTAAGGTAACCGAGGCCAATGCCCAAGCCTTACGAATCAACCAGGTCTTTTTAGAAAATAAGTTATAAATAATTGGGTAAAAAAATAATATGGAGGCTACCGCAAAATAACTGAGTTGAAACCCAACATCAAATACCAACCAAGGATCTATAAACAGTAACAACATAGCCGATAGCGCCAAACTTGTAACCCCATTGGTTTTCCGCTTATTTAAAGTAAGAAGAATAAAAAAACTAAACATCGTTACGGCACGGGTTATAGAAGGACTAAAACCAACCAGCCAGGCATACAACCATAGAGCAATAACTATAAGCAGGACGCGCATTGCCCGAGTCCATTCATTATATTTTAAAAAATAGGTAATTCCCTGCAACAATAAAACGATGAGCCCAACGTGTAATCCAGAAACCGCCAATATATGAACTACACCTGCTTTTTGAAACTGTTGATAAGTGCTACGCTCTAAAAGATCTTTATTTCCTAAAACTAGAGCATTTATAAAAGCTATATGCCGTGGCTTTAATTTAGTTTTTTTAAGTTGGTGGGTTATTTTCTTCTTGATGACTTCAGACTGGTCTACCCAAGTTGGATTACTATTTTTATGATGAATAATTTCGGTACTGGCTACCCGAGTCTCTCGCGTCACGTGCTTATTGGCTAAGTATTTTTTGTAGTTAAACTGTTCGGGAAATAGGGGCTCTTTTAAGGGATTTAAATTTGTTTTAGTAATGATTGCATCTCCAGGTTGATAATTTACTGTACTATCTTTTAAATACACCCGTAATAAAACAAGGTTGTTTTGCCGAAAATCGGTTGGGTTTTTAATTTGTGCGATATAATTTCTATATGAAATTGAACCTTTTAATTCTTGCTTTAAATTTAAATGTAAGAGCTGGTTAGGTTGTGTTTTTATTTCTTGATATAAATAATGCTTTTGCAATTTGACACAAAAAAATCCTATAACTAAGAAGGTTATCAAACTGGTTACACTAAAAATTCTTAGGGGTAGCCAACTTCTCTTTTGGTAAAGAAATACAATTAACCAACTAAATAGGGTAGCAAGCAATAAAGAGAAAGCAAAGTCAAAATTACATGTGTAATTATGCCCTAAGAATATGCCTATTACAAATGCAAGAAAAAGCCACAAAAAAGAGGTGTTGAGTAACTTCATTTGGTTAAGTTACTCAAAAATAGTAATTTATAAAATCCTTTTTGCTAAAACATAAGCCTTCTTCCAATAGTTTTCCTCTAATTTTGATACTATTACACCACGAGAGGTTGAAGAGTGTATAAAATAAATGCCAGATTTGTCATGATTTACTACTAGTCCAACGTGATTGATACGTCTACGGCGTTTGTTTGTTCTAAAAAAAACCAAGTCGCCAGGTCTTATTTCTCTTTGTCTAAGTGTTTTCCCTTTTTTAGCCATTTCGCTAGAGACACGCGGTAAGCTAATATCCTGACTTAAAAATGAGGTGTAAATAAGCCCAGAGCAATCCATACCCCGCTTCGTGGTTCCGCCAAATTTATATGGAGTACCTTCAAAACTACGGGCGTAGGAAATGATCTTTTCGGTTGTGGTTTTATTTTTATTATTTTTTGATGCCACCTCGCGCTTGCTTCCACAGGCAGAAAGTATTAAAAGTAAGAGTAGAGAGAAGGCTTTTATTTTCATACTTTTATTGAATTATAAATTAATTTGGCGGTTCTTTCGCTGGCACCGGGGCCTCCCAATTTTTTGCGTAACTGCTGATAATCTTCTAAGACTTGTTTACGTTTTGTAGATTGGAGAATTAAATTCAATTCCTCTCGTAGCTTTCGCGGATTAAAATCATTCTGAATCAATTCTCTTACAACAGGCTTATCCATGATAAGGTTCACCAAAGAAATATAGTTAAGCTTAATAATGCGTTTAGCGATTTGGTAAGAAATATAACTCCCTTTATAGCATACCACTTCTGGAATATTAAATAAAGCGGTTTCGAGCGTTGCTGTTCCCGATGTTACCAGTGCAGCGGTAGACACCTCGAGCAAATCGTAGGTTTTATTGTTGATAACAGATACCCTGTTTTTAGCTAAAAACTGCTCATAATAAGCTAGGTCTTGACTAGGGGCACCGGCTATTACAAATTGGTAATCGGGAAAATGCGGTACCATTTCGAGCATGGTTTTTAGCATTTTGCTAATTTCTTGCTGTCGAGAACCAGGCAGCAAAGCGATGATGGGTAAATCGTTAAAATTATGTTCAGCGATAAAAGCTTGATGAGAAATCGAGGGTCGTTGTTCTATAGCATCAAGCAAAGGATGACCCACGAAATGCACCGGAAACTTATGCTTTTGCTCGTAAAACTCTTTTTCAAAGGGCAAAATAACATACATAGCATCGATGTCTCGCTTAATGGCTTTTATCCGGTTTTCTTTCCAAGCCCATATTTGTGGAGAAATATAATAATGCGTTTTAAAACCTTGTTTTTTGGCCCATTTGGCGATTCTAAAATTAAAGCCTGGATAGTCAACAAAGATTATAACGTCTGGTTGAAAAGTACTAATATCGGCTTTGCAAATTTTTATATTTTTAAAAATGGTTTTTAAATTGGCTACCACTTCAATAAAGCCCATAAAGGCTAAATCTCTGTAATGTTTTACCAACTTTCCGCCTACAGCTTGCATCAAATCGCCTCCCCAAAATCGAAATTCTGCTTTTGCATCCTGCTTTAATAAAGCCTTCATAAGATTGGCGGCGTGCAAATCTCCCGAGGCTTCTCCTGCAATCAAATAATATTTCATAAACGTTTGAGGTTATAAAAATTCAAAATATATGATACTCAAGCCTGCAAGTAAGGTGGCTAAAATTACGCCGCGAGCACGGTATATTCTATTTTTTTTAATGTATACAAAAAATGGTAAAAAATTAGCAATTGCACCCAAGGCGATAACATTTCCTAGTACGCCATTTTCATAAGCCATAGTCAAAGAAGTTTCAATTTTGTACTCCGAAAAAAAATACAAGTACATAAATATCCCAGCTATATTGGCAAAAATTCCAACAACAAAACCGATAAATATCTCCTTTTTAATCATTTAAATTCCAGTTGTTTATGGTGTTAATGGCTTTGTGAGCAGTAAGGTCAAACTGTATAGGTACAAGCGAAATATAATTATTAGCCAGAGCCCACTCATCTGTATCTTCGCCTTCATCTTCGTTTATAAAAGTGCCGGTAAGCCAGTAATAATCTCTACCTTGCGGATTGGTGCGCTTGTCAAATTCTTCACGCCAATGCGCTTTTGCTTGTCTACAAACCTTAATTCCTTTAATCTCCTCTCGTTTGAGCTTAGGTATATTTACATTTAGAACCACACCAGGGGGTAGTTTATGTTCTAAAACATTACGAGCAATGCGTTCCACAAAATCCTCACAAGGAGAAAAATCGGCTGTCAGGCTGTAATCTAATAATGAAAAACCAATAGCAGGTATGCCTTCTAAACCGGCCTCTACCGCTGCACTCATAGTGCCAGAATAAATCACATTTATAGAAGCGTTTGAGCCGTGATTAATACCACTCACGCATAAATCGGGTTTACGCTTTAAAATTTCCTGCTTGGCTATTTTTACGCAGTCAGCAGGGGTTCCCGAACAGCTATACTCTAAATGATTGGCCGTTTCTTCAACGTTTAACGGGTCGCAATAGAGATTGTCGTTTAGTGTAATGGCATGTCCCATTCCACTTTGCGGACTATCTGGAGCTACCACTACCACATCTCCAAGTTTATTCATTATTTTTATAAGTGTGCGTATTCCTGGTGCAGTAATCCCGTCGTCATTGGTAACGAGAATCAAAGGCTTTTTGTCTTCCATTCTTTTTTTAAGCTAAAATAAGCAAATTGATAGAAACTACGATTAAAGTAGCTATTAAGTGATAAATTCAATTATTTTTACGGACACGCTTTGTTTCGGTTAAACCGGATTAAAGCAAATACTTATTCAGCTTAGGCTGCTAAGCTAATGCTGTTTTAGCAAAAATTTATTAGCTGATTATTCAATAAAACTATTTATTATTTTTAATTTAGACCTTGGCATAATTTTTATGCTTGTTGTAAGAAGAAATTCTATGAAAATAAAAACGTTTATGAAAAGAAATTCAATTATATGGTTACTTGGGTTGCTGTTTGCGGTTGCCTCTTGCAGCTTTACCACCAAAAAGTTTGATGCCGATGAAAACTCAGATAAAGACCAAGTTCTTATTGAGTTAATTACTTATGTTTTAGAAAAAGGTCATTATGACCCTAAAAATATAGACGACGAATTTTCACAATCTGTTTATGATGATTTTTTAAATAAAATCGATCCGCGAAAGCGCTATTTTACCACGGCAGATATAGGTGATTTTTCGGTGTATGAAGAGCAAATAGATGATCAGATAAGATCGAGAAATATAGATTTCTTTAATTTGGTTTATGAACGTTTTCTAAAGCGTATTGAAGATTCTAAATCGTATTACACCGAAATATTAAACGAGCCTTTTGATTTTACGGAAAAAGAAAGTATTAATCTAGATTATGAGAATTTACCTTTTGCCAGCTCTAAACGAGAGATAAAAGAACGCTGGCGTAAACAATTAAAATATTCAACCTTAGGTTACTTTTATGATCTAAAAGAAGAGCAAAAGCTAAAGAAAGAAAAAGAAACTGAAGATTTTGTTGAAAAAACAGACAAGGAGTTGGAGCAAGAAGCACGAGAGAAGGTGAAAAATTCTTTAGATGAGTTTTTTGATTTGACAGATGATTTAGAACGCAAAGACTGGTTTAGCGTTTATGTAAATGCCATTGTCGAAGGTTTTGATCCGCATTCATTTTATTTTGCTCCGCAAGACAAAGAACGCTTTGATATACAAATGTCTGGTAGTCTAGAGGGTATTGGTGCTCGCTTGCAAAAAAAGATGGACGAGATTAAAATTATGGATGTGATCTCTGGCGGTCCCGCCTGGAGAGGAGAAGAACTTGAGGTTGGCGATGTAATTCAAAAAGTAAGACAGGAAGACGAAGAAAAGGCCGTTGATATCTCAGGAATGCGATTAGATGATGCTGTAGGTTTAATAAAAGGTCCAAAAGGCACCACCGTACATCTTACGGTTAAAAAGGTGTCGGGAGCTATTGAAGAAATTTCAATTGTTCGTGATGTGGTGGAAATTGAAGAGACTTATGCCAAAAGCGCTATGGTAGAAAAAGACGATCAGAAATTTGGTCTTATTTATTTGCCAAAGTTTTACTTTAATATAAATGATGCCAATGAACGTAATGCGGCTAGCGATGTGCGCAAAGAAATAATTGAACTCAAGAAAGAAAATATGGACGGTTTGGTGATTGACTTGAGAAATAACGGGGGAGGTTCTTTATCTACCGTTGTTGATATTGCCGGACTTTTTATAGAGAAAGGACCAGTAGTTCAAGTTCAAGACGGTGATAAACGCAAAGAGATTTTAAAAGATAAAGATGGCGAAGTACTATGGGACGGTCCGTTGGTAATTTTGGTAAATGAGCTATCTGCTTCAGCTTCAGAAATTTTAGCCGCAGCGATGCAAGATTATAAGCGCGCCGTAATTATTGGTGGCAAACAAACCTATGGTAAAGGTACCGTGCAAGGTGTAATCGACCTAAATAGATGGATGCGAAATAGCGATTTGGGAGATATGGGAGCTTTGAAAGTTACACGCCAGAAGTTTTATAGAATAAACGGAGGTTCTACACAATTAGAAGGTGTAAAAAGCGATGTGGTAGTGCCCGATAAATACAGTTACATAGATCTAGGGGAGAAAGACCTTAACAATCCGCTGCCTTGGGACCAAATACAACCAGCGAATTATAGCTTGTGGGATGGGTACGATGATATTGATGCTGTGATTGCAAAAAGTAAAAGCAGAATTGCTCAAAATAAACAGTTTAATTTAATCGATAAAAATGCGAAGTGGATTAAAGCGCAAAGAGATCTAAATCAATACAGTATAAATTACGAAGAGTATAAAGCAGATTTAGAACAAAGTGAGGCTGTATTTGAGGAGTTCGAAAGTATAAACGATTATAAAACCAATTTGAGTTTTTCAGCTTTACCCGTAGAAGAAATGCTTTTTGAAACCGATACTACCCTGCAAGAGAAAAGAAAACGCTGGCATAAAAATTTGAGTAAAGATGTGTATGTAGAAGAAGCTATTTTTGTTTTAGAAGACTTGCGTGCAGGCAGCCAAAACAAGAAAACAGCTGCAAACTTTAGAGACTAATGCACCACGAGTCTGGATCACCAACCAAAATGGCACTCCAAAAATTTAAATCAAATTTTTGGGGTGTTTTTTGTTTAATTTATATCACCATCATAGGGTTTATGGCCCTTTTTGCCTATGTTATTGCGCCAGACAGCTCAGTCAATGCAAATACGATGAATCTGAGCATTCATTCTCAGCCACCTGGCTTTCAGGTTGAAATGTTAATCCTTCCGCAGAGAAGTGGTAATCATCACAAAAACAACTGGGAATGGTTATTGGGTAAAGAGGATACGCCACAACAAATACCATTTAGTCGGTTAAAAATTGAAGAAAATGAAGTTTTGGTGTATCGATATAAAAAAGATGCGCAAACTTCATTAGGCTTGCCCCAGCGTTTTGAGCTTTCTCGCTTTAACGGATTAACAAATTTGGAGGCTATACAAGAAGTATTTGTTAAAAAACATACATTTTTATTGGGTACAGATAAATATGGTAGAGACCTATTTAGTCGCTTATTGGTTGGGAGTAGAATCTCACTATCTATCGGTTTTGTTGCCGTATTTATTTCATTAATAATAGGACTTAGTCTGGGTGCGCTTGCGGGATATTTTGGAGGTTTTATAGATGCCACTATTATGTGGTTGATTAACGTGATGTGGTCTATACCCACTCTACTATTGGTAATAGCCATAACCTTAGCTTTGGGCAAAGGTTTCTGGCAAGTTTTTATTGCTGTAGGTTTAACGATGTGGGTTGAGGTGGCGCGAGTAGTTCGTGGACAGGTGATGGGAGTAAAAAAATTACAGTATATAACGGCTGCTAAGGCATTGGGGTACTCGCACAGCAGAGTAATTTTAAAGCATATCTTACCTCAAGTAGTAGCACCTTTAATTGTAATTTCTGCAGCCAATTTTGCGGCAGCTATTTTAATTGAAAGCGGATTGAGTTTCTTGGGTATAGGTGCTCAACCGCCAACACCAAGTTGGGGCGGTATGATCAAAGATCATTATAGTTATATTTTGCTGGGCAAACCCTACTTGGCATTGGTTCCTGGATTAGCCATCATGAGTTTGGTCATGGCCTTTATGCTAATAGGAAATGCTTTACGCGATGCTTTAGATGTTAAAACATAAATTTAAAATAAATAATTATGGCTAGTATTTTTTCAAAAATAGTGGCGGGCGAAATCCCGAGTTATAAAATTGCAGAAGATGATAAATTTTATGCCTTTTTAGATGTAAATCCTAATGCAAAAGGACATACTTTATGTATTCCCAAAAAAGAAGTAGATAAAATATTCGATTTGGATGAAGAAACTTATATGGAATTGATGCGGTTTTCTAGAAAAGTGGCTAAAGCTATAGAGAAATCTATTCCGTGTAAACGTGTAGGAATGGCTGTTATTGGGTTAGAAGTGCCTCACGTACACGTGCATTTAATTCCGCTACAGCGTATGGAGGACGCTAGCTTTAAAACAAAAGTGAAAATGAATGAAGAAGAGATGAAAGCCACCTGTGAAGCCATACGGTCTAACTTTTAATTTTTTTTAATTTTATTTCAAAACAAGTACCTTGATTCAATTCGCTTTTGAGTACCCTAACTTTACCCTTATGGTAGGATTCTATAATGCGTTTTACCAAAGATAAACCTAGACCCCAGCCTCTTTTTTTGGTTGTAAAACCAGGCTTGAAAATCTTTTTAAAATCAGATTTAGGAATTCCTTTTCCCGTATCTGAAATGTTTAGCAGTACCCATTGAGCTTCTTCTCGCATTTCAATTTTGAGTGTGCCTTTGCCTTTCATGGCATCTATGGCATTTTTGACTAAATTTTCAATCGTCCAGCTGAATAGCTGTTCATTTAGATTTACAAAAATAGCATGCTTGGGTAGTTTTACATCAAATTGAACCAGCTTTGAGGTTCTGATTTGCAAATATTGACTTGTCTCAAGGGTAGCTTGAACCAGATTAGTAGGTGTTAAATTAGGAACAGAGCCTATCTTGCTAAAACGATCGGTTATGGTTTGTAGCCGGTTTATATCTTTTTGTATTTCTTGAACATAATCGGGGTTGATGTTTTCAGTTTTTAGGATTTCGATCCACCCCACTAGCGATGACAAGGGTGTACCGATTTGATGCGCGGTTTCTTTGGCCATTCCTGCCCATAACAAACTTTGTTCTTCGCTTTTTGAAGTGATATGAAAATAATAAATAATACTCACAAAAAGGATAATGATGAAAATCACAAAAGCAGGGAAGTAGGTAAGCCGTTTAAGTGTGTCTGAATAACCGTAGTAAACTATATTAATTATTTTATTATCATCTTTAATTTCTATGGGTTGGTATTGCTTTTTAAACTCTTCGATTAAAGCCAATTTCTTTTCGCGGGTATTAACTTTATCTTCTTCAATATTTCTTGAATTGTAGCTGTCATCACCAACTGAGTAAACCAACATGGGTGTGGTTGTGTTTGAACTAAAGATTTCAATTACATTATTACTGAGGCTAGTGCCAGAATTAGGTGTTGAGACTTCAGTAAAGGCATTTACCCAGATCTCCATCTTATTTTTCTCTTCTTCTTTGATGCGCTCAAAAAAAATAGAAACATTCCATAAAAATAAACCTACAATTATCAGAGAAGCAATGGTTACAAACCAACGGGCAAAACTACGTTCTTTAAGGTAAAGCATAGGTTGTTTTAAAGTTGAAAGATAATCTTTTTTATAAAAACAAAGCTATTTTTTATTAGCTCGGTACTTTCGTTATCTTTGCAAAAACATCTTAATTCATGTTGACAATAAACCCAAAAGAAGTTGAAATTGCTAGAAACTATGGTATTATGGCTGGTAGCGTAGGGCCTAGGCCTATTGCTTTTGCCAGTACAATAAATGAGGAGGGGCAAGCCAACCTAGCGCCATTTAGTTTTTTTAATGTTGTAAGCGCTAATCCGCCTATGCTTATGTTTTCACCTTTATTACGCATTAGCGATGGCAGTGCTAAGGACACCCTAAATAATGTACGCACACAAGGTGAGGTGGTTATTAATATAGTAAATTATGAGATGGTGCAGCAAATGTCATTGGCTAGTACAGATTATGCGACTGGTGTTAATGAATTCGTGAAAACGGGTCTAACGCCATTAGAGTCTGATGTAGTGAAGCCTTTTCGAGTAAAAGAAAGTCCGGTACAATTTGAATGCGTGGTGAAAGAGGTAGTAAGTTTGGGTGAAGAAGGAGGCGCAGGTAATGTGGTGTTGTGTGAAGTGGTGCGTATGCATGTTGCTGAAGAGGTTATGGATGAGCATTTAAATATTATCGATCAAATAAAAATTGATCAAGTAGCACGTATGGGGAGCAATTATTACTCACGTGCCAATCAAGGTATGTTTGAAATTCCTAAACCCAAAACAACTATGGGTATAGGCGTTGATGCTTTTCCAGAAGATATACGGTCTAGTAAGGTGTTAACCGGGAATGACCTAGGAAAATTAGGAACAATTGAGCGTTTACCCAATAAAGAGGAAATCAATTCTTTTTTAAATGAATTGAATTTAGTAGAATATATTAAAGAAGGCTCTGTAGAGAAAATTCATGCAGTGGCCCAAGAGTATTTAAAACAAGAGGAAATAGAGAAAGCCTGGAAGGTATTATTAGCAAAATTAAATTAGAAATATGGAAGTACAAGGAACGATAAAGAAAATAGACGAGACCAAAACTTACGGGAACAACGGATTTAGAAAACGTGAAGTTGTTGTAACTACCCAAGAACAATATCCGCAACACTTGCTTATTGAATTTATTCAAGATAAATGCGACTTACTGAATAATTTTCAAGTAGGTCAGCCGGTAAAAATTGGGGTAAATTTACGCGGAAGAGAGTGGGTAAGCCCACAAGGTGAAACCAAATACTTTAACTCTATTCAGGGCTGGCGTATTGAAGATTTAGGCGGTAGTGCTCCACAAGGAGATGTACCTCCTGTAGATCAGTTTGAACCCGCAAACGATTTCAACGATGACGATAATGACGATTTACCGTTCTAAATTGATAACTTAAAAACTTCAAGCTGTTTTAACATTTTAAAGCAGCTTTTTTTATGACTATACCTTTTTTAGATACAAAACAAGAATTCCCGCATCCCAATACTTCAAACGAACTGGGATTGGTGGCATATGGTGGTGATTTAATACCAGAGCGTGTTTTGAGAGCTTATAAAAAAGGTATCTTTCCTTGGTATGAAAACGATCAACCCGTATTGTGGTGGTCGCCAAACCCAAGAATGGTTTTGTTTCCTAAGAAGCTAAAAGTGTCAAAAAGTATGAGGAAACTTCTTGATAGGAAAACATTTAAAGTCACTTTTAATCAACATTTTGAGCAGGTGATTCAAGCCTGTGCACAAGTAAAAAGACCAGGCCAAAACGGAACTTGGATTACCAAAGACATTATAAATACCTACACCCAATTGCACCAGCAAGGATTTGCCTATTCGGTAGAGGTTTGGCAAAACGAAAGATTGGTGGGAGGGCTTTACGGAATTTGGCTAAAACCTCAAGGTGTATTTTGCGGAGAAAGCATGTTTTCGTTAGTAAGTAATGCATCTAAATTTGCATTCATAACTTGGGTTCAATTCTTGGAGAGACAGAAAGTTAGCTTAATTGATTGCCAAGTGCACACTAATCATTTAGCCAGCTTGGGAGCCGAAGAAATTGAACGGGAAGCTTTTTTAAGTTATTTGTAGTAAATTTTACAAATTGATATTTAATCCGCTTATCAAAAACAATTCTGTAAAGGGTTGGTGGGTATAATTACGGTGGCGATACTCTAGCCCTAAATCTATCTTTGAATTTTGCCCAATTGGCAAACTAAATTTTCCTGTAAAACGCTGACCCAAACTAGGCTTGTTATATTTGCCAAACTCCCAAACGCTCTCTGTTGAGGCACTAAAAATCAGAGGTTCTTTATCGGCTAAAGCCGGGCTTAATTTAAAACTAGCTCCTATGCGGTAGCGCCATCTTAAAACCAGTTCTTCTCTAAATCGTTGTGCGAAGCGAAGCCGTTGTCCTAAAGTAAAACTGTTGAATTTTATTTTGTGGCTATATTGTTGGAGTAGTCTTAGCTCGTCATGTTTATCGATAAAAATATCTTTAAAGCGATAGCGAGCTGCCACTGTTGCTTTACCCTTTTCGCCCAGTTTAAAATGAGTATATTGATTTAACTCTATAAACTCAGCTTCGTATTTTACTTGATCATCAAATTGGCTGTTATCTTCAATATCGGTAAATACAATCGATCGGTGTGCGATGCCAAAAGTATAACTCCAAAGCGTTTCGGTCTTGAGATCTAAATTAATCTCCGGATTAATGAAACCATCAAAATGTGTTTGCGCATTAGCTGAAAAGCTAATGAAAATCAAGGTTAAAAGAGCGAAACTACTTTTTCTGTATTTATAAAGACACTCCATAAATGCTAAGATTTATTTAATCTAATGTTGACAATTTATTAAAGTTGCGAAAATAATTATTCTTAGCTGCTTTTTTTAACTTTATTCTATTTTTATTGAAAATATACCTCAAGTTGTCGTCTTATTAAATTAAACACTAGAAATTGCTTTGTTAAGATTGCTGGTGTTTAAAACAATTTACCAGATGATCATTCACTAGTCCTGCTGCCTGCATAAAGCTATAAACGGTTGTAGCTCCTAAAAATTTGAATCCTTTCGCTTTTAGGTTTTTACATATATCAGCACTAAGCTTTGTACTTGAAGGAATTTCATTTGCTTTTTTGGGTCTGTTATTTTTTGGTATGTGATTAACAAATGACCAAATATATTTGCTAAAACTACCAGATTCTTGTTGTAATTGTAGAAAAACGTGAGCATTATGAATCGTAGCTTCAATTTTAGCTCTATGCCGAATAATACCGCTGTCGTTTAGTAGTGCTAGAACCCGTTTAGAATCATATTGGGCAACCGTAGCCGGATTAAAATCATCAAAAGCTTTACGGAAATTATCTCGTTTTTTTAATACCGTAATCCAGCTCAATCCAGCTTGAAAAATCTCTAAAGAAAGGATTTCAAATAACTTTTGGTCGTTATATTCGGGTACACCCCATTCTAAATCGTGATATTTCTCATATAAATCATTCCCCTGACACCAAAGACAACGCTGCTTGCTCATAATTGTGTAATTTTGAATTAACCTTAAAGGGGATAAAAATAGAATAAAAAATGAAGGTAAAAGAATTACAAACCGAAGTGTCCAAAGCCTTAGAAAACGCAATGACTTATACTGATTTTAAAGAATTGGTGGTTGATAGTTTTGAAGAAGGCCGTGTAACGGGGCATACACAATCTGAAGATTTACTAAATTATACTCAGCTCAATTTAAAAAGGATAAAGCGATGGGATAAAACCCTAAAGGTTGATGAGGCTTTAGCCGATAAAGTTGCAGCCTTTCAAAAAAAAGTGTTTTGGATAGTAGTAGCCGAAGGTTGGTGCGGTGATGTAGCCCATAGTTTGCCAGCTATAAATAAGTTGGCTGAGTTAAATGAGAATATTGAATTAAAAATTGTTCTTCGCGATGACAATAGCTTTTTTATAGATCATTTCTTGACCAATGGCGCGAGATCTATTCCTAAATTAGTGATGGTCGATCAAAAATCGCTCGAGGTTTTAGGGGTTTGGGGAGAGCGTCCGGCGCCAGCTAAAAAATTAATAACCGATTATAAAGCTGCGCACGGGCAAGTAGATGCCACCGTAAAAGAGGAACTCCAGCGTTGGTACAACAAAGACAAAGGTAAAACCGTTATGAAAGAATTAAGTCTGCTTCTAGCTTAAATCTTTTGGTAATTTAGTAATAAAAGTTTCTAAAGTATAGGCGTTTTTAATGTTGAAATCGCCTATTTTTGTACGTCTTAACTCGGTAAGGTGAGCACCATTGTTAACCGCTTGACCTAAATCATGAGCTAAGCTTCTTATATAAGTTCCTTTGCTGCATTTGACTTTAAACTCTACATCGGGTAAATTTATTTTACCAATAGAAAATTCGTCTATGCGAACGGGGCGACCTTCTATTTTTATTTCTTGGCCTTTGCGTGCATATTCATACAGTCTTTTGCCATCTTTCTTTAAGGCCGAGAAAACAGGGGGTTTTTGAATGATATCTCCTTCAAAGCAGGCCGCTTTTGCTTTTATAATTTCCGGTTGCAAATCATTAATCGGATAAGTTTTGTCGATATCCGTTTCTAAATCGTAAGAGGGGGTAGTTGCCCCAAAACGAATAGTCCCTGTATATTCCTTGGGTAAGCCTTGAATTTCATGAATGGTTTTGGTGAATTTTCCCGTACAAATAATCAACAAGCCAGTAGCTAATGGATCTAGGGTCCCTGCGTGACCTACTTTAATTTTTTTTATGCCATAATTTTTCTTGATTAACCAGCGTACCTTATTAACCAACTGAAAAGAGGTCCACTCCAAGGGTTTATCGAACAATAAAACTTGGCCTTTCTTAAAATCTTCTAGACTAAAAAAACTCAAAAAAATAATATTTTAATTAATAACTTACCGCTAAGGCTATGATTCCCACCACTAAGCAATATATAGCAAAATAAGAAAGTTTGCTTTTTCGTACCAGTGCGATCATCCAAGTACAAGCGAAGAGGCCAGCAATAAAGGCACTTATAAAACCAACAAATAATGCCGTACTGTTGCCAGTATGGCTTAAATCGCCGCTGAGTATATCTTTAGCAATTTTCCCCAATATTAATGGGACTACCATTAAAAAAGAAAATCGAGCCGCCTTGGTTTTGTCATTCCCCAATAAAACAGAAGTAGATATAGTAGCGCCACTACGAGAAATTCCAGGAAGCATAGCAATAGCTTGAGCTATTCCAATAACAAATGCATTGGAGTAGCTAACGGGCTTTAAAGTGCTTTTTGCTTTATCGGCCAACCATAGAAGCAAAGCAGTTACAATTAGCATAGCTCCTACTAAAAACACACTGCCTCCAAATAATTGTTCTAACTGTTCTTCAAAGAGCAACCCAATTATGGCTGCAGGAATCATCGATAAAATAATCTTTAAAGTAAATTGGGTTTCCTCGTTCCATTTGAATGCTAACAGGCCTTTAATTATAGTGTAAATATCTTTACGGAATATAACCAAGGTGCTCAGCGCAGTAGCAAAATGCATCACAACGGTGAATAGCATACTCTCTTGTGGTATACTATCATCACCCAAAATCGCTTTGCCTAGCTCTAAATGGCCACTTGAAGATACGGGTAAGAACTCGGTTAATCCTTGAATAATGCCAAGAACAAGCGCATCTAAAACATCCATTATTTCTTTTTACTTGGATTTAAAAGAATAGCGTAAACCTCAATACCAAAACCCAGTAGCACAAGACTAGGTGCTAGGTGAATACGTCTCCAACTGTAAATATCGGGATTAAAAACTTCTGGGTTATCGCTTCCGCCTCCGGCCATCAGTATATAACCCAAGGCAATAACGGCTAAACCAACAGCCATAAAAATGTAATTCTTCTTCTCAAAAATGAAATAAGCCTCTGGCTTTTCCTGTTCTCTTTCTCGTCTCTTTTGCTCTCCCATAATTTATTTTAAAGCTATAGATAGCGCTTAATAATATAATTCGTCTGTTTTTAAGTTTAAAAATCTCGAGGTAGCAAAGAAGGTGCTAATCCAAGATATAATCAAGCCTAAAATGAATACACCGGCAAATATAGCAATAAGTAATCGATGATCGGTTAGTAATTGCAATTCAGGAAAAGCTTTGTCTAAATAGTAAAGAACTGCAGCCATTCCCGAGAGCGCTAAAATAGAACCAATAATTCCTAGCTTTATGCTTTTCCAAATAAACGGTCTGCGGATAAACCCCTTGGTAGCGCCAACCATTTGCATTGTTTTAATCGTGAATCGCTTGGAGTACACCGAGAGTCTTATACTGCTGTTGATCAACAATACGGCTATAAAGGTGAAAATACCACTAATGATTAAAATCCAAAAGCTTATGCGTTTAATGTTGTCATTGAGCAGGGCTATTAACGGCTTATCATACACCACTTCCTCAATAAAATTTTTATTGCTAAGATCTTTCGATATTTCTGCAATCTTAGCTTCAGAAACATAATCGGCTTTAAAGTAAACATCTATTGAGTTTTTTAAGGGATTATACCCTAAAAAATCCATAAAGTCTTCACCGATTTCTTGACTATGCGCTTTAGCGGCATCTTCTTTGCTAACAAATTGAGTAGATTTGGTGTAATCAGCTAAAGCTAAGCTTTTCTCTAATTGATTAATTTCTACTTCTTTGGCACTATCTTTTAAAAAGATGCTTAAGGCGATTTGCTCTTTAAAATGGTCGGCTACTTTTTTGGTGTTTAATACCAGCAACCCTAATAAACCTAATAAAAACAATACCAAGGCAATACTTATAACTACCGAAAAGTAGGAGGATATCAAACGCCTTTTTTGGTATTTTTCAAACGAAGAACTCATAAAGAATAGGCTTGTAATTTTTGTAAAAATAATAAAGTAATTGAAACTAGTTTCTTTAAAACGTTCAAACTTTTCACTTTCGTACATTAATAGTACTTTTGCCATTCAAAATAATAATTATAGGCATTTATCGAAAGCGTTTACCATGAGTTATAATTTTAATACTATAGAAGCCAAATGGCAAAAATACTGGGAGCAAAACCATACTTTTAAAGCTAGTAATAACAGTAATAAACCAAAATATTATGTGTTAGATATGTTTCCTTATCCTTCTGGGGCAGGCTTGCATGTAGGACACCCCTTGGGGTATATCGCTAGTGATATTTTTGCACGATATAAAAGACATACCGGCTTTAATGTATTGCATCCGCAGGGTTATGATTCTTTTGGGCTTCCCGCCGAACAATATGCTATTTTAACAGGACAACACCCTGCCGATACTACCAAAGTTAATATTGAAGGAGGAACAGATAAATCAGGAAACCAAATTGCTGGTTATAGAAATCAATTAGATAAAATAGGTTTTTCTTTTGATTGGAGTAGAGAGGTGCGTACCAGTGACCCCGAGTATTACAAGTGGACTCAATGGATTTTTATACAGCTTTTTGAGTCTTATTATTGTTTTGATGTAAATAAAGCCAGGCCGATAACTGAGTTAGTGCAAGCGTTTGAAGCAAGTGGTAACCAAGAAATCAATGCGGCTTGCGATGAAGAAGTGCCTAGTTTTACTGCAGCACAATGGAAAGAATATAGCACAGAAGAACAAGAGACGGTCTTGTTGCAATACCGCCTAGCTTTCTTGGCAGAAACAGAAGTAAACTGGTGTCCTGCACTGGGTACAGTATTAGCTAATGACGAAATTGTCAATGGAGTATCTGAACGAGGTGGACACCCCGTAGTGAGAAAAAAAATGAAGCAATGGAGTATGCGCATTTCTGCTTACGCCGAAAGACTTTTGCAGGATTTAGAGAAGTTAGACTGGACAGAGAGCTTAAAAGAAACTCAACGCAATTGGATAGGAAAGTCAACCGGTGCTCAGGTAAAATTTAAGGTGCAAAATGAGGACGACTTTATCGAAGTGTTTACTACTCGGCCAGATACTATTTTTGGGGTTAGTTTTATGACGCTTGCCCCAGAACATCCGTTGGTTCAAAAAATAACCACAGACCAACATAGAGAAGCTGTGCAGCAGTATGTAGAAGCGGCTGCTAAGAGAAGTGAGCGAGAAAGAATGGCCGATGTGAAGCGTATTTCTGGTGTATTTACTGGTGCATATGCCTTGCACCCTTTTACTCAAGAACCTATTCCTGTTTGGGTGGGCGATTATGTGTTGGCTAGTTATGGTACAGGGGCAGTTATGGCGGTTCCTTGTGGCGATCAGCGTGATTATGATTTTGCTAAACATTTTGACATACCTATTCTAAATATTTTTGAAGGTGTAGACATTAGCCAAAAAGCTTTTACAGAAAAAAATAATCAGGTTAAACTTACCAACTCTGATTTTCTTAATGGATTGACCTACGAATCGGGTATGCAAAAAGCGATTGAAAAATTGGAGCAAAAGAAAAATGGAGTAGGAAGAACAAATTATCGCTTACGTGATGCTGTCTTTAGTAGACAACGTTATTGGGGCGAGCCTTTTCCTGTATATTACAAAAACGGGTTGCCTCAAACAATTGCACCTAAGCATCTTCCCATAGTATTACCCGAGATAGAAAAATATTTACCAACAGAAAGTGGAGAGCCGCCGCTAGGTCGTGCAGATATTTGGGCCTGGGATACCGCTAAAAACCAAGTGGTGAGTAACCAAGAAATAGACCATAAAAATATTTTCCCATTAGAGTTAAACACCATGCCTGGATGGGCAGGTAGCTCTTGGTACTTCTTTAGGTATATGGAAGCTGGTAAAAATGAAGAAAACTCAGAACGAGATAATGTTTTTGCTTCCGCGGAAGCGTTAAATTACTGGGAGAATGTAGATTTATATATTGGTGGAAGCGAGCACGCAACCGGTCATTTATTATATGCTAGGTTTTGGACTAAATTCTTAAATGATCGGCAATTTGTACCCGTTAATGAGCCTTTTAAAAAGTTGATCAACCAAGGTATGATTTTAGGAGAAAGTGCTTTTGTTTACCGTATAGCAAATCAAAACAAATTTGTTAGTGCCGGATTGAAAGATGATTACGACACACAAGCTATACACGTAGATGTATCTTTGGTGAATAACTCAAATGAGCTAGATATAGAAGGCTTTAAAAATTGGCGTGAGGAATATAAAGATGCTACTTTTATTACTGAAGGTGATGGGACTTATCAAGTAGGGCGTGAGGTCGAAAAAATGTCTAAGTCTAAATACAATGTGGTAAATCCTGATGTGATATGCCAGGAATATGGTGCAGACACTTTGCGTATGTATGAAATGTTTTTAGGACCTTTAGAGCAATCTAAGCCTTGGAATACAGCGGGTCTTTCTGGAGTTCATAATTTCCTAAAGAAATTATGGAAGCTATACCATAAAGGAGATGAGTTTGTGATAAGCGAAGAGCAACCTAGCAATGATGCTTTAAAAATTTTACATAAAACTATTAAAAAAGTTAGAGAAGATATAGAGGCGTTCAGTTTTAATACATCAGTTTCTACTTTTATGATATGTGTGAACGAATTGGCTGCCTTGAAATGTAATGCTCGAGCAGTTTTAGAACCACTTGCCATATTAATCGCTCCTTATGCCCCTCATATTGCCGAAGAACTTTGGGAAAAAATGGGTCATAAACAAAGCATTAGCTTTGCCGATTATCCTATTTTCGAGGAAAAATTTTTGAAAGAGAGTTCGAAGAATTACCCTATTTCTTTTAATGGAAAAATGAGATTTACCCTAGAGTTAAGTTTAGAGCTTTCTAAAGATGAAATTGAACAAATCGTTATGGCAGATGAGAGAACCCAAAAACAATTAGCAGGACGTACCCCCAAAAAGGTTATTATTGTGCCAGGTAAAATTGTGAATATTGTAGGTTAAATACATCACCACATAAGTCAAAACGCGTTGCTTAAAAGTAGCGCGTTTTTTTAATTCGGTATACGAATTACTAAACCGCTAAAAATATCAGAGGGCGCTGTCAAAAGTGGCTTATTAGCATTTATTATTTTATCGATATAGCTTTCATCCCCATAAAATCGTTTGGCAATTTTTTTTAAATTGTCATTAGGAGTTATTTCATAAAACTGTGAAGGTTTCTTAGCGTTAGCTTCGCCGCTAGTTGATTCTTGGTAAAGAGACATTTTGTCATTCACACAAGCAATACCTTTGGCGTTTCCTAAAAGTAATATAATTATTTCTCTGGTTTTTTGGCAATTTACTTCACCATAAACCGTCAAGATACCGTCTTTTAACTCTAAATTTAAATCGTGAATGTTCATCTTGTGAATATTCAACAAATTGCGCATATTCTGTATGGCTTGCGCATTGGCTTCGGCAGTAGTGTGCTCAAAATCAAAAAGGCAAATTCCCTTGCTCTTATCAAACAAAAAAGATTTCATAAAATACTTTTTATTAAAGATACACTAGTGTTAAGCTTTGCGGAAATTTTTGTTTATAAATACTTGTTAAAAAACATGAAGAAATATTTATTGACTGTCAGGTTATTTTTAAATATTAAAATTGGTGCTATTTTTGATAGTTGAGTGCTAAACAATAAAAGTTAATCGACCATGATGGGATATTATGTAATTGCTGGTTTAATTATGCTTGTAAGCTGGTATGTAAGTAATAAATTAAAAACTAAATTTAAAAAATACAGCAAAACGCGTTTGCAAAACGGTATGAGCGGAGCAGAAATAGCGCGTAAAATGCTAGAGGATAATGGGATTTATGATGTCAAAGTAATTTCAACCCCAGGGCAATTGACAGATCATTACAATCCTAAAGACAAAACCGTTAATCTAAGTGAGGCGGTGTATAATCAACGAAATGCTGCTGCGGCAGCCGTGGCGGCCCATGAATGCGGGCACGCCGTACAACACGCGACGGCTTATAGCTGGTTAACAATGAGAAGCCAATTGGTGCCTATAGTAAGTGTGGCTGCAAATTATAGTCAATGGGTGATAATGGGAGGTCTTATATTAATGTCTGCTGTTTCATTGGGAGTGGGTAAAACTGTATTATTGGCCGGAATTATTATGTTTGGTTTGGGTACACTCTTTAGTTTTATTACTCTTCCTGTAGAATATGATGCTAGTAATCGTGCGCTAGCTTGGCTTGAAGAGAAACAAATTGTTACCCCTACAGAATATGATGATTCTAAAGATGCGCTTAAATGGGCCGCTAGAACATATGTGGTAGCTGCTGTAGGTTCATTAGCTACGTTATTGTATTTTGTAAGTGTTTATCTGAGTAGAGATTAAAAGGATAATTAATAAAAAAAGCCGACTTACCCGGTGGTAAGTCGGCTTTTTTTTATCCTACTACATTATCAATGTTGTAGCCTAGATACGGAACTTCCTTTTCTTTAAATACAATCCCAAAGTCTTCTAGCTCTTTTAAAATGGGTTCATACACCTCCTGACTTATAGGGCGTAAAACACCTGGGGTTTTAATTTCTTTATTAAGTATTTTTAAAGTGGCAATACCCACCGGTAAGCCAACCGTTTTAGCCATCGCGGTGAAAGTCTGATCTTCGCCAATATGCACCATAGTAGAGTCAATTTGTTTTTTCTCCCCGTTTAGTTCATAACCAAATTTATGGTACATAACAATCATGTCCTTATCATCTGGAGCCAAAGTCCATTTCTCTTCTAAGATTTTTTGAAGCGCTTGTGCAGGCGTCGCATCTTTTATACCTATGGTTTTATTTTTATTAAATAAATCAAGTTCAAGTAACTTTTCCCACATCAAATCATCTTGATCAATCTTTAAAGAATGACGCATTTTCAATTCTACCGAGTCTGTAGGAGAATATGGTAAGAATGCATTTATAAAATCGCGGTAGCTCATATGCTCCGAATTTTGCATAGTATAGGTATCATCAGTCATTCCAAGTTGAACAAACATATTCCAAGCTTTACTAAAGCCTACTCGGCGTAGCGTTCCGCGGTAAAGGGTTTTAATATTCTCAAGTCCGTAAACCTTTTGGTAAGCTAGCGAGTTGCGATTGGCTAAACCTTCGAATTTACCATAGCCTTCCACTTCAAGAAATTCGGTTCTTCTAAAAAGGCGGTGGTAGGGAATGTATTTGTATTGGCCTTCTTGAATAAATTCAGCAGCGCCACCTTGGCCAGCCACCACTACATTTCTAGGATTCCAAGTAAATTTATAATGCCAAAGATTATTATCGCTTTCGGGAGCAACTAAGCCTCCTGTAAACGATTCGAATAAGAGCATCTTGCCGCCAGACTGGCGAATGCGATCAATCACCTGCATAGCGCTCATATGATCAATTCCAGGGTCAACACCTATTTCATTCATGAAAATAAGCCCTTTGCTTTTTACTTGTTCGCTTAGAGCTTCCATCTCCTTACTCACATAAGAGGCAGTTACTAGATTTTTTTCTAAGCTAATACAGTCTTTAGCAACCTCGATGTGAAAGCGAGCGGGAAGCATAGAAATCACAATGTCGGCTTCGCTTATAGCGGATTTTCGATCATTCTCATTAAAAATATCTAATTTTAAGGCTTGAGAATTCTTATGGTTGCCAGCCAGCTTTTGGGCTTGTTCTAGGTTCAAGTCTGCGATTATTAACCTTAAATTTTCTTGGTCTGATTTGTTTTGTAAATATTGTATAAGGGCCGAAGTAGATTTTCCGGCACCAATAATAAGAATACTTCTCATAAGTTAAACTAAGTTGATTAAATTTGTGTTTCGTTTCCGAAAGTAATAAAATTTAATTCGGCTTAAAAATATGCAAAAGAAATTATTGATTTTGGGTGCCGTACTAGGTCTATTGGGCGTAATTTTAGGCGCTTTTGCTAGTCACGGTTTAGAAAAATTATTGACTAGTGAACAGCTTGAAACCTTTCAAGTAGGGGTGCGTTACCAGTTTTACCATGCCTTTTTAGCGTTAATTCTGGGGAGCACAACATTTATATCTAATAAAGCAAAAAATATTTTGTTTGTGCTCTTGCTCTCTGGTGTGACATTATTTTCAGGGTCAATTTATGGGTTGGCAACCAACTCTTTAACCGGCTTTGATTTTACCAAAATTGCGCTGCTAACGCCAACAGGAGGCTTACTTCTGATTAGCGCTTGGGTGCTTATTTTATTTCAGGTGCTTAAAATGAAAACTAAATAAAAGAAAGCTAATTCTTTATATGTTAGTGAATATTGTTATTTTTGTTCAAAGAACACAACTCAAAATTTTTTATGGTGGACAATAATAAAACCACGCAAGAATTTTCGCTAGAAAATTACGGTATAAAAGACGCAAAAATCAATTATCAACTTTCTTCTGAAGAACTTCACGAAATCACTGTGCAAAAAGGCCAAGGTGTAACGGTTAACTCTGGTGCTCTGGCCGTAAATACGGGAGAGTTTACAGGAAGATCGCCCAAAGATCGATTTATTGTAAAAGATGATGTAACACAAGATGAGGTATGGTGGGGAGATGTAAATATACCTTTTGACCCAGCTAAATTTGATGCCCTTTATGCAAAGGTTGTAGATTACCTATCGGGTAAAGAAGTTTTTGTAAGAGATGCATATGCTTGTGCAGATAAATCATATCAATTAAACATTCGCGTTATCAATGAGTTGCCTTGGAGCAATATGTTTGCGCATAATATGTTTTTAAGACCAACCGAAGAAGAATTAAAAGATTTTTCTCCAGAATGGACGGTGGTAAACGCACCTAACTTTATGGCCGATCCAGAAATAGACGGTACAAGACAGCATAATTTTGCTATCTTAAACTTTAAAAAGAAGATTGCGCTTATCGGTGGTACTGGTTACACAGGTGAGATCAAAAAAGGTATTTTTTCTGCTTTAAACTTTATTTTACCCGTGAATAAAAACACCCTACCTATGCATTGTTCTGCTAACGTAGGCGAGGCAGGTGATACGGCAATATTTTTCGGCTTGTCGGGTACGGGTAAAACTACCTTGTCGGCCGATCCAGAGCGTAAACTTATAGGTGATGATGAGCACGGATGGACAGCCGAAAACAAGATCTTTAATTTTGAGGGAGGTTGCTATGCTAAAGTAATAAACCTTTCTTCAGAAAAAGAACCAGACATCTATGGAGCTATTAAACCTGGAGCCATTCTTGAGAACGTAATCATAAAAGATGGAGAGGTAGATTTTGATGATACTAGTATTACTCAAAACACTAGAGTAAGCTACCCTATTTATCACATTAACAACATTAAAGAGCCTTCGGTAGGTGAAAACCCGAAAAATATTTTCTTTTTAACTGCAGATGCTTTTGGAGTATTGCCTCCTATCAGTAAGCTTACACCAGGGCAGGCAGCTTACCATTTTATAAGTGGTTACACTGCAAAAGTGGCAGGAACAGAAGCGGGTATTACAGAGCCTGTACCTAGTTTTTCTGCTTGTTTTGGAGCGCCATTTATGCCACTACATCCAACGCGTTATGCAGAAATGCTAAGCCATAAAATGCAAGAGGCAAATGTAAATGTTTGGTTGATTAATACGGGGTGGACAGGTGGCCCTTACGGAATCGGTTCTAGGATGAAATTAAAATACACGCGTGAAATGATTTCTTCTGCTTTAGAAGGTTTACTATCTGATGTAGAGTATCAAGAGCATCCTATATTTGGTCTACAAATGCCAAAAACTTGCCCTAATGTACCCAATGAGGTGCTTAATCCAAGAGATACTTGGAAAGATAAAGAGGCTTATGATGTTAAAGCCAAAGAATTAGCTTTATTCTTTAAAAATAACTTTAAGAAGTTTGAAGAATACGCCAATGAAGAAATTATGAATGGCGGACCCAAGGCATAAACTTTAAATGTATTATTACAAAAAAGAGGCGGTTTTAAACCGCCTCTTTTTTGTAATAATAATAAAAACTTGAAACTATTTTTTGTTATGCTCTTTAATATATTTTTCTAAAGCCATTGTCATTGATGGAGTCTCTGGAGTTGGAGCTTTGATATTTACCTCCAAACCATGTTCTTTGGCAGCCTTAATTGTTGAATTCCCAAAGACAGCGACACGCGTATTATTTTGTTTAAAGTCTGGGAAATTCTCGAAAAGTGATTTAATACCACTCGGACTAAAAAATACCAATACATCATAAAAAACTTTTTCTAAATGAGAAAGATCGCTAACAACAGTTTTATAAAATATACCTCGTTTCCAGTTTACTTTTATCTTATCTAGTTCTTTTGGAATAAGTGGTTTAAGCATGTCTGAAGAAGGGAGTAAAAACTTTTCGGTTTTGTACTTTTTAATTAAAGGTATAAGCTCAGGAAAAGTACGCTTACCCACGTAAATCTTTCTCTTGCGGTATACTACGTATTTTTGTAAATAATAGGCAACAGCTTCACTCTGGCAAAAATATTTCATAGTGTCAGGTACCTCATAGCGCATCTCTTTGGCAATTCTAAAGAAATGGTCTACTGCATTTCTACTTGTTAGAATTATAGCCGTGAATTGACTCAGATCTATCTTTTGCTGCCTAACATCTTTTGAGGTTACCCCTTCTACGTGTATAAAAGGAATAAAATCAATTTTCACCTTTTGTCTCTCCTCCAACTCTGTATAGGGAGAGTTCTCCATCTTTGGTTCTGGCTGAGAAATTAGAATTGTTTTTACTTTCATCGATAAGCTGTTTGTTAAATGCTGTTTTTTATGTAATCACTTTATATAAAATAATATAGGGAGCGATTTCAAGGCTGCAAAGGTACAAAATAAAATAATACCAATACAATATAAGCGACTTTTGCTGTTTTATGTAATAAACAATCAAGCCACCTGTTTGCAGAAGAACCATCATTCCAATGCAGATTAAACTGATTAATCTATGGAAGTTTAGCGTATAAATTAATAAAAATAATAAGGGTATGAAGTATAAACTAAAAAGGTTGCGATAAGTGATTTTATAAAAAATATAATTATCGATTAAGGGTTCGATTTTAAATACTACGGCCGTTATTTTCTCAACCAAATATTTTAAAATACTTAGCGCAGCAAAAATCACAAGAATTTGAAGGTATAAATTAAAATTGTATGTTGTAGAAAGTAAATCGGTTGCTTTGAATAAAACAAATAAACCTAAACTGGCAATTAGTTGATGAGCTAAAAACAAAAGCAGACTAAACAGGCTTACAACATTTGGGCTTTTTTTGTATTGTGTGAAATAAACATTTGAACGATACAACTCCTTAAATTGAATAAACCGATTTCCAAAGGCACGAGCCGTACCGGCTATAAGAGCCATAGCTATAAGTAGAACAATAATAATCCAATCTTGCGGTATTAAATTTCTAAGGCTGATATCCAAGCTACACAATTTATTTGCAAATTTAAGACTAAATTGACGGATAGGGCTTAATATTTCATCCTAAAAATAAGTACATTTGTCACCAAAAAATATGTCCAATCGCTTAGTCATCATACCTACCTATAACGAGGCCGAGAATATTGGGCATATTCTGGATGCTATTTTGCGCCTTCCGCTTAGCTTTGACGTTTTGGTGGTAGACGATAATTCGCCAGATGGTACTGCAACCTTGGTAGAAGAGAAAAAGCAACTGTACAAAGATTGCATTCATTTGCTTTCTAGGTCAAATAAATCAGGATTGGGTACGGCCTATATTGCCGGATTTAAGTGGGCTCTAGCGCGAAGTTATACTCATATTTTTGAAATGGATGCCGATTTTTCTCACAACCCAAAAGATTTAGTACGTTTGTTTAATGCTTGCGAAGAAAATGACGCTCAAGTGAGCATAGGTTCGCGTTATGTTACTGGGGTTAATGTTGTTAACTGGCCTATGAAACGTATACTGTTGTCATATACGGCCTCTAAATACGTTAAGTTCATAACCGGTATGCCCATCCACGATACTACGGCTGGTTTTGTCTGCTATAAGCGAGAAGTATTAACAGGTATTAATTTAGATAAAATACAATTTATAGGCTATGCTTTTCAAATTGAAATGAAATTTAAAGCATATTTGAAGAAATTTAAGATTGTAGAAGTTCCAGTTATTTTTACAGACAGAGAAAGAGGAAAGTCAAAAATGAACGGGCGCATAATTTCGGAAGCGATTTTTGGCGTTTTAAAAATGAAATTTAAGAGTTTATTTGGTAAAGAATTATGAAAAAGATATTGATTAAAAATGCTAAAATTGTAAACGAGGGCAAGGTTGAAGAAGGTGAGGTTTACATTGAAAATGATACCATTGTTGAGGTGGCGTCAATCATCAGTGTTAAATCGCAAGATGTTCATGTGGTAGATGCCGAAGGGAAATATCTATTACCTGGAGCCATTGATGATCAAGTTCATTTTAGAGAGCCCGGCTTAACGCATAAAGAAGATATAGAACACGGAAGTAAGGCAGCTGTTGCAGGAGGAATAACTTCGTTCATAGAGATGCCCAACACCCAACCACAAACCACTACACATGAGAGGTTTGCAGAAAAGTTTGCTATAGCAGCTAAATCCGCTTACGCCAATTATTCTTTTATGTTTGGCGGTACCAACGATAACTTAGAGGAAATCAAAAAAATTGATCCAAAAACCACCCCAGCGCTAAAGTTATTTTTGGGTTCTTCTACTGGTAATATGTTGGTAGATAATGAAGAAGTCTTAAAAGAAATTTTTACGCAATCTCCTGTTTTGATTTGCGTACATTGTGAAGATGAAACTACCATAAAAGATAATTTAGAAGAGTATATAAATAAATATGGAGAAGATATTCCAGTAGAAAATCATCCCAAGATTAGAAGCGATAAGGCCTGCTACTTATCGTCATCTCGCGCTATTGCTTTAGCCAAAGAAACCGGTGCAAGACTTCACGTGTTTCATTTGAGTACAGCTAAGGAAATGGAACTTTTTGATGGGAAAAAGCCCTTAAAGGATAAAAAGATAACCGCCGAGGTTTGTATACATCACCTTTGGTTTAATGACACCCATTATGCCGATAAAAAAACCTTGATTAAGTGGAACCCTGCCGTTAAAACACAACAAGATCAGGAAGCCTTGTTTAAGGCCTTATTGCAAGACAAAATAGACGTTATCGCTACAGACCATGCGCCACATACATTAGAAGAGAAAAATAATGTCTACACCAAAGCACCAAGTGGAGGGCCTCTAGTACAGCATGCTTTACCGGCCATGCTTCAGTTTTATCATCAAGGTAAGATTACCTTGCCTAAAATTGTCGAAAAAATGTGTCATAATCCGGCCATTCTTTTCCAAATTGAAAGGAGAGGTTTTATCCGTGAAGGCTATAAAGCCGATTTGGTTTTAGTCGATCTAAATGCGCCTTGGACAGTGCAAAAAGAAAATATATTATATAAATGCGGGTGGTCGCCATTTGAAAAAACAACTTTTAAGTCACGAATCACACATACTTTTGTAAATGGTGCATTGGTTTACCATAATTTTAAAGTATTAGATGTTCGAAATGCACAAGCTTTAAGTTTTCAAAGATCATGAAACATCTAGTTGCACTTTTTCTAATGGTTTTTTTGGTAATAACTGGTTGTCAGAATATCGAAGAGGCACCAAAGCCAGATTCGCTTATAGATGAAGAAACCATGGTAAATTTGTTATTTGATTTGCATTATACAGATGCAATTCAAGGGTATAGCGGCACCAAGTTTATGCAACGGGACGTAAAGGTGAATAAGTTAATCTTGAAAAAATACAATATAGACAGTCTTACTTTTGTAGAAAACGCGAATTACTATTTTGAAGATGCCGAAAGAAACGAACAAATCTATCGAGAAGTTTTAGAGCGTTTAGAAGCTAAAAAGGCGGTTAATGATAGCTTATTGAGAAAAGAAAAAGAGGTTGAGAAGGCAAATGCCTTGCCCTAATATTCATTACTATTTTTGTTGAAGATAATGCTGGCAAATTCGTTTGATGCTTTGACTCAAATCGGTGAATTGAAAATCTAAGTGCTTTAATAATTTTTCTGAGCTATATAGCCTCATGGTATCGCTGTTTCGTACAAAAGTTTTACTGATTTGTTGTCGTGTGCCCAATAGTTTTCTACCTAAAAATTGAATGAGCCACAACAAATATAGTATAGGTTTCTTGGCTTCAAATTTTGGGGCCGGCACCCCCAATTGCTGTGCTGCTTCCGTAAAAAACTCTTTAAAGCTTAGCGATTGGTTAACAACGATATACGACTCATTTTGTATAGGGCTCTGCATTAGTAAGACCATAATACTACAAAGGTCTTGAACGTCGGTAAAACCCGTTTTTTTGTTAATGTAAAACTTTGAACCTTTTGCAATTTTTTGAAATAACCTACCGCTACTTTGTTCATAGAATCCTGCTCCTAGTATAACTCCAGGATTAACAATTATTACTGGTAACTTTTCTTGAGAAGCTCGCCATACTTCCATTTCGGCACCATACTTAGTGATGCTGTAATTGCTGTAAACCTGATTGCTTTCTCTTATAGAGGTTTCAGTGATTGGTATTGTAGGTTTTATCTCTTGCCCTAAAGTGGCAATAGAGCTAACGTGACATAGCTTTTGTACCCCTGCTGTAAGCGATAGGTTTACTACGTTAGCCGTACCTTCCACATTAACTTTGTATAATTCCTTAAAGCCACGATTCGATGGTTCGTCGGCTACTAAACCTGCGCAATGGAATACCCATTTTACGTTTTGCATAGCCTTTTCTAGTTGAGGGATATCTAGAATAGAAAGTTTAACCCAATGTATCCGTTCTAAAAGCGAATGAGAAAGTTGATAATAAGAAGCTAATAGCCTTAAGCTGTACTCTTTTTTATAATCTTCTCTATAAATCGCACGTATGTTACTTTCTTGCTTTTCAAGCAGTTCAGCCAGCAGGTGTGTGCCCACCAAACCTGTTGCTCCCGTCACTAAAATCATAGTGTAAATATAGGAATTTTTGTGTTTAATAAATACAGAAACCAGTATCTTTGCTAAGATAAATCAGTAACAATGGAGAATAAAAACTTTGTACAAGAACTCAAGTGGAGAGGTATGTTAAATGATGTGATGCCAGGAACAGAAGAGCATCTACTTGAAAAAATGCGTTCGGCTTATGTAGGTATAGATCCTACCGCAGATTCGCTGCATATTGGCCACTTGGTAGGTGTTATGATGCTGCGTCACTTTCAACTGGCGGGGCATAAACCAATGGCTTTAATAGGTGGTGCCACGGGTATGATTGGAGACCCTTCTGGAAAATCGGCAGAGCGTAATCTATTAGATGAAGAAACGCTTAAGCATAACCAAGACAGCATTAAAAAGCAATTAGAACGTTTTCTTGATTTTTCTGAAGGAGAAAACAACGCAATTTTGGTCAATAACTATGACTGGATGAAGAATTTTTCTTTTTTAGACTTTGCACGTGATATAGGTAAACATATTACGGTAAATTATATGATGGCAAAAGATTCTGTGAAGAAACGTTTTAGTGCTGAATCTAAAGAAGGGATGAGTTTTACTGAATTTACTTATCAATTGATTCAAGGTTATGATTTTTTACACCTTTACCAGCAAAAAGATTGCACCTTACAAATGGGAGGTAGCGACCAATGGGGTAATATTACTACCGGTACAGAAATGATTAGAAGAATTGGAAAAGGTAAAGCTTATGCTTTAACCTGTCCGTTGATTACAAAAGCTGATGGCACAAAATTTGGAAAAACAGAAGGGGGTAATATTTGGTTAGATAAAGAGCGTACCTCACCCTACAAGTTTTACCAATATTGGTTAAATACTAGCGATGAGGATGCCGAAAAATATATCAAGATATTTACCTTTTTAGGCCAGCAAGAAATTCAGAACCTTTTGAAAGAACATCAAGAGGCTCCGCACTTACGTCTACTTCAAAAACGATTAGGAGAGGAGGTGACCATAATGGTACACGGCGAAGAGGATTATGAAAAAGCTATTCAGGCCTCGCAAGTCCTTTTTGGAAAGAGTACGGCAGAAGACTTAAAAAAATTGGATAAAGCTACTTTTCTAGATGTCTTTGAGGGGGTTCCCCAAGCAGTGGTGAGCAGAGCCGATATTGAGCAAGGCTTAGATATGATTGCAGCACTATCGGCTAAGACTAATTTTTTATCTAGTAATGGTGAAGCGAGAAGAGCGCTTCAAGCCAATAGTATTGCGGTAAATAAAGAAAAAGTAAAGGAGGATTTTGTTATTCAACCAGAAGATCTAATCAATGATCAATATGTGATTCTTAATAAAGGGAAGAAGAATACCTATATTATCGCTATTGCGGATTAAACCAGAGTTTTAAAATACCGTTATAAAAAAAGAAACCCCAGCACTGCTGGGGTTTCCTACTAACTAACCAATCTATTATGAAAAAACTTTCATCTTAGCATAATATAAGACGAATTTAAGGCAAAAAACTTACATTTAAAAATAACTTTAACAAAATTTTATAATAAAAGTAAATTGCAGCCGCGAATATCACTAGCGTCAAAGCGGCCAATAACCCTGAATTCATTGGCGTTGAGCTTACTTCCGAGGTCTTGTGTTGCAATAAAAGAGCATGAGTGCAAATTGGCTAAATCAATGACGTTTATACCTCCAGTTTTTCCGTTTTTAAGAATTCTAGTGGGTTCTTCAGGATCACGTATTAAAATATCCATCCAGGCTGCCGGTTTAAATATTCCTTCTCCCTTCGAGTACGCCTGTGAGAGCAGTTCTGTCATTCCGTATTCACTATGAATGTTTGATAAATTAAATGCTCTACCAATTACTTGATGCAATTCTTCCCGAATCATTTCTTTTCGTCTGCCTTTCATGCCTCCCGTTTCCATTATTATTGTGTGCTTTAATTCCATCGGAAATTGCTCGGCTAGATCCAATAAGGCAAAAGAAACACCTAGTAATAAAGTTTTTTGTTTTTGCGACTCTAGCAATTTTAAGCTCTGCACTAATTCTTCTAAATTGTTGAGGTAAAATCCGCTTTTAGCATGATTGCTTTCCACGATTAAATCTTGCGCCATATAAATGAGAGAGGAGCCCTCTCTTTCTAAATAAGCAGGTAACAGAGCTAGTACAGCATAGTCTTTAATATCTCCGTAAAATTGTTTAAAAGTAGTTCTAAAGCTTCTTTTATAAAGGTTAAGCTTATTTACATAGTGTTTGCTAGTTGTCTGTCCTGTGGTTCCGCTACTGCTAAAGACAATTTCGGCAGGAGTGCTGGGGCTATAAATTTTATTCGATTTAAAAAACTGAATGGGTAAAAAGGGAATCTCCTCCTTTTGATCTATCTGTTCTGGTGCTACCTTAAGGTAATCGCAAAACTCTTTGTAAATAGGTACATGACGGTATTGATAATGGAAAACTTCAAGACAAACCTCGTCAAAAGTACGCTGGTTGGAAATGGCAAATATTTTATTTTCTAATTTCGTCATTTTGCGAATGCATTTGAGGCAAAATTACGAATAAAAAAAGCGCTCTGGTGTAGAGCGCTTTTATAAATTGAAAAACGAATCAACTTATTCAACAATTAGCTTTTGTGTAACGGTGTTACCATCTGCTTTGATTTGTACCAAGTACATACCGGCAGCGAAGTTAGATACGTCAATAGTTTTTATGGCGTTATTGGCCTTAAAAATTTGCTCTCCTAAAATCGTGTAAATACTCACTTCTACCTCGTTTAAATCGCGGTACTCAAAGTTAACCACAGATCCGTTAGCAGGGTTAGGGTACATATTGATTTTGCTTAATAACTCAACAGATTGAGTAGATAAGGCAGCGTTAAAGTCGTTAGAACTTCTTGGGAATATTTGAGCAGTTACGTTTGTTCCGTCATCGTAAGATGAAGCGATTCCTACTACATTTTGGTATTGTCCCGCGATTACGGTACCAATATAATCTGCACTGTAGAAGTTGGTTCTTAATACTGTATTGTCATTACCATCGTTTAAAGTATAGTTGGTGCCAGTTGCAAAAGTAGCTGTACCATCTGCTTCAGTAATGGTTACATTTTGAAATGCAATTAACTCAGACTCATACATCTCTGGATTAGCATTGTAAGCGCTTATGCTAAGAATTTGTGGAGCAACGCTATTACCTGTTGAAGTAGCTGCACCTGGATCGGTTTCTGGTACAAATTGCATAATGCCACCAAACTCGGTTAAAGTACCCTCAATTCCTGTGATTCCGTCACCGATGTTATACGTAGTAGTAATTACACCGTTGTTATCATCGATTAAGATTGCAGCAGTAGCATCTTGAATATACTTCTGGCCTCTAAAAGACTGTTGCATTGTAAGTACAGCCTCACCGGTTAAGATGTATTTCTCGTTTAAGGTTTGTGTTCTTAAGGTAGCTAAATCTGCAACAGGGGTAGACGGGTCACAAGTAGGAGAAGTTATGGTTCCTGAAATGTTACAGTTGGCACTAGTAATGGTATAGTTCAAGTCGGTTCCTTCGGTAATACCTGAAATAGTAACCGTACCTGTTGCTTGTGTATTGGCGTCGTCACCTCCTAAAGTACCTTCATTAAGGCTAAGCGTATAAGTTTCTGTTCCTCCACCTGAAAATGAAGCAGTAACGGTATACGTGTCTGTACCACTAGTTTTTGCATCACAGCTTACGTCTGTAATAGTAAAGCTTAATGGGCATGGAGTACCCGCTGTAGTATAAGTTCCCAGACCAATAATGCTCTCAAAAGTAGCACCACCTTGGCAAGTTCCTAAACCATCTAAGGCTCCGTTATAGAAATCCCAATCTGCTGCGGCAAATGTGCCAGCCGTAGTACCGGACTTACGCTTCGCGTAACCATCTTTGTATTCCCAAACTTCTCCTGTACCGTCTTGGCTATCTACGCCGTACTCATCTACAGAAACGCCTGGGTTACTATCTAGTACCAAACGAATACGGTCATCACCGTTAAAACTCATTACACTTGCTGTAGTAGCAAAGGTATTGGTTGCGCTAGGAAACTCAGTTGCAAAACTCGGGTCATCTGCATACACATAAGCAAAAGCATCGGTAAGGGTACCAAGAGAAGCTAAGTTTAAAGCGTTACCCCAAGTGGTATTGGCATTGGTTTGGTTCTCTAAAGAGTACAAAGAAAAATCTACAGTACCTTGAGCGTAGATTTCTAATACTTTAGGATTACCACCTGAACAATCCCCATCGGAAATCATGGTAATAATAGGTCCTTGAGCAAAACTAAATAAGCCTGTAAGGAGCATGAAAGTTAAAAAAGTAATTTTTTGCATAATAAATTTATTTAATGATGTCATCAAAGGTACAAATATGTACTAGGATTTGGTATGATTTTAATCAATTTTTTTATTTCTTAACTTATTAGGCGATAATATATAAGTCTGATTGTTAATTGATTAAAGGCTAATTTTTTTGGTTTTATTTATTTAACAGCGGAAAAGTTTTAAAACTTTCCCGCTGTTATTGTATGAGTTACTGATTGAATCCGCCTTGAGCAGAGAAATTAGTCCAATTGGCAAAAGCGCTTTCATCTGCACCACTTGCCGCAGGATTTTCATCGATTAATTGAGTGGCAATGTCGGTCTGATCTACGTTATTAACCACTAAGTTGTTGTATTGGTCAAAGAAAGTATTGGTAAAAGATAATTCACCATTAGTTACTTCTTGTGTTTGATCGTTTACAAAAATCATGCTGTCATAATTATATCCTACAATATTGTCAAAAATACCCGCCGTACCTTGTTTTAAGTCAAATGCAGCTTTACCAGGTCTATTGTGTCCTCGTAGGGTAACATTACTCACTTGGGCTTTAGAGCGTGGGCTAGCATTGTTCTCTCCACTTCTGTTGGCTAATTCAAAAGCAAAATCTCCAGTAGCATCGTATTGGTAAATCACAACGTTGTTTAAGCTTCCGCGGAAACCTTCATCCCAATCGATTGAATCATCTTCCATTCCTACGGCTGAAAGGTTCTTGGCATTTACCGTACCTCCATAAAACTCAAAACCGTCATCTGCACCTTCAAATGCTTCGCAATACTCTACTACAGTACCGCTTCCCACTGCAAAAAACGAGAAAGCATTGAATTCAAATTGACCATCTGAAGAGGCTTGACCGGCATACTCTACACGAACATATCGTAAAACTCCAGAGTTGTCGTTATCGTCGTTTCCGCCGTAAGGCAATTGTCCTGCTTCAGATAAAGAAGTGCCGCCAGGAGCGTTCATTTTAGCTTTACCGTGTATGCCAATACCGCCCCAATCGCCATCGCCTCCTTCTGCATTTTTATTCTCAGAAGTAAATACAATTGGCTCTTGTGCTGTACCTTCAGCCATTATTTTACCACCTTGCTCAACGAACAAAAGGTTGATTCCGGCAGCTTGATCTTCGGCAGTTACCGTAAAAGTAGTACCTTTTTCTATGGTTAAAGTAGCACCATCTTTAACAGAGACCGCTCCGCGAAGAGCGTATTTTCCTTTAGGAACAAATAAGTCTTGCGTGATTTCACCTGTAAGTACGTCACCTTGAAGAATATCCTCATTCACAGGGTTGTTGCTTGAGTTTCCTTCGTCATCGCTGCTGCACGAGAACAGCATACCCAAAAGGGCTGTGGCTAAAATGGTTTTGCTGATTGTTTTTTTCATTGTTTTAAAATTTAAAGGTTAAAATGTATATGTAAAGTTTAATCCAAAAGTAATTCCCTGGTCAAAACGTTCAATTTGATTGCTAAAGCGGTCGGGAAAACGAACGTTTTGCGTTGGGTCTTGTGTAAATAAAGTTTCTTCATTTAAGAGGTTACGCACGGTTAGCTTAACGCCAAACTTCTTGTTGAATTGAGTGTTCCAGGTAAGGTCTAATTGGTTGAGAGGTTTTTCATAAATCTCGTCTGCACCTTCAACTCCAACGGCATAAATACGTTTTCCGTAGGTGTTAAAAATCAGGTTGATTTTAGACTCTAGTTGCTCCTTATCAAACAATTGATAGCCTAAATCGGCATTTAAGCCCCAGTTAGAAGCACCTTGTAATTTTCTCTCTTTATGGGTAACCACTGCAAAACGAGGGTCATTCTCATCGGCCTGAGCCTTTGAATTCATAAGTATGGCATTTAAACCAAATTGCCAAGGCTTAAGCTGATCAATTTTACTTACATTCCCTAGGTTTAATTTCATTTCAAATTCCAATCCGTAAAGGTGGGCGCTTTCAAAATTGTCGAAAAAGGTACGGTAACCAACCGAGGTAGAACGCGCCAAACGCTCAATAGGATTTTTTAAATACTTACCAAATGCGGTTACGGCAAGTAGCTCGGCATTACTAGGGAAAATTTCGTACTTGATGTCTAGGTTATAATTGGTAGAGTTTAATAAATCGGGGTTACCAATTACTTGGTTACCGTCACCATTTTGGTATACTGTGGGTAAAATTTCGCGTAAGCGTGGTCTGGTATTGGTAATTGATGAGGTGAAACGCAAATTAGACAACTCGTTTAAACTGTATTTTATGTTTAAAGATGGATTGATGTCTAGCGGATCATACTTAATCTTGCTAAAGGGGGTGTCGGGACGGTCTAAAGGCTCACGATAGCTGATCTCTCGTATAGCTTTTTCTACGCGTACCCCTGCTTCTAAGACTATTTTTTCCCACTGTCTGTTGAATTGTAAATAACCCGCATGAATACCTTGGGTGATTTCACTTTTGGCAGTCGGATCAAATGTACTTGAATAACTTAAAAACCCGTTGGCAAATCCTGTCTCGAAGAAATCTTGTGGGTTGTTGGTATTCAATGCGGGAAGATCGTTGGTATTAACTTGGGCAGTAATAAATTTATTAAAGAAGTCATAGGCAATTAGATCGGTTTGATAACCTATCTCTAGATGACCCATAAAATCTTCTGATTCTGTAGGGAGTAAGCCTAAGCGGTAAGCCACTCTAGCATTAAAGTTCTGGTTGTCTAACTCTTGGTAAAACTTAAAAGGATTAATCCCATTAGTGGTAATGTACTCTGCATCTTCACCTACTCCAGCAGCACGTAGTACACGTCTATCAGGTACTTGATTATTTCCGAGACCCACAGCGCTGGCAAAGTGCAATTCTTGCCTTTTTCCGTCTAGAGCATATTTACCTAAAAGTTGAAAATTTACTTGCTGATTCTCGGTATACCGCATATCTCGAATAAAGAAATCTCGATTATTCAACTGGGTAAATCCATCATTTCGGCCAAAGGCTTCTCGAATGAAATTAGAACTGTTTTGTAGGTAAATTGTATTAAAGGTTAGATCTAATTTTTCATATAAATTATAATCTAAACTTAGCAAAGCCGATTTTTGTGTACGGTATTCATAGGTAGATGAGGTAAAATCTTGTCCGGCTGTACCTTCAGAGTTCAAAGTACGTTCAACACCGTCTTGGGCGCGATGTGAATTTCTAAAATTCATACTTAAAACCATACCAAGATTACTATTATCTGAACTAAAAAGGCGCTGACCGTGGGTAATCCCAAAGCGTGTGTCTAGGGGTGCTTTTCTTTTTTTAGGGGTCCAAGAGGTCGAAAAAAGCTCACCCGATTCACGCGGTGAAGCACTGTAACTCAGGTCGCCAATTTCAGAAGGTAATGCACGCGAGTCACCCGTGTAACCAAATAATTCGGTTCCGCTGGCATCATCGGTATAAAAATCTTTAAAAGTGGTTTTAGTATTATAATTTACGCCAAAATTTATTTGTGTTTTAGGCTTAGCAGGAGCTTTTGGTGTATTTATTTTAAAGGTAGCTCCCGCAAAATCACTATACAAATTGGGAGAGAAAGTTTTTAAGACATCAACCGAACTTACAATCGAAGTGGCGATATAGCTAAGAGGAATGATTTTGAAATCGGGATCAGAGGAGGCTAATGGCAAGCCGTTTACCAGTAGGTAGTTGTAACGGTCATCTAATCCGCGCACAAAGACCCCACGATCTTGAACCATAGTAATTCCCGACACTTTAGAGACGCCTTGTTCTACATTACTTACAGCTTTTCGCGATAATTCTTCGGCACCAATCGATTGCTGCATCTGAATCGCATTTTTTTGATCGAGTAAAAGTGCTACTTCAGAGTCTCTGCTCTTTACTGCAGTAATCATTACTTCTTCTAATGCTGCTGCACTCGATTTTAACCCAGTGCTTAAACGCGTAGTTTGATTGGCTTTAATAATAACTCCAGGAATGCTTACGGTTTCGTACCCAACAAAACTGAATATAACAGTATAGGTACCTTCAGGTACTTGGGTTATTTCATAATTCCCATCAAAATCTGAGGTGGTACCTTTGTTGGTGCCTTTTAGGGTAATGTTGGCAAAGGGTAGTGGTTCATTGTTCACTTCCTCATCGGTAAGGTTACCGCTAATACTTCCAAATTCTTGCGCCCAGACCAGTGGTGTTAGGCAAAATAATAATAATGTTAATGTGGTTTTCATTGCAGTTTTCATTTACGCTGCAAAGAAATTTTATAATCACAAGAAAAAAGTTATCCCGTTGTTAAGTATCTTTAAACCTATGTTAGCAAATGGTTATCTATGTTAAGTTGGTAGTGTCAATTCTTAACAAAGGGGGTAGCTTAATTTTAATTATTTTTACACCAGCATAAATATTGTATAAAGCATGAATAAAAGTGATATAAAGATTCTGTTAGTCGATGATGAACCCGATATTTTAGAAATCATAAGCTATAATTTAAAGCAAGAGGGGTATCAAGTGTTGACGGCCGAAAATGGGAAAGAAGGAGTTCGAAAAGCCAAAAAGCATCTACCCCAATTAATTGTATTAGATGTTATGATGCCCGAGATGGATGGCATGGAGGCTTGTGAAAAAATTCGTCAAGAGCCCCAATTAGAAGATAGTTTGATCTGTTTTCTTACCGCTAGAGGAGAAGACTATTCCCAAATGGCAGGTTTTGATGCTGGAGCAGACGATTATATCACCAAGCCTATTAAACCTAAGGTGCTGGTGAGTAAGGTTAAGGCTTTGTTGAGACGAACTCAGCCTTCAAATAGCGATCAGGGAATTACAGAAATTGGTGATATTACCATCAATCAAGAAGAGTACAAAGTAATGCTAGGCAAAAAAGAATTGATTTTACCCCGAAAAGAATTCGAACTTTTAGCCTTACTCGCATCTAAACCAGGAAAAGTCTTTAAGCGCGAAGATATTCTAGCTAATGTTTGGGGCAACGAGGTAGTTGTAGGCGGAAGAACCATAGATGTGCACATCAGGAAATTGCGCGAGAAAATGGGCGATAAGCGCTTTAAAACGGTGAAAGGGGTAGGCTATAAATTTGTAGTGTAAAAAACTATGGGTAAAGAAATACAGAAATCCTATAAATTTGCAACCGCTAGTGCCAGCCTCATTAGTGTAGTGATGCTAGGCTTAGCCGTGCTCCTACAAGCCATTTATATCGAGGTGCATATCGGGCCAAGTATCCTGTTTTTTGTACTCGCGTGGGTGACCACCTTTTTACTGATTCAATTGCGGTTAGAAAGCTACATTTTTAAACGGGTTAAAGAGGTTTATGATAAGGTTGAATTAATCGAAAGCTCTGCCATTAAAAGTCCCAGAATCACAACCGATATGAATACCCTAATTCAAGAACTCGAGCATTTTGCCGAAGTTAAAAAACTTGAAATAGAGACCTTAAAAGATCGTGAAAACTACCGTAAAGAGTTTATGGGTAACATTTCACACGAACTTAAAACACCGCTTTTTACGGTTCAAGGCTATATTTTAACGCTATTAGATGGCGCGATTAACGATAAAAAAGTTCGTGAGAAATACTTACAACGCGCAAGCAAAGGCGTTGACAGATTGGTTTATATTGTAAAAGACCTCGACTTGATCACCCGACTCGAGATGGAGGATATACAATTAGAAAAACAAGATTTTAACTTAGTGTCTCTTATACAAAATGTATTTGATTTGCTAGAAATGAAAGCGCATAAAAAAGATATCAGCTTTACTTTTGATACCGACTATAATACGCCTATTTATGTACATGCCAATAAAGATAAAATACAACAGGTTTTAATCAATTTGTTTGTAAATTCAATAAAATATGGAAAGCACGGAGGCACTACCGAAGTAGCGATTGAGCCTTTGGTGAAAAATAAATTGATTGTGCGCATTACAGATAATGGCGAAGGAATACAGAAAGAAAACCTTAACCGCATTTTTGAACGTTTTTACCGCATCGATAAAAGCGGATCTAGAAAAGAGGGTGGTGCAGGTCTAGGTTTAGCTATTGTCAAACATATACTCGAGGCGCATCAAGAGAGCATTTATGTAGAGAGCGATTTTGGAACAGGCAGTGAATTTTCTTTTACGCTCGAAAAATCGAAAACAAAGCTTTAAAATCGGGAGCCTCAAAAGTAGGAAATCCTTTTATGTTTTTTAGTTCCTCTAATTTGCGCCATGTAAAAGCCTCTTGTGTGCAACTTGCCGTCCAGCCTTTCTTCGAGAAATAGCTTGCTAAATACTCTTGTTCGGGTTGCCCCGGTGTGGGAATTAAAAATGCTTTAAGGCCTAAAGCGCAAAAATCCATCAAGCTACTATAACCAGAACGGGCAATAACAAAATGACTGCTTTCTAAAACTTGCTGTACTTGGGTTCTAGTAGCAAAATCAATTATTTCTAGGTGGCTAGGAACTTTATCTAGTTTTAACTTTTTATCGCTTCCGCGGATAAGAACAACGGGTAGTTCGCTAAATTCAATCGCCTTAAGTAAAATGACTTCTAATTCACTGCGCTGCGGCTCGGGTCCAGATAATAGTATACTAATGTGTTTTTTCGTAACCGGGTGAGTATCCGCTTTAAGCTGACTTAATAAACCAATTTTTTTTATCTTAACTTGTTTTGAGGTTGTATGTTGACTCAGCTTTCCGGCAAAAGCCAACTTATGCGTGAAGTCCGGAATCCAACAATGCGAATGTGCTCGAATGATGCGCCAGTGTAGCATATTGGCAATAGGTTGCCAAGCGCCCAAAATATTGGTTTGATGGGTGAGGTAAACACTGGGTATGCAGGATAAAGCAGCCCCAGGTCGGTTATCACTAATTACTCCAGAAAGTTTTTCTTTTTTGTGTATGGCCAAAATCTGCTTTTTATCAAAATAGATATGCTTAAGCCAACTAAACACCTGGAGAGCCAAGACGGCTTTTAAAAAAACAGGTTTTCGGCTATAGCGTATTTCGTAAGCTTGCAAGCGATAAGACTTAAGATGCGGAAAGTTTTTTGTGAGCAAAGTTAAAGCCAAGCCGTCTGAAGCTACAATAGGTTCAAAACCCTGTTGTTCGAGTGCTGCGATTAAGGGTATACAGCGGCTGGCATGCCCCAGCCCCCAATTTAAAACAACTACTAAAATTTTTGGTTTTTGCATCGCTTAAAAATACAACATCCTGCAATATTGAAAACAATTCTTAAAGCTGCGTATAATTTGTTTAATTTTGCCAAAAATTAATGCAGCAGTGGGAAGCAAAAATAAATTAAAAAGGTTTAGAGAAAACGAAAGTTTTGAAAATGTAATACAGCCAAGCCGAGAAGAAATTACCTCGGGTAATTTTAAATACCAAGGCAAATGGAAATCAGATTTCTTTAAAAATGATTTACCCTTAGTGCTAGAATTAGGTTGTGGAAAAGGAGAGTATTGTTTGGGACTCTCGGCGATGTATCCCGAAAAAAACTTCTTGGGCATAGATATTAAGGGCGCGCGTTTTTGGCGTGGAGCTAAAACTGCTTTATCGGAAAACAACACACGAGTTGGCTTTTTACGTACGCAAATCGAATTAATAGATCAAATTTTTGCACCCGGAGAGGTAGATGAAATTTGGATTACCTTTCCAGATCCGCAAATAAAATACAAACGTACCAAGCACCGCTTAACCAATTCAGAATTTCTACAGAAATACAAAGGTATTTTAAAAGTAGATGGTGTGGTAAACCTTAAAACAGATAGTGAGTTTATGCACGGCTATACTTTAGGTCTACTGCACGGAGAAGGGCACGAGATTATCGAAGCCAATCACGATGTGTATAAAAATGAATACAGTGCACCAGAAGTGGTAGGTATACAGACCTTCTATGAAAAACAATATCTTGAAAAAAACAAACCAATTACGTATATTCGATTTAAGATAAACTAAGATTTGTTAGACACGGCCCAATTTATTGTAATCACTTATTTTGCTGCCATGGTGGGCGTTATTCCTCCAGGATTGGTTAATATGACGGTAGCAAAAACCTGTGTTAATAAAGGTAAACGTAGTGGCCTACGAGTAGCTTTGGGTGCATCTATGGTCGTGTTTTTTCAAGCTATGCTGGCCATTTTAATGGCCAAATACATCTTTAATCATCCTTACGTACAAAAGATGATTTTGCGAGCAGGTCTAGTGGTTTTTTTGATTATGGGGATTTATTTTTTTATAGCCGCACGCAAACCCAATAAAAAGGTAGCCCTTAAAAAACAAGAATCAACTCGCAATCTGGTAAAAGGTATGATGATTGCTGCTGTAAACGTGTTTCCTATACCTTATTTTGTAACCATAAGTGCCGCCTTTCACGCAGATGATTTTAATTTTAGCCGTACGACCATAGTTCTTTTTGCTTTAGCTGCCAGTTTAGGAACTTTCACTACTTTGTATATGTATGTGGTTTCTTTTATGAAAATAGAAAAACACAATCAGTCTTTCTCTAAATACAGCAATTACTTTATGGCTGGATTAATGTTTATTTTGGTCGTAATTACTTTACTCCGAATTTTTTATTAAGTAAAAAACTATGGCGCAAAGCGATTTTTATGAACGCGTTTATCATATGACTCGTCAAATACCCTACGGGCGAGTAACCTCCTATGGCGCCATAGCCAAAGCTATTGGTTCGCCTAAAAGTGCTCGGGTGGTAGGTTATGCTTTAAATGCTAGCGCCGGCAATATAGATATTCCAGCTCATCGTGTAGTCAATAGAAACGGAATGCTCACAGGTAAAGCTCATTTTTTGGGTTCTCAGGCCATGCAAGCTCAGCTTGAAGTGGAAGGAATTAGCGTTAAAAATAATCAAGTGCAAAACTTTCAAAAGTATTTTTGGCAGCCTCCTGTTTTGTCGCTAGATAATTAATAAATGCCTCTTAAAGGGCTTTATAGTTAGAAGCTTAAATCTTATATTTGCATTTAGACTTAATCCAAATTAAGTGCTCATTATAAAATAGATATACTTCATGAAATTAAATAAACAAGATATTTATAAGGCCCTAGAAAAAATAAGCGTTTCTGGTGAAGGCCAAAATATGGTAGAGAGTGGTGCAGTAAAGAACATCGTTACTTTTGGTGATGAGGTTGTGGTCGATCTTGAGTTGACCACACCGGCTTTGCACATAAAAAAACGAGCAGAGGTAGATGTGATGAAGGCAATTCATGAACACGTGTATGCCAAGGCTAAGGTAAAAGTTAACGTGAAAGTAAATGCACCTTCTAAGCCAAAAAATGAGATTAAAGGTAAACCTATACCCGGTATTAAAAATATCGTTGCGGTGGCCTCTGGTAAAGGTGGGGTGGGTAAATCTACTGTTACCGCCAACCTAGCGGTTAGTTTAGCCAATAAAGGATTTAAGGTGGGTCTGCTTGACGCGGATATTTACGGCCCTTCGGCAACCATTATGTTTGACGTAGAACGCGAGAGACCGCTGTCTGTGCAAGTCAATGGTAAATCTAAGATGAAGCCAGTTGAAAATCACGGAGTAAAAATTCTTTCAATAGGATTTTTTACCCAACCCAACCAAGCGGTAATCTGGCGCGGACCTATGGCGGCGAAAGCTTTAAACCAAATGATCTTTGATGCCGATTGGGGTGAGCTTGATTTTCTTTTAATCGATTTGCCTCCAGGTACAGGAGATATCCACTTGTCTATCATGCAATCTTTACCTATTACAGGAGCAGTAATGGTAAGTACACCGCAAAATGTAGCGCTTGCCGATGCAAAAAAGGGTGTGGCGATGTTCAGACAAGAAAGTATCAATGTTCCTGTCATCGGTATCGTGGAAAATATGGCCTATTTTACGCCTGAAGAATTACCAGACAATAAATATTACATCTTCGGAAAACACGGAGCTAAAAACTTAGCAGAAGACCTAGAAATTCCTTTCTTAGGAGAACTTCCGTTGGTGCAAAGTATTCGTGAAGCTGGCGACATAGGTAGACCGGCTGCGTTACAGAAAGATACGCCAAGCGCTCAAGCAATTGAGGCTATTACCAAGCAGGTAGTGCAAGAAACCGTAGCAAGAAACCAAGGCTTACCACCTACCGAAGCTATCAAAATAACCACTATGGCAGGTTGCAGTGCTGTAAAAAAATAGGAAAGAAAATGAATTTAGAACTTAGGAAAAAGGTAGAAAAAGCACTAGAAGAAATTAGACCTTTCTTAAAGAATGACGGGGGAGATATTTCTTTACTTGATATCGACGAAAAAGAAAATATAGTGCGCGTGCAACTTGAAGGAGCTTGCGTGGGTTGTAGTGTAAATCAAATGACTTTAAAATCTGGAGTAGAAATGACCATCAAAAAATATGCTCCGCAAATTGATAAAGTTATCAACGTTGCACCCGAATTATCAAATTGATAATTGTCATTCATCGTTAATCCTATATCCGCTAATTTTGTATAAAATACTAAGCGATTAAATAAGCTATGATTAAAACAGATATTCTTATAATCGGTGCAGGTCCAACCGGACTCTTTACCGTATTTGAAGCCGGTTTACTCAAATTAAAATGCCACTTGATAGATGCCTTGCCACAACCTGGCGGGCAATGTGCAGAAATATATCCCAAAAAACCTATTTACGATATTCCAGCTTTTCCTGAAGTATTAGCCGGAGATTTAGTAGATAACTTGATGGAGCAAATCAAACCCTTTGAACCCGGTTTTACGCTAGGAGAACGTGCAGATACCATCGAAAAATTAGACGATGGTACTTTTATCGTAACAACAAACAAGGGCACAAAACATCATGCACCAGTGGTGGCTATTGCAGGTGGTCTAGGAAGTTTTGAGCCTCGTAAACCCTTGATAGAAAATTTAGGCCAATACGAAGATAAAGGCGTTCGTTATATGATTAAAGACCCTGAGTTTTACCGTGACAAAAAAGTGGTCATCGCAGGGGGGGGCGATTCGGCTTTAGATTGGAGTATCTTCTTAGCCGATGTGGCAGAAGAGGTGACTCTAGTACATCGAAGAAATGAATTTAGAGGAGCTTTAGATTCTGTTGATAAGGTGAAAGAATTAAAAGATTTGGGAAAAATCAACTTGATTACTCCAGCCGAAATTGTACAGTTGGAGGGTGAAGATCATCTCGAGGCGGTACTCATAAGAAAAAACAACGAGGCGAAAGAAGAATTTTGGTTGCCAGTAGATGAGTTTATTCCTCTCTTTGGCTTGTCTCCAAAACTTGGACCTATAGCTGACTGGGGCTTAGAGATTGAAAAAAATGCGATTAAGGTTGACAATAGCCTAGATTACCAAACCAATATTCCTGGTATCTATGCCATTGGCGATGTAAATACCTATCCTGGTAAACTAAAATTGATTCTATGTGGCTTCCACGAAGCTACTTTAATGTGCCAAAGTGCATACCAACGTATTTTCCCCGATAAAAAGTACGTAATGAAATATACAACCGTAGGAGGCGTTACTGGTTTTGATGGTAGCAAAAAAGAAGCTCCCAAGGCTGTAGTAAAGGCAATAAATTAAGTTATGAATCCAGATATAAATATCATCATTACAGATCGTGAGGGTCAAAAACACGAAGTGGTAGCCCCAACTGACATGAATATGAACATTATGGAGCTTGTGCGTTCTTATGAGCTGGCTCCAGAAGGTACTATTGGTGTTTGTGGAGGAATGGCGATGTGTGCCTCTTGTCAATGCTATATTTTAACACCTCAAATTGAGTTGCCAGACATGCAGGATGATGAAGAGGCCATGCTCTCGGAAGCATTTTATACGAAAGAAAACAGCCGTTTGGGTTGTCAGATACAACTTACTCCAGAGATGGAGGGATTAGAAATAGAATTAGCACCAGAGTCTTAACTGCCGCTATTGTTGGTGGTTGACTGAAATAAAAATGGAATTTTATAAAGGTCGTTATTAAAAAATAACGACCTTTTTATATTATTGAGAACTAAAAAGTGATTCTTCTATTTTTTAGGTCAGCTGCTCGATTAAAATAAATTCCCATCGATAAGTACATAAACAAACGGCAAGGATTTAAGCCTTGCCGTTTTACTTTTATTTTATGTTTTAATCGATTATTTAAAAGCTGGGATTCCGGTTATATCGGCACCGGTAATTAAAAGGTGAATATCGTGCGTTCCTTCGTAGGTGATAACACTTTCTAAATTCATCATATGACGCATTATGCTGTATTCTCCTGTTATTCCCATACCACCAAGCATTTGTCTAGCTTCACGTGCAATATTAATAGCCATTTCAACATTGTTTCTTTTGGCCATTGATATTTGCGCTGTAGTCGCTCGATCTTCGTTTTTAAGTTGTCCCAAACGCAAAGCCATTAGTTGAGCTTTGGTAATTTCGGTAATCATTTCTGCAAGCTTCTTTTGTTGCAACTGAAAGCTGGCAATAGGTTTACCAAATTGTATACGCTCTTTGGCATAGCGCAAAGCCGTATCATAGCAATCCATTGCGGCACCAATTGCGCCCCACGAAATTCCGTAACGAGCAGAATCTAAACAACCAAGTGGAGCCCCTAAACCAGATTTATTGGGTAATAAATTCTCTTTAGGTACTTTTACGTCTTGAAATATAAGCTCTCCGGTTGCAGATGCACGAAGCGACCATTTATTATGTGTTTCGGGAGTACTAAAGCCTTCCATACCACGCTCTACTATAAGTCCGTGAATGCGGCCTTCTTCATTTTTAGCCCATACGACGGCTACGTCACAAAATGGGGAGTTAGAAATCCACATCTTGGCTCCATTTAATAAATAATGGTCGCCCATATCTTTGTAGTTGGTAGTCATCCCTCCAGGGTTAGATCCATGGTCAGGTTCAGTAAGACCAAAACTTCCCATCCATTCGCCACTAGCCAGTTTAGGTAAATACTTTTGACGTTGCTCTTCGGTACCGTATTTAAAAATAGGGTACATCACCAAAGAAGATTGTACCGAGGCGGTAGAACGCACACCACTGTCTCCTCGTTCAATTTCTTGCATGATTAAGCCGTATGAAATTTGATCTAAGCCCGCACCGCCATACTCAGCCGGAATATAAGGACCAAATGCACCAATTTCGGCTAGACCTTTAATAATTGATTTTGGGAATTCTGCCTTTTGAGCGGCATCTTCTATAATTGGCGACACCTCTTTTTTAACCCAGTCTCGGGCGGCAGTACGTACCATTTTGTGTTCGTCGCTAAGCAAATCATCTATTTGGTAATAATCAGGGGCTTGAAATAAATCGGGTTTCATAGGTTTATTTTGTTTTTTTGGTAGCCGTAAAGTTAACCAAATCAAGCCGACTGGGCAATAAAATGGGTTGAATAAATTAGTGCTTTGCAGTAAAGGTATTTAAGCGAATGTGCTCTTTCCAGACCAATCTTAATTCGCTATAAGTCGTATTAAAATTTTGACTTTAAGAAAGAAAATTCCTTGCTTATGGGTTATTTTAGGAAATCCGCTAGGGGAAAACCAAACCATTTTTAGTTAATCTTTTATTTTTTTAAGTATATTAAGATCAGTCATAACTTCAAAGAAAAGCTCATTGGCAATAAGGGTGTCACTTGTAATCTCAATTTTATATTTACCTAATTCTTTTGGTGGAATGTATTTTTTCAAAGAATCTTGTTGGGTAAAAGAATTAATCTCTTCAGCATTATAAATATAGCTTGTATCGTTAACCTTAGCGTAGGGGTAATCAATATTAAAAAGTGATTTTTCACGCCATTTTACCGAGGTGTTGTTTTTATATTCTCCATCTTTTACAACTTGATTCGTAAAGGAAACATTATCTAAAGTAGCATTTATATTGTTTAATATGTGAAACAAAATAGCTAGAATAATAGAGTAGTTAACGGTAAACCAACAAAACAAAAAACTGAAGCTAATATATCGACAGCATTAAAGTGAAGAACAACCACGTGAACCAGTCATAGAAATTTTCATTAAATAGGATAACGATTAGAATCAAAAAGCATAGAAGACTAATTGCCTTAAGATACTTGTTTTTGATCAATGTCCCGCGAAATGCTAGCTCTTCAAATATTGGTATAAAAAGAACATAGGCGAAAAATAATACCTAAGCGTCTAGTTTTAATCTTATAATTTCAACATCATTAAGGTAGCTTTTACCCATATTAAACCATATTGCCTTTATTATAAAAAACTGACAGAAAAGTATTCCTGCCAGCAGCAATAACCAAATAAATCTGCCATATAAAACACAAAACAGTAAATTAAACTGTTCTTGCCTTACATTTTCAAATAAAAATCTTGTACTAGCTTTTTATAGGCTTGGGTGTATTGATGCCTTTTGGTCTCTATAGTCAACTCGTCTTTTTCTGGTGTTTGCACGGAGGTGAAACCAAACTGTAGCAAACAGCGTTTGATGGGACTGTTTTTATTCCCTTTTACGAAAGTTACTTTCTGTATATGCAGTTGCTCTGCTTCCGCGAAAGCGAGGAAAGCCTCATAATGTTTAAACGGAATAATGGTGCAAAAAATACCCTCTTCTGAAAGTAATTGGGAAGTGTGTTTTAATAACTCTTGAAAAGGAAGAGCATCTGTAAAACGGGCTTGGTTGCGCGGGGTATTTTTTGATTTGTAGTTTTCTTCATAAAACGGCGGATTACTCACAATCAAATCATAAGTATCGTCTATTTCGGCTGCAAATTCATCTAAGCTAACGTGATAACAAAAAAGTCGGTCGTTCCAATGGCTGGCTTCAAAATTATCGACACACTGTTCATAAGCATTTGCTTCGATTTCAATGGCGTCTATGATTTCTGCGTGGCTTCGTTGTGCTAGCATCAAAGCGATAACGCCGGTGCCTGCCCCAATATCGAGTATAGAAAAAGGGTTTTGGGAAATGCTTGCCCAAGCACCCAGCAATACGCCATCTGTGCCAATTTTCATAGCACAGCGATCTTGCGCGACACTAAATTCTTTAAATATAAATGCTTTTTCGGGGTTCATACGCTTTGCGGTTAAGTTTATAAATCCGCTTTAAGCGAATTACAAATACAAATCTAATAAACCGGGAGGAGTTTCTAGATGTATTTTTTTATTGACCTTGTCTACCTGCTTCAAGAAATGATCGTGAATAGGAACTAAGATTTCTTTACCTTGAAAGGAGATTTCGAACAGGGCTTGAGCGGTGGTATCATTTACACCCGTAATCTTACCTATAGGCCCCAATTGATTGTCGATTACCTCAAAACCAATGATTTCGTGATAGTAAAACTGGTCCTCTTTTAATTCGGGTAAAAAACTTAGAGGGAGGTATACTTCTTTTTTTAGCAAGGCATCGGCATCTTCCTCGTTATTCACGTCTTCTAATTTGAGGCGTAGCAGCTGACTTTTTTGTAGGGAAGATTTTTCAATAAAAAATGGAATCAATCGCTTGTGTTTTTCTACAAGGATTGATTCCATTTCAAGGAAACTTTCGGGATCATCGGTGTCTAGTTTAACCAGTACCTCTCCCTTAAAACTAAATTTACTTACGATTTTGCCTACATAAAAACAATCTTCTTTACGCATACCGTAAGCAAGTAAAATTAATCTTCTTTAGTCTCTTCTGTTTCTTCGCTAGCCTCTTCGGCCTGAGCTTCTGCTTCGGCAGCCTTTGCAGCAGCTTCTGCTTCATCTGCAGCTGCTTTTGCTTCTGCTTCGCGCTTCTCATTCACCTCTTTTTCTGCAGCAAGCGCTTGAGCTTTAGCTTCTTGGTCGGCTTTTGAGATAGAATCTTTTTTGGCATCGATACGGTTTGCTTTATCTTCTAACCAAGCGTTGAATTTCTTCTCTGCTTCTTCTTCGGTTAAAGCACCTTTACGAACACCTACCATTAAATGGTTTTTTAATAAAGCACCTTTGTAAGAAAGAATGTTTCTTGCTGTGCTTGTGGGTTGAGCTCCGTTTTGAAGCCATTCTACAGCTTTGTCTACGTTTAATTCGATAGTAGCCGGATTAGAAACCGGGTTGTAAATACCAATTTTTTCTAAGTATTTACCATCTCTTTTAGCACGCGCATCTGCTGCAACGATCCAGTAAAAAGGTTTACCTTTTTTACCGTGTCTTTGTAATCTTATTTTTACTGACATAAAAATTAAATTTTGAGGTTCTCGACCTCGATTATTAATAATTCGGCAAAGATACGAGATATTTTTTTTCTGCGATTAATTTAGTTCTTAATTTTTATTATAAATTTGCAGGTGTACCCAATAACTTTAAACTTATGAAAAAATTTTTCTTACTTAATTTAATGGCTTTGTTTTTAGTGAGCTGTGGCGATGATGTAGAATCTAATGCTCCTTCTATTCAAGGAGAATTAGAAGGCGTCTTTTTTAGAACCTCTACTTCTTATGCTGATGTAGCTACCGATAATTCACTGCAAATTGTGGGGAACACAGCCGATGAAACCATTACTTTAAACACAGAGAATTTTAAAGTTGGTAATTACTTGATTACACCAGAGGGTAGAAATTCGGCTAGTTTTATGACTTTTGACGGAGAGTTCTTTACCACCTCAGAAGCTAACGGTGAGGGAATGATTAGTATTACGCGAAGCGAAAATGGTAGTGTTTCAGGTGAGTTTTACTTCAATGCCATATCTGAAATAGATGGAGATACGCTAAACTTTTCTAAAGGTTATTTCTTTGAGGTTCCTTTTACTAGTGTAGGAGGAGGAGAACAGCCAGGTCCAGAACCTAGCCTTACCTGCGAAGAAGCGCAAACTACATCAAACCAATCTAGAGTATTATTTGAAAATACCAACCCTAATAATCCAAATTACTCCGCCATTTGCCAGCAGTATGCGGTGGCCTTAGAGCAAGAAAAAGCAGCTTGTGGGGATGAAGATGGTAGTATTCAAGATAAAATAGATGCGCTTCCTTGTTCGGCTCAATAGAATATTTCGCAATTATTAAAAGTTATAAAACCTCCACTTGGAGGTTTTTTTTGTGTTTTTTTTAAAACCAAAATTAGCCACTAGCAGGCTAAACATTTGTATTGGAGAAGTAGAGGCCGCTTGGCAATCTTATTAATGACAAAATGATAAGTGCGTTATGAACCATGAAAAAAGCTCCCTTTATGGGAGCTTTGCCGTGTTTAACAGCGCGCCCCCACGCTAGATAAACACCAAATTTATTTTAAAACACTAAAGTTTTATTTTGAGCTTTGGGAAAAATACTTTAGCTAGCTAAAAAACATTTTTGGCAGCTGTAATATATTCTCGGCTCTTGTACAAACTTATAAATTTGTTTGGGAGCGAGGATTTTTTAGGCATAGACAAATAATAGACAAGTTTGTTTTTTTTATAAGTTGCTTGCTGTGAGTTGAATACAGGTCTATTTTTTGTTATAAGTCTAGGATAAAACGGGTAAAGTCAACATCTTTTTCAAGATTGAATTTCTTTTTTAAACGGTATTTTCTTGTAATTACACTCTGAGGTGTGATGCTTAAAGCCTTAGCAATTTCTTTATTGGATAGGTTGATACGAATCAAGGCGCAAAAGTCAATTTGAGAGCTTGTGATAGCAGGATAATGCGCTTTTAATTGTTGGATGAAATCAGGGTTTAGGGCGATAAACTTATCTTTAATGATAGCCCAATAATCTTCGGCTTTATCAGTATTTCCTAAATGGATTAATAGCTGCTGTTGTGTTTCCTTATCTAATCTGTAGATGGCTTTGGAGTATTTTTGTTGTACCTGATTAAACTTTGCGGCCAAAGCTAAAATTTCGGATTTTTGAATCGCCAAGGTTTCTTCAGCTTTCTTTTTTTCTGTTTTTACTGCTTCTAAATCCTTGTTTAATTTTTTGGCTTTGGTGTCAGCTTGGCTTAAGGCGGCACCTGCTTTTTTCTGTCCGATTTTATATCGATAAAAATAATATGCGCTGCCCAATAGTAGCAAAGTTCCCAATCCTAGTAATAGATAAATGCGATAGGTGGACGAGGCTAGGTTTTTTTCGAGGGTTTTATTCTCTTCCAGTTTGTCTTGAAAAGCTAAACTTTCATAAAAATGCTGTTTGGCTAATTCATCGTTTCGATCATTTAACGAATCCTGAAGACTTAAAGTGCGTAAAAGCAATTTATTGTAGGTCTCTTTGTTGCTTCTGAGATAATCTTTTGCTTGTATATAAAATTTGATCTTTGATTTTATGCCAAATTGCTGTTGCGGATTGTTTTTTTCGTAATCTAAAACCCATAAGGCAAATGCAGTGGCTTCTTCTTTTAAGTTTTCTGACTCGAGTAAACTCATATACCTACGTGCAACATGATAAAGGCGTTCATTGATAGGATTCCATTCCTTGTTGAAAATTGAACGATAAATGCCAAGTGCTCGCTCCGAATCGCCTAAATAGGTAAAATATTTGGCCCTCAACTCATCATGGTAGTCCAAAATATTAGAGTGACCAAATTCTACTATTTTTGGGTGACTAAGGCTCAATAAAGAATCGGCTAAGGCAAGCTGACCGGTTTCTAGATAAGAGTGACTCAAATTGAGGCTTCCTAGGTAATAGGTGTCGAGTAGTTCATTGGCCTTTAAACGTGGGAGGGTTGCTTTAAATTCGGCAATAGCCAAATCTTGCATGTTTAATCGCCTATACAAGTTTGCTAAATTGTGATATTCGATAGGCACTTGCCTGAAAGTAAGCTCATTTGCTTCAATGGTGGCAATCACTTTCTTTTGAAAGTTTAAAGCGGTTTTGTAATCTTCTAAGCGGGCGTATGTGACAGATTTAACGGCTTTGAGTAAAGATACGGACTTAAAGTCTTTTCGGTTTTTTGCTGTTTTGATAGCCTCATCGGCTAGTTTTAAAGCTTCAGCATACTGGCCGTTATGATTATACATAACAGCTAAGTTATTTAGCATTTTTGGATACCGAGCCGAATTGGAGTCTATAAAAACAAGGTTTTGCTTAAAATGATAAATTGCAGAGTCTAATTTACTCTTTATCGAATAGTAAGTGCCGTTAAGTAGATGATTAGAGGCGCGCAGGCTATCGGGCCAAAAGCGTTCACCTACAAGTTGTAAACTGTCTAAGATGGGTTTGACTTCATCGGGTTGAGAAAAGAGTTTTTGAAATTGAGATAATTGATATTGGTGTATCCGCTGAGCTTCATCATGGCTTAGATTTTGAGCATGAGAAGACAGGCTTAAGACGAATGAAATTAGGATAGTTAGGTAGTGGGGCTTCATAGTTTTAAATGCCACAAAAGTAAAAAATATCCGATTAATGATGCATTTTAAGTTTATTATTTTGTAATTTTTAAAACAATGGTGCTTTTGTTAGGATGAATGTGAACTTTTTTTAGATTTATATATGACTAAGAATTTATTCTTGATCTATCCTTAAAACTCAATTAAGAGGAGTAAGAAGAACTGAATTCTTCCTGTATAGACTTGAAAAATTATTTGCTTAAAAACCCAGAAAATGGTCTTGATCCAAAATGTCCTTGATCCTTTATCAGCCCTAAACTAAAAAAAGCCTCTCCTTAAAAGAAAGGAAAAGCTCTTCATTGGTTTAACTACTTAAACCGAGATGCCAAACAATTGCTTGACATACACAACACAACTTCGCAAAAAAAAGCCTCAATGAAAATTGAAGCTTTTTTTATTGCGGTCTGGACGAGACTCGAACTCGCGACCCCCTGCGTGACAGGCAGGTATTCTAACCAACTGAACTACCAGACCGTAACTCATTTTTTAGACTTTGTTTTGTCTGTATTGCGCTTCTTCAAAGCTTCAGCGCAATTGCGAGTGCAAATATAAGTGCTTTTATGGTTCGTGCAAAAAAAAACACAGCTTTTTTTATATTTTTTTTAATAAAATCATTTAAAGCCTTGTCGTTCAATTAAATAAGTAATCAGTATTTTTTGCAGATCTTTTTGAATATCTACAGTTTGGTACTGTATCTTGTTTTTTAAACACATTTGTTTAAACAAATTCTGGTAACTTTTCATCTGTTGGCGATAGGCTTCCTGTAATTGAGAGGGGTAAACCGCCAATTCCTCACCGGTTTCTACATCGATAAATTTTTTAGGGGTATCTTCAAAGTCAAAATCCATTTCTTTTGAGCCATCTAATGTATGAAAAACCACAAGTTCGTGTTTATTGTGATTCAAATGACGTAAAGCAGCCAGGAGTTGTTCTTGGTCTTCATGGGCTTGTAATAAATCGGTAAAGAGAAATATCAAGGAACGACGTTTTACCTTTTCGGCAATTTGATGTAAAACCTCATAGGTGGCGGTTTTTTTGCGGCTTGAGGTAGGGGTAAGCATGTGTTCCAACTGATGTAAAAGCAGTTGAAAATGCCGTTCACTTCCTTTCTCAGGCAGGTAAAAATCGTAGGCATCGCTGTAAAGACTAAGTCCCATAGCGTCGCGTTGTTTCTTAAATAATTGCATTAAAGATGCTGTAGCTAAGGCTGCAAATCCTATTTTATTATACGCTCTTAAACTTTGCTTTTTTAAAGCCGGATAGTGCATGGAGCTCGATTGATCAATGATTACGTGACAACGCAAATTGGTCTCTTCTTCATACTTTTTGGTGTATAACCTATCGGTTTTGGCATAGAGTTTCCAATCGATGTGTTTGGTGCTCTGCCCAGGATGGTAAAGCGTATGTTCGGCAAACTCGGCTGAAAAGCCGTGAAACGGACTCGCATGTAGCCCCGATATAAAGCCTTCAACTACTTTTTTAGCCAGCAAATCTAGACGCCCAAAACCGGGCCCGTTTTGTATCTGTTCTTGTAAATTCATAGCCCAACAATTTAATAAAAATAAAAAAGGTCTAGCCGATAAGCTAAACCTTTTTTATGAATTAAAGATAAAAATTATAAAAGCTCGTCAATTGCTTTAGTGTAAGTATCTTTTGGAGAAACTCCTACTTGTCTTCCTACTAATTCCCCTTTGTTAAAAACTAAAACGGTAGGTATATTTCTTACACCATACTTAGCAGCAAACTCTGTATTTGCATCTACGTCTACCTTTCCAACAACTGCTTTCCCTTCATATTCTTTACTGATTTCATCAATTACAGGTCCAACCATTCTACAAGGTCCACACCAAGCTGCCCAGAAATCAACCAATACGGGTTTGTCGCTATTTAATACTTTTTCTTCAAAATTTGCGTCTGTAAGTTCTAATGCCATAATTTATATTTTTGTTGTTCTACAAATTTAGTCAATATTTTTATGTTTTCCCTACACCTTCTAAATTAGATTTTCCAATAGTCGTATGTGCTTTATCAATACTAAAAACTAGAGGACCTCAGCCATTGAGAGGCGGGTTGATATTCTTTTATACAAAGTAAATCAGCTTGACTTCTATTGCACTTTAAAATGCATATCTTTTGCTTTTAAACTATCGAGTAATTCTCTATTGATGCTTACTTTTCGACTCCTACTGGGCATTTGTAATTTAATTTTTTCTTTCAGTTCATAAACGATGAAGTTGATGTGCTTATCACCAACTTGTGCCGTGGTGAGTTGATCTAAATAGTCGATGGTATTTTCGTTTAACTGATCGATATCGAGCTGTATGCTAATTTTCTTGGATAGATCTGGTAATACATCTTGAAGTTGTTTAAACATATTAAATTGTATTCGCGGATCTCCCTTTTTTCCGGTTTCCCGATTGGTCCAGCCTTCTTTTACAAACAGACGGATGAACACAAAGTTATTGGGCAATAAAAAATGCCTGAACTTTAGGTATTCCTCACCAAATATTTTGAATTCATAAGAACCGTCATAATCTTCAACGGTAAAAATACCCCAACCTTTACCTGTCTTACTTGTGCGATGTTGAACTTCGCCACTTACAATTCCACCTATGCAGAGTTCTTTATTTACATAATATTCTAAGTGTTCTAATTTGTTCAGCGAAGCATTACAAAAATATTTTAATTCCCACTTAAAATCATCTAGTGGATGTCCAGAAATGTAAATTCCCACCACCTCGCGTTCTTTTTTCAATTTCTCCATGGTACCCCAAGGTTCGCATGGCGGCACTTCAGGCTCGGGAATCTGTACCTCGCTGGCTTCGCCAAATAGACTCACCTGAGCAGAATTTTGATTTTCTTGAAACTTGGCAGCGTATTTAATCACTTTTTCTAAAAAACTAATACCGTCTCCGGGGTCGTGAAAATATTGTGCTCTATGCGTGCCGCCAAAACTGTCAAACCCGCCAGCCAAAGCTAGGTTCTCAAAGGCTTTTTTATTGGCTGCTCGTAAATCAATGCGTTTGGCCATATCAAAAATAGATCTATAAGCACCATCTTTTTTACGGTTGTCTACAATGGTTTTTACCGCTCCGGCACCCACTCCTTTTACAGCTCCCATGCCAAAGCGAATTGCGTTTTGTTTGTTTACCGAAAACTTATAGTAAGATTCATTCACATCTGGACCCAATACGGCTAATTTCATACGCTGACACTCTTCCATAAAGAAGGTTATGTCTTTGATGTTATTCATATTATTAGATAAAACCGCTGCCATATATTCGGCCGGGTAATGCGCTTTCAGATAGGCCGTTTGGTAGGCGATCCAGGCATAGCAAGTAGAGTGCGACTTGTTAAAGGCGTAACTAGCAAAGGCTTCCCAGTCTTTCCAAATTTTCTCAAGCGTTTCCTGCGGATGTCCGTTAGAGGCACCGCCGTCCATAAATTTAGGCTTTAGGAGTTCGAGTTGGGCAAAAATCTTTTTCCCCATCGCCTTTCGCAATTTATCGGCTTCACCTTTAGAGAAGTTGGCTAGTTTTTGCGAGAGCAACATCACCTGCTCTTGGTAAACCGTAATTCCGTAGGTTTCTTTCAGGTACTCTTCCATATCGGGCAGGTCATAAGTAATTTCCTGCCGCCCGTGCTTACGGTCGATAAAATCAGGAATGTACTCCATAGGTCCTGGGCGGTACAAAGCGTTCATGGCAATGAGATCTTCAAACACGGTGGGTTTCAAGTTCTTCATATGCTTTTGCATCCCAGGTGATTCATATTGAAACACCCCGATGGTTTCTCCGCGTTGAAACAGTTCATAGGTTTTTTGATCGTCAAGCGGAAAATTTTCTGGGTCGAGATCTATATTGTGTCTTCCTTTTACAATTTTTACCGTGTCTTTGATCAGCGTAAGCGTCTTTAACCCCAAGAAATCCATCTTCAATAAGCCAGCATCTTCAACCACCGAGTTATCAAATTGGGTGACATATAAATCGGAATCTTTGGCTAGCGAAACGGGAACGTGATTGGTGATATCACTTGGGGTGATAATAACCCCACAAGCGTGAATACCGGTGTTTCTAACCGATCCTTCCAAGGTGCGCGCTAGGTTTACGGTTTCGGCCTCTAAGTCGTTACCGGCGGCAATATCAAAGAGCGATTTTATTTTTTCTACATCCTCACTGCGGTATTTTTTAGCAACTCCTTTTTCGTCTAAAGCAAATATTTTATACAGCTTAGACATATCGGGTACCAGCTTGGCAATTCTATCGGCTTCAGATAAAGGTAAATCCAATACCCTTGCCGTATCTCGAATAGACGATTTGGCGGCCATAGTACCGTAAGTGATTATTTGCGCAACTTGGTTGGCACCGTATTTATTGATTACATAGTCCATCACACGACCGCGACCCTCATCATCAAAATCAATATCAATATCGGGCATACTCACTCGATCAGGGTTTAGGAAACGCTCAAAAAGCAAGTCGTATTTAATAGGGTCTATATTGGTAATTTTAAGGCAATAAGCAACCGCACTACCGGCTGCCGATCCTCGTCCCGGGCCCACCGAAACGTCCATATTTCGGGCTTCACGAATAAAATCTTCTACAATTAAGAAATATCCGGGATAACCGGTTTTTTCAATTACCGATAGTTCAAAATCAAGTCGCTCGCTTATTGATTCGGTAATTTCACCATAACGTTCTTTGGCGCCTTGGTAGGTGAGGTGACGCAAATAAGCATTTTCTCCACGCTTTTTATGATCTATCTCATCTTGTGGGTCTTTGAATTCATCGGGTATATCAAAAGCAGGTAACAAAACGTCACGAGCAAGACCAAAGGGGGTTACCTTATCTACAATCTCTTGGGTGTTGCTTATGGCTTCGGGTATATCTTTAAAGAGATCTTTCATCTCTTCGGCGCTCTTAAAATAATATTCTTGGTTGGGCAGGCCATACCTATAGCCACGTCCTCGACCTATGGGTGTCGATTGTTTTTCACCATCTTTTACACAGAGTAAAATATCGTGGGCATTAGCGTCTTCTTTCTTTTCATAATAGGTGTTGTTGGTGGCTACAAGCTTTACATCGTGACGCTTGGCCATGGGGATTAAAATATCGTTTACACGGTTTTCGTCCTCTTGTCCGTGACGCATTACCTCGATATAAAAATCTTCTCCAAAAGTTTCTTTCCACCAAATAAGGGCTTCTTCGGCTTGATTTTCACCTACATTTAAAATTTTTCCGGGCACCTCTCCGTAAAGGTTACCCGAAAGTACCATAACATCTTCTTTGTATTGCTCTATTATCTTTTTATCGATTCGCGGTACATAGTAAAAGCCTTGGGTATAGGCAATAGAAGATAGCTTGGCTAAATTGTGGTAACCGTTTTTGTTTTTGGCAAGCAAAACAATTTGGTAACCGTTATCTTTTCTACTCTTATCTAAGTGGTCTTCGCAAACAAAAAATTCACAGCCTACAATAGGTTTTAAGGGTTTTTCTTGGCTTTCGCCGGATGCATCTGCCGATATTTTGGCGTTATGATTCTCTATAGCCGTTACAAAATGAAAGGCCCCCATCATATTGGCGTGATCGGTTAGGGCTACCGCTGGCATATTTTGCTTGGCAGCCGCTTTTACCAAGTCTTGCACGCTCATCGTCGATTGTAAAATAGAAAACTGACTGTGGTTGTGTAGGTGGGTAAAAGAAACGGCTTCTAGTTCGGCTAGGTTTTCTCGGATTTGAGCCTGACTTATACCGGCATCAGGCGCTTGTTTTTTTTGTTGCTTGCGCAACTGGGCCGAAGCCTTTTTTAAATTGATGTGCTTTAAACCAATACCTTTTATTGGTTGTGGATTGGCGGCGGCATAAGCTTCAAAATACTTCGGTTGGGCGTGCAACTCATCAAGGCTGTATTGCTTAAGGCGTATTAATTCTAAAAAACAACGTGTGGTGGCTTCAACATCGGCTGTTGCATTATGTGCCTCGTTAAAGGCTTCTCCAAATAAATGCTCATGCAATTCGGTTAGGGTAGGAAGTTTAAACTTTCCTCCACGTCCGCCTGGAATTTGGCACAATTGAGCTGTTTTTTCGGTACAGGTATCTAAAACCGGAAGTTGAGTAAGCTGCGTTTCCATGCCGAGGCGATGAAACTCAGCTCCCATAATATTGATGTCAAAACCTACGTTTTGACCCACCAAAAATTTGGTTTGCCCAAGTGCTGCTTGAAATCGTTTTAATCCTTCTTTTAGCTCTATTCCCTGATCTTGGGCAAGTAGAGTAGAAATCCCGTGAATTTTTTCTGCATCAAATGGAATGTCAAATCCATCGGGTTGTATTAAAAAGTCTTCTTGTTCAATTAGATTCCCGCGTTCATCGTGCAATTGCCACGCGATCTGTATGGCTCTAGGCCAATTGTCGGTATCGGTTATGGGGGCATCCCAGCGTTTGGGTAAACCGGTTGTTTCGGTGTCAAAAATTAAATACATAGCGGTGGTATTGAGAGCTAAAATCCAGGCTAAACTTACATTTATTTATGGGCTTCGAAAAAAAATAGAGCATTTTTTTATAAACAAAAAGCTAAGTCTTATGCGCCGCGCTAATACCTACTCAAATCAAGAATGTTAGCATCAGCCAAGGCTTGGGTTTACTTACCTTGCCGTGTTTAAATAAACTAAAATATACTATTAACTGACTTGTTGTTTTTTGTTCAGCTGCTCTTCTTGTTGGCGACATTCATATTCGGGTACCAAGCTTTTAAGCGTTGCAAAAGCAAGGTGAATATCATTGGAAATAATATGCTGACTAAATTTGTGCAGTATTACCCCGCTGGTTTTGTTGAAATAATTGGTGTCCTCGGCAATCAGAATTTTCTCGTGGTGCGTAGGTAATGTAGTTTCCTTATCGGCAAGCAGTTCTTCGTAGAGTTTTTCTCCCGGTCTTAATCCGGTGTAAGTGATAGCGATATCTTCATTGGGTACCAATCCGCTTAAGCGAATCATTTGCTTGGCAAGATTGATGATTTTAATGGGTTGCCCCATATCAAATACATAAATCTCTCCGCCTTTTCCCATAGCTCCAGCTTCCAATACCAATTGACATGCTTCATCGATCGTCATAAAATAACGGGTGATTTCAGGATGGGTGACCGTTACGGGACCACCGGCGGCTATTTGTTTTTTAAAGTGTGGTATGACCGAACCATTTGAACCCAATACATTACCAAAACGGGTAATAATAAAGGTGGTTTGTTTTTGATTTTTGGCTTGCGCCTGAATGTATATTTCGGCCGATCGTTTAGAAGCCCCCATAATATTGGTAGGGTTAACCGCCTTGTCTGTACTTACAAAAACAAAACGCTCTACTTGGTATTCAAGGGCTAAATCAGCTAGATTACAGGTACCACAGAAATTTACCGAAAGCGCTTCAATAGGATTGTTTTCCATCATGGGTACATGCTTATAGGCCGCTCCATGAAAAACCACTTGAGGTTTGTATTGAGAAAAAACTTCGGCTAATCGGGTTTGGTTACGCACATTGGCAATCACCTGACTAAAACTGAGTTGTGGGTGATTGTTTTTAAGTTCTAAAGAAATTTCATGCAAAGGGGTCTCGGCTTGATCTAACAGAACAATGTGTCCTGGGTTAAAAGGAATAAGCTGTCGCACAATTTCACTACCAATAGAACCTGCAGCTCCTGTAACCAAAATCGTTTTTCCTGTATAGCGTTCTTTGAGTTTGGGATTGTTGATTTTAATAGGGTTACGCTGCAGTAAATCTTCTATTTTCACCTCTCTAAGGTTTTTAAAATCTACGCGGTCTTCTAGATTCTGTGGCGGTGCTATTTTGTAAATGGTCAATTGCAATTCGAGCAATTCATCTACCAAATGCGGACGACGCAGCTGCAGTTTTTTCAGCTTTTCTTCGGTAATAATTAAAGCAGAAGCTTCTTTTGAAATCTGCTTCAATTCAGCTAGACTGTAAATGGGGAGGTTATGAATGCGATTGACCAAGGCACCTTTTCCCGAATGAATGAATCCCGCAATACGAAAATGCTCAGAGTGGTCTGATAATAAACCCTCGGTGGTGGTTAAGGTTTTTAAATCGGTACCGTATATGAAGGCTTTGACGCTATTCTTTTTGCTTGGATATATGCTTTTATATACTTGCTTTACCAATACGCGAAAGAAAAACAATAGAGAAAAACTGATAAACCCGTAAACGATTACCCCTGCATCTAAAATGAGTTTTTGAGCGTCATAATAGTAATAAATACGGTTGATGATCAAAATGGTAAATACCGCTAATGCCGTTACTTTTAATTGGGTGATGACATCGCGAAAGCTAGAAAAACGAACCAATCCAAAATAGGACTTTAGTAAGATAAAGCTAAGTATTTGAACTCCTAGCATCACCGCTAACTCCCAAGATAAAACAAATCGAACTTGGGTATTGCCTTGAACGCTGTTGATTAGAAAGAACGAGCATTCTAATGCGATGAAAGCCAATAGGCTGTCAATAAATAAAATGTACCGCCTGGGCACATAATTTTGCACTAGAGGTTTTAACAGCCGTAGCAGCTTGATTTTTATTTTGGGTAAAAGTGTTCTCATATAAAGAGGGCGTTGCTAAGGAAAAGCACTTTTTGTTTCTTATGTATGGCTAAAATTTGTTTATCCTTCAAAAAAAAACAAGCTAACCTGCTCGTTTTCTTAGGTTAATCGAATTGATTTATGGGACAAAAATAGGTTTAATCTTGATGAAAATACAAATAATACTAAAAGTTTTTATAAATTGAGCGTTTGTAAATAATAAGTGCTCTTAATTTTATAGTAGCAAAACTTAATTATCTTTGCACGCATGAAGAAATTACTACTACTCTTTGTTGGGGTTCTCTGCTTGACCGCTTGTACCAGTAAAAAGGACATCTTATATATGCAGAATATAGACCAGCATACACCTGCGCAAACCTTGGATTTATATACCGAAAAATACATCCAAGTAAACGATATTTTAAAGATCGATGTAACCGCTTTAAACGAAGAAAGTTTAACCCCTTTTAAGTTTAAGAAAACTCAAGCTATGGGCGCAACCAATTTAAACGGTCCGGCCGTATTGCTAGAGGGTTATTTGGTGAATAAGAACGGAGCCATTGATTACCCCGGTTTAGGGAATATTCAGGCAGCTGGTCTCACCACCCAAGAACTCAAAGAGGTGATTGAGTTGCGTTTGCAAAAATTTGTACGGGATGCACAGGTTAAAGTGCGCTTGGTTAATTTTAAGTTCACCGTTTTAGGCGAGGTTAAAGCTCCAGGGACTTACAGTATTACCGATGAAAACATCAGTATTCCACAAGCATTAGGGATGGCGGGTGACTTAACCATCCAAGCCGATCGCAACCATGTTTTATTGGTACGCGAAATCAATGGCGAGCGTGTGCATCAACGCATCGACTTAACTCAAACCGATTGGATGAACTCGCCTTATTACTTCCTAAAACAAAACGACATTCTTTATGTTACCCCAAATACCGCCAAAGTAAAATCGGCTGGTATAGTAGGTAATTTAGGAACCCTGCTTTCTGTGTTTTCAATTCTCTTAAGTTCAGCGGTATTAATATTTAAATAAGATGAAAGAACCTCAAGCTTTTCAAGAAAATCAAGCTACAGATCCGAATCTGGAAAACGGTGAAGATATCAAGGCGATTATTTTTCAATACTTGCGTTACTGGCCATGGTTCTTGGCCAGTGTGTTAGTCTTTGTAATTGGGGCTTTCATTTATTTGCGGTATTCAACTAGTATTTACCAAACTACGGCAAAGGTTAAAGTACTCGATGAAAACGATGATGGTGGGCTCGACCTTTCGGGACTTTCGGGCTCGCGTACCTTGTTTAATATGACCAAGGTAAATCTCGAAAACGAAATGCAAATTTTTAAATCGAGACGTATTCTAGAGCAAGTGGTTAAAAGTCTTGATCTTAATACCACTTACCAATCCAAAGGAACCATCAAGTCTTTTCTGGTTTTTGGTCCAGATGCACCTTTTCACGTTAATTGGATTCCCGATAGTACGCAGCAGGAGGTAGGAAACTCCCCAAGCATACAATTAGCGAGCCTAGGGAATAATGAGTTTAAGCTGAGTGCAGAATCTATAGGCGAACAAAAGGGGCGCTTTGGTGATACCCTCCAGTACGGCGATTTCACTTTGTTAATCACTGATAAGCGCGTAGGAGAAGATCCCAAACCCATTGCCAACATGTCTTTTTGGCACACGGCGATGAACCATAAAGTAAAAAACCTAGCCCAGCAAATCAGTATAGAGCCAGTAGGCGATAAGAGTCACGTATTGCAACTAGGCATCAAAGGCGCTAATCAAGAGTTGAATAAAGCCATATTAGATCGGCTAATTCAAGTATTCAATCAAGATGGTATAGAAGACAAGCGCTTGGTTTCAAAACGTACTCAAGATTTTGTTGAACGGCGTTTGGTGTTTTTAGAAGGAGAGTTAGATACAGTTGAGTCGGGTCTGGTAAATTTCAAACGCGATAATAATGTTGTAACCGTAGAGTCTAGTGCCGAGCAATTATTTGGTAAAGAAGCTGGGGCCGAACAAAAACGTTACGAGATGGAAACCCAGTTGCTGGTAGCGCGTGATTTCCAAGAAACACTGCAAAATCAGTCGGCTTTTGATTTATTACCTGCCAATATTGGAATAGACAATGAAAATGTAAATGCGCTTACCCAGCAGTACAACAGTTTGGTGACCGAGCGCCAACGCTATTTGGTTTCAGGAACCGAAGAAAACCCTATGGTGGTTAACTTAAACCAGCAAATCAATCAGTTGCGTGGCAATCTAAACGGAAGTGTAAATGCTTATATCCGTTCGCTAGAAACCGCTTTGCGCAGCATTAGGCAACGCGAAAGCGTTTCGGCTGGGCAGTTAGGAAGTATTCCTGAGAAAGAGAAACAAATCAGAGACATCACCCGTCAGCGTGAAATTAAAGAAAGACTTTACTTGTTTTTATTACAGCGTAGAGAAGAAGCGGCCTTGAGTTATGCTATTACTTCGCCGGTGATTAAGGTAGTAGATTGGGCATATACTCAACCCCAACCGGTAGCGCCTAAAAAGCAAATTATTTTGTTGGGGGCATTGGTGTTAGGACTCTTATTGCCTTTTGGTATTTTATACGTTTTGTTTTTATTGGATACCAAAATTCACCATAAAAACCAAGTGAAGCGCTTGTTACCACAAATACCAATTGTAGGTGAAGTGCCTACTTTGTTAAAAACCGCTGACCGACTCATTCAAAAGAACGATCATAGTGTGTTGGCTGAAGCTTTTAGGATTTTAAGAACCAATTTAAACTTCTTTGTAGAGCGGGAGCAGGAAGGCGGTAAAGTAGTGTTTACCACCTCGACCACTAAAGGAGAAGGGAAGACCTTTGTGGCGATTAATTTAGCCATTTCAATGGCCTCTACAGGTAAAAAGGTGTTGTTGCTGGGTTGTGATTTACGGAATCCGCAGTTGCATGCCTATATCAATTTGAAGAAAAACCTGGCCGGTACAACCGATTATTTATACCGCAAAGATATTAGTTTAGCAGAATTGGTTCAGAAAAATGCTTTTGAACACGCGAACCTGGATTTAATTTTATCGGGAGAGATTCCACCAAACCCGGCGGAGTTGTTGCTTAACGGACGTTTTGAAAGTCTGTTAAACGAAGCCAGACAAAAATATGACTATATTGTAGTAGATACTGCACCTACCATTTTGGTTACCGATACCTTACTGATAGCGCATCATGCCGATGCTACCTTATATATGATCCGTGCCAATTATACCGACAGTAAATTGATTCAACATATAGAGGAATTAAAACGCAATGATAAAATTAAGAATATGGGTCTGGTGCTTAACGATGTAAAAGCCGATGGAGCCTATGGTTATAATTACGGCTACGGTTATGGTTACCACGCCGAAGAAGTGGCCAAAAAGAAAAAGTGGGGCTTGTTTTAATTTCCTTAATCCTACCAAGTATACTTTAAATTCCCCTCACAAGGGGAATTTTTTTTTGCCTATGATTTTGAACCTGCATTTATATCTAAATAAAGTTTAACTGAGTTACCTAGTTTATTGAAGAAGAGTTAAACGATTTAACCACGGCACACCCAAAAGAAGTGCATCAATTGCTCGATTACTGCGGATTAAGGATAGAAAAGCTGCCACTTTCTTGCATTATATTGGTCAGATTCGTTTTGGTACAAGGTTAAAATTATATTAGGCTCAAAAGGTCGAGGCATAAAAAAAACAGCCCGTCGAAAGACGAGCTGTTTTGAGTATTATGAGATATGATGATAGGTTTACATCATACCGGGCATTCCTCCGCCCATACCTTGTGGCATTCCGCCTCCAGCGTTATCCTCTTCTGGGATATCGATTAAAGCGCACTCGGTAGTTAAGATCATACCGCTTACAGAAGCTGCATTCTCTAAAGCAATACGAGTAACCTTTTTCGGATCAATGATACCAGCCTCTAGCATATCTACATACTCTTCGGTTTTGGCATCGTATCCAAAGTTATCTTTACCTTCAAGCACTTTGTTGATCACTACAGAACCTTCTCCTCCTGCGTTTTCTACGATGGTTCTAAGCGGTGCTTCAATAGCACGGTTTACAATTTGTACTCCCGTAGTTTCGTCTAAGCTAATGGTTTCTAGGTTAGCCAATACGGTTTTAGCACGTACTAAAGCAACTCCACCTCCAGCAACAATTCCTTCTTCTACGGCTGCGCGAGTAGCATGTAAAGCATCGTCTACACGGTCTTTCTTTTCTTTCATTTCAACTTCAGAAGCTGCACCTACATAAAGTACGGCTACACCACCAGCAAGCTTAGCAAGACGCTCTTGTAACTTCTCACGATCGTAGTCTGAGGTAGTAGTTTCTATCTGAGATTTAATTTGGTTTACGCGGTTTTTGATCATTTCATCATCACCAGCACCGTTTACAATCGTTGTGTTGTCTTTATCGATGCTCACTTTCTCTGCAGTACCCAATTGATCGATACTTGCGTTCTCAAGAGTGAATCCGCGCTCTTCAGAGATTACAGTTCCTCCAGTTAAAATGGCGATATCTTCTAACATCGCTTTTCTACGGTCTCCAAAACCTGGTGCTTTAACCGCAGCGATTTTTAAAGAGCCTCTTAATTTGTTTACTACCAAAGTAGCTAAAGCTTCACCATCTACATCTTCAGCAATGATTAATAGAGGCTTACCAGTTTGTGCTACCGGCTCTAGTACAGGCATTAAATCTTTCATGGTAGATATTTTCTTATCTACAATCAAGATATAAGGGTTTTCTAAATCGGTAGTCATTTTTTCGCTATTGGTCACAAAGTAAGGCGACAAGTATCCGCGATCAAATTGCATTCCTTCTACCACATCTACGTAAGTATCGGTACCTTTAGCTTCTTCAACGGTAATAACACCTTCTTTTCCTACTTTGGCAAAGGCCTGAGCGATTAATTCACCAATCACTTCGTCGTTATTGGCAGAGATAGAAGCTACTTGTTTGATTTGCTCAGAAGAGCTTCCTACTTCTTTGGTTTGTTCAGCTAGGTCTTTGGTAATGGCTTCAACGGCCTTATCGATACCGCGTTTTAAATCCATCGGATTTGCACCTGCAGCTACGTTTTTTAAACCTTCTTTTACAATTGCCTGCGCCAATACGGTTGCCGTTGTGGTACCGTCACCGGCTAAATCATTGGTTTTAGAAGCAACTTCTTTCACCATCTGAGCGCCCATATTTTCAAGCGCATTTTCCAATTCGATTTCTTTAGCTACAGAAACACCATCTTTGGTTACTACAGGAGCACCAAAAGATTTTGAAATAATAACGTTTCTACCTTTTGGACCTAAAGTTACTTTTACTGCATTGGCCAATGCATCTACACCGCGCTTAATACCATCGCGTGCTTCAATATCAAATTTTATATCTTTTGCCATAATTCTTTTTTTTTAATTGTTTCAATACAAGTTTTAAAGAGGTGAACAGATTAGAGTATTCCTAAAATTTCAGTCTCACGCATAATTAAATAATCCTTACCGTCAAGCTTTAATTCGGTTCCAGAAAACTTTCCGTAAAGAACCATATCGCCTTCTGCAACGGTCATATCATGTTCTTTAGTTCCCTTTCCTACAGCGATTACTTTTCCTTGCTGTGGTTTCTCTTTTGCAGAGTCAGGAATGTAAATACCAGAAGCGGTTTTCGTTTCGGCAGCTACGGGCTCTATCACCACGCGGTCTGCTAAGGGTTTAAATGTTAATGCCATATGTATTTGTTTTAATGTTATTAATTTCTGCTCAGCATTATTCCCAAAAGTATGCCAGTCTAATAAGGGCAAAAAAAAATGCCATCTTGTCATTTTTAAGTGACAGATGGCATTGGTAAACTTTATAAAGTAAGGCTTAGTTCTGCTCGCCTGTAGTGTTTTCTGTAGCTGGTGTAGTCGGGTTAGGAACAGGAGCTTCAATTGGAGTAGCTTCTTGATCGCCGCCTATGATTCTAGATTCTTCGGCACTTCCTGTACTCATAATGGTTACGTTAGAAAGTAAGATAAGCACCAATAAAACCGTAGCTAATGTCCACGTACTCTTATCTAAAAAGTCGGTGGTTTTCTTAACACCACCCATTTGCTGGCCGCCACCGCCTCCAAAAGAAGAAGAAAGTCCGCCTCCTTTAGGGTTTTGTACCATAATAACAACTACCAATAAAAAGGCTACGATAACGATTAAAACTAAAAATATTCCAAATGTGCTCATATCTAATGTTTTTCTTGTAATTTTTCGATTGCTCGAATCTGGTCTGCAAATAAACTACTTTTTTCGGGATTTTTCAAAATTAATATTTTAAAAGCTTGAATTGCTTTAGAATAATTTTTTTGTTCCAAGTAAACTCGCGCCAAAGTTTCAGTCATTAAGTCCGTATTTAAAGGGGTAGTCTGCAGGCCTTCGGGTTTTCCTACCGGTTCTTTAGACGGAATTATTTTTGGGTTACTCGCAATAAATTTATCAATCAATTCAAATTTCTTAGGAGGTACAGTGGATGATTCCCCAGTGCTTATTTCTTCTGCTTTGGCAGCAGCTCTATCAATGGGTTGAGCTTGAGTGAGTTTCAACCACTCGCTAAAGCTATGGGTCTCCTGGCGGTCAAAAGTTAGCGGGCGTCCGCTTTCCAATACATCTTCTGTAACGGGAGCCTGGTTTTGATCTGCGGCGTTTGAGTCCTCCAGCTCGCTTGCTTTAGGTTCTTCTGCCTTCTCGGGTTGAAATAAATCGGGATCAAATACCTTGCTGGCTTCTTCGGGGGCTAAGGATAAATCTGATTCCAGTTCTTCGCTTAAGCGGATTTTTATCTGCCGGGCCTTTTCCAATTGCTTAAAAACCGGCGAGGTGATATAGTCGAATAAAACACCTCGGTCTTCGGTATAAGCTGCTGTAACTTTTAAAGCATGGTTATAGCTAAAACTATTTTCCTTTTTAAGAGCCTTTAGGTACAAAGCACGTGCAGCTTGAAAATAAGGGTATTCTTCCAATAGCTCGGCATATTGACTAGAAGGGAGACTATCGGTAGTTTCTTTTTCTAATTGTGCATTAAAAGTAGCCTTATCTATCATTTTCGATTACCAATTGGTTAAGGAGGCATTAAACACATCTTGAGTAAGCCTTAAAAAGATTTCATCGAGTGCGGTATCCAAGGTGCTTCCTACCAATTGTTGGTTGGCAGGATAATCCCAGTAGAAGGAGAATTGCTTTTCAAAATCTTTCTCTGGATCTAAGTTATTATAAAAACGTACGTTAACCGCAATGGTCAGTCGGTTTTCGGCAGCGGTATTGCTACTGGTAGCCGTCATCGGCGCAATATAATATTGTGTGATTTCTCCTTCATATACCAAATCTCCTCCCGTATTGGTTAAACTCAAGCTGGTTTGGTTTTGAATACGATCTTGTAGCGCATTGGTAAAACTTCGTTCTATTCCAGGCTCTACCAAACTGGCAGTGTTTTGGAATAAATTTACCTGAAAGCTTTCGGCATCTCCGGTATCGGCACCCGTAAAACTATAAATACCACAGGCTTGCAAAGTCAACAGACTTGCACATACCAAACATAGCTTTAAAAATTTCTGCATCATTACAATTTGTATTGTTTTATTTTGCGGTACAAGGTGCGTTCGCTAATGCCTAATTCTTCAGCTGCAGCTTTGCGCTTACCGTCATGACGTTCGAGCGACTTTCTAATCAGTTCGATTTCTTTTTCTTGCAAAGACAGGGTTTCCTCTTCTTCAATCTCTTCTGCAAAATCATAAGGATCGGGTGCTGTATTTACCGGTTCTGTCGGAGTTTTGTTGCTTTCATTTCCCAATTGCAATATCTCCATCTGCTCATCAAACTCTTCCTCGTAAGCTTCTTGCTCTTTGCTCTGACCGTATATTTTATTGATAAGCCCTTCGTGCTCATCTTTTAAATCGGCGCTATTGCCGCTCTGCATGAGTTCTAAGGTAAGCTTTTTTAAGTCGTTTAAATCGCTCTTCATATCAAACAAGATTTTATATAAAATCTCTCGTTCGTTACTAAAGTCGCTTTCGCTTTTTTTGTTTTCTACCACGGCAGGAAGGTTGCTTCCTGCTTCAGGTAAGTATTCTGCCAAGGTTTGCGCATCGATGCTTCGGTTTTGTTCTAATACCGATATTTGTTCGGCTACATTGCGCAACTGACGTATATTTCCGCTCCAACGATATTTGACTAAAGTATTTACAGCAGCCTCATCTAAGCGTATGCTGGGCATTTTATATTTTAAAGCGAAATCGGATGCGAATTTTCTAAACAATAAATGAATATCGCCTTTTCTTTCCCTCAAAGGGGGAAGGTGAATCTCAATGGTGCTCAAACGATAATACAGGTCTTCCCGAAACTTTTCTTTTTTAATGGCTTCAAACATATTCACATTGGTTGCTGCTACAATGCGTACATTGGTTTTTTGAACCTTAGAAGAACCCACTTTAATGAATTCACCATTTTCGAGCACGCGCAATAAGCGCACCTGGGTGGTCAAAGGCAATTCACCCACTTCGTCTAAAAAGATGGTCCCGCCGTCGGCTTCTTCAAAATAACCGCTACGGGTTTGGGTTGCCCCTGTAAAGGCACCCTTCTCGTGACCAAATAGCTCACTGTCAATAGTTCCTTCGGGTATGGCCCCGCAGTTTACGGCGATATACTTACCGTGTTTACGATGAGAAAGCGAGTGTATGATTTTTGGAATACTCTCTTTACCTACACCGCTTTCACCGGTTACCAATACCGAAATATCGGTAGGTGCTACCTGCATAGCCTTTTCTATGGCTCGGTTGAGCCCGGCATCGTTGCCGATTATTTCAAAACGCTGTTTGGTTGCTTGTAATGATTCCATTTTTTAAGGTATTAAATCGGTGGTAAAAACCGCCAATAAGATAGGCCTTTGCGGCAAAACTGAATAAGGTACTCGGCAGGCGAGTACCCGATTTTTAATTGTTGTCAGAATATCCAACTGGTGTTCCTAATAAGGTGGCACTGGTACAATCTTCAATCTTTACCTTTACAAAGTCGCCTACTTTATAATTTTCTTTAGGAAAAACCACCATAGTGTTTTGGGTGTTTCTACCACTCCAATGTAAGTCAGATTTTTTAGACTCCTTTTCGATAAGCACTTCTTCTATCTTACCCAAGTGCTGTTGGGTGCGGTACAACGAATGTTCGCGTTGCAACTCGATGATTTCTTGAAGTCTTCGTTTTTTTACTGGCTCAGGTACATCATCTTCCATCTTTCTACCTGCCATCGTTCCGGGGCGCTCCGAGTAAGCAAACATAAAACCAAAATCGTATTTCACATATTCCATCAGCGAAAGCGTATCTTGATGATCTTCTTCGGTTTCAGTGGGGAATCCCGCAATCATATCCTGAGAAATCGCACAATCGGGTATGATTTTTCTAATATTATCAATCAATGTAAAATACTCTTCGCGTGTATGCAAACGGTTCATTTTTTTCAAAATACGATCGCTACCGCTTTGTACGGGCAGGTGAATGTACTTACAAATATTTTGGTGCTTAGCCATGGTCTCAATAACATCTAAAGTCATATCCTGCGGATTAGAGGTAGAAAAGCGGATACGCATCTTAGGCTGAGCCTTTGCTACCTGATCTAATAATCCGGCAAAATTCACTGCTGTAGCCTTTTGCATTTCACTGGCTTTGTCAAAATCTTTTTTAAGCCCACCACCATACCATAAATAGCTATCTACATTCTGGCCTAATAAAGTGATTTCTTTAAAACCGCGTGCCGCTAGGTCGTTTACCTCTTCGAGTATACTTTGAGGGTCACGGCTACGTTCTCTACCACGGGTAAAAGGCACCACACAGAAGGTACACATATTATCACAACCGCGGGTAATCGATACAAAGGCAGAAACTCCGTTGCTTTGCAAGCGTACCGGTGAAACATCGGCATAGGTTTCTTCCTTACTTAAAATTACATTTACGGCATTGCGGCCGGCCTCCACTTCTTCAATAAGGTTGGGCAGGTCTTTATAGGCATCTGGACCTACCACCAGGTCTACTATTTTTTCTTCTTCTAAGAATTTGCTCTTTAAGCGCTCGGCCATACAACCTAAAACTCCTACCTTCATACTGGGGTTATGGCGTTTTACCGCGTTGTATTTTTCAAGACGCTTGCGTACGGTTTGCTCTGCTTTCTCTCGAATCGAGCAGGTGTTCACCAATACCAAATCGGCATCTTCTAATTTATCGGTGGTGTTAAAACCTTCTTTGGCTAAGATGGAAGCTACAATCTCACTATCGCTAAAATTCATCTGGCAACCGTAACTCTCAATAAAGAGTTTGCGGCTGTTATCTTTTTTGGGCTCCATAACCAAGGCGCTGCCTTGCTGGGTTTCGTCGATCACCTTCTCCATATTCTATGCTATTAATCAAATTTGAACGCCAAAGATACAATGAAAACCATACTCTGACAAACTGACAGATTGTTAATTTTTGCACTAATACTTAATTGTAGTTTTGTGGAGGAAGTATTTTTTTAAGAATTATTCAGGGTTTATTAGTTGAATAACATCTTTTATAGGTTGTTTTTTTGTGTAATCGGAAAAGTAAATGATATCTCCTTTATCATCTAAAAGAATTATAGATCCTCTACTTACATTTTTATAATCTTGGTGAGGGGTAATTTGTTTTAAGAATAGCTTTAGTTTTTTATCTCCGTTTTTAGAATATTTATCACTTACTACAAAAAGCGGATATGTATAGTTTATTTTCAAGAAATATTCATAAAATCTGTTTAGACTTTTAGAATTATCTTTGTCAATGCTAAAAAATAAAATATCTATTTGTTTTTCTTTTAATAGTTTGGCTACATCTATCATTCTATTTTTAACGGAACTACATGTGGGAGAAAAAACATAAATTAATGTAAATTTCTTCTCTCTACATTTAATTAACGATTGTAATTCAGAAGCATTTATAGTATAGATAGTACTGTCTATATTTTTTTTGTTAAATATAAACTCCTTACAACTTTTATATGCTAATGGTTTAGAGATGTATTTTTGTCCACTACAAAAAATGGAGGTTAATAAAAAGAATAAAGTAGTAAGGAGTTTTATCATAATGATTATTTTTAATTATTAATAATTGGCACTCTATAACCGCCAAATTCACCAATATTAAGTTCTAGTGGGTATGATGATGCAGGAAGGTAAAAACTTGTATCGTCTTCTGCGTATAAATCTTCATCAATATAGAAGTTTGTATCATATATATTTGAATCAAGAGGTTCATTTAATTTAAATATCAAATGTGAATCATGTGGTAGTCCTTGTGCTTGATTTTGAGCATTTTCAATAGCTTCATCAACTATTTCTGCTACTTTTTCATCAGGTAATCCTGGATTTGCTTCGCAGAACATGCAAAACCTGCATACACCGATTTTTTTACAATCTTTTGATTTTTTACCAATCTCAACTACAACAAAACGTATTCCTCCGTTTCCACGAGCTTGCATTAAATTATTTTGTTCGAGCGGGTTAAGAATAATTGAAGATTCTGGTTCTATTAATTTTTGATCGCTATTACTTTCTGTAGAACAGGCTATTATTAAGCTTAAGGATAGTAATGCAAATAGTTTTATAAATTATTTTTTCATAATTAAAAATTTTAGATTATCGGATTTTACTCCTTTTCAAGATTATATGTTTCTAGCTTACATAAGCAATATATATAAAACAAAAAAGATACATAATTTTTAGTTTAAAAACGCTTGAAGCGGACTAAAAATCGGTAAAGAAAAAAGAAATCAAAAATTTCTCCTACTTTTGCAAATACAAATAAACGAAAGCATGGCGAAAAATTTAGTAATAGTAGAGTCACCAGCGAAGGCCAAAACCATTGAAAAGTTTTTGGGTAAAGACTATAAAGTAGCTTCTAGTTTCGGGCATATTGCCGATTTGCCTACCAAAGAATTGGGGGTAGATGTAGAAAAAGACTTCAAGCCCAAATATGTGGTTAACAAAGATAAGAAAGATGTGGTGCGCAACTTGAAAAAACTAGCCGAAGCTTCAGAAACCGTTTGGCTCGCAAGTGATGAGGACCGCGAAGGAGAGGCTATTGCTTGGCACTTGGCAGAGGAATTGGATTTAAAGCCGAGTAAGACCAAGCGTATTGTTTTTCATGAAATTACTAAAAATGCTATTCTCAAAGCTATAGAGAACCCTAGAGAAATCGATTACAACCTGGTGAATGCCCAACAGGCAAGAAGGGTGCTCGATCGTTTAGTGGGCTATGAGCTCTCGCCTGTATTGTGGCGCAAGGTAAAGGGAGGACTTTCGGCCGGACGTGTGCAATCGGTTTCGGTGCGTTTGATTGTAGAACGCGAACGGGAAATCATCGATTTCGAAACCAAAGCCAGTTACCGTATCGATGCGGAATTCGCAACCCTAGAAGGCAAAAGCTTTAAAGCTAAAATCCCGAAAAACTTTGACACCAAGGAAGAGGCTGAGGCCTTCTTAAAACAAAATATCGGCGCTGAGTATGTGGTAGCCGACCTCACTAAAAAGCCTGCCAAGAAAAGACCAGCACCGCCATTTACCACTTCTACCTTGCAGCAGGAAGCCGCGCGTAAATTGTATTTTTCGGTGAGTAAAACCATGAATATGGCGCAGCGTTTATACGAAGCCGGACATATTACTTATATGAGAACCGATAGCGTAAACCTGTCTGATGAGGCTAAAAAAGGGGCCGCAAAAGAGATTCAAAGCGCCTATGGTAAAGAATATTTAGAACCGCGTAATTATAAAGGTAAATCCAAAGGTGCTCAAGAGGCGCACGAGGCGATAAGACCTACGCATTTTGAGAACCATAGCGTGCCGGCAGAAAGAGACCAACAACGTTTATACGAACTCATTTGGAAACGTGCCATTGCCTCGCAAATGAGCGATGCTAAATTGGAGCGTACTGTGGTGAAAATTGATGCCGATAAGCACGATAAGCAATTCACAGCCAACGGAGAGATCTTGAAATTTGACGGATTCTTAAAAGTTTATTTAGAGGGAACCGATGATGAAGAAGAAGAGCAAGCAGGTCTTTTACCAGCGATGAAGGTGAACGATAAACTCGACAACAACTACATCAGCGCGACCGAAAGATTTACCCGTCCACCCGCCCGCTATACCGAAGCTTCATTGGTTAAAAAGCTAGAAGAATTGGGTATTGGTAGACCCTCAACTTATGCGCCCACCATATCGACTATTCAAAACCGAAAGTATATTGAGAAAGGAAGTATAGAGGGGAAAGAACGTGCCTATGCCAAGCTGGTGCTGAAAAAAGACAAGTACAGCGAAAAAAGCCTAACCGAAATGGTAGGATCAGATAAAGGTAAGCTTATCCCTACTGATGTAGGTATGGTAGTAAACGACTTTTTAGTACAGCACTTTAGTAATATTTTAGATTATAATTTCACTGCTAAAGTAGAACAAGATTTTGATGATATTGCCGAAGGGAATGAGAAGTGGACGGAGATGATGCAGGCTTTTTATCAGGAGTTTCATCCTACCGTAAAAGATGTAGCCGAAAATGCCGAACGTGAAGTAGGAGAGCGCGTACTGGGTAAAGACCCCAAAACGGGCAAACCGGTAAGTGCTCGATTAGGAAGATTCGGACCCATGGTTCAAATCGGTTCGGTTGAAGATGAGGAGAAACCACAATTTGCCAGCCTAGGACCCGATCAGACCTTAAACAGTATTACCTTCGAAGAGGCTATGGCTTTGTTTGAGTTGCCTAAGAAATTGGGTGAATACCAAGACGAAGCGGTTGAGGTGAATAACGGTCGCTACGGTCCGTATGTGCGTTATGGGAAAAAGTTTGTCTCTCTAGATAAAGGCGAAGATCCGTTAGATGTGACGTTTGAACGTGCGATGGAATTGATCAAGGCTAAAGAAAAAGCCGATGCGCCTATTTATACTTATGAGGGTAAAGACGTGCAAAAAGGAGTAGGTCGTTTTGGTCCGTATATCAAATGGAACAATATTTTTATCAATGTAAATAAGAAATACGATTTCGATAACCTGAGTGAATCCGATATTATCGAGCTAATCGAAGACAAAAAGAAAAAAGAACGCGATAAGCTGATTCACCACTGGGAAGAAGAAGGGATAAAGGTAGAGAAAGCCAGATGGGGACGTTTTAAGCTAAGCCAAGGAAAGACCAAAGTAGAATTACCTAAAACCACCGATGCCGAAAACCTTACTTTAGAAGAAGTGAAGGCGATGCTTGAGAAGGCAGGTGGAAAGAAAAAGACTACAAAAAAGAAAACCGCTACCAAAAAGAAAACTACGGCCAAGAAAAAAACGACTACAAAGAAGACGACCAAAAAATCTTAAGCCGATTAATAATTTATGAATACATCATTTTTTACTCCCTTGCCCGAAACTTTTTTTGAAACCTTAGATTTGGGCGAGGGGAGTATAGGCTTGCAAATACAGGCCTACCGGGAGGCTGGCGCTTTTCCCGATTTAGAAAATGTGCAGGTGGCTATTTTGGGTGTAAAAGATTCGCGCACTACACAAGCGCAAAACCCAGATTTTGAAAACTGGGAAGCCATCCGTAAAGCTTTTTATCATATGCACCGCGGCAATTGGCCGCTACAACTAGCCGATTTGGGTAATATTCGAGCCGGTGCCACACCTCAGGATACCTATTTTGCCTTGCGCGAATGTTTAGCGCATTGCCTAGAGCAAAACACCATTCTTTTGATACTGGGGGGTAGCCAAGATTTGGCCTATGCCCAATACCGAGCTTATGACAACCACGGGCAAATGGTGCATTATGTGAATGTAGATGCGAAATTCGACTTGGGTGATACTGCCGCCCCTATTGGGCCCTATTCTTATGTGGGTAAAATGGTGGTTGAAGAGCCTTTCAACTTGTATCATTATTCCAATATAGGTTACCAAACCTTTTACAATGCACAAGAAGAGATCAACTTACTCGAGAAGCTTTATTTTGATACCTATCGCTTAGGCGAGGTCTGTCAACAAATCGAGCGAGTAGAGCCGGTATTTAGAAACGCAAGTATGGCTAGTATCGATGTAAATGCCATCGAGCCCGCTCATTTGGCGGCGCCCAATTTGACGGCCAATGGCTTTAACGGTCGGGAGATTTGCGCCATTGCCCGCTACGCTGGTTTGGGAGATCAAGTTTCGAGTATGGGACTTTATCATTTAGACGATTTGCCCAATTGCCAAGCAGCCAATACCCTTGTAGCCCAAATTATGTGGTATTTTATCGAGGGGGTGGTGTACCGAAAGGATGAAAATTCACCCAGCGCTAAAAAAGATTTTATCAAGTACCAAGTTCCGGTAGATACCGATGTTTTAACGTTTTATAAGAGTCAGCTTACCGGTAGATGGTGGCTTGAGGTACCAATTGCAAAAAAAATTAACAATAAATTAGAAAATACGACGTTATTGCCATGTACTTATGAAGACTATGAGAGCGCTTGCAACCAAAACCTACCAGCCATTTGGTGGAAAGCAAGAATAAAAAACGAGTTATAGTCAGCAATTTGTCGCCAATTTTAACTTTTTTTTAAATAAAAAATTGTTTTTTTGGAAATTATTAAATAGGTTTACGCCCTTAAAATTAGATTATCTTAACCTGATATAGTTATGAAGAAAGTTTTTTCAGTTCTTGCTTTAGTTTCATTCTTAGCCAGCTGTGGCGGAGGAGACAAAGGTCAATTAGTTGGAGTAAAAGGAAAGCAGTGGCATGCAGAGAAGCCCTACGGAATGACACTGGTACCCGGTGGTTCATTCATTATGGGTAAATCTGACGATGATGTGGCTGGCTTGAACAATGCCCCAACCAAAACGGTTACCGTTCGATCCTTTTATATGGACGAAACCGAAATTACGAACTCAGAATACCGTGAATTTGTACATTGGGTAAGAGATTCCATCATCAGACAACGACTTGCCGAGGAGGCAGAGCTAGCCGGCGGCGGTGGCGGTGGCCAAGGAGGTAAAACCGCGAGTATTGCCGATTTCGCCTTTAAAGGTTCGGCAAATGCCAACAATAAAAAAGGAGGTCAGGCACAAGAAACGCCTTACCAGCAGTATTCAAAACACTACGACCCTAATAACCAGCGTTTGAACTGGGATGTAGATATCATCTGGAAAACCGATGAGTATCCAGACGAGTCTTACGTTTATGTAATGGACGAAATGTACTTGCCTCAAGACCAGTCGTACAACGGCGAGCGTCTTATGGATGTAACTAAATTCAAATACAGCTATAAAACTATGGATATGGATGCTGCGGCCCGTTCTCGTGGCGACCGTTCCAACTTCATTCAAACCGAAGAAGTTGAGGTGTATCCAGATACCACAGTTTGGATTCGTGATTTTAGCTACTCGTATAACGAGCCTATGCATAACGACTATTTCTGGCACGCGGCTTATGATGAGTATCCAGTAGTGGGTGTTTCTTGGAAACAAGCCAAAGCATTTTGTGACTGGAGAACTTTAAAGCATAATGCTTACCGTAAAGAAAAAGGTTTGCATAACGTGAATACGTATAGATTGCCAATTGAATCAGAGTGGGAATATGCCGCTCGAGGCGGAATTGAATCGGCTACTTACCCTTGGGGTGGGCCGTATGCAAAAGACGATCGCGGATGCTTCTTGGCAAACTTCAAGCCTTTGCGTGGAGATTATGCAGCAGACCAAGCTTTGTATACCGTAGAGGCCAAGTCATTTGAGCCTAACGATTTTAACTTATACAATATGGCCGGTAACGTGGCCGAGTGGGTAAACTCATCTTACTCAGACGATTCATACGACTACTACTCGTCGATGAACCCGAACGTAAACGATAAAAACAACAAGCGTAAAGTAGTGCGCGGAGGTTCTTGGAAAGATGTAGCCTATTTCCTACAAGTAAGCTCGAGAGATTACGAGTATGCAGATTCGGCAAGAAGTTATATCGGTTTCAGAACAGTACAAGATTATTTAGGTAATGATTTAGACTTGAATCAGCCACCGAGATAAGAACAACAAACAACAAACTCAATTTTAATTAAACTTAACTTAAACAACTAAAATTTAAATTATGGCAAAGTCAAAAAAAGGAAAGAAAATCATGAATATGGTTTATGGTCTAGGAGCAGCGGTAGTAATCTTAGGAGCACTATTTAAAATTATGCACTGGCCTTTTGGAAACGAGATGTTAATCCTTGGTCTTGTAGTAGAGGCATTAGTATTCGCTATTTCAGCTTTCGAACCAGTAGATGATGAATTAGATTGGTCTTTGGTTTACCCAGAATTGGCAGGAGGTGCTTCTTCAGGTTCTAAGCGAAATACCTTAGTAGAAGATCCTAAAGATGCGCAAGGTGCCCTTTCTAAGAAATTAGACGATATGTTGAAAGAAGCTAAGATAGATGGAGCTTTAATGGCAAGCTTAGGAGAAAGTATTAAAAACTTCGAAGGTGCGGCAAAAAATATGGCTCCAACAGTAGACGCTATTGCTTCGCAAAAGAAATACAGCGAAGAAATGACCTTAGCGGCATCTCAAATGGAATCTTTAAACAACCTTTACAAAGTACAATTAGAATCTACTAGCAAGCAAGCCGAAGTAAACCAAGCGGTAGCAGATAACGCGGTGAAGTTAAAGTCTGAAATGGAAAGCTTAACTAGCAACCTATCAAACTTAAACAATGTTTACGGAGGTATGTTAACGGCAATGCGTCCTAACGCCTAAGTCTAAATTGAATTATTAATATTTACAAAATTTAACTATGGCAGGAGGAAAACAAACCCCAAGGCAGAAGATGATTAACTTGATGTATTTGGTTTTCATCGCAATGATGGCCCTAAATATGTCAAAAGAAGTATTGTCTGCTTTTGGTTCAATCAATGAAAGCTTTAATGAGGCCAATACAGCGGCTACCGCTCGTAATGCCAACTTTATGGCCGGTCTAGCCGAAAAAGCTTCAGAACAACCTAAACAATACAAGCCTTTACAAGAAAAAGCGGCTAAAATTAGCGCAGCTTCATCAGACTTGTATAACTTCATCGGTGAATTAAAAGCCGGTGCATTAGAAGGAGTAAAAGATCCTAAAGATTACGAAACTATGGACAAGACAGCTTATTTCGATGAGTTGTTCTGGAAAGGTGGAAAACTACAACCTAAAGGGGAGGAGTTGATGAATAAAATCATCGCTTATCGCCAAACGGTTATAGGAGAATTAGGAGAAGGTTATGACGATATCAAAAAAGATGTTGCCGATAAATTCTCAACCGGTGGTGACGATAATAAAGTGGCTACACGTGACGGAATTAAGAAGCACTGGGTAAACTATCACTATGTTGGTTTCCCATTAATCGCATCGGTAACTAAATTAACTAAGATTCAAGCAGATATTAAAACTACAGAAAGCCAAGTATTATCGGCTATGTTGCAAGGTCAAATGACTTCGCAATTATCGATGAGTAATTACGAGGCAATTGTGGTACCCGAAAAAACAGCATTCTTCAGTGGAGAGAGCTTTAAAGGTAAAGTAGTATTGGGTCGTTTTGATAACTCACTTACTTTTGATAAAGTAGTAATCAACAACAAAGAATTAGAAAACCAAACCGGTCAGGTAGAATTAGAATTCCCAGCCGGAAACGTGGGGCAGCAAGAAATCAATGGAGAGTTGCAGTTTAAAGAAGGAGATTCGATTGTAAGCATTCCTGTAAAGAGCGCTTATACCGTAATTCCTGAACCTAACTCAGCTGTAATTTCAGCCGATAAGATGAACGTGGTTTACCGTGGAGTTAAAAACCCAATGACCATCTCTATTCCTGGTGTACCACAGGTAAATGCTCAAGCACCTGGTTTATCTCCAGCAAGCGGAGCCGGAGCTTATGTGATGGATGTAACCAACGTAAAAGCAAGAGAGGTTAAAATTAACGTGTCTGGAACTTTACCAGGAGGTAAATCAGTATCCTCTAGCAAGGTTTTCCGTATCAAAGAAATTCCACGTCCATTAGGAGTTATCGGAGCTAAAGATGGTGGTAATGGTGCTATTCGTATGAGTAAGCGTGCCGTTGAAGTATCACCGATTGCAGCCAAATTACCAGACTTCGATTTCGACTTGAATTTAAATGTATCTGGATTTAAATTCCAGGTAATGGGTAAACCAGTAGTACAAGTTAATGGTAACCGTTTAAATGCCGCTGCAAAAGCAGCCTTGAACTCGGCAAAAAGAGGTTCGGTAGTTCAGATTTTTGACATCCAGGCTAAAGTAGCCGGTAACTCGAAGTACAAATTGCAACGAGTAAATCCATTAATTATAGAACTACAAGATTAATATAAAATTAAAAACGTATATGAAGAAGAGTTGTTTATTTATGTTAGCTGCACTAGGATTTAGCTTTGCGAGTTTCGCGCAGCTGAACATCCTAAATGCAGAATCACCAGAAGAGATCGGGAAGAAAAGTCAGGCTCAAGTGCAGAATGATGCCAACCAGGAACCTTTAGACTACGGTTATGTAGACGATAGAGATATCTTGTGGGCAAAAACAACTTGGGAATACATAGATTTGAATCAGCGAGTGAACTTCCCTTTGCTTTACCCTTTAGATAAGACCAGCCAAGGAAGAAAATCTTTGTTTGAGGTGATTATCGACGCGGTGAAAACCGACCAGGTAACCATGTATATGGATTCTTACTTTCATCAGAAATACCCGATGGATCAGTTGGAGACCAACTTGTCTGTAAAGGTATTAAACGATGCGGGTATCGCAGCCGAAAATGCAGGAGAGCCTTTAGAAGAGTGGCATTATTCAATGGCCGAAATCAAGCCAGCTGATGTTCACGCTTATAAGATTAGAGGTTACTGGTACTTCGATAAAAGACAAGGCGAGTTAAAATACCGCTTGTTGGCTATCGCACCAGTAGTAATCTCTGCTCAAAACAAATTGCAGCAACAGGAGAATCCAGACTTAGAGGTTGTGCCCGTAGAATTATTCTGGGTATACTATCCCGAAATCAGAAAGCAGTTGCATAGCAATTATGTATTCAATGCTAAAAACACAGCACACCCGCTTACCTTTGATCACTTGTTAAACTCAAGACGTTTCGACGCCATGATTTACAAAGAAGATAACGTATACGGTGACCGTGAAGTAGATGAGTACATTGCAGACAACACCTTGATGCAGTTGCTAGAATCAAATCGTATCAAAGAGTCTATACGTAACTTTGAATCGGATATGTGGAATTACTAATCCGTTGCTAAAATATAAAAAAGCATCCGCCAACGCGGATGCTTTTTTTTTGATGCCTACTTAAGTTTTTAAAATGTTTTGAAACCACGATTTGGCACTGCGAGTGCGGTTGTTGCGAAAGCCATAAAAAATTATATCGAGATCCCGCGAATACTCGGGACTCCCTAAGGGTCGCGCTAAGTAGATAGCGGTATATAATTTATCTTTAATTCTATTGTTCTGCCTAATGTATGCGTAAAACACAAGTTATACTGAAGAAAAAGATTGCAAAGCCCTGCTTTGAATCGCTTTTTTACGTGGGCTGCTGGTATGTAAAATAACTCTAAAACCTGCCTTGTCACACTGAGTGCGGGTTTTTGACGATAGGCAAACACCCGTGTATCGAAGTGCAGTCGAAAAGTAGCGAATATCTTTATAGTTACCATTATTATACGCTATTAATCGAAAGCCCAAAATATCCATTTCTTAATCCTCTACTTTTTTCCATCGCCGAAAAAAGTAGCAAACCCCGAAATATGGGGACTACGAAAGTCTAGGCTTACGAAACTAGCGCTAAATTGTATGTTTGCAAGCTAAATTTTAGGAACTCACCCGATTTCCAATCGGTCTCAAACAGCCTAAAATTTTCAACGCTTACTGCACTGCCAATTTTACGCGCTATTTTCGATAGGCCAAGATTAAATGGTATTTCTATTTATTCTTTTTATAAAATAACCTGCCTTGTCACACCGAGTGGGGGTTTTTGCCGATAGGCAAATACCCTTGTATCGAGGTGCAGCCGAAAAGTAGCGAGTTTATTTATATTTTCAAAAGTTACTCTTTTACAATTCATTGATAATACTATGTCCTAATTTTCATTTTCTTTACGGTGTATTCCTCTCGCTGCGCTCGTCGGATACAGGAGAAAACGAAACAAAAGAAAGTACACTTTTTCTGAGGTATTTTTCAGGCAAGCTGAAAACCACTTGTATTTTGCTAAATTGGTTCCAAGGCTTCACCAATTCTTCACGCAAAACACAAGTTATACTGAAGAAAAAGATTGCAAAGCGCTGCTTTGAAACGCTTTTTGACGTGGGCTGATGGATGTTGTTATTGCTATATCCACGTATATCTAAAAAGCACTGCCAATTTTCCGCCCTATTTTCGATAGGCCGGGTTTAAATGGTACTTCTACTTATTATTCTTTGGTGAAAAAACCTGCCTTGTCTGTTTTGTCGTTAGTTAAATTAAACCAGTGAGAGTAAGGACTTATTTGCATTGTGGCTCAATACTCTTATGTTCTTTTTTTATTTGGATTCTTTCTGTTCGAAAATAAGGACACAATCTCAATGGTATTTTTATTGATTCTATAGTATAAATTATTGTGGACATCGACTACAGCTTTTCGGGTTTTCTTTTTCTCCATTGATTCAGGGAAAATTTCAGGCATTTTTGAAATCAGTTGGATAGTGTGATCTAATTTTGCGGCAAATTTTCTTAGTTCTCTCTCAGTCCAATTCGCTTCAAGATATTCTATGGTTGCTTTAAGTTCAGAAATGGCGTGATCGGTCCATAGAATTTTATAACCACTTTTCATAAATATCTTTCACCTTATGGTGAGAAGTTAATTTTGCATTGTCTGCATCTTGAATTCCTTTTTCAATAGAATCTTTTTCAGCAGCAGAAATTTCCTTCCACCAATCGGTTTTTTCTTTATCCCTTATTTTCATTAGTTGATCAATCAAAGACTTGTCGTTTAATGTGGACAACCATTGAATTAATTCAATTTTTTTATTTTCTAAACTTAGATCCATAATATCAAAGTTACGAATTAAATCCTATTCTTTGATTTTTAAATTATTTTTTACTGTTGCAATACTTTCCCTACGCTCCCGCACGATTGCCGCCTGTGGTCTTCTACCTATTAGCAGGTTGATAAAAAAATCCTATTTTTAAAATATGAGCTGCAATTACAAGTTTCGTGATTCAGAAGGTTTTTATTTTGTAAACTTTAGTTTTATACTTGAATGATGAATTGGGCAGTTGATTGCAATTTGGTTAGGAGAACGCGATGCAATCGCGCACTAGCGGGGTAATCCTAACGCATTAAATAGAACTTTACCTGGTTTTACAGATGAAGTTTCAGATTCAATGTATCGACAAGGTAGAGGAGCTTTACAAGATTTTGCAACACAAAAACCTGCATTGATGCGACTCAACTCTCAAAAATTCAGCAAATATGGTCAGTGGGGAACTGGAGTTGGACTGTCTGGTGCAGCCGTTATTATTACAAAAAAATGATGGGAAAGTAATGATTAGGATATGAAAGTAGTTATTTGTCAAAAATTCAAGTCTTATAAAGAAGATTCTGTCAAGTATTTGGTACTTGAAATATTGAATAGACCATTTGTTGTCGTTGTTTTAATTTATGTTGCTATCACTTTAATACATTTTTTAAATAAAGCATCTTACCTATATTTTTTTCCAGAAATTATAGGGTTATTAGTATTTTCATTAGGTGTAGGAATTTCAGGAATGATATTGTATAGTATTTTTTCACTGTTAAAAACCATAAAAAAAGTAAATAATGAAAAAAATACTTTATACGAAGGGAAAGTTCATATAATTATGGATAACGAGTGTGTTATAATTCAAAAAGAGGATGATGAGAACTCCCTTAGAAGGAATTGGAATCAAATTAAAGAATTTAAAGTTATAGGTAAAACAGCTTATTTAATCCCTGTAAAAAAGAATGACTTTATGATTAGAATAAACCAAAAAGAAGTCATTGAAGGGAGATTTAAAAATATAATCAATTTTATTAAATCTAAAATGTTATGAATACAGGAGCTTCTCCCCGCTCCCGCAGGATTGGAGCCTGTGGTTTTTGTAGTCTGTGGTCTTCTACCTATTAGCAGGTTGATAAAAAATACTATTTTTAAAATAGGAGCCGTAATTACAAGTTTGATAATGCTGAAGATTTTTATTTTGTGAGTTTTAGTTTTATACTTTAATGATGAATTGAGCAGTTGATTGCTATGTGGTTAGGAGAACGCCATGCAATCGCGCACTAGCTAATATTTATATTAGCTTGTATTTTATTTAATTCAATTCTACAATCCCATTTAGCAGTTTTTCAATTTCCGGTAAATAGCTATCCAATAAATTTTGAGAAGTATAAGTTATGAATTGCACTGTTCCTTTATCATTAGAATAGTAATACCCATAATAAGTAATTTTAATTCCTTGCATATTGCCATCCATCCGAATTTGAAGTACTTTTAAGCCGTTTACGGTTCTATACTCTTGATTTACAATCTTTAAGTCAGGTACGATTGTTTTTCCATTTTCAAGTGCTATTGATCTAAGGGTTTCTAAGGGTATTTCAACTCTTTCGGTAATGATTAAACCATACAAATCCTCTCCCTTTAGCGCAAGTTCATATTCCGCGTCAGGGTTTTCAATAGATTTATTAAACGACCATTGTTTAGGATTTAAATAGTAACCTATATTAAGGTTTTTGCTTTTTAATAGAAATGTAGAGTTTTCATCTCTTTCAAATTTTTTAGGATTAATTCGTATTTTTCTCTCTAACTGTTGGTTTTCATCTTGGTATTTCCAAACACCATCATCATATAGAATAACTTGGTCCCCCGTTTCTGTAACTGCTTTTTGTTGAGCTTTTGTTATACCAATTGTAAAAAAGCAAATAATTAATAAGCTTATCTCTCTCATAATAAATTCTTAATTAATGGGTTTTTAGTTTGATGCTGGTCGATAAATATACAAACTTTTCCGTTTTGATTTTGCTCTTATCGATTTGTATTGTGATTTTTACTTATGGAATGTTTGTAATTATGGAAGCATCGCCCGCTCCCGCAGGATTTCAGCCTGTAGTTTTTGTAATCTGTGGTCAGCAGATTGATAAAAATAACACCCTTTTTAAAATAGGAGCCGTAATTACAAGTTTCATAATTCAGAAGGTCTTTATTTTGTGAGTTTTAGTTTTATACTTGAATGATGAATTGAGCAATTGATTGAAATGTGGTAAAGAGAACGCGATGCAATTGCGCACTAGCAAGAGGTCGGGACTGCCAAAAGCTCGCACCAAGTACGTAGTAGTTTAAAACCACGCCTTGTCAGCTCGAGTGCGATTTTATGGCGAGAGCCATAAGAACGTGTATCGAGAGCTAGTCGAAAAGTAACTAATACTTTTAAAGTTTCCATTAAATCACTTCTCGATACAGCCCAGCGAGTCCAACTACGGCATAAATGCCTGTTGGCTAAGCTGGCCCACTCGAAGTGACAGGGCGTTTAAAACCTACCTTGTCACACCGAGTTTTGGATTTTTGGACGATAGAAGAAAAATACGAAGTATCGAGGTGCAGTCGAAAAGTAGCGAATATCTTTATAGTTTCCATTATAATAAACTACTAATCGAAAACTAAAAATACCCATTTCTTAATCCTCTACTTTTTTCCATCGCCGAAAAAAGTAGCAAAAAAGTCTAGGCTTACGAAACTAGCGCTAAATTGTATGTTTGCAAGCTAAATTTTAG